>NZ_AUJR01000009.1 GCF_000424325.1 [Clostridium] clostridioforme AGR2157
TGAAAGTCCGAGTAAACTATTGAACCGCGTAGTACCGAACGGTACGCTACGTGGTGTGGAAGGGGAGGTTAAAATCTCCCCTATCCGATTTTAAAATCGGTTTATAACATCCCCCATTTATACAAAGAAAGGAAGAAATATTTATGGAATCCAAACAGAAACAGCCCGGACTGTATGAACCACGTTTTGAGCACGATAACTGCGGCATCGGCGCCGTGGCCAATATAAAGGGCATCAGGAGCCACCACACAGTGGACCAGGCCCTTCATATAGTTGAAAATCTGGAACACAGGGCAGGAAAGGACGCCGAGGGCAAGACAGGGGACGGAGTGGGAATCATGCTCCAGATTTCCCACGGATTTTTTAAGAAGGTGACAGAACCCCTGGGCTTTCAGCTAGGAGGCGAGAGGGAGTATGGCGTGGGCATGTTCTTCTTCCCCCGGGATGAACTGATTCGCAGCCAGGCCATGAAGATGTTTGAGATCATTGTGCGCAAGGAGGGCATGACCTTCCTGGGATGGAGGGTGGTCCCCACTGCCCCTGAGATTCTCGGCAAGAAGGCCGTGGACGTGATGCCCTATATTGCCCAGGGCTTTGTGGGCAAACCCACCGGAATGAAGGCAGGACTGGATTTTGACAGAAAGCTATACATAGCCCGCCGCGTATTTGAGCAGAGCAACGAGGACACCTATGTGGTATCCTTAAGCAGCAGGACTATTGTGTATAAAGGCATGTTTCTGGTGGGTGAGCTGAGGCTGTTTTTTTCAGATCTCCAGGATGAGGATTATAAGTCGGCCATTGCCATTGTCCATTCCAGATTCAGCACCAACACCAATCCCAGCTGGATGCGGGCCCATCCCTACCGCTTCATTGTCCACAACGGTGAAATCAATACCATCCGCGGCAATGTGGATAAGATGGTGGCCAGGGAGGAGAACATGGAATCCGAGTATTTCAGATACGACATGCACAAGGTGCTGCCCATCATAAACCAGGAAGGCTCTGATTCCGCCATGCTGGACAATGCCCTGGAATTTATGGTCATGAGCGGCATGGACCTGCCCCTGGCCGTCATGGTCACCATTCCCGCGCCCTGGGAAAATGACAAGTACATGGACAGCGAAATAAAGGATTTCTACCGCTATTACGCCACCATGATGGAGCCATGGGACGGACCTGCCTCCATCCTGTTCACGGACGGCGACGTGGTGGGGGCTGTGCTGGACAGAAACGGGCTGCGTCCCTCCCGGTACTACATAACAGAGGACGGCTGCATGATACTGGCCTCTGAGGTGGGCGCCATTGACATTGACCAGACAAAGGTGGTGAAAAAGGACCGTCTGCGTCCCGGCAAAATGCTGCTGGTGGATACAAAGCAGGGAAGGCTCATTGATGATGATGAGCTTAAGCACTGCTATGCGTCCCGCAACCCATACGGGGAGTGGCTGGATTCCAACCTGTTCAATATAAAGGACCTTCCGGTGCCCAACAAAGGCATCCCCGCCATGAAGGACGAGGAGCGGCTGAGGCTACAGAAAACATACGGTTACACCTATGAACAGTATAAGACCATGATTCTTCCCATGGCCCTGAACGGTGCGGAGGCTGTGTCTGCCATGGGCGTGGACAGTCCCCTGGCTGTGCTGTCAAAGAAGCACCAGCCCCTGTTCAACTACTTTAAGCAGCTCTTTGCCCAGGTGACCAATCCGCCCATTGACGCCATCCGCGAGGAAATCGTGACTTCCACAACGGTCTATGTGGGTGAGGAGGGCAACATACTGGAGGAGACAGCGGAAAACTGCAAAATCTTAAAAGTGGAGAATCCCATCCTGACAGAGACGGATTTGCTTAAAATTAAGAACATGAAGAAGCCCGGTTTCAAGGTGGAGGTGATTCCCATTACCTACTACAAGAATACATCCCTTGAAAAGGCTATTGACCGCCTGTTCCTGGAGGTGGACCGGGCCCACAAGGACGGCGCCAATATTATCATACTCTCAGACCGGGATATTGATGAGAACCATGTGCCAATCCCGTCCCTGCTGGCTGTGTCGGCCCTGCAGCAGTACCTGGTAAGGACCAAGAAACGCACCGGCGTGGCCCTGATACTGGAAAGCGGTGAGCCCAGGGAGGTCCATCATTTTGCCACCCTGCTGGGGTACGGGGCCTGTGCCGTCAACCCCTATCTGGCCCACGAGTCCATCCGTTCCCTGATTGCCTCCGGCATGCTGGATAAGGACTATTACGCGGCTGTCTGCGACTATGATTTGGCTGTGCTCCACGGCATTGTGAAGATTGCCTCCAAGATGGGCATATCCACCATCCAATCCTACCAGGGCGCCCAGATTTTTGAGGCCATCGGCATTTCAAAGGATGTGGTGGATAAATATTTTACTGATACGGTGAGCCGTGTGGGCGGCATTACATTAAAGGATATTGCAGGTGATGTGGATGCCCTTCACTCCGCTGCCTTTGATCCTCTGGGGCTGGACGTGGATTTGACCCTGGAAAGCGTTGGCAGCCACAAGTCCCGCTCCGGTGAGGAGGATCACCTTTATAATCCCCTGACCATCCACCTTCTTCAGGAGGCGGCCAGGACAGGTAATTATGACATCTTTAAACAATATACGGCCCAGGTGGACAGAGAAGATAAGATGTACCATCTGCGCTCCCTGATGGATTTTGACTTTCCTGAGGACGGAGGCATTCCCCTGGACCAGGTAGAGTCCGTGGAATCCATTGTCAGGCGGTTTAAGACAGGGGCTATGTCCTACGGCTCCATCTCCCAGGAGGCCCATGAATGCCTGGCCATTGCCATGAACCGGATTCACGGTAAATCCAACACAGGGGAGGGCGGCGAGAGCCTGGACCGCCTGATTCCGGGACCTGCGGGGAACAACCGCTGTTCCGCCATCAAGCAGGTGGCTTCCGGCCGTTTCGGAGTCACCAGCCGCTATCTGGTAAGCGCCCAGGAGATTCAGATAAAGATGGCCCAGGGCGCAAAGCCGGGGGAAGGCGGCCAGCTGCCCGGAGGCAAGGTTTATCCGTGGGTGGCAAAGACCAGACATTCCACCACAGGCGTCAGCCTTATCTCGCCTCCGCCCCATCATGACATCTATTCCATTGAGGACCTGGCCCAGCTCATATACGATTTAAAGAATTCCAATACCAGGGCCCGGATATCCGTCAAGCTGGTATCAGAGGCCGGGGTGGGCACCGTGGCCGCTGGCGTGGCCAAGGCCGGGGCCCAGGTAATCCTGATCTCCGCCTATGACGGAGGAACAGGGGCAGCCCCCAGGAATTCCATTTACAATGCAGGGCTTCCATGGGAGCTGGGGGTGGCGGAGGCCCATCAGACCCTGATTATGAACGGGCTTCGCGACAAGGTGATTCTGGAGACAGACGGAAAGCTTATGACCGGAAGGGACGTGGCAATGGCCTGTATGCTGGGAGCGGAGGAATTCGGCTTTGCCACTGCGCCGTTGGTGACCCTGGGCTGTGTTATGATGCGTGTATGCAACCTGGACACCTGTCCCATGGGCATTGCCACCCAGAACCCGGAGCTGAGAAAGCGTTTCAGAGGTAAACCGGAGTATGTGGTGAACTTTATGCAGTTTATAGCAGAAGAGCTGCGCGGGTACATGGCAAGGCTGGGGGTGCGCACCGTGGATGAGCTGGTGGGCCGCACGGACCTTTTAAAGAGGCGTGAGAACCTTCCCCTTGGCCGGGCCGGCCAGGTGGATTTAAGCAGGATACTGGATAACCCCTATGAAGGCCGGGATGTGGCAGGATACAGTGGGAAACAGGTCTTTGATTTCCACCTGGAGGACACCATGGATGAGCAGGTGCTTTTAAGAAAATTCAAAAGCGCCCTTGGAAGCGGCCAGAAAAAAAGCCTTCAGGTGGAGGTGTCCAATGTGAACCGCACCCTGGGGACCATATTCGGATCCGAGATAACCAGGAAATACCCGGAAGGGCTTTCTGATGATACGTTTACCGTCAGCTGCAATGGAAGCGGAGGACAGAGCTTTGGGGCATTTATCCCAAGGGGACTGACCCTGGAGCTGGCAGGAGATTCCAACGACTATTTCGGCAAGGGACTTTCCGGCGGCAAGCTGGTGGTGTATCCCCCGAAAGGCGTGCTCTTTAAGGCTGAGGAGAATATCATAATCGGCAATGTGGCCCTATACGGAGCTACCAGCGGAAAGGCGTTTATAAACGGAATCGCGGGGGAGCGCTTCTGCGTCCGAAATTCAGGAGCAACCGCTGTGGTGGAGGGCGTGGGGGACCACGGCTGTGAATACATGACAGGCGGCTGCGTGGTGGTGCTGGGAGCCACGGGCAAGAACTTCGGGGCCGGCATGAGCGGCGGCATCGCCTATGTGCTGGACGAGGACCGCAGCTTTTACAAGCGCCTCAATAAGGAACTGGTATCCTTTGAGGAAGTGACCAACAAATACGATGTACTGGAACTGAAAGGCCTGATTGAAGAACATGTGGCCTGCACCAACTCTCTGAAAGGCGGGCGGATCCTGGAGCATTTCAGTGAATACCTGCCCAAGTTCAAGAAGGTTGTTCCCCATGATTACCGGCGTATGATGAATGCCATTGTGCAGATGGAGGAAAAGGGACTGAACAGCGAACAGGCGCAGATTGAGGCATTTTACGCCAATTTAAGAGGTTAAGGAGGCAGAACAATCATGGGAAAAGCAACAGGATTCTTAGAATATGGGAGAGAAGTGGGAAGGGGTGAAGCTCCTGAGGAACGAATTAAAAACTGGAATGAGTTTCACACGCCCTTAAGCGAGGAGGAACAGAGACGCCAGGGGGCCAGGTGCATGGACTGCGGCGTGCCATTCTGCCAGTCAGGCATGATGATTGGCGGTATGGTCAGCGGATGCCCCCTGCACAACCTGGTGCCGGAATGGAACGACCTGGTGTATACCGGAAACTGGAAACAGGCATACAACCGGCTTAAGAAAACCAACAGCTTCCCGGAGTTCACCTCCAGGGTATGCCCGGCCCCCTGCGAGGCGGCCTGTACCTGCAGCCTGTACGGGTATGCAGTGACCGTGAAGGAAAATGAGAGGGCCATCATCGAAAAGGCATACGACAGCGGATATGCCCTCCCCAATCCGCCCTCCATCCGCACCGGCAAAAAGGTGGCAGTTATCGGATCCGGTCCCGCGGGCCTGGCTGCTGCGGACCAGTTGAACAAACGGGGGCACAGCGTCACTGTATTTGAACGGAATGACCGTGTGGGCGGACTGCTGATGTACGGCATACCCAACATGAAGCTGGAAAAATGGGTTATTGACCGCAAGGTGGATGTGATGAAGAAGGAAGGCGTCACCTTTGTGACGGGAGCGGACGTGGGCAGGAATTACCGGGTCAACAAAATCAGGAAGGAATTTGACCGCATCATCCTGGCCTGCGGGGCCTCCAACCCAAGGGATATCGATGTGCCGGGCAGGGACAGTGCAGGCATATACTTTGCGTTGGATTTTCTGAAAGCCACCACCAAGAGCCTGCTGGATTCCGGGCTGGAGGACGGAAGTTTCATATCGGCAAAGGATAAGCATGTGCTGGTAATCGGAGGCGGGGACACTGGAAATGACTGTGTAGGCACATCCATCCGGCACGGCTGCGCCTCAGTCACCCAGTTAGAGATGATGCCCAAACCTCCCGTGGAGCGGGCGGAGAACAACACCTGGCCGGAATGGCCCAGAATCCTCAAGACAGATTACGGCCAGGAGGAGGCCATAAGCATATTCGGTTCAGACCCAAGGCAGTACCAGACCACTGTGAAGGAATTCATAAAGGACGGGGAAGGCAAGGTATGCAAGGCCATAATCACAAACCTGGTTCCCAGGAAAGACGAGGAAACAGGCTGCACCGTCATGGCAGCCGTAGAAGGAAGCGAGCGCGAAATCCCCGCCGACCTGGTACTCATAGCCGCCGGCTTCACAGGAACTCAAGCCTACGTAGCAGACGCCTTCGGCGTAGACCTGGACGCCAGGACAAATGTAGCCACAGAACACGGCGCCTACCGCACCAGCGCAGACCAGATATTTACAGCCGGCGACATGCACCGGGGCCAGTCACTGGTAGTATGGGCCATTCGCGAAGGCCGCGAAGCCGCCAAAGCCGTAGACAGGGATATGATGGGGTATACAAACCTGGCCTAGCTACAAGCAGTGCGCATAGGGACACGAAAGGCCGGGAAGGCAAGCTCGCTTACCTTCCCGGCCTTTCGTGTCCCTATGCATACGGCGCCAGCCGTCCATCTTGAAGGAGCGCAGCGGATTCAAGATGGCAGCACTGCGGATTCAAGATGGCAGCACTGCGGACTCAAGATGGCAACGCAGCGGATTATCACCGCGAACTTAAGACAGCAACGCAGCGGACTCAATGATGGCAGCACTGCAAACTCACATATTCCCCCGCCTCCCCACCTTCCCCCTGATTATTCCAACACATTACGCCAAAGCCAATCCCCACGCAATGGGATTAGCAAAACAGACGGCCAGATACCCCCAGCCGCTGACAGCCAGCCAGTCGCCAAGTCCCCGTCCCAGCAGTTCGCCCAAACCGGACAGCACGGCATGAATGCTGTATCCCATCCCCTGCAGGGCATTCCTGAAAATCATCAAAGCCCCCACCGTATTCCCAGGCGGACCCGGTCCATGCGGACTTATCCGGAACCACCCGAATCACCGAGATTCCGGACAGTAACCACCAGATGTTCAGCAGACCGCTAATCAGCTGGCTGGCCACAGTGGCAGTTTGCTTACAGTGAGGACGCCATAGCACGCCTGGTGGAGCAGGGGCTGGGAATATCCATTGTGGCGGAAACGCAGTCCCTGCCCCTTTACCGAATCGGGCTGGTACGCCCGGAGTGGCTTGATAAGGGAAGATTTATTTATCTCACATACCACAGGCTGAGATATCACGGGAAGGCGGCCAAGGAAATGATGGATTTCGTGCTGAAACGAAGTCCGCTGGATGAGATATAGTCGATATTCAGACACTATGAAAAAGAGGAAGAATATGTTAGAGTAAAGCAATCAGAACACCTCAGATTATCTCAGACTATATTAGAGCATCTCAGACAATATCAGTGCATATCGGACAATATCAGAGTATCTTGACCCTAACCTCCCCCTCCGCATACCAATCCTGCCAAACGCATTCCGCAGAAAACAGCAGCCGGAAAAACGCCGGAAAACCGTCCGTGCGCCACCAAAGAACCGCTAAAGACACTTCCTGATATTATCAGAAAAATCCACACAGTTTCTATTTGACGTCAATAGTGAAAAACTGTATAATTGAGTAAGAATTTGGAAACCTGTGGTGTAACCCAGGTCAGGAGAACAATATGATTGCATTAAAAGCAGAGGATGTGAAGACATTTACATCCAAACTTTTCCTGAAGGAAGATTTTGACAGCTTCCTGGTTAAGGAAGTGAACATTGTCACCTATAATAATTTTACCATCGACGGACACATCAGGCAGGGATATTATACAGATGAGGAGCTGGAGGAGAACCGGATTGAGTCCTTTTCCTCCTGGAAGGTGCTCCGCCCCGTATGCTTTTCGCTGATTAAAGGAAAAAAGCTGCCGGGTAGCTTCCATATTGTCCTGCTGCTTCCTCCTTCGGACACAGAAAAATTCGCTTCCTCTTCCGGAAGCGGTATAAGCGGTGACCAGATACAGGGACTTTATCTGAATATCCGTTACGAAGACGGAGCATTATATTGTGTGACGGGAACTTCACTGAACTTTTTTACCATGGACAAGGCCTTGGAAAATGAGTGGGACAAGGCAGTGGCAAAGTTCATGCGTACCCATGAGATAGTATGTACCTAACGTACCCGCAGACCGAATAACGGTACTGTGCTGCGTAAGCCCCGCTGTTTAAAGAGGGATTTACGCAATGCAGTACCTATATTTAGTATGTCCCAGGAGAAGGGGGAGGATAACATATGGATAAAATGGAATTGTCTAAGAGACTGGAGCAGCTGGTCAGTGAGTCGGCCGCCAAGGAAGGACGTCTGGAGATGACCCAGGTGCTGGACCGTTTCCGTGATGTTCAGATGACGCCGGAGGAGATGGAGGATGTCTATCTGAAGCTGGAGCGCAAAGGTGTCCACATACAGGCGCCCGAGGAACTGGAAGAAGATTTGCCTGAGGGGGACTTTCTTTTAGACGATGATGCCGAGCTGGAACAGCCGTCCCTGGTGAAGGAAGATTTCCGCTGGGGAAGGGACCGCCTGGACCTGGATGAGATGCTGGACAGCGGCAGTATGGGTTCCGGCGGGGATGAGGAAGAGGAGGATTACGACGGATATGGTCAGGAGCGGCTTCTGGAAGGCGTGTCCACAGCAGACCCAATCCGTGAATACTTAAAAGAAATCGGTTCCATTGCACTGCTTACACCGGAAGAGGAATCAGACCTGGCAAGACGCAAGTCAGAAGGCGATGTGGAAGCGGGCCGCAGGCTGGTGGAGGCCAACCTGCGCCTGGTAGTCAGCATCGCCAAACGATATACCGGAAGGGGCATGAGTTTTCTGGACCTGGTTCAGGAGGGAAACCTGGGGCTTATGAAAGCAGTGGAGAAGTTTGACTATGCAAAAGGTTACCGGCTCAGCACCTATGCCACATGGTGGGTGAAGCAGTCCATTACCAGGTCCCTGGCGGACCAGTCCAGAACCATCCGGCTTCCGGTCCACATGGTGGAGGCGGTGAACAAAATCCGCCGTGCCCAGCGCAGCCTGTCCGTGAAGCTGGGACGGGAGCCGTCCATGGAGGAAGTGGCTGAGGAAGTGAACATGTCTGAGAAACGGGTGGCGGAGCTGATTCAGGCATCGGGTGATACCGTATCACTGGAAACCCCGGTAGGTGACGAGGAGGGATCCAATCTGGGAGATTTTGTGGCGGACGACGCCAATGCTTCCACAGAGGATAAAGCGGAGAGCTTTCTTTTGCGGGAGGAGATTGACAGCATGCTTCAGGGGCTGAATCCCAGGGAGCGTGAGGTCATCATTCTGCGTTTTGGCCTGGAGACCGGACATCCCCTGACCCTGGAGGAAGTGGGAAAACGGTTCAACGTAACCAGGGAGCGTATCCGCCAGATTGAGACAGCTGCTCTCAGAAAGCTTCGCAATCCCTCCAAAAGCAAGAAAATCAGGGATTTTCTCCCATAAAAAGGAATTCATTATAGCCCGTTGTATCCAGACGGGAAAATGGTGTAAAAAATGGTGTAAAATTGAGCCTTGACATGATGATTGAAAATTGAATATTTGTACAACTGAATAAGTCCATGAGTATGTAGCTGCATCGCATATTCACGGGCTTATTTTAGTGCGCCAAAAGCGTCACAGGGGCATTGTAGGGGAGCTCCGGTTTTGCGGCGTAAATCAAATCAAGCTTCTCCAGGGTAAAAGTACACTATTCCTATGTCTTTTTAATCACCTTCCATAACTCTTCATCTTATGACCTTTTCTCCTGCTGATTCAGACTCATATCATTGTAAGCTGTCATATTCAAACTTTCCATATGTTTATCTACAACAAGCGCATTGGTCAGAGAACCCGTTACATTGAGCATTGTTCTTGGCATGTCGATAATTGGGTCGATAGCCAGAATCGGACTTACCATTGCAAACTGTGCACCCATACCCACGCCAGACAGGCCTACGGAAGCCGCCATAGTTGCAGTACCTGGAATACCTGCGATACCTAATGAACCGATGGTTACAACGAAGATTGTCATTACAATCATGGTAATATCGACTGGAGTTCCAGTTACGTTACATACATAGATAATCAACAGAGATGGAAAGATACCTGCACACCCTTGCATACCGGCAGTCGTGCCGAAACCAGCCACAAAGCTTGCCGTCCCTTGGTTTACCCCCAGTTTCTTAGTCAGAGTTTCAATCGTCATTGGAAGGCAGCCAACGCTAGAACGAGAGGTAAATGCCATTAACATTGTTGCGTAAGATTTCTTTACGTAAGTCATAGGATTCAAACCATTCACTGCCAGCAGGATTAGTTGGATTGTAAACTGCACGGCTGCTGCAACGTAAAGTGCGATGATGAATTTACCAACCTCAAGGATAGAGGACAGACCTCTTTGAGCGATGGTATTTGCCAATAAAGCAATGACTGCCCATGGCATATAATCAAGAATCAGCAAAGCCATATTAATCATCGCTTTGTGAGCTGCATTAATCAGATGATACAATGGTTTTGCAGCCTCCTTGCTCTCATAATTTATCCACCAGATTGCTAGACCAAGAAAAGCAGAGAAAATAACAAGACCAATGATGTTGCTGTCTACCATAGCTCCAACAATATTTCCTGGAATTAGGTTCTTAATTGTGGTAGCTACAGGAGTGATTTCTTTTGCTGTTGCAGCACCTCCTTCAACTAAGGTGGCTCCCTTACCAACGCCAAACAGCATGCCAATCACAATGCCAGTTACAGAAGCAACCAAAACCATGCCCATAGTAATGATGATAGTATTCTTGACCAGTTGGCTCATGGCTTTACCCTGCTGCATGTTGATAATAACCTGCATGATTGAAATCATAACAAGCGGAACTACAATCATCTTGATAAGGTTGATGTAACCGTTGCCGACCATTGCAAACCAAGTTGTTGTCTCTGCAACGAACGCAACATCCATTGGAGCATCTGGAAAATTGGCAACAAACTGGATTGCCAGGCCTAATACCAAGCCAAGACCCGTGCCAACCATAACTACCACTGCAAAGTCCATATGTTTTTTGTGGTATAAAACATGAATCAAATAGAATAGACCTACAAGAACTGCCAGAAAAACAATGGTCTTTATATCGCTTATCATTAAAAACTGCTTAAAAAATACGTTTTCCATACCCCTGACTCCTTTTCCTTCGTTTTTAATGTAATGTTCTGTACCCACACAGTTATTAGCAGTTACAGCTTCATCAACATAAATACAGCCATTACATAAAGTTATATTCTGTAAGTATTTTTTTCCGTCCAGTCGTTATATCTGTAAAGTATTCATAATAGCTTATTCCCAAAAACGATCCGGAAATATTGAAAATGTTGATAAAACCACAGCCCTTTAACGCCATAATAGCATTATAGCTTCTCTGGCTGGTCCTGCAATGTAAATATACGGGACGATTGTGTGGGATTTCAGAAGTCCTCTGCCTTATCTCTCCCAATGGGATGTTGACTGCACCAATAAGATGGCCTGCTTCAAATTCCTCATGGGTTCTTACATCAATGATACAGGCACCACTCTCTACTAGGTTTCTGACCTCACTTACATGTATCTGTTTGAAAACACCATGCAGAATGTTAAGACCTACCAGTGCAGCCAGATTTACTACATCTCTTGCCGTGCCAAACAAAGGGGAATAGCAAAGCTCCAATTCTTTTAAATCCTCCAGTGTACCGTTCATAGTAATCAAAGTGGCGATGACATCAATCCGTTTGTCCACATTACCTTTTCCAATGGCCTGAGCGCCCAGGATTCTTCCAGTAGGCACTTCAAATACGAGCTTAAAATGGATAGGAGAACTATTTGGCATTAGTCCTACTTTATCCATTGCAATGGTATAAACAGAATCGCAAGGTATATTATTCGCCTTTGCATTTTTTTCATTTAGTCCCGTGGCTGCTGCATTAAGTTCAAAAATTCTGACTGCACAGGAACCAATCACACCTTTATTAATCCCATGCATACCATACATGGCATCAGCAGCAGTCCTCGCCTGGCGCAAAGCTGGTCCTGCCAGAGGAAGCCTGACTGGCTTGTGTGTTAGGCCCTGGTACACCTCAATGGCATCTCCCACTGCATAAATATGTGGATCGCTGGTACGGAAATCTGGTGTAACCTTGATTGCGCCCGTTTCACCAATTTCCAGTCCGGCCTCTTTCGCAAGCGTAGTCTCAGGCAGTACTCCAATTGCAAGTACTACTACATCAGCCGGCAGTTCCCTCTCAGAGTTTAGGATTACCTTGTCTTCTGTGATAGCCTTTATACCATCTCTTAAAATTAATTTCACGTCATTATCACAGAGTTCCTTATGCAGGATTTGGCTCATATCATAATCAAAAGGATTCATAACCTGACCGGCTGCTTCTACTACAGAAACATTCTTTCCAGCCTTTTTAAGGTTCTCTGCCACTTCAAGACCAATAAAGCCTCCGCCAACTACAACCACATCGCAGATGTTCTCCCGGTTTAAATATCGATCTAGTTTAACAATATCGCTTACATTACGTACAGTGAATACGTGTGGAAGAGATACTCCTTTAATTAGCTTAGGGCAAATAGGGGCGGAACCAGGTGACAGAACCAATTCATCATAAGCCTCTTCATATTTCTGACCCGTGATTCGATTGTTCACCTGAATCTTTCTGCGGACACGGTCTATACCGCACACCTCATTGTTGATTCGCACATCGATATTGTAAGAAGTCTTAAAGTCTTCCGGTGTCATCAGTGTGAGATTATCTTTATCCTCCACAGTTCTACTCAAATAGTAGGGAAGGGCACAGTTGGAGAAGGATACATGCTCTCCTTTCTCAAATATGGTAATGCACGCATCTGCATCCAGACGCCTAACTCTGGCTGCTACAGAGGCGCCACCAGCAACTCCCCCTACAACCAGCACACGTTTTCCCATGTTTTCACTTCCTTTACAATTCAATTATACTGTTGTTATTTCTATCAGATACGAAAATGGTAATCATAGTGCTTTGATGTTTGTAACGATACTCTCCACAGCAGTCCTGATATTTTTTGTATCTGTTGCAAGGTTAATACGTATAAAACCATGTCCTGTAAAGCTGAACCATTCCCCCACATCACAAGCCAGACGGCATTTATTCTGGATAAAGCTTGCTGTTTCTTTTTCAGGCACATAGCTGCGTAAATCAAGCCATGAAAGGTAAGTTCCCTCAAGAGGTGTCACCACAACATCAGGAAGCTCCTTGGCAAATTCCAGCTTCATATAGTTATAATTATGACAAATCAGTGATTTTACGTTTTCAAACCACTCTTCGCCATTACGAAATGCGGCTTCCATACCTGTAACTCCCAACAAGTTAACTTCCGGAGAGCCTATACTCTTTATATAGGCATCATAGGTTTCCATCAGCTTCCTGTCGTAAATAATCACATGAGAGTGAATTAAACCGGCTAAGTTGAAAGTTTTAGATCCGGAATTTAGGATAATCAGCATATCCCTATATTTTCCGCCCTTAACAATAGCTGAAGATATGAAAGGAATTTCTCCATATGTAAAATCCTGGTGAATCTCATCTGACACTACCAGCACTCCATGTCTGTGGCAGATATCTAACATAGCATTCAGTTCTTCTTCTGACCATACGCGGCACACAGGGTTATGCGGTGAACACAGTATGAACATCTCTACATTGTTATCTGATATTTCTTTTTCGAACTTGTCAAGATTGAGGCTGTAATGGCCCTTGTTATTATCCAGGTCACATGTTACCAGCTTTCTTCCGGTGTTCAGTATTGCATCATAGAATGGATAATATACAGGAGGGCAGATTATTATGGATGCATTTTCCTTAGTATATGCTCTTATTGCAGCATACAGTGAGCCTACCACGCCTGTGGCAAACCGTACATTTTCTTTGACCAAATCTATACCATGATGTTTCTTTTGCCATGCAAAAAATGCATCATAATAGGAATCTTCTACTTTACCATAGCCAAACACACCGTGTTCCACACGCTTTGTCAGTGCTTCACGGACTGCTGCCGGCGATTGAATCTCCATATCAGCGACCCATAACGGAAGCAAATCAGCATCTCCGAAGATTTCCTGCAGTGAGTCCCACTTTAAAGTGCCGGTGCCCCTTCGCTCAACACAATTTTCTCTACAGAACTTTTCAAAATCCATCCAGATACCACCTTTCTGACACATATAATATAGTTTCGAAACTGAACAATATTATATTATATATTGTGCTTATTGTCAATATATCAAGTTATAAAAGTTAATAATTAGCTGTTTTACACATAGAAAATCTAGTTTTGACTTAATATTGTTTTGTTAATTAACTATTATAAGAGAATGGCTTGCATTGAACACCGTAAAATATCGTACAGGACTTTCTGATGCTTTTTCGTTCCTGTTTGGAACGGCAGTAGGATGGTCTATCTTTCTGTCCCTCTCGGATACCGTATGTGGCAAAAAGAGTATCCAAGCTAAAGCTTGCGGCATCGAAAGATCTGGTCTCCATTGTGGATGAATATCCCAATCTGGATGTGAGCTGCAATGCAAGGTATGACTCTGTCATGTATGATCTTGCCCCTGAGCCAACAGGGAAAAGAGGAAGACCGGCAAAACATGGAAAACGTCTTTCACCAGAGGTCGATTTTACACTTTCCAACGAGAAGATTGGTAATTATTACTTGGGACACGCAGAGCTGTTTCAAATGCTTTGAAACGGCTTATTCAGCAACGGTTCAATTATTTATGAAAGTTGTAAAGTGGTGTTGTTTTAAAATCTTGCAACATAATTTTAAATATGATATTATTGATAATGTCTTAAATAGTATGAATATGTAAGAATAAAAGGAGTTTATATGACCCACTTTACAGACATTGACAATGCATACCGCAAGATAACCGCTAGGGCCAATATGCTGTATGAGTTTGTAATTTTATATCACAATTATATCTATGGAAAACACACCTATGAGGCTGAAAATTGCAATATGATGCAAATACACACTCTTACCTTTATTGATGATTGTCCCGGTATTACAGCTACCCAGTTATCTAAAATTTGGCACAAAAGCAAGAGTGCCATATCACAGACCATCAAAAAGCTAATCGAATCCGGATATGTAGAAAAGCGTTATATGGAAAACAATGAAAAAACGGCCCGTTTATATGTGACCGAAAAAGGAAAACGGCTTTCCAGTGTTCACAAAGCATATGATATCGCAGATATTACACAAACTACAGCCTATCTTATCGAACAATGCAGCGAGGCTGATTTAGAGGCCTTTTATCGAATCGTTGAACAATACACCAAACTTCTCAAAGAGGAACTGTAACCTGGATTTGGAGTCCCCACCCCCATCTTTTTTATTTTAAGACGAATACAGTGCTTTTTCGAAACTGCGGAAAAAGTATAGGGATAAGTTCGGGAGATATCCGGTTGCCATAGTAATTGCATATTGTGTCAAAACTCGGCTTCTTATCTGGTAAATATTACTAACCCGTGAGTTTTGCGCTCTGTTTATAAGTGGTCATAAGTCGTCAAAACCTTGTAAATACGTTGTTTTTTGGAATCCAAATACATCTAAATAAGTCTAAGTAGTTTCATTTGACAACTACATCTAAAAATGGAGGTAATACTATTGACGTACAGAATAATGTACGTTATAATATAAGTACAGAAAACTGTACGGAGGTGAACGCTATGTTGGCAGTGAATTATACAAATCTAAGAGATAATATGAAAACCTATATGGATAAAGTCACAGATGATTACGAAACCATGATTGTTACGAGGAAAGATAACAAGAATGTGGTGATGTTATCAGAGGAATCATATAATAATCTAATGGAAAACATTCATGTTATGGGAAATAAGGCAAATTACGATTGGTTGATGGAATCTAAAGCACAGTTGGACAGCGGGAAAATAGCCATCCATAATCTTGAAGAGGTAAGTGCTGATGAATAAAGTCTTTACAGAAAATGGATGGAAGGATTATGTATATTGGCAGACCGAAGATCGTAAGACTTTAAGAAAGATAAACCAATTGATTGAAGATATTTGCAGGAACGGAAATGAAGGAGTTGGAAAACCAGAGCCTTTAAGCGGAAATTTAGCAGGGTTTTGGAGCAGAAGAATAAATGATAAAGATAGGATTATCTATAAGATAGACGAAGAGAATGTTTATATATTGGCCTGTAGATACCATTATAGTGATAAATAATTGCCATTAATATAGAAGGAACAGGTTTCCAACATGGAAATACGGTTCCTTCTTTTACTGTCTGTAGCATCAAATCAGTTCTATGCCTATAATGAAATTATTTTAAATGTAAATGGAGAGGTCTATGGAGGAGCGCAAGAAAAATGGACAAATTAAATGGCACAATTATGGAAATGGTGTAAAAGTGGTGTAAAATATTTTAGTAGATTTTACGAACCTGGAAAATGTAGTAAATACAAGGAAATTTTGATTTAAAAACGAGATTATTAGCACTCAACAAAAATGAGTGCTAGTTTTTTGTTGACATTTTATTCGTCTCGTACTAAAATGTAGTTTGTGAGTAAACATTGCAAAACATGAAGAACTAATTATTATATAAGAAAGAGGCGGATAAAAGATGGCAAAGAAAGGCAGTTTATCAATTACAAGCGAGAATATTTTCCCGGTAATCAAGAAATGGCTGTACTCTGACCATGACATTTTCTACAGGGAGCTGATCAGCAACGGCAGCGATGCCATTACCAAACTTAAGAAGCTGGAACTCATGGGAGAGTATGAAAGACCGGAGGATTTGGAGTACAAAATCCAGGTGTCCGTGAATCCAAATGACAAGACCATCAAGATCACAGACAATGGACTTGGCATGACCGAGGACGAGATTGACAAGTACATTAACCAGATTGCATTCTCCGGCGTACAGGATTTTATGGAGAAGTACAAGGACAAGGCCAATGAGGACCAGATTATCGGTCATTTCGGACTGGGCTTCTACTCTGCGTTCATGGTTGCCGACAAGGTATCCATTGATTCTCTGTCCTACCAGAAGGATGCCAAGCCGGTCCACTGGGAATCAGAGGGCGGCATTGACTTTGAGATGGAGGAAGGAGATAAGGCTGAGGTGGGAACCACCATCACCTTATATCTGAACGAGGACAGCACCGAGTTCTGTAACGAGTACAGGGCAAGGGAAGTAATTGAGAAGTACTGTGCATTCATGCCTGTGAACATTTTCCTGGACAATGAGACAGCCGAGCCCCAGTATGAGACCATTGAGAAGGACGAGCTCACCGACAAGGATACAGTGGTGGAGACCGTCATCGAGCCAGCCAAAACCGAGGAGAAGGAAAAGGAAGACGGTACCAAGGAAATCGTGGAAATCGAGCCTTCCAGGGAAAAATATAAAATCAACAGGCGTCCGGTGGCCTTAAATGACACCAACCCTCTGTGGAACAGGCATCCCAACGAGTGCAGCGAGGAGGATTATAAGAGCTTCTACCGCAAGGTGTTCAGGGATTACAAGGAGCCGCTGTTCTGGATACACCTGAACATGGATTATCCATTTAATTTAAAGGGCATCCTGTACTTCCCGAAAATCAACATGGAGTACGACAGCCTGGAGGGAACCATCAAGCTGTACAACAGCCAGGTGTTCATTGCGGATAACATCAAGGAAGTGATTCCTGAGTTCCTGATGCTTTTAAAGGGCGTCATTGACTGCCCGGATCTGCCTCTTAACGTGTCCAGAAGTGCCCTTCAGAATGACGGCTTCGTGAAGAAGATATCTGATTACATCACGAAGAAGGTAGCAGACAAGCTGTCCGGCATGTGCAAGACAGACAGGGAAAATTATGAGAAATACTGGGATGACATTGCACCCTTCATCAAGTTCGGCTATATCAAGGATGAGAAGTTTGCTGAGAAGATGGGAGACTTCATCCTGTACAAGAACCTGGAGGGCAAATACCTGACTCTTCAGGACTGCCTGGATGAGAACAAGGAAAAGCATGAGAATACTATTTTCTATGTGACCAATGAAAAGGAACAGAGCCAGTACATCAACATGTTTAAGGAAGAGGGAATTGACGCAGTCATCATGCCTGCCGCCATAGACAGCCCGTTTATCTCACATGTGGAGCAGAAGAAGGAAGGCCTCAAGTTCCTGCGCATTGATACGGACCTTAACGCCGCGTTCAAGGAAGATGTAAAGGAAGACGACGAGGAATTCAAGAAAACATCCGAGGAGCTGACAGAAGCATTTAAGAAAGCCCTGAACAATGACAAGCTGGACATCAAGGTCGAGAAGATGAAGAATGCGGGCGTGGCTTCCATGATTACCGTATCCGAGGACACCCGCCGTATGCAGGATATGATGAAGATGTACAGCATGGGCGGCATGGACATGGGCATGTTCGGAGGAACAGGGGAGACACTGGTGCTCAACGCAAACCATCCTCTTGTGCAGTATGTGTTGGGACATAAGGAAGATGCCAATACATCCAAAATCTGCGAACAGCTGTATGACCTGGCAAGCTTAAGCCACGGCCCTCTGGCTCCGGAGCGCATGACGGCATTTGTAAGCCGCAGCAATGAAATCATGATGATTATGGCCGGCGAAAAAACAGAATCCGAAAAAGCATAATAATCCTGCGGAACATATAAAAACGTAACACAAGAGACTGGTTTCAAGAGAGAGCTTTTGAAACCAGTCCCTTTTTGCGTTGCACGGGCATTCTAAATCGGTTATACTGGAAATATCTTATAGTATGAAGGAAGGAGAGGGGTTGTATGAGAGGTAAACGTTTCATGGCAGTGCTGCTGAGTACAGTACTGACAGCCGCAGGCGCGATGACAGCCTGGGCGCTTCCCACGGGGCTCAGTTCCATTGAGGGCAGCACGGTGAGAAGCAGCATGGCCGGATTTGAGGCCACATTTCCAGCCGGATATGAGGTGGGAAGATATGGAGGAAACCTGGGGTTAGACTATCTGTCCTATATGGAAGAGGATGGGGTGAAGATTGATTTCACTGCCGCTGCCATTGACGAGGAGAATGAGAGCTTCCTTGCCATGGCCGGCATTGTGGCAGACCTGGAAGGTGAGAGCCTGGAGGGAGTAATGCAGGAGATGCTGCAGCTGCTGGGCCAGGACGCATCCTATGGTTCCTATGTATCCATGGGGACAGCCGGCATAGCAGGAGTTTGTTATTACTCTGTTAAGATTAATTACGGAGCCCTGATGGCACAGTATATGTCTGCCTGGATAGGCAGTTATGACATGACCCCGGAGGAGAGACAGGAGTATGACGCCTACATGGAGGAGCTGGCCAACAGTATGTTCCTGGATGTCTACATGAGGGAGATTGGCGGAAACTGCTACATGCTGGTCCAGATCTATTCCGGTGACCAGGCATTAACGGCAGCCCTGCTCTTAAGCCGGATGCATCCATACGCAGGAGGCGGCTGGAACTACACGGAAGCAGGCGGCTGGCAATATCTCCACGGAGACGGCACCTACGGGACCAACGAATGGGCACTGGACGAGAACGGCCTTACATACCGTCTGGACGGAAACGGCCAAATCATGTACAAAGCCTGGATTGAAGAAAACGGAAGATGGAAATACGTGGATGAATTCGGCCACATGGTGACCAACCTGACCAAGACCATAGACGGCAGCCAATACACCTTTGACGCCCAGGGCTACATGGTAGAGGGAAGCGAGCGTCCGGCCGCAGCCTACGAGACCGGCACCATATCAGGAAAGACCTACAGCAACCGCTGGGCCAACCTGTTCATAAAGTTCCCCGAGGCAGCAGAACTGATGCTGGGCGACGGAAGCTACTACAGCTATCCCTTAGAGGCTGGCGAGAACATGTACTACTGGTACGACGGCGGAACCGGCTATCTGCTTACCATAGACTATACCGATTCCACCCAGCAGCTGGACCGCTACCTGGAATGGCTCATCGAATATGCGGGCTACTACGATTACGCCGTTGACAGCACAGGCACAGTAAACATGGGCGGCTACGAATACAAGTACGTAAAGACCTCCGGCCAAAACAGCGACGGCACCACAGAACACGAGGACACCTACTTCCGCCAGATAGACGGCAAACTCATGGAAATCTCCATCGAATACACCGGCGACCGCCAAGCCACCATAGACCAGATTCTATCAGCCATAGAGCAGGCGCACTAAAAAAACTCCATAAAACTGGAAACACATAAGCATTGCATTTTACCATCCATACTGTTATAATAAGTAGTAATGAATACTACATGTGAAAACACATGGATAAGAAAAACCGGAGGACATAATTATGACCTATAAGATTATCGGGGATAGTTGTCTTGATTTAACAGAGGATATGAAGAAGGATCCCAGATTTCAGATGATACCGCTGACACTGCAGGTAGGCAGTGCCCAGGTGGCGGATGATGAGACATTTGACCAGAAACGGTTTATAGAGATGGTAAAGGCGTGCCCGGAGTGCCCAAAGACAGCGTGTCCGTCGCCGGAGACTTTTAAGGCTGCATTTGAGGAGGCGGAGGCGGAAGCAGTGTTTGTCATCACTCTGTCCAGCCACCTCAGCGGAAGCTATAATTCAGCGGCAGTGGCAAAGAAGCTGTATGAGGAGGAGATGGCGGAAAAGGGCATGGCGGAGCAGGCCAAGAAAGTGGCTGTCATTGACTCACTTTCCGCATCCTCAGGGGAGTTAAACATTGCCCTCTTTATCCAGAACCTGTGCGATTCCGGACTGGAATTTGATGAGGTGGTGGAGAAGACCCTGACATACAGGGATGGCATGAATACTTACTTTGTTCTGGAGAGTCTGGATACACTCCGCAAGAACGGGCGTCTGTCAGGCCTGCAGGCATTTTTCGCCACAGCCCTTAACATCAAGCCTGTCATGGGAGCGGATACAGGAACCATCATCAAGCTGGACCAGGCCAGGGGAATGAACAAGGCACTTCAGAGAATGTGTGACATTGCGGTAAAGGAAGTGGTGGACGCGGCCGGCAAGATTGCGGTTGTCTGCCATGTGAATAACCCTGAACGGGCTGAATACGTAAGGGATGAGCTGGCTAAGAGAGTGGGATTTAAGAAGATTGTGGTTACCAACGCGGCAGGCGTGGCCACTGTATATGCCAATGACGGAGGGATTGTACTGGCAGTCTGATGTCCGGCAGGAGAGGTTTTATGAAGAGAACAGGATGTATTGTGGCAGCAGCCTTGTTATTAGGGCTGCTGCTGGCCGGTATTACAGGATATTTTATATGGCATTCAGGACAGGACAAATATGTCAGGGCTGAGATGGTAGGCGCCTCGGGAGGTGTCGGCATGGCCGGCGGGGAGGCGCCGGACCCGGAGGAAGCGGGCGGAGCAGGAACAAACGGAAAGGGACCACAAGGTGCCGGAATTGGTGAAAACGGACAGGGTGGTACCGGAACAGGCGGTATTACAAATCCGGACAGCGCCCAAGGCGCGGACGGTCCGGATGCAATGGATGGCGGCTTATCTGCCAATCCAAGTGACGCTAAAGAACAGGGCCACGGAACGGGAACAGCGGATGAGGACTCTCCCCTGCAATTTGTATTTGCAGGTGATATCCTCCTGTCTGACCATGTGCTGAACGCATATCAGAAGGCAGGCAATATAGGCGGAGTGGTGGACAGCGGATTCCGCCAGGTGATTGACGGCGGCGACATCTTCATGGCAAATGAAGAATTCCCCTTCAGCCGCCGCGGAACAGCTGCTGCGGATAAGCAGTTTACCTTCCGGCTTCCCCCGGAAAAGGTATCCATGTTTCAGGAGCTGGGAATAGATATCGTGACCCTGGCCAACAATCATGCCCTGGATTTCGGTACGGATGCCTTGGTGGATACATGCAGCACCCTGGATGATGCCGGAATCCTGCGGGTGGGAGCCGGAGCCAATCTGGAGGAAGCCAAAAAACCGGTATTCATGGAGGCAAAGGGCCGCAGGATTGGATTCCTGGGCGCTTCCAGGGTCATACCGGAGGGCTCCTGGAACGCCACTTCCAAAGGACCGGGCATGCTTACCACCTATGACCCGTCCCTGCTTTTGGAGGAAATAAGAAAGGCCAGGGAGGCCTGCGATTACCTTGTGGTATATGTGCACTGGGGGATTGAACGTGACGAACGGCCCCAGGGGTACCAGAGGACCCTGGGGCAGCAGTATATAGACGCGGGAGCTGACCTTGTGGTAGGGAGCCATCCCCATGTGATGCAGGGGCTGGAGTATTACAAGGGGAAGCCCATTGTGTACAGCCTGGGTAATTTTGTGTTTGGCAGCAGTATACCGAATACAGCCCTTCTGAAGGTGGAATGGGACGGGGAGGACGCGCTGCTGAGGCTGGTGCCGGGCACATCCTCAGGGGGATATACCAGGATGCTTACGGACGAAGGAGAAAAGGCCGGTTTTTATCAGTATATCACATCCATTTCCTATGGCGTGACAGTTGGGGAGGATGGAATTGTGGTGCCGGGAGAGGAGAACGCGGCCGGGTTGGAGGAATCCGGGACATAACATTTTCCCTGCCAGGTATTTCTCTCCTTAAAACGGCGGTGGAGGGTGTTTAACACCAGCCGTTTGTTGCCGCTCCATATAGGGGCCAGAAGAAGGGATTTTGGACCGTCCCCTGTCAGGCGGTGAATGGTCAGTTCAGGGGGAAGGCATTCCACACAGTCTATGACAAAATCAATGTATTCCTCCATTGCGAACATGGGAAAGGGATTGGCCTGGCAGTAATCTGCCAGGCCGGTCCCTTTTAAAATGTGGAGAAGCTGGAGCTTGATTCCGTCTATGGGGCTTTGGGCCAGATAATTCACGGTTTCTGACATCATGTCCCGGGTCTCGCCGGGCAGGCCTAATATGACATGGACGATGACGGTCAGGCCGGCTGCCTTAAGGCGTCTGAGGGCGTCCTCAAACACCGGCAGTCCATAACCCCGGCGGATAAAGGCGGCGGTGGAATCATGGATGGTCTGGAGACCCAGCTCCACCCATACCGGTTTCACGCGGTTTAAATCCTTTAACAGGCCCACAACCTCAGGCTCCAGACAGTCCGGCCTGGTGCCGATGGACA
This sequence comes from [Clostridium] clostridioforme AGR2157, assembly GCF_000424325.1. Classification (GTDB taxonomy): domain Bacteria; phylum Bacillota; class Clostridia; order Lachnospirales; family Lachnospiraceae; genus Enterocloster; species Enterocloster clostridioformis_A. Next base: position 22,887 of record NZ_AUJR01000009.1, read on the forward strand.
GGGCGGCTATGGCGGGATGGGAGACTGCTTCCCCAAACAATTGCTTCAGATAGGGCAGGGGAGCGTACGTATTGGTGTAGGACTGGAAATAGGCAATATAAGAACCCTGTGTGCCGTCCGGCATCTTCCTCTTTACCTGTGCCATGGCCTGTTCTATCTGCTGTGAGACAGCCGTCTGCCTGGGAGCGGCAAAATCACCGGAGCCGCCTTGGCTGCAGAAGATACAGCCCCCTGTTCCCAGGGTGCCGTCCCGGTTGGGACAGGTCATGCCTCCGTCCAGTGACAGCTTATAGATTTTCCGGCCGAACTGCCGCCTCAGCTCATAGTCCAGGGAGTGATAGGGTTTTCCGTTCCATTCCATTGTGAATACCTGCTTTCTTATAGGATACTGTTTAAGAGATTATAACAGCAAAGCCTGTCCTGTGTCATCCCTATTTAAAAAACGTATAAAGACAGTAGAATATTGTATTGTTGTTTCTGCCCCTTGTGTGATAAACTGAATTCAGAAGTTTCATAAAAGATAGGAGAGGTAAGTCATGAAGGTAAACGAGACAGTAAAACTGCTGGAGAGCGACGGCGCCAGGACTCTTATGGCGCAGCTCTACGGGGAAGACGGGGTAGAGGCCAATGTAAAGCGCTATGAGGATTTGCTGGCCGGGTATGAGAAGATGTTTGGCGGGGAAGGGGATGTGATGCTGTTCTCCTCACCTGGCAGAACGGAAATCAGCGGCAACCATACGGACCACAACCACGGCAAGGTACTGGCAGGCAGCATTAACCTGGACTGTGTGGGCGTGGCCGGAAAGAATGAATCCAATCAGGTACATATTGTCAGCGAGACATATAATCAGGATTTTACCATTGATCTGAACCATCTGGAACCCAGCGAGAAAAAAGCGGGAACCGTGGACCTGGTAAAGGGCCTTCTCCAGGGATTTAAGGATTCCGGCTACAGCTTGGGCGGATTCAACGCATATATCACCAGCAATGTCATAAGCGCGGCCGGGGTCAGCTCATCTGCCTCCTTTGAGATGCTGCTGTGCTCCATGCTCAACACATTTTTCAATGAAGGCCGTATCAGCACCGTGGCCTATGCCCATATCGGCAAGTTCGCCGAAAACAACTACTGGGACAAGGCGTCCGGCCTGCTGGACCAGATGGCATGTGCTGTGGGCGGTCTTATCACCATTGATTTCATGGAGCCGCTGGTACCTAAGGTGGAGAAGATTGACTTTGACTTTGGTTCCCAGGACCACAGCCTGATAATCGTACAGACCGGCAAGGGACACGCTGACTTAAGCGCGGATTATTCCTCTGTTCCCGCTGAGATGAAAAAGGTGGCCAGGTATTTTGGGAAAGAGGTATTGTCCCAGGTATCCGAGGAACAGGTGATAGACAACCTGGCAGAGGTACGGCAGTTTGCCGGGGACCGCTCCGTGCTGAGGGCACTGCATTTCTTTGAGGAGAATAAGAGGGTGGAGGCAGAGGTACTTGCCCTTAAGGAGAACCGTTTCCAGGATTTCTTAAACAATATAACGGCATCCGGCAATTCCTCCTGGAAATGGCTCCAGAACTGCTTTACCAACAGCAATTACCAGGAGCAGGGAATCACGGTTACCCTGGCGCTTACGGAGCTGTTCATAGCGGAAAAGCAGAAGGGGGCATGCAGGGTCCACGGAGGAGGCTTTGCCGGTGTTATCATGGCAGTGCTGCCCAATGAACTGGTGGACGAATTCATACGCTACATTGAAAAATGTACAGGAGAGGGAAGCGCCTACAGAATGAGCATCCGTCCATACGGAGCCATCTGCTTCAATGACCTGATTTAGCCGTGTTCTGCTTTCTTTTCGACATAAAACGCCGTGATTTGCCGGGCTGACGCTTTCAGTTCCCGCGGATTCCTGTGGTAAGGCGGGGGGATTTGCGGTATAATGATGCCAGAGTGTGCAGGTTTCAGACACGCTCTGGATCAATCAGAACAAGAGGAGGACTGAGCGGGTATGATTGGCGAAAAAACATTGGAACTCCTGAAGAAGGTATTGGCAGACAGCAGTTATACGGTTGCCATCTGCGGTTCCGGGATGATGGAAGAGGGAGGTATTCTGGGACTTAAACAGGAAGGACGGGCGTATGAGATTGAACAGAAATATTCGGAATCACCGGAGGAACTGTTTCATATTTCCTGTCTGTCCATAAGGCCGGAACGTTTCTATGAATTTTACCGTGAGGAGATACTGAAAAAGATTCCCAACATGACTCCGTCTGTCAGGGCGTTAGCCAGGATGGAGGAAGAGGACAAGCTTCAGTGTATTGTCACCACCAATATTTTCGATTTGCCGCAACAGGTGGGCTGCCGGAATGTGATTTACCTTCACGGAAGCATCTACAAGAACAGGTGTCCCCACTGCAGCCGCCTGTATTCCATGGAAGAAATCAGGGATTCCAGCCATGTTCCCCACTGTAAGAACTGCGGGACCATGATACGTCCCGGGACCTCTCTCTATGGGGAGATGGTGGACAGCAGCATCATGAGCCGTACCACGGAAGAGATAGCCAGGGCCGACGTGCTCCTGGTACTGGGAACCAGCCTGCGGTCAGAGGTTTACAGCAACTACATACGGTATTTCCAGGGCAGGAAGATGGTAATTATCCACCGTATACCCAGGCCGCTGGATGAGAAAGCCGATATGGTCATATACGACCTTCCGCAGAATGTCCTTCCCCTTCTGGTGGATGGAGGGGGGTTAGAGAGCCGGAAATGAAACCGCGGGAACGTTAGCGGCGGAGTGGGAAGAGATTGGAAATCAGAAAAGGCCGGAGGCGGTTCCGGCCTTTTACACGTTCCTGCCTTATTTTCTGTGGAAGGAATCCAGAAGCTGGTTCTTTGTGTGCCACAGCTCATTGGACAGGTCCACATGGACTGTGTGCGGGTTGATGAGACGCTTGGATTCATCCCACAGGGTATCCAGCTCTTTCCTGCAGTAGGCCTGGATATCCATTACCTTTGGCGACTGGTACACACACCTGCCTTCCAGGAAAATGGGAAGCATCAGTTCACGCATGGTATAGCTGTCAGGTGACAGCATGGTCTTTTTCCATGTCTCTAAGGGGTCGAAGAGAAGGAGGGAATTGCGGGTGTCGAATTCCTCGCCCACCAGACAAATCAGATCTGCTATGATTTTGCCGGTGGCTTTATCGTAAATCCTCTGTATGGTCTTGTTGCCTGGATTGGTGATTTTCTCGGCGTTTTCGGACAGCTTGATTTTAGGTACAAACTGGCCTGTGGCCCTGTCCATCACAGCAGCCAGTTTGTATACGCCTCCGAAGGACGGGCAGTCCTTGGCTGTAATCAGGTTGGTGCCCACGCCCCAGGAATTGATGGTGGCTCCCTGCGTCTTCAGGGAGTTGATCAGGTTCTCGTCCAGGTCGTTGGAGGCGGAGATCACTGCGTCCGGAAATCCGGCCTCGTTTAACATCTTTTTGGCCTTTTTGGACAGGTAGGCCAAATCACCGCTGTCCAGACGGATGCCATAGAAGGTAAGAGGAATACCGGCTTCCCTCATCTCCTTAAATACCTGGATGGCGTTGGGGATGCCGGAGCCCAGGGTATCATAGGTATCCACCAGCAGGATGCAGGCGGAAGGATAGAGCTTTGCATAGGTGCGAAAGGCGGTCAGCTCGTCCGGAAAGCTCATAATCCAGCTGTGGGCATGGGTTCCCTTTACGGGGACATCGAACATTTTTCCGCAGAGCACATTGGAGGTGCCGATGCATCCGGCTATCATGGCTGCCCTTGCGCCGTAGGTGCCGGCGTCCGGTCCCTGGGCCCTGCGCAGTCCGAATTCCATTACGCCGTCGCCCTTGGCCGCATAGACGATGCGCTCCGTCTTGGTGGCAATGAGGCTCTGGTGATTGATGATGTTAAGCAGTGCTGTCTCGATGAGCTGGGCCTGCATAATGGGAGCAATGACCTTGACAAGAGGTTCCCTGGGAAAAACCACGGTTCCTTCTGGAATGGCGTAGATATCGCCTGTAAAGCGGAATTCGTGGAGATAGCTCAGAAAGTCCTCCTCAAACATATCCAGACTTCTCAGGTATTCAATGTCACTGTCATCAAAATGCAGGTCCTCAATGTACTCAATGACCTGCTGTAATCCTGCACAGATGGCAAAGCCGTTGCCATGGGGATTGGTCCTGTAAAACATGTCGAATACAACGGTTTCGTTGGCGTCCTTTTCTTTGAAATATCCCTGCATCATGGTTAATTCATACAGGTCTGTGAGTAAGGTAAGATTTCTCTGCTCCATATAGGTTCCTCCCTGGGCGCAGCCGGTGTTCTGTACGCAGGGTATGCGGTGCGGCAGGATTTTGACGGCTGTGCAGTAATATTGGTTAGTAGTATAACACATATTCTGGAAAAGGCAAACGGAATGATAAAAAAATATCAATCATAGGCGGTATAACTGCCAAAAAGAACTAAAATCAGATACACGGTTGACATTTTACGCATGCGTTATTATAATAAAGAAGTTAAATGAAAAAGGCTTAGATGGAGACAGTAGGCCTGCAGGAACGCTACAGAGAGCCGGAGATGGTGGAAACCGGTGCAAGTAATGCAGAACTGAAAATCACTCCGGAGCTGTCCGGCTGAAGGGATGCGTCAGCAGCGCATGATAGGCTGGGACGCGTTTCCCGCGTTAAGGGAACTCATATGATGGTATGCAGTAATAGGTGGTTAAACGAAGCGGCTTATGGCTTTCGTCCTGTTCGGGACGGAAGCCTTTTTTGCTTCATAGAAGGATATACAATCTTTTTCACATACCAGAATAGAAATCTATCATGAATGGAACGGAGGAAGACGCTATGTATGACAAAGTCCCCACAGACCTTAAGTTTGTGGAACGGGAAAAAGAAGTGGAGAAGTTCTGGGAAGCAGAGCACATCTTTGAAAAGAGCATCAAGATGAGGGAGGGCTGTAAGCCCTATGTATTTTATGACGGACCGCCAACTGCCAACGGCAAGCCTCATATCGGCCATGTGGAGACGCGTGTAATCAAGGACATGATTCCCAGATACCGGGCCATGAAGGGATATATGGTGCCGAGAAAGGCCGGATGGGACACTCATGGCCTGCCTGTGGAGCTGGAAGTTGAGAAGAAGCTGGGACTGGACGGCAAGGAGCAGATTGAGCAGTACGGTCTGGAGCCGTTCATCAAGGAATGTAAGGAAAGCGTCTGGAAGTACAAGGGCATGTGGGAGGATTTCTCCAACACCGTTGGATTCTGGGCCGATATGGACAATCCCTATGTAACCTATGACAACAGCTTTATCGAGTCCGAGTGGTGGGCTCTTAAGCAGATTTGGGACAAGGGCCTTTTGTACAAGGGCTTTAAGGTGGTTCCCTACTGTCCGCGCTGCGGCACCCCGCTGTCCTCCCATGAGGTGGCTCAGGGTTATAAGGATGTAAAGGAGCGTTCCGCCATTGCCCGCTTTAAGGCAAAGGGAGAAGATGCCTATATCCTGGCATGGACCACCACGCCGTGGACCCTTCCCAGCAACCTGGCCCTGTGTGTGAACCCCAAGGAAAACTATGTAAAGGTAAAGACAGGCGACGGCTATACCTACTATATCGCCCAGGCCCTGGCAGATACCGTGCTGGGCGGGGACTATGAGGTATTGGAGACTTACAAGGGCAAGGACCTGGAGTTCAAGGAATATGAGCCCCTCTATGACTGCTCCGTGCCCCTGTGCGAGAAGCAGCACAAGAAAGCCTACTATGTGGTCTGCGCAGACTATGTAACACTGACAGACGGTACCGGCATCGTACACATTGCCCCTGCGTTTGGTGAGGATGATGCCAATGTTGGCCGCAAGTACGACCTTCCCTTTGTGCAGCTGGTGGACGCCAAGGGCGATATGACGGCGGAAACTCCTTTTGCAGGCACCTTTGTGAAGGATGCGGACCCCATGGTGTTAAAGGACCTTAAGTCCAGGGGACTGCTTTTCTCAGCTCCCAGCTTCGAGCACAGCTATCCTCACTGCTGGCGCTGCGGGACCCCTCTCATTTACTATGCAAGAGAGTCCTGGTTCATCAAGATGACTGCTGTGAAAGATGACTTAATCCGCAACAACAATACCATTAACTGGGTTCCGGATTCCATCGGCAAGGGCCGCTTCGGTGACTGGCTGGAGAATATCCAGGACTGGGGTATTTCCAGAAACCGTTACTGGGGCACCCCGCTCAATATCTGGGAGTGTGAGTGCGGACACCAGCATTCCATCGGAAGCATTGAGGAATTAAAGAGCTTATCCGACAACTGTCCCGATGAAATCGAGCTTCACCGTCCATATATTGACGCGGTAAGAATCAAGTGTCCCAAGTGCAAAAAGCCTATGAAACGTGTGCCTGAGGTGATTGACTGCTGGTTTGATTCCGGCGCCATGCCCTTTGCACAGCACCATTACCCCTTTGAGAACAAGGAACTGTTCGAGTCACAGTTCCCGGCCCAGTTCATCTCCGAGGCAGTGGACCAGACCAGAGGATGGTTCTATTCCCTCCTTGCGGAGTCTACCCTGCTGTTTAACAAGGCGCCTTATGAAAATGTAGTTGTCATGGGCCTTGTGCTGGATGAGAACGGACAGAAGATGAGTAAGTCCAAGGGCAATGCGGTGGATCCCTTTGATACCCTGGCAGCCCACGGCGCAGACGCCATCCGCTGGTTCTTCTACACCTGCAGCGCGCCCTGGCTTCCAAAGCGCTATCAGGATAAGGCAGTGACCGAGGGACAGCGCAAGTTCATGGGTACTCTTTGGAATACCTATGCATTCTGGGTGCTGTATGCCAATATTGACAATTTTGACCCCACCAGATATACACTGGAGTACGACAAGCTTCCGGTCATGGACCGCTGGATGCTGTCCAAGATGAATTCCATGGTGAAAACAGTGGATAACAGCCTGATGAATTACCAGATTCCCGAGGCTGCCAGAGCCCTCCAGGAGTTTGTGGATGACTTAAGCAACTGGTATGTGCGCAGAAGCCGTGAGCGCTTCTGGGCAAAGGGAATGGAGCAGGATAAGATTAATGCCTTCATGACCCTGTACACGGCCCTTGTGACTGTGGCAAAGGCGGCAGCTCCCATGATTCCGTTCATGACAGAGCAGATTTACCAGAATATCGTGAGAAAGGTGGATGGGGACGCACCTGAAAGCGTACACCTGTGCGACTTCCCGGAGGTGAATGAGTCCTGGATTGATACTGAGCTGGAATCCGACATGGATGAAGTGCTGAAGGTGGTTGTCATGGGACGTGCGGCCAGGAATGCGGCCAACATCAAGAACCGCCAGCCCATTGCCCGGATGTATGTGAAGGCTGACCACGAGCTGTCTAGGTTCTACGTGCAGATTATCGAGGAAGAGCTGAATGTGAAGCAGGTGATCTTCTCCGACGATGTAAGGGAATTTACCTCCTATACCTTCAAGCCCCAGTTAAAGACAGTGGGACCAAAGTACGGCAAGCTGTTAAACCAGATTCGCCGGACCCTGACCGATATCGACGGCAGCGCCGCCATGGACACCCTGAATGAGAAGGGACAGCTTACCTTTGACGTTGACGGCCAGGAAGTGGTGCTGACAAAGGACGACCTGCTGATCGATGTTTCCCAGAAGGACGGCTATGTGACAGAGGAAGACAACTATGTGACCGTTGTGCTGGATACCAACCTGACTCCTGAACTGATTGAGGAGGGCTTCGTGAGAGAACTCATAAGCAAGATTCAGACCATGCGCAAGGAAGCCGGATTTGAGGTCATGGACCACATCAGCGTATTCCAGGATGAAAATGACCGGATTGCCGGACTGATTAAGTCTCATGCGGACGAGATCAAAACAGAGGTCATGGCAGACCATATCAGCATTGGAGCCATGTCCGGCTTTGTCAAAGAGTGGAACATTAACGGCGAAAATGTAATGCTCGGTGTTGAAAAGACCATGAAATAATGGTAAGATTGTGAGGCGGGGCGCATCACCCCCACCCCCGCCACGCCTGATAATTTAGGAATGATTTACATATAATAGTTCTGTATAGAAGCGGAACTGAAAGCAGGAGGATAATGGCCGATGAATAAAGGATTTGATAAGGAAACGTTCAAGCGCAGCGTGGTGGACAACGTAAAGAACATGTTCCGAAGGACCATTGATGAAGCGACTCCCCATCAGGTATTCCAGGCAGTGGCCTATGCTGTAAAGGATGTCATCATTGACGAGTGGATTGCCACTCACAAGGAATATGAGAAAAAGGATGTTAAGACAGTATACTACCTGTCCATGGAGTTCCTCATGGGCCGTGCCCTGGGCAATAACATCATCAATATCTGCGCCAGGGATGAGATTAAGGAAACCCTGGATGAGATGGGCTTTGATTTAGATGTGATTGAGGATCAGGAGCCGGACGCAGCCCTGGGAAACGGAGGCCTGGGACGTCTGGCGGCCTGCTTCCTGGATTCGCTGGCAACCCTGGGTTATCCGGCATATGGCTGCGGCATCCGTTACCGCTACGGCATGTTCAAGCAGAAGATTGAGAACGGTTACCAGGTAGAGGTGCCGGATAACTGGTTGAAGGACGGCAACCCCTTTGAAATCCGCAGGCCGGAGTATGCAGCCGAGGTTAAGTTCGGGGGCTATGTGCGCATTGAGAACCAGGGCGGAGTGAACCATTTCGTACAGGACGGATACCAGTCTGTCCGCGCGGTGCCCTACGACCTGCCGGTCATCGGATACGGCAATAATGTGGTGAATACCCTCCGTATCTGGGACGCGGAACCCATCAACACCTTTAATCTGGATTCCTTTGACAGGGGAGACTACCAGAAGGCTGTGGAGCAGGAGAACCTGGCCAAGACCATTGTGGAGGTCCTTTACCCCAACGACAACCACTATGCGGGCAAGGAACTGCGTCTGAAGCAGCAGTATTTCTTTATCTCCGCCAGCGTACAGAGGGCGGTGAGAAAGTATAAAGAGAAGCACGATGACATCAGAAAATTCTATGAAAAGGTAGTGTTCCAGCTGAACGACACCCACCCAACGGTTGCCATCCCTGAATTGATGCGTATTCTTCTGGACGAGGAGGGACTCACATGGGATGAAGCGTGGGAGGTAACCACCAAGACCTGCGCTTATACAAACCACACCATCATGTCAGAGGCGCTGGAGAAGTGGCCCATCGAGCTGTTCTCACGGCTTCTGCCCAGAATCTACCAGATTGTGGAGGAAATCAACCGCAGGTTCCAGAACCAGATTCAGACCATGTATCCGGGCAACCAGGAGAAGCTGCGCAAAATGTCCATTATCTACGACGGCCAGGTGAAGATGGCTTACATGGCAATCGCAGCCAGCTTTTCCGTCAACGGCGTTGCAAGGCTTCACACGGAGATACTTAAGCACCAGGAGTTAAAGGACTTCTATGAGATGATGCCGGAGAAGTTCAACAACAAGACAAACGGCATAACCCAGAGACGGTTTCTGCTTCACGGCAACCCGCTTCTGGCAGACTGGGTCACCTCCAAGATTGGCGATGAGTGGATTACCAACCTTCCCCACATTAAGAAGCTGGAACTCTTTGCAGAGGATGAGAAGTGCCAGTTTGAGTTTATGAACATCAAGTACCAGAATAAGCTGCGCCTCGCCAGGTACATCAAGGAGAATAACGGCATTGACGTGGACCCGCGCTCCATTTTCGACGTGCAGGTCAAAAGGCTTCACGAATATAAGCGCCAGCTAATGAACATTCTCCATGTGATGTATCTGTACAACCAGCTGAAGGATAATCCTGATATGGATATGATTCCCAGGACCTTTATCTTCGGCGCAAAGGCAGCCGCAGGCTACAAGCGGGCTAAGCTGACCATCAAGCTCATCAATTCCGTGGCAGATGTTATCAACAATGACAAGACCATTAACGGTAAGATTAAGGTGGTGTTCATTGAGGATTACCGCGTATCCAACGCGGAGCTCATATTTGCGGCAGCCGATGTCAGCGAACAGATATCCACGGCCAGCAAGGAGGCGTCCGGTACCAGCAACATGAAGTTTATGCTCAACGGAGCCCTTACCCTGGGAACCATGGACGGAGCCAATGTGGAAATCGTGGAGGAAGTGGGCGCGGACAATGCCTTTATCTTCGGCATGTCCTCCGATGAGGTCATTAACTACGAGAACAACGGCGGCTATTACCCAATGGATATCTTTAACAATGACCAGGAAATCCGCCGTGTGCTCATGCAGCTGATTAACGGCTACTATGCACCGGATAACCCAGAGCTGTTCAGGGATATCTATAACTCCCTCTTAAACACCAAGAGCAGCGACCGGGCTGATACCTACTTTATCCTCAAGGACTTCCGTTCCTATGCCGAGGCGCACCAGAGCGCGGATAAGGCTTACAGGGACCAGGCGTGGTGGGCTAAGGCAGCTATCCTTAACACGGCCAACTGCGGAAAGTTCACATCTGACCGTACCATTGAGGAGTATGTGAAGGATATCTGGCATCTGAAGAAAGTGACCGTAGAATTATAAATGCTTGCTCCGGCAATCCTGATTATTGGGGTGCCGGAGCTTTTTTGGATAACGCAGGAGGAAAGGGAAAGAAAAATGAAAATACACGATATACTGGCAGAAGGAAAGCCCACCCTCTCCTTTGAGGTGTTTCCCCCAAAGACAGAGGATGCATATGATTCCGTGGAAAAGGCGGCCGCAAAGATTGCAAAGTTAAAGCCCTCGTTTATGAGTGTTACATACGGGGCAGGAGGGGGAACCAGCGATTATACGGTTGGAATCGCCTCCGCCATCAAGGAGGAGTACGGAGTGACGCCTCTTGCCCATCTCACCTGTGTGTCATCCACCAGGGAAAAAGTGCACCATGTACTGGGCGAGTTAAAGGAGCGCGGCATTGAAAATATACTGGCCCTGCGCGGGGATATCCCCCAGGATGGCAGTACGCCAAAGGAATACCACTATGCCTCTGAGCTGATACGGGAAATCAAGAAGGCAGGTGATTTCTGCATCGGGGCGGCATGTTACCCGGAAGGCCATGTGGAATCTGCCAACAAGTCCGTGGACATGGATTACCTGAAGCAGAAGGTGGAGGCCGGATGCGATTTTGTCACCACCCAGATGTTTTTTGACAACAGCATCCTTTACAGTTACCTGTACCGCATCCGTGAAAAGGGAATCCAGGTGCCTGTGATTGCCGGTATCATGCCTGTGACCAACGCAAAGCAGATACGGCGGATTACCCAGATGTCGGGAACCTACCTGCCTACCAGGTTCATGTCCATTGTGGACCGGTTCGGGGACAATCCGGCGGCCATGAAGCAGGCCGGAATTGCCTATGCCACGGACCAGATCATTGACCTGATTGCCAACGGGGTCAACGGCATCCATGTATATTCCATGAATAAGCCGGATGTTGCCATGAAGATAAAGGAAAACCTGTCGGAGATTTTATAGGGACGGATACAGAACGGGAGAATGAACATATGGACATACATGACGTAGACAGGAGGGAGGTCCTCCGCTATCTGGGGTACAGGGGACAGGAGGCTGACGAGGCAGTGGCGGCCATGGTGGAGCAGTGCATGGCGGAATTATGGGAGGCTGCCACGCCCAGGCATCTGTACCGGGAATATCCCCTGGCATTGGGAGAGGATTACAGGATTGACGGAGGATGTTTCAAGGCCAGGAGCAGGAATTTGTGGGGGAATCTGAAGGACTGCGACCAGATTATCGTGTTTGCGGCCACCCTTGGCTGCGGGGCTGACCATCTGATTCAGAAGTACAGCCGTCTCCAGATGAGCAGGGCCGTAGTCATGCAGGCAGCGGCAGCGGCCATGATTGAGGAGTACTGCGACCAGGTGTGTACCGTGATAAAGTCGGAATATGAAGCAAAAGGCCGTTATCTGCGCCCAAGGTTCAGCCCCGGTTACGGAGACTTTCCTCTGGAATGCCAGGGAATGCTTCTGGATGCCCTGGAGGCCGGAAAGCGCATCGGCATCAAGCTGACGGACAGTCTTCTCATGATGCCCTCCAAATCTGTTTCCGCGGTCATGGGAGCCAGCATGAAACCTTACCGTTGTGACGTAAAAGGCTGTGAGGCCTGTGCCAAGACGGACTGCCCATACCGGAGGTAACAGGGGAAAGCCTCTTAAGGCAGCGATATAAAAAAAATAAAAAGGGGAATTATATTATGATACGTTTTGACTGTGATTACAGCGAAGGCGCCCATGAGCGCATACTTAAGAAACTGGCTGAGACCAACCTGGAGCAGACACCCGGATACGGGGAGGACCATTACTGCACAGAGGCCGCGGGCATCATCCGCAGCCTCTGCGGACGGGAGGATGCAGCGGTTCATTTCCTGGTGGGAGGCACCCAGGCCAATATGACGGTCATTGCGTCTGCCCTACGTTCCCATCAGGGGGTGGTGGGTGCTTTCACGGCCCACATCAATGTACATGAGACAGGCTCCATAGAGTCCACCGGCCACAAGGTGCTGGCCCTGCCCTCTGAGGACGGCAAGATTACGGCAGAGCAGGTGGAGGATCTGTACCAGGCCCATATCCGGGACGAAAGCTTTGAGCACACGGTGCAGCCAAAGATGGTATACATCTCCAACCCCACGGAGCTGGGCACTATTTATACCAGGTCTGAGCTGGAGAACCTGTATGGGGTGTGCAGAAAGTACGGACTGTACCTGTTTGTGGACGGCGCCCGTCTGGCATACGGCCTGGCGGCAGAGGGGAATGACCTGGACCTTAAGTCCCTGGCAGCTGCCTGTGACGTATTCTACATCGGCGGAACCAAGGCGGGGGCGCTTTTCGGGGAGGCCGTGGTCATATTGAACGACGAGCTGAAGGCGGATTTCCGCTACCATATCAAGCAGCGGGGCGGTATGCTGGCCAAGGGACGCCTTCTGGGCATCCAGTTTGGAGAGCTTTTACGGGACGGCCTGTATTTTGAGCTGGGAGCCCACGCGGACAGGCTGGCAGACAAGATCCGCTGCGCCTGTGTCAAAAAGGGATATCCCTTCCTGGTGGAAAACACCACAAACCAGGTATTTCCCATCATGCCGGATTCCCTGCTGGAGTCGTGGAAGGATAAGTACAGTTACACCAACCAGGGAAGGGTGGATGAAAGCCATACGGCTATCCGCCTCTGCACCAGCTGGATTACCAGCGGGGAACAGGTGGACATCCTGGTAAACGACATTTTGAACAGTTAAGAGGACTTGCGGAGAATGACGATGAGAATATTAGAAGAGATGAAGGTGCGCCGCCTGTTCTGCGACGGCGGAATGGGAAGCCTGCTCCAGGCCCGGGGCCTGAAACCGGGAGAGCTTCCGGAACGGTGGAACCTGACCCACCGGGATGTGCTTATATCCATACACCGGTCCTATCTGGAGGCCGGCGCGGACATCATGACAACCAATACATTTGGCGCCAACGGGCTTAAATTCAAGGATGATCTGGAACCCATCGTGACAGCCGCGGTGGAGAACGCCAGGACCGCGGTTAAGGAGGCAGGACACGGATACGTGGCTCTGGACCTGGGCCCCACGGGACGGCTGCTAAAGCCTCTGGGGGACCTGGAGTTCGAGGACGCGGTGAAGCTTTATAAAGAGGTGGTATCCATTGGCGCCAGGGCGGGAGCGGACCTGGTCCTGATTGAAACCATGAGCGACAGCTATGAGCTGAAGGCCGCGGTGCTGGCTGCCAGGGAGGCAGGATTCAGGCCGGATACAGGGGAACGCCTGCCTGTGTTCGCAACCGTCATATTTGATGAAAAGGGAAAGCTTCTGACCGGCGGAAACGTGGAGTCCACCGTGGCCCTGCTGGAGGGACTGAGGGTGGATGCCCTGGGAATCAACTGCGGCCTGGGGCCTGTGCAGATGAAGGGAATCCTGGAGGAAATCCTGAGGGTATCCTCCCTTCCCGTGCTGGTAAACCCCAATGCGGGCCTTCCAAGAAGCGAAAACGGAAAGACGGTGTACGATATAGACGCTGAGGGCTTTGCCCTTGTCATGGAGGAGATTGTGGCCATGGGCGCCGTGGTAGTGGGAGGGTGCTGCGGCACCACCCCGGAGCATATACGCCTGATGACACAGCGGTGTAAGGACATGCCTGTGGTGTGGCCGGAGAAAAAACACCGCACCGTGGTGTCCTCCTATGCAAAGGCAGTGACCGTTGGCAATAAGACAATCATCATCGGTGAGCGCATTAACCCCACCGGCAAGTCCAAATTCAAGCAGGCACTGCGGGACCACAACCTGGAATATATCCTGAAGGAGGGCGTCAGCCAGCAGGACAACGGAGCGGATGTGCTGGATGTGAACGTGGGACTTCCTGAAATCCACGAGCCATCCATGATGGAGGAGGCTGTAAGGGAGCTTCAGGCCATCATCGACCTTCCCCTTCAAATTGACACCTCGGACATGGAAGCCATGGAGCGCGCCATGCGTATATATAACGGAAAACCGCTGATAAACTCTGTCAACGGCAAGGAAGAGTCCATGACCCGCGTATTTCCGCTGATGGCAAAATACGGCGGAGTGGCAGTAGGTCTCTGCCTGGACGAGTCCGGCATTCCCGATACGGCAAAGGGACGTCTGGCCGTGGGAAGGAAAATCATAGATCGGGCAGCGGAGTACGGAATCGGACCGGAGGATATCATTCTGGACGGACTCTGCATGACGGTCAGTTCCGACAGCAAGGGGGCCCTTACCACCCTGGAAACGCTGCGGCGCATCCGGGACGAGCTGGGAGTGGGAACCGTGCTGGGGGTATCCAACATATCCTTCGGACTGCCCCAGAGGGAAATCATCAATGCCGCATTCTTTACCATGGCCATGGAATGCGGGCTGGGTGCAGCCATCATAAACCCCAACTCCGAGGCCATGATGCGGGCTTACTACAGCTTTAACGCGCTTATGGACCGGGATCCCCAGTGCGGCCAGTATATCAGTGTGTACAGCGGTCAGAGCGCGGGCCTGGGCCAGACCATCGGAAGGGGCGGCGGTCAGGACGGGACAAAGGCAGACTATCATTCCGGGTCAGGAGACGCTCAGGGAAAGGGGCCTGCCCTGTCGGCGGCCATTGAGAGAGGCCTGAAGGAAGCTGCCCACAACGCGGTGACCGCACTGTTAAAGGAGCGGGAACCGCTTGATATCATCAACAGCGAGATGATACCGGCCCTGGACCGTGTGGGAAAGGGGTTTGAGAAGGGCACCGTGTTCCTGCCCCAGCTTCTTATGAGCGCGGAGGCTGCCAAGGCCGCATTTGAGGTCATCAAGGCAGCTATGGATGGAAGCGGACAGGCCCGGGAAAAGAAAGGAACCATCATCCTGGCAACGGTGAAAGGTGACATCCATGATATCGGCAAGAACATCGTGAAGGTTCTGCTGGAAAATTACAGTTATGAGGTCATCGACCTGGGCAGGGATGTCCCGCCGGAGGTTATCGTAAAGGAGGCCGTGGAGCGCCAGGTGGCCCTGGTGGGCCTGAGCGCCCTCATGACCACCACCGTGCCCGGCATGGAGGAAACCATCCGTCAGTTAAGGGCCGCGTCAACGACCGTAAAGGTGATGGTGGGAGGCGCTGTGCTGACAGAGGATTATGCCAGGACCATAGGCGCTGACGCCTATTGCAGGGATGCCATGGCATCTGTAAATTATGCGGAGCAGGTCTTCAGCGCTTAGAGCGCCATGAAGCTCCTCTGTTTTCATAGACTTATACGGGAATCCCCATCCACCTGAGCAACCATCTGCCCCAGCTGTTTCAGCTGACGGGTAATGTGGCAGACAGAGAATTTGTATGATGGCAAGCTCATCCGCCTTGTGGAAATGGTCCCCGGATGAGGGATAGGAAAATATTACCAAAGTCATGAAAAATCCGCAAAAAAGACAAAGATCGTAGTTTTTCCAATAACTCCCAGACACAGGGCCCCTAAAATGTGATAATATAGTTTTGTAACAAAAAAGAAACAGATTTGTAACATCTGTAATAAAGAAAGCGAGGACATACTATGTTATCAGTTTCATCTATGGCACTTGCTGCAATGCTGGGCTCTGCATGCGGCACCAATATGGCAAATATAAATGACTGCAACGCAGCGCTTTACAATACGGGAAATTGTCCCCGGGCAGTACAGTACCAGAAGGGCGGACAGGACCTGAATTCCATGCTGTCACAGATGGGTGTCAGCATGATGCCGGGAAATTCCCAGTGCGGTGCTAATTAAGCAAATACTTTGATTAAATACATCTGCTCCATATATCGATTCATTATCACATAATCATATTCCTCAAAAAATAAATCCCGGTGAAAGGCATGCCAGCCTGCCCTCCGGGATTATTTTCATGTCCGGGGCAATAATAAGCCGTATCCGGTCATAAATATATACAGAAAATTAATTCACTTTTCCGGCTGCATGGGGTAGAATATCGTTACTGCTGTCCCGGAAGGGACGCGTGTGCAGTAAGGTCACAGAAGGTGAAAAGGAGTATATCCAATGAATCGAGACAATATGAATATCATATTAAAAGGAATGTGGATTGGGGGGACCATGACGGTTCCCGGAGTAAGCGGAGGTTCCATGGCCATGATTATGGGGGTCTATGACAGGCTTATTTCATCCATCAGCTCCTTTTTTAAGGAACCTGCAGGAAGCATGGCCTTCCTGCTCAAATTCGTCCTGGGGGCAGGAATTGGAATGGTGCTGTTTTCACGCTTCATCAGCTATCTGTTCACCACCAGGGCCGATGTGCCTCTCCGGTTTTTCTTCCTGGGAGCAGTGGCTGGAGGTGTTCCCATGATATACAGGGAAGCAGGCGTGAAAAAGCTGGACCTGGGGGCGGTTGCCTACCCTGTCATAGGCATCCTGGGGGTGGTGCTCCTGGCCCTGATTCCCTCAGGGCTTTTTACACCGGACGGAAGTTTCGGGCCCGGTGCCCTGCTCCTTCAGCTGGCAGGTGGATTCATCATAGCGGTGGGGCTGGTCCTGCCCGGAATCAGCGTGTCACAGATGCTCTATATGCTGGGAATCTATGAGACCATCATAGGAAACATCAGCTCCCTGAACATCCTTCCTCTGATACCGCTGGGAGCCGGCGTGCTGGGCGGCATCTTCCTGACCACCAAGGTGCTGGAGCGGCTGATGTCCCGCAATCCCCAGCCCACCTATCTGATAATCCTGGGATTCATGTTCGGTTCCCTGCCTGAACTTTTTCCCGGCATTCCCACAGGCGTGGACCTGGCGGCAAGTCTTGCAGCCGGGGCTGCCGGTTTCGGGGCCCTGTATATGATGACCATGAAAGAACAGAAGGCTTAATGGGCCAGATCGTGTCAGAAAGCGATTTTCAGACACGATCTACACGGTCCTGTCATCTCCCCAGAAAACCAGGCATACGGTGCCGGGACCGGTATGGGACCCGATGACAGTGCCGATATCCACGATGAAAACCGTCCCATTTAATTGGGGGAAGGTTTCCTCCACCAGGCTGGCCACTGCCCCGGCATCCTCGGGACAGGAGGATTGGGACAGAAAGCATTTGCCGTCATAGGCAGTGCCCTGTTCTGCGTGAGCCTTCATCCGCTCCACCATTTCCCGGATAACACGTTTCTTGCCCCGGTACTTGTCGCGGGGAATCAGTTTGCCCTCCACATTCACATTCATCAGGGGACATATGTTGAGCATGCTGCCAAAGAAGGCAGCTGAGGCAGAGATACGTCCTCCCCGTCTTAAATGGGTCAAATCAGAGGTGAAGAACCAATGATGGACCCTTTTTTTGTTCTCCTCAATCCAGGAAACAAGTTCTTCGTATTCCGCACCTGCCTGCATCTTCTCCCAGGCCGTGTCCACCAGAAGTCCGTAGCCCGCGGAGGCGCAGCAGGAGTCAATGACGGCAATCCGCCGGTCCGGATAACGCTCCAGCATCTCATCCCTGGCAATGACCGCCGAATTATAGGTGCCGGATATGCCGGAGGAGAGGGTCATGTGGATGATATCCTTTCCTTCTTTTAATATGGGCTCAAACATGGCTTCGTATTGTTCCGGGTTCACCTGGGACGTGGTGGGCATGGCGCCCTGCCTGATGTTCTCGTAAAAATCCTCAATGGGAATGGACTTTCCAAGGTCGTCGTCGTATTCCATGCCGTTCATCCGGAAATGAAAGCAGGAGTAGGGGATGCCTCTCTCCGTCAGATAAGACGCCGGCAGATCGGCTGTGGAACAGCAGGTAATCATATAGGAATTCGTCATGGTTTTCTCCTTTTAAAATGGAAAAATTTAGCTGTCTTGTGTTGAAAAAAGTATAGCATGCCAGGGGGGCGGTGTCAAATGCAGTGGAAAAACAGATGGAACTGTGCTATGATGTAGGTTGTGTTAAGACGGATTTGCGTATATCCATGGAAAGGAATGGTAACTATAATGTATAAATGCTGTATATTCGACCTGGACGGGACCCTTGTGAATTCTATCTATGCCATCCAGAAGTCTGTGAATGATACCCTGTGTTATTGGAACATGCGTGAAATCAGCGTGGAGGAGAGCCGGCTCTATGTGGGGGACGGTTATAAGAAGTTACTGGAGCGGTCCCTTATTGCCTGCGGGGACAAGGAGCTGACCCATTATGAGGAGGCAGTGGAGCGGTATCAGGATATTTTCCGGGAATGCTGCATGTACCGTGTGGAGGCATACGAGGGAATCAGGGAGCTTCTGGAGTTTTTAAAGTCACAGGGCATTTTCATTGCCGTGCTGTCCAACAAGCCCCATCCCAGGACCCTGGACAATGTGGAGGGCGTGTTTGGAAAGGGCTATTTTGACCTGGTCTACGGCGAGAGGGAGGATAAGGGAATCAAGAAAAAGCCCTGCCCTGACGGCGTATGGGCCATAGCGGAGGAACTGAGACTTTCAAAGAGTGAGATCCTCTATCTGGGGGATACCAACACGGACATGGAGACCGGGAACAATGCAAAGGTGGATACAGTGGGCGTGACCTGGGGGTTTCGGACCAGGGAAGAGCTTATGTCCTTCCATCCGGCGCTTATTGCGGACCATCCGTCCCAGGTTGTTCAGTATATAAAGGATGTGAATGGAATTGAGTGATAGGATGCCCTTAAGATACAGGGGGATTATGTGGCTCATGGCCGTGCTTGGCGCCGTGGTCATGGTCATAAGTATATGGGGATGCGCTGCCGGACAGAGACCGCCTGAATCAGGAAAGACACCTGCCGTTAGCCAGGAGGGCAAGGATGACCGCCTCCTCGTGGTGACCACCATCTTTCCCTACTATGATTTTGTGCGTCAGATTGCGGGGGACCGGGTGAAGCTTAAACTGGTGGTGCCCGCGGGCATGGACAGCCATTCCTTTGAACCTACGCCCGCTGATATGATCGCCATGCAGGAGGCCGATGTGCTGATCTGCAACGGCGGCGAGATGGAGCAGTGGGTGGAGGAGGTGCTGGGCTCCCTGGACACCAGCCACATGAAGGTTTTGACCATGATGGACTATGTGGATGTGGTGGAGGAGGAGCATGTGGAAGGCATGGAGGAAGAACGCCACCATGAGGACGGCTATGAGAAGGATGGTCATGAGAAGGACGGCCAAGAGGAGGAAGAGGACGGCCATGAGATGCACATTGAATACGATGAGCATATATGGACCTCACCGGTCAATGCCCAGGCCATCGTAAAAATCATAAGCCAGGCCCTGGCGGAGGCGGCCCCCCGGGAGGAAAGCCGCTTTGAGGCTAATACCCGGGAATACCTGAAGGAGCTTAAGGACCTGGACAGCCAGTTCAGACAGGTGGTAAACCAGGGGCGCCTCCACATGATTGTGGTGGCGGACAAGTTTCCCTTCCGCTATTTCGCGGATGAGTACGGCCTTTCCTACCGCGCTGCCTTTTCCGGGTGCAGCGGGGACACGGAGCCCAGCGCCAGGACCATTGCCTATCTGATAGACAAGGTAAAGAAGGACCGGATTCCGGCCGTCTATTACCTGGAACTTTCCAGCCACAGGACAGCGGAAATCATTCAGGAGGAAACAGGGGCAGCGCCTCTTCTTCTCCATTCCTGCCACAACGTGACCAGGAAGCAGTTCGACGAGGGCGTCACCTATCTCCGGCTCATGAGACAGAATGCGGAGAACCTGCGGTATGGGCTGGAATGACCTGAGCCGGAATAACCAATGTAAAAGAGGTAAAATATGTCACCATTAATTCAATGCCAGCATGTGGATTTCGGATATGATAAACAGGATGCTGTAATCGATGTAAATATGGAAGTGGACCCGGGGGATTATCTGTGTATCGTGGGTGAGAACGGCTCCGGCAAGAGTACTCTGATGAAGGGGCTTTTGGGCTTAATCAAGCCTACGGGCGGGAAGCTTGTAACGGCGGAGGAGCTAAAGAGGACCGGTATCGGCTACCTGCCCCAGCAGACAGCCGCCCAGAAGGATTTTCCCGCCACTGTCTCAGAGGTGGTCTTAAGCGGCTGCTTAAACCGCAGGGGAATGCTTCCATTTTATTCTAAGAAAGAAAAAGAGATTGCGGACAGGAACATGGAGAAGCTGGGGATTACACCCCTCAGAAAGCAGTGCTACCGGGAGCTGTCCGGCGGACAGCAGCAGCGGGTGCTCATAGCCAGGGCTCTGTGCGCAACAAGCTCCCTGCTGATACTGGACGAGCCCATCACGGGGTTAGATCCCACGGCCATCCAGGAGTTTTACGCCATGATCCGGAGGCTGAACCGGGAGGATAAGGTGGCCATCCTCATGGTGTCCCATGACCTGAGAAACGCGGTGGAGGAGGCCAATAAGATACTCCACCTGCAAAAGCGGGTCCTGTTCTACGGGCCTGCCCATGACTATATGAACAGCCAGGCAGCCGGCCATTTCTTTCATGAGAAGGAGCAGGGCAGATGCAAGCCGACAGCCGGATGCCACGCGGTGAAGCTGCACATGCACAAGGAGGAGAAATCATGAATCTGATACGTGAAATGCTTTCCTATCCGTTTCTGGTGAGGGCTCTTGCGGGCGGCATGATGGTATCCCTGTGCGCCTCCCTGCTGGGTGTGAGCCTGGTGCTCAGACGGTACAGCATGATTGGGGACGGATTGTCCCATGTGTCCTTTGGAGCCCTGTCCATTGCCCTGGCCATGGGCTGGTCCCCTCTTAAGATATCCATTCCCGTGGTGGTACTGGCCGCTTTTTTCCTGCTTCGGATTACGGAGAACAGCCGGATTAAAAGCGATGCGGCCATTGCCCTCATATCAGCCAGCGCCCTGGCGTTAGGCATCATTGTCACCTCACTGACCACGGGCATGACCACGGATGTGAGCAGCTATATGTTCGGAAGCATCCTGGCCATGAGCAGGGAGGATGTACGGCTCAGCGTGGTGCTGTCCCTGGTGGTGCTGGGATTGTTTGTGATATGCTACAACCGCATATTTGCGGTGACCTTTGACGAGAATTTTGCCAAGGCAACAGGGGTCAATGTGGGCCGCTACAATATCATCATAGCCGTTCTCACGGCAGTGACCATTGTACTGGGAATGAGGATGATGGGGGCCATGCTCATCTCCAGCCTTGTGATATTTCCCTGCCTTTCCTCCATGCGGGTATTCAAAAGCTTCGGAGGCGTCATGGTGTCCTCAGGCATCCTGTCCCTGGCCTGCTTTTTCGCGGGCATGGTGGCATCCTACCAGTTTTCCATACCGGCCGGGGCCAGCGTGGTGGTGGTGAATCTGTGCGCCTTCCTGCTGTTTATGGCGTGGCAGTCCCTGGGCCGCCTGAGAGGCTGATGCCTCCGGCCGGCTGTTTTACCGGCCGGTTATTTCCTGTTTTGCAGTAGACAGTCCGGGGCTAAAGTGCTAAAATGCTCTTTATGCGGAGCGATTCGCCGTAAAAATAACTTGTGGGATTTAAAATGAGGGGAACATGAATGAGAAGTTGTTTGGAAAAAAACCAAAACATTACCGATTAAAAAAACATATATCACAGACCCAGTTCATTGCCTATGGATTTTTCCTGATCATCATGACAGGAACCCTGCTTCTGATGCTTCCCATTGCCAGCAGGGACGGTCAGAGCGAGCCCTTCCTCAACTGCCTGTTCACGGCCACCAGCGCTTCCTGTGTGACGGGGCTGGTGGTGGCGGATACCTGGACCCAGTGGAGCCTGTTCGGCCAGATGGTGCTGCTGGTGCTGATTCAGCTGGGCGGTCTGGGATTTATCAGCATCGGCATTTTCCTGTCCATTGTGCTGAGAAGGAAAATCGGGCTTAAGGAGCGGGGGCTTATGCAGGAAAGCGTCAACACCCTGCAGATTGGCGGCATGGTGAAGCTGGCCAAGAAAATCATCATCGGCACAGCTGTTTTTGAGGGGGCAGGTGCTGTCATACTGTCCTGCCGGTTTATTCCGGAGTACGGTCTGGTCCACGGTATCTGGTATGGAATATTTCATTCTGTCTCAGCCTTCTGTAACGCGGGCTTTGACCTGATGGGACATACCAGCCAGTATATTTCCCTTTGCAATTACGAGGGGGACTGGGTGGTCATAGGAACCATATCCTTCCTGATTATCACGGGCGGCATCGGATTCATTGTCTGGGATGATTTGTCCAGGAAGAAACTGGATTTCCGCCACTACATGCTTCACACCAAAATCGTGCTGGTTACAACGGCGGTTCTTCTGATCACAAGCACCATACTCTTTTACCTGATGGAGCGCAATAATATACTGGTGGGACTGAATGGTTCCGAGACATTCCTGGCCTGTTTCTTCAGCGCTGTCACTCCCAGGACAGCGGGATTCAACAATGTAGACACAGCGGCCCTGACAGACGGGAGCAAGTTCCTGTCAGCCATCCTCATGTTCATCGGAGGAAGCCCGGGCTCCACGGCCGGCGGTATCAAGACCAGCACCCTGGCAGTGCTTCTGCTTTACGTCCATTCCAATATCCGCCAGACATATGGGGTGGAGATATTCGGGAGAAGGCTGGAGGACGAGTCCATCAGGCAGTCGGCCTGTATCCTGACCATCAACCTGGGGCTGATGCTGGCAGCCACCATAGCCATTATGGTGTCCCAGAACCTGCCCATGTCCGATGTATTCTTTGAGACGTGTTCAGCTATTGGCACCTCAGGAATGAGCACGGGAGTTACCAGAAGCCTGAATTCATTTTCGCGGATTGTTATTATACTGCTTATGTACTGCGGACGAATCGGAAGCTTGTCCTTTGCCCTGGCATTTACCAGGTCCAACCGCAAGCCCCATGTGCAGCTGCCGGCAGAGCGGATTACCATAGGATAGAGAGGGGTATTAGAGATGAAATCAATACTTGTTATCGGAATCGGAAGGTTTGGCCAGCACCTGTGTGAGAACCTGGCCAAGCATGACAACCAAATCATGGCAGTGGACATATCGGAGGAGAAGCTGGAGCCCGTCCTTCCTTATGTGGTCAGCGCCAAGATTGGAGACTGTACCAACGAGGCAGTGCTTAAGAGCCTGGGAATCGGCAACTTCGATATCTGTTTTATCTGCATTGGAAATAATTTCCAGAACAGTCTGGAGGTTACCAGTCTGATTAAGGAGATAGGGGCAAAGTACGTTGTCAGCAAGGCGAACCGCAATATTCACGCCAGGCTGCTGTTAAAGAACGGGGCGGACGAGGTGGTTTATCCGGACCGGGACGTGGCCGAGAAGGTGGCGGTGCGTTACAGCGCCAACAATGTGTTTGACTATACGGAGCTGGCAGACGGCATATCCATCTATGAAATCAAACCCCTTCCCCAGTGGGTGGGAAAGAGCATAAAGGATTCCGATATCCGCCGTCTGTACGGCATATCGGTCATTGCGGTGAAGAATCCGGACGGACACATGAGGTTCATGCCCGGCGCCGACCACGTCATAGCAGGGGATACCCACCTGATGGTGATTGGAAAACAGGAGGATGCGGAGAAAATCGTAAAGCATCTCACTAAGAATGTATAAGAAGGATGACACCATATGTCTTGACTTTATCCAGTGAATGTGCCACAATATTCAATTGACAGGCTTTACAACCAGGGCTTTGTCAGGACGGGGCGGCGGATGGTTTTGCTTGCTTTAGGGACTGGCAGGGCTTCGGATATTGAGAAAGAGGGAAAGAATAAAATGACAAAGATTGATATTATCTCCGGATTCCTGGGAGCGGGCAAGACCACGTTCATTAAGAAGCTCCTGGAGGAGGCCATTGCCGGAGAACAGGTTGTCCTGATTGAGAATGAGTTTGGCGAGATTGGAATTGACGGCGGTTTCCTGAAGGATTCAGGCATTGAAATCCGGGAGATGAATTCAGGCTGCATCTGCTGCTCCCTGGTAGGTGATTTCGGCACATCCCTGGCTGAAGTGCTGACACAATACAAACCGGAGCGTATCATCATCGAGCCATCCGGCGTGGGCAAGCTGTCAGATGTGATGAAGGCAGTCATTGACGTATCGGCTGACATGGATGTGGAGCTAAACAGCGCTGTGACCATTGTGGATGCGGCAAAATGCAAGATGTACATGAAGAATTTCGGAGAGTTCTTCAATAACCAGATAGAGAATGCGGGAACCATCGTACTGAGCCGTACGGATATTACCGATGCTTCTAAGATACAGAAGGATGTGGACATGATTCGGGAGAAGAACGCCAATGCTGTCATCATCACCACTCCTTTGGACCAGCTTGGTGGAAGCCAGCTTCTGGAAATTATTGAGAAGAAGGATACCATGCTGGATGATTTGCTGGCAGAGGTGCGGGAGAGCCGTCTTGACCACGACCATGACCATGGCGAGGAGAGCCACGACCATCACCACCATGACCACGACGGGGAATGCTGCGGGCACCATGACCATGACCACGGTGAGGAATGCCACGACCATCACCACCACGACCACGGTGAGGAATGCCATGACCATCATCACGATGGCTGCGGTCATGACCATCACGACCATCACCATCATCATGCGGACGAGGTGTTTACCAGCTGGGGAATGGAAACCATTGTTCCGGTGACCCGTGAACAGCTGGAGGATGTCCTGAAACGTCTTTCCTCCACCAGGGAGTTTGGAAATGTGTTAAGGGCCAAGGGGATGCTCCCCACAGAGAATCCTGGCGAGTGGCTGTATTTTGATCTGGTGCCGGAACAGTATGAAATCCGCCAGGGCAGGCCGGATTATACAGGCAAGGTATGCGTGATTGGCGCCAGCCTGAAAGAGGAAGAGCTGAACAGCGTATTCGGCAGAGGCTGATTGGATAAGGGGAAACAGACATGGCTTATGAGATAGAAGACGATATCATGCCCTTGTTTTTAATCAATGGTTTCCTGGAGGCCGGTAAGACCCAGTTTCTGGATTTTACCATGCAGCAGGACTATTTTAAAACAGAGGGAAAGACCCTCCTCATTGTGTGTGAGGAAGGTGATACGGAATATGACGAGAAAAAGTTAAAGAAGAATAAGACGGCAGTGGTGTTTGTGGATGACATGGAGAAGCTGACCCCCCAGTATCTCAATGAACTGGAGGTCATCTATCAGCCGGAACGTGTGCTGATGGAGTGGAACGGCATGTGGAACCAGGATGATTTAAAGCTGCCGGATGACTGGACCATTTATCAGCAGATTACCATTATTGACGGTTCTACCTTTGAGCTCTACGTGCAGAACATGAAGCCGCTTCTGGGGGCCATGCTGCGGGGCTCGGAGCTGGTCATCATGAACCGGTGCGACGGAATTCCGGACGACAAGCTGACCGCGTACCGCAGGACCATACGGGCCATAAGCCGGGAAAGCGAGATTGTCCTGGAGGACAAGGAGGGGGAAATTGAACAGGCTACCCTGGAAGAGGACCTCCCCTATGATCTTGGCGCGGATGTAATTGAAATTAAGCCCGAGGATTACGGTATTTGGTATATTGACTGCATGGACCAGCCGGAGCGCTATAAGGACAAGGTGGTGGAATTCACTGCCATGGTTCTTAAGTCTCCTAAATTCCCCAAGGGCCAGTTTGTGCCTGGCCGCATGGCCATGACATGCTGTGAGGCGGACATGACGTTTCTGGGCTTCATGTGCAAATGGCCCGGAGCGGAGGATTACAAGACAAAGCAGTGGGTAAAGGTCCGGGCAAAGATAGGCATTGAATACCAGAAGGATTATCACGGTGAAGGGCCTGTCCTTTATGCCGAACATGTGGAACGGGCAGAAGAGATAAAGGATGTTGTGCAGTTTTAGGAAAAATAATTTACAGTTTTGGGACTGGCCTTAGCGGCATTGAGAAACAGCAGCGGAACGCGGAATCCTGTATGGGAGGGATGCGGTCGGCTGCTGTTTTTAGTATTACATCCCATTCCATATCGGCTTCCACATGCAATTAATTCCATATCCGATTTTATATCGAATTCCAAACCGGCTAAAACCGGCTAGAAACCGCAGGACATTTATCTTGCAAAATCCGGGAAAGTCCATTACAATATAGAGAAAGGGCTTTCACAAAAAAATCTGAAGCAGAATAAGGGATGAAAGCGCAGGCGTGTTAAGGAATAAAAGGGGTGAAGGGATGAATATTTATGACATTGCAGCCGAGGCAGGGACTTCCATTTCCACGGTTTCACGGGTGCTCAACAATAAGGGGAATGTGAATCCCAAGATAAGGGACAGGGTGGAGGCGGTTCTTAAAAAGTATGACTATAAGCCCAGCGCCATAGCCAGGGGCATGGTCTCCAAGACCATGAAGAATATTGCCATCCTGACGGTGGATGTGCGGGTGACGCATTATGCCAGGATGATATATGTGATTGAACAGGAGTTCAGCAATCTGGGATACAATGTTTCCGTGTGCAATACAGGCGGTTCCATACAGGAGTGCGACCGGTATTTTGAGATACTGTCAGAGAAGCAGACGGACGGAATCGTACTCATTGGCTCTGTATTCAATGAACTGATAAAATATCCTGAGATTACAGCCAAGATAAAGGATACGCCGGTAGTCATTGCCAACGGACAGGTGAAGCTGCCTGATTTTTATTCGGTTCTAGTGGATGATACAAAGGCAATCCGCATGGCTTCGGATTATATGTTTGACCATGGGCGCATGGATTTGTTCTATGTCTTTGACATTGCCACGGACAGCGGCAGGGCAAAACGGCAGGGATTTTTAGAGGCCATGAAGCTGAGGGATGTGCCTGACGGAAACGACCGGGTGGTGATTGTGGACGAAAGCAGTTTAGAGGGCGGAAGGGATGCTGCCAGAAAGATTCTCTCCACCGGCAGGCCTGTCAACGGGGTGATATGTGGTGAGGACATCACAGCCATCGGCCTCATGAAGGAATTTAAGGAAAGAGGATACCGGGTGCCGGAGGATATAGCCGTTATTGGCTGTAATAATTCGCCGGATTCCAGGATATGCGAACCTGAGCTGGCTACCCTGGACAACAAGCCGGAGCTTTTGGGCGGAATGTGCGCTTCCCTTCTCAGGGACAGGATGGAAGGAAAGGAGTCAGCCACAAGCGTGGCCATCCAGCCGGAGCTGGTGGTGCGAGGTTCCGCGTCATTTTGAAAGATTGGATAAGCCGGTGCTGCATTGTGACGGTTCCCGTGGATATCAGGCTCCCTGTCTGCATATATCCACGTAGCATACAGCCGATTGTGCTATGAGCTGAGGCTTGCAAGGGGGTATATCTGCTTATGCAATTGCCCATATAACACTGTACAGGGCTCGGCATAACAGTATATAGAAAAGTGCTTTTTTAATTTGGAGTTGGTAGAAACAAAGAAATTTTGTGCCAACTCCTTTTTATTTTGCGAAAATAGGAAAACGCTTTTTTGAAACATAGAGAAACACAATTATAATGCACAAAAAACTGATAAAAAAATAGTGAATTTTACATGAAAACAAAGAGAAAACACACTTGTATATTGACATAAATCTCATTAATGCTATAATGGTGTCATTAGAAAGCGCTTTCTCGAATAGAGAAAGCTAACATAAAAGGAGAGAGAGCCATGAGAGTGCAGTATGAGGATTTGTTAAAGAAGTTTCAGGGGATTTTGGAGAGCAGAGGTTTTTCGGGAAAGCATGCAAAGGACGCGGCCACCGTATTTGCAAACAACAGCCTGGACGGCGTATATTCCCACGGTGTGAACCGCTTCCCCAGGGTGGTGGAATATCTGGATAAGGGAGAAATTGATTCCGGAGCCATTGCATCCTGTGAATCCTCCATGGGAGCCATTGAGCGATGGAACGGCCACAGAGGATTCGGCCCCCTCAATGCAAAGCTGGCCATGGACCGGGCTGTGGAACTGGCAAAGGAGTACGGAGTGGGAGTGGTGGCCCTTGGAAATAATAACCACTGGATGCGCGGCGGCAGCTACGGCTGGCAGGCAGCGGACAAGGGATGCATCGGTATCTGCTGGTCCAACACCATGCCCAACATGCCTGCCTGGGGCGGCAAGGACAGAAAAATCGGAAACAATCCATTTATCATGTCCATTCCCAGAAGCAGCGGGAAACACGCCGTCATTGACTGCGCTGTATCCCAGTTCTCTTACGGAAAGATTGAGGAGGCAAAGCTGAAGGGACAGCAGCTTCCGGTTCCCGGCGGCTATGATACGGAGGGCAACCTGACCACTGACCCGGCTGAGATTGAGAAGACATGGAGGGTGCTTCCCATGGGATACTGGAAGGGCAGCGGCATCTCCATTGCGCTGGACCTGATAGCAACTGTTCTGACAAACGGCAATTCCGTGAGCAGGATTGGCACCTTTGGAGACGAGGTGGGCCTGAGCCAGATTATGATAGCCATTGACCCCTTAAGATTCAACACACCGGAGGAAACGGACTCCATAGTGGATGAAATCCTGTCAGACATCAAGTCCTCAGAGCCAATCAGAGAGGGCGGGGAGGTATATTATCCGGGAGAACTGGAACTCATCACCAGGGAAAACAATACAAGGGACGGAATTCCGGTCATTGACGAGGTATGGGAAACGCTTAACAGCCTTGAGCGCTAAAGCGCAAAGTTAAAAGAGCAATATAGAGGGGAGATTTAACTCATGGAATATATCATAGGAATACTGATTTTGGCATCGTTCTTTGGCCTGGCCGTCTATGCGGCCAGGGGCGGCAACCTGATGATGGGAATGCTGATTATGGCCATTCTCTGGACCATCCTTCCCATGACCGGCAACCTTCTGGCGTCCAATCCTGATTTTATCGCGGCAAATGGCGACAGTATCCGGAACACATGGATACAGGCATTTTCCAAGGTGTTCCAGAGCGGCCCGGAGGGCTGGGGCTCAGTGCTTGTGAATGTGGTGTTTGGCGCGTGGTTCGGGCGGGTGCTGTTAG
This sequence comes from [Clostridium] clostridioforme AGR2157, assembly GCF_000424325.1. GTDB lineage: Bacteria > Bacillota > Clostridia > Lachnospirales > Lachnospiraceae > Enterocloster > Enterocloster clostridioformis_A. The sequence continues at coordinate 52,303 of NZ_AUJR01000009.1, forward strand.
AAACAGGCATCGCAGCCACCCTTATCCGCAAGACCACGGAGCTGGGCGGCGACAAGCCGGCCATCACCTGCATTCTCTTATGCATTGTTACGGCTGCCATATTTTCCTCCCTGTTTGGGGCGGGCGCAGTGGTGGCCATCGGCGTTATCATCCTTCCCATATTCATGTCCCTGGGAATTCCCAAGGTGCTGTCCGTTGTATCCTTCATGCTGAGCATCGGCGCGGGCATGTTTTTGAACCCGGTACTCTTCGGACAGTACACCGCATTCTTTCTGGATGGGGACGGCAAGGTTTTGTACCCCTATGAGCAGTATGTGAAATGGGGCGGCATTGCGCTGGCAGTACAGCTGGTATTTACCATCATCCTGATTCTGTTCTGCATGAGGAAGAAATCGGTTCATTCCTGGGCAGCCAGAAGACCGGTCCGGCGTAAACTGGATTTTGCTCCCACGCCGTCCCTGCTGACACCCTTCATCCCTGTGTTTCTTCTGATTGTATTCAAGGTTCCCATTATCATGGGCTTCCTGATCGGCGGCTTCTATGCGCTGTTTGTATGCGGAAAACTGAAAAGCTTCCGGGCTGCCTGCAGGACCTTTAACAAGGACTTCTTTGACGGCGTGGTGGACACGGCTCCCCTGGTAGGGTACCTGCTGGTGGTCCCCATGTTCAACAAGGCGGCGGAGCTGTGCATCCCCTATTTCAATGCGCTGCTGGGTAATATCATTCCACACAGCACCTTGTTTATCACCGTTATCTTCTGTGTGCTGGCGCCGCTTGGAATGTTCAGGGGCCCCTTCACCCTTTACGGCTGCGGCGCGGCCACCCTGGGCATTTTAAAGGGTGTCGGCTTTGAGGTGGCCTTCCTGGCTCCCCTGATGATTGCCGCCACCACGGTTATGAACGTGTCCTGCTGCATCACCCAGTCATGGATTGTATGGGGCATTAGCTACGCAAAGGTATCTACCAAGGAATTCTTAAAGATGAGCGTGGTGTGCGGCTGGATTATCTGCTGCATCCTGCAGGTTATTACATTTATCATGTTTGGTTAACGGGAGGAGAAAAAACATGGGAAACAGACTGGTGAGAATGGGAATCGACGTTGGAGGAACCCATACAAAGGCGGTTGCGATTGACAACGCCACACATGAAATCATAGGAAAATCTTCTGTCAAGACCACACACGATGACAGATACGGCGTGGCGGCCGGCGTGGTGAAGGCATTCCAGAACTGCTTAAGGGAAAATGATATTGCCCCTGAGGATGTTATTTTTGTGGCCCACAGCACCACCCAGGCCACCAATGCCCTGATAGAAGGCGATGTGGCCTGCGTGGGCGTGCTGGGCATGGGGCCCGGGGGAATGGAAGGCTTCCTGGCAAAGCATCAGACCCGCCTTAAGGATATCGATCTGGGATCCGGCAGAAGCATCAAGATAAAGAACCGCTATCTGAGTGACAGTGAAGAGGACGAGGATACGGTCAGGAAGGCGGTAAAGGAGCTTAAGGCGGAGGGCGCTCAGGTGCTGGTGGCGTCAGACGCTTACGGGGTGGACGACATTGCCGGGGAACAGTTTGTGTTTGAGATTGCCCACGATGAGATGGGCATGGAGACAACCGTTGCCTCGGACATTACCAAGCTCTACGGCCTGACCAGACGGACCAGGACAGCGGCCATCAACGCCAGTATCCTGCCAAAGATGCTGAACACGGCCAATTCCACAGAGGAGAGTGTCAGGAAGGCCGGCGTGGAGGTGCCTCTCATGATTATGCGCGGAGACGGCGGAGTCATGGAAATCAATGAGATGAAGAAGCGGCCGGTACTGACCATGCTTTCCGGCCCGGCTGCCAGCGTCATGGGCTCTCTCATGTACTTAAGGGCGTCCAACGGCGTGTACTTTGAGGTGGGAGGCACCACCACCAATATCGGTGTTATCAAGAACGGACGCCCTGCCATTGATTACTCTGTTGTGGGCGGGCACAGGACATATATCAGTTCCCTGGATGTGCGGGTGCTGGGCGTTGCAGGCGGAAGCATGATTCGGGTGAACAAGAGCGGCGTCCACGATGTAGGCCCCCGTTCCGCCCATATTGCGGGGTTGGATTACGCCGTATTTACGGATGAGGATGAAATCGTGGAGCCCCAGATGGAGTTCTTCTCTCCAAAGGAGGGGGACCCGGAGGATTACGTGGCCATCCGCTTAAAGAGCGGCAAGCGCATCACCATCACCAACAGCTGCGCGGCCAATGTGCTGGACCTGGTGACCCCAAAGGACTTTTCCTACGGAAATGTGAATGCGGCCAGGAAGGCCATGCAGCCCATTGCCGATTACCTGCACACCACGGTGGAGGATGTGGCTGCCCAGATTCTCACCAGGGCCTATGAGAAGATCGAGCCCATTATCATGGAGCTGGCTGACAAGTACCGCCTGGAGCACGACCAGATATCCCTTGTGGGCGTGGGCGGCGGCGCCACATCCCTGATTGGGTTCTGCGCCAATAAGATGAATATTAAGTACAGCGTGCCTGAGAATGCAGAGGTCATTTCCTCCATCGGTGTGGCCCTGGCCATGGTCCGCGATGTGGTGGAGCGGGTGGTTCCCAATCCCACGCCTGAGGATATAAGGAGCATTAAGCGGGAGGCTGTGGACAAGGCAGTGGAGAGCGGCGCTGCGCCCGGTTCCGTGGAGGTCCACATTGAGATTGACCCGCAGACCTCCAAACTCACTGCCATTGCCCTGGGTTCCACGGAGGTCAAGACAACGGACCTTCTTAAGGAATGTACCGAGGAGGAGGCCAGGAACCTGGCGGCAGAGGATTTAAGGGCGAAGCCGGGAGAACTGAACCTGGTGGGCCAGACGCCTAACTTCTATGTCTATAATATGGACAGCAGTTGCCGCAAGCCTTTGCGTATTCTGGATAAGAAGGGATTTATCAAGGTACAGAGGACGGACGGGGAAGTAGTCCTTGCCAAGGCATCCTCCTACCGGAGCATTGTTTCCAGGATGTGGGAGGAAATGGCCATCTTCAAGGCGGATGCCATCCTGCGGCCCGACTACTATCTGTGCGTGGGAGCCAGAGTCATGGACTTTAACGGCACAGGCGAGCTGGAGCAGATTCTCATGCTGATGGATGTGGAAATGCAGATGGTGGACCCGTCGGAAGATATTGTGATTGTCGGAGCGAAGAATCAGTTGTAGAATAGAAGAGGACAGGCACAGAGGAGGTATCTGGGTGAAGAGAGAGGACGGAAGAAAGCTGTTGCAAGCTGGCATACGGCTCCAGGGCAGCAGAGTGCGGGCGGAATGAGGCAGAGCTGCTTTTAAGGGGGACAAATGTCTGGGATATTGCCGCCGGATGGGCCTTAAGGTTTCCACGCCCTGGGTGCCGGTGGGCGGAGGCCATGTGATTTTCGTCATCTTGAGCCTCATTGCTTCCCTCTGTCATATCCGGCTGTGCCAGTGCATATGTACCTATTACCGGTACGGCGTTGACACGGGATAGGGCGGAGGGATTTTTTATGGGATATGGATTGGCACTGGCAGGCGGCGGAACCAGGGGAGCGGCCCATGTGGGGGTGTTTAAAGCCCTTGTGGAGGCGGGACTGCGCCCTGATGCAGTGGCCGGAGCCAGTGCTGGGGGAATTGTGGCAGGACTTATTGCCTCCGGAATGCCCGTGTCCCAAATGGAGCAGGCAGTGCTTCACCTTGAGAAACATGGAGGTGATTATCTGGATCCGGATTACAGCGGCCTGCTGGCATTCATGCCCCAGCTGCTGGCGGGAAAGGGCGTAAGCCTGTCCGGCCTTATTAAGGGAGATAAGCTGCTGGACTATTTTTTTCAGCTGACCGGCCGGAAGCATATGGATGAGACTGTGCTTACGCTGGTCATACCGGCAGTGGACCTGGTCAGCGGAAATACCATCTGCTTTACAAACAGCGACCAGGTACGGGAGATGGAGCATGTGACATGGGAGTGGAACGGATATCTGTGTGAAGCCATGATGGCCGGAGCCGGTGTGCCCGCCATATTCGCTCCCAGGAAGATGGGGCGGTATCTTCTGGTGGACGGAGGCGTCACGGATATACTGCCGGTAAATCTTTTGCAGGCGGCCGGTATCAGGGATGTGCTGGCGGTGGACATCGGAGGGGACTACGAAGCCCCTTCGGACCGTTCCGTCATGGAGGTGGCTTCCCACTCCTTTTCCATCATGAGCAGCCGCCTGAAGGAGTGCGCTTCCACAGGGGAGGTGCTGCTGCTGAAGCCGCCCTTAAGTCCCAAGGCAGGTCTTCTGACCTTTGAACAGATGGGAGGATGTATGGAACGGGGCTATGAGTACACCAGGAAAATGCTTCCGCAGATACGCAAAGCCCTTAATTGGATGTAAAATTGTGTGAAAATAGCTGTTTTAATCTGCTGCATGTCTGGCAAATTCATGAAAAAAGCAGGACCGTACCGTGAAAATCACTTCATTCCGGCATTTTCACGGGAACCGGCCCTAAAATTAGGATAAAAATCTATAGAGCCTCCATTGACACTAACTTTTATATCTGTTATAGTTAATAATCGTACGAAGCGAGAGGATGAAAGGCCCGAGACGTGCCTGTTTATCCCTCGTTTTTTTGTTCGCGTGGAGGACTTCGTTTCACGAAGAAACTAATAAATTGCGGTGCATGGTATGACTTATGCGTAGCCGGCGGTATCTGGCCGGGGGCTTTGGAAGGCCTGCTTAAGGGTCCGGGGGGAATGTCCTGGAAAAGGCAGACGGATGCGTGGCAGCGGAGTCAGGGGATATGCACAAGGCGGCCTGCCGGAGGCTCTATTATATGGGACGGCAGAGGAAGAAAGGATATGAACTTTATATGGAGACAGTTAAGTTTGACGAGTTACAATTAGACGAACGGATTATCCGAGCCATCACAGAGATGGGATTTGAGGAGGCATCACCCATTCAGGCTCAGGCCATTCCGGTAGCCATGGAAGGCCGGGACATGATTGGCCAGGCACAGACCGGAACAGGCAAGACAGCCGCCTTCGGTCTGCCTCTTCTTCAGAAGGTGGACCCGAAGGTGAAGAAGCTTCAGGCCATCGTGCTGCTTCCTACCAGGGAGCTGGCCATCCAGGTGGCGGAGGAGATGCGCCGTTTTGCAAAGTTCATACACGGTGTGAAGGTGCTGCCTATATACGGCGGCCAGGATATCGTAAAGCAGATCCGTTCCTTAAAGGACGGAACACAGATCATCGTGGGAACCCCGGGCCGTGTCATGGACCATATGAGAAGGAAGACAATAAAGGCTGACCATGTTCTCACTGTAGTGCTGGATGAAGCGGATGAGATGCTGAACATGGGATTCCTGGAGGATATGGAGACTATCTTAAGTCAGCTGCCTCAGGAGCGTCAGACCCTGATGTTCTCAGCCACCATGCCCCAGGCCATTGCGGAGATTGCCAGGAAGTTCCAGAAGGACCCGGTGACGGTCCGCGTGATTAAGAAGGAGCTGACCGTGCCTAAGGTGACCCAGTATTATTATGAGGTTAAGCCGAAGAACAAGGTGGAGGTTATGAGCCGTCTGCTGGATATGTATGCGCCGAAGCTTTCCATTGTGTTCTGCAATACAAAGCGTCAGGTGGATGACCTGGTGCAGGAGCTCCAGGGAAGAGGCTATTTCGCGGAAGGCCTTCATGGGGATTTAAAGCAGGTCCAGCGTGACCGTGTCATGGACAGCTTCCGCAATGGCCGCACCGACATTCTGGTTGCCACGGATGTGGCTGCGAGAGGCATAGATGTAGGGGATGTGGAAGCGGTGTTCAACTATGACATCCCCCAGGATGACGAGTACTACGTGCACCGTATCGGCCGTACCGGCAGAGCGGGAAGGGAAGGAAAGGCATTCAGCCTTGTTATGGGCAAGGAGGTCTATAAGCTCAGGGACATCCAGCGTTACTGCAAGACTAAAATCATTCCCCAGGCCATTCCGTCTTTAAATGATATCACGGATATCAAGGTGGAGAAGATTCTGGACCAGGTGCAGGAAGTGTTAAATGACACAGACCTGACCAAAATGGTGAACATCATTGAGAAGAAGCTTATGGAGGAGGATTATACCTCCATGGATTTGGCCGCGGCCCTTCTCAAGATGAGCATGGGAGACGAGAGCGAAGACATTATCGACAGCTTTGAGACAGCCCGTTCTCTCGATGAACTGGACAGCTTTGGACGGGGAAGCAGCCGCGGCAGAGGCCGTGAGCGCAGCTCCTACGGAAACCGCCGCAAGGGAGCGACGGACCGCGCTGCTGTGGATTACGTGCTGGGCGAAGGGGATGAGAAGATGGCAAGACTGTTCATCAACATCGGCAAGGCCCAGAGAATCACCCCGGGAGACATTCTGGGAGCAGTTGCCGGAGAATCAGGAATTCCGGGGCGCATGGTGGGAAGCATTGACATGTATGACGGATATACCTTCGTGGATGTGCCGGGACGCTATGCCGATGATGTGCTGAAGGCAATGACCCATGCCAAGATTAAGGGAAAGAATATTCACGTGGAAAAAGCCAATACTAACAGAAGATAAGAGCGGGTCTTACAGACCCGTATGCTCACAGCCCGGCAGGACTTCTATCTGCCGGGCTGTGCCTGTATTTACATTTTTCCGGAGGTGTGATATGGTGAAGGTCAACAGGAAGGAGGCTGAGCCAATGAAGGAAGGATATGTGGACAACAGTTTTGCCTCCCTTTATTATAAGGAAATGGGGCAGGGGATGCCTCTCATCATGCTCCACGGCAATGGTGAGAGCCACGAGATATTTGCCAGGCTGTCAGAGCTTATGAGCCGGTATTACAGGGTGATTCTCATGGACAGCAGGGGCCATGGGTCCTCTCTTATGAGGGGAGATGCTGCCAGGGGAGATCTGACCATCCCGGATATGGCGGCGGATGTAGTCCAGGTCATGGAATTCCTCCATGTGCCCAGGGCAGTGATACTGGGATTCAGCGACGGGGCAAACGTGGCCCTGGAGACAGCCAGCTGTTATCCGGGACGTGTGTCCGCCGTGGTGGCAGTCAGCGGAAATGCCCTGCCAAGAGGCATGAGCACTGCCTCGCTGATGGAGGTGAAATTAAAATACGCCCTGTGGCACGGTCTGGAGAAGATACCGCTGCCGCGGGGCGTCAGGGATAAGGCGGTGAAAAGCCGCCAGCTGTTCGGCCTTATGGCCAGATGGCCCAGGCTGGACAAGGAGAAGCTGTCCTGTATCCAGGCGCCTGTCCTGATTCTTACGGGCCGCCGGGATATGATCCGCCCCCGCCACTCCCTGTGGATGGGGGAACAGATTCCCGATTCAAAGGTGGTGTTTGTCAAGGGAGCGGACCATTTTACCCTTCTTAAGAAGGAAAAGGCATATGGGGCCCATATCATGGCCTGGCTCAGGGAGCGGGGGCTTTAAGGGAACGGGATTCTGAGGCGCGGTCGGAAAACAGGCCCGGCCTATTTCCATTGATTGCTCAAAAAGTCTACGATATCCGCTGCCTTAGGCGGACAGCCGCCCATAGTTTTGGCGAAGCAGGAGGTACATTGGCCCACGCCGATGGCGCCCTCCTGTCCCTTGTAGCCCTGGCCGATGCATACAGGAGGCAGGCCCTTCCTCAGATATCCCATATCGTTCAGACGGTCCAGGGCGTATATAAGGGAGCCGTAGCAGGCGCTGCACGCATCTTCCGGTGCCGTGTAGGCAGCCAGGTGCTGTACGCGCCTGGTCATGCGGAATTTGCTGTCGGCCTCCGTTTGATTGCTCAAAAAGTCTACGATATCCGCTGCCTTAGGCGGACAGCCGCCCATAGTTTTGGCGAAGCAGGAGGTACATTGGCCCACGCCGATGGCGCCCTCCTGTCCCTTGTAGCCCTGGCCGATGCATACAGGAGGCAGGCCCTTCCTCAGATATCCCATATCGTTCAGACGGTCCAGGGCGTATATAAGGGAGCCGTAGCAGGCGCTGCACGCATCTTCCGGTGCCGTGTAGGCAGCCAGGTGCTGTACGCGCCTGGTCATGCGGAATTTGCTGTCGGCCTCCGTTGCCTTGTTCAGATAAATCATGTTGGCGCGGGCCGTGTCCGTGCTTCCCACACCCAGGTTCCTGGCCATGGTTATGTATGGCACGTCGTCCACTGAGTAACCCATGCAGTCACATACGAAGGCATCGCAGAGCACCGGGTCTTTAAAGCCCAGCACACGGTTCATGACCACGGGATTGCCTCCCTCCTCAAAATCCAAATCACCGCAGATATTGTCCACCAGGATGAAGTCATTGCGGGCAATGGTATTTAGGTGGGCAATGGGCTTGTGAAGCCCCAGGGTGTGGAAGCGGCGTTTTTCCGAGTTGGGAATCACGCCCTTGTTGTTTTTCAGGGCGCAGGTCACAGTGGTCTGGCAGTGGCCCTTCAGCACAGGCATGTTAATCATGTAATCCACCGCAGCTGCCTTGTCGCACAGCTTAATTTTCATTCCTCCGGCATCGTATTCCTTCCAGGTATCACGCTGCAGGTCCACGAAGGGGACGCCATATCGCCTGCACACCTGATGGTATCCTGCGGCCTGGAAGGCGTCTTCCGTGTGGTCGCCAACCCAGGAACCCTCCATGATTGTGATGTTTTGAAAGCCGTGTTCCTGGAGGTATTCTATGACACCTGCCAGCAGCTCACCGTGGGTGGTGGCTCCGCTGGAGGGCGCCTTGGCAGTCACCAGATTGGGCTTTAATGCCACCTTTTTATTTAAATCACCGATGTCTGCCGCCACGCCGGCCTGTTCCAGGACCCGCTTGGCCATGTTCTTGTAATCGGTTCCGTGTATGATGATGATATCATTCTTTTCCATATATGAGTTTTCCTTTCCTGTCCTTTGCGTATTTATTTCCCATTATAACCGTATAATATTATTTTGTGAATACTCCATGCCGCTTTCTTTTGAAGGCTTTTTGGGGACGCTGTTCTGCCTGTCGGGATTGATTGACGGGCAGTGGAAAAAAGAGTATGATATTCCTGAAGCATGGTCCGGAGGGAAAACGCGGGCCGGTGAAAAGGAGTGTTTGATATGGTTAAGACAAATGTGATGCGTCTGTTGGACGCGGCTAATATAGCGTATGAAACAGGTACCTATGAAGTGGATGAAAACGACCTATCCGGCAGCCACGCCGCTGACCTTATGGGGGTGGACCACGACCGGATGTATAAGACCCTGGTGCTGAAGGGAGAGAAAAAGGGATATCTGGTGTGCTGCATTCCTGTGGATGAGGAGCTGGACCTTAAGAAGGCTGCCAGGGCTGCGGGGGAGAAAAAGGTGGAGATGATTCATGTAAAGGATATGCTGGGAATCACCGGCTACATCCGCGGCGGGTGTTCCCCCATCGGCATGAAGAAGCATTTCCCTACTTATATAGAAGAAATGGCTCAGCTTTACGACACCGTCATGGTCAGCGCGGGACAGAGAGGCGTACAGGTCACCCTGTCCCCGGAGGATTTGAGAAGCTATGTGGAGGGGCGGTTTGTTTCCCTTGTTTAAGCGCTTGTCTTATATTATAATGGAAAGAGAATATCCGGCCAGGGACCGGACCGCCGGAAGCGTCCGGGGGTCCGGCTGGTCCGGGCAGAAGGAGGGGTAATTTGAAGAGAGAAACATTGATACAGACAGCCCTGGACGGTCTTGGGCGCTCCTATGCACCTTATTCCCATTTTCATGTATCGGCAGCCCTGCTTTGCAGGGATGGGAAGGTGTACACAGGCAACAACATTGAGAATGCAGCCTACAGTCCCGGCATCTGCGCGGAGCGGTGCGCCTTTGCAAAGGCAGTGAGCGAGGGCGAGAGGGAATTTGAGGCCATTGTCGTATGCGGAGGCCCCGGCGGAAAGGCCGGGGATTACTGTCCGCCCTGCGGCGTGTGCCGGCAGGTCATGCGGGAGTTCTGTAATCCGGATTCATTTTGCATTATTCTGGCTAAAAGCGTGGAGGAATACAGGGAATATACCCTTGCCCAGCTGCTTCCGGAGAGCTTTGGACCGGACCATTTGGGAGGTGCGTGATATGAGAATGTATGACCTGATCGAAAAGAAGAAGCGGGGCAGCTCCCTTTCCACGGAGGAGATTGCCTATATGGTGCGTGGATTTGTGGCCGGAGATATTCCCGATTATCAGATGTCGGCCATGCTGATGGCCATTTATTTTAGGGGCATGGATGACCGGGAGATAACAGACCTGACCCTGGAGATGGCGCATTCCGGGGACATGGTGGATTTGTCGCCTATTGAGGGAATCAAGGCGGATAAACACAGCACCGGCGGCGTGGGGGATAAGACAACCCTGGTGACAGGCCCCATTGTGGCTGCCTGCGGCGTCAAGGTGGCCAAGATGAGCGGACGGGGCCTGGGGCACACCGGCGGGACCGTGGATAAGCTGGAGAGCATTCCCGGGTTTAAGACTGCCATACCAAGGGAAGAATTCTTCCGCATTGTCAATGAAAACGGCCTGGCCCTTATCGGCCAGTCAGGCAACATGGTTCCGGCGGATAAAAAGCTTTATGCCCTGAGGGATGTGACGGCCACCGTGGACAGCATTCCCCTTATCGCCTCATCCATCATGAGCAAAAAACTGGCGGCCGGAAGCGACTGCATTGTCCTGGATGTAAAGACGGGAAGCGGCGCCTTCATGAAATCCCTGGAGGATTCCATCAGCCTGGCCCGGGAGATGGTTTCCATCGGAACCTTGGCCGGACGGCGCTGCTGTGCCCTCATAACCAATATGGACGTACCCCTGGGCCATGCCATTGGTAATTCCCTGGAGATGGAGGAAGCCATTGAGACCCTGAGGGGCCATGGACCAGAGGATTTGACCTGTGTATCCCTGGAACTGGCTGCAAATATGCTTCACATGGCAGGTAAGGGGGATATGGAGCAGTGCAGGAAGCTTGCCGAGGGCGCCATGGAGGATGGAAGCGCCCTTAAGTGCCTTAAATCCATGGTTGAGAGCCAGGGCGGGGATGGCCGTTACGTGGAGAATCCGGGGCTTTTTGCAAAGGCACCCCTGAGCCGGGAGGTGAAGACTCCTGAGGCAGGCTTCATCACCCATATGGATACAGAGGGAATCGGAGTGGCATCCGTGATGCTGGGAGCGGGCAGGAGTAAGAAGGAGGATACCATTGATTACAGCGCAGGCATCCTTCTGAGGAAAAAGTATGGGGACCGTGTGGAAGCAGGAGAGACCATGGCAGTCCTTTACGCCTCTCATGAGGAATTTTTTGAACCGGCAATGGAAAAATTCCTGGCCTCCTGCACCCTGGGAAAACAGAAGACGGAACCGGAGCCCCTTATATTTGCAAGGATTTCTGACGCAGGTGTGGAAAGAGGGACCATTGAGGAAAAAATTTCATAAATGTTCAGAAAAATCAACTTGAAAAACCCAAGTCTTTGGGGTATAATAACACCAGATAAAAGAAGTGGAACTGTAATTTCCTGGGGTGTTCGATACTCTTACCAATTTTGAACCTACATTAGACAAAAGGGATTCCAATATTTTTAAGCGGATGTCAGGCCTCCATCGAGTGGAAGGCAGATGTTTAAGTGAGGTTGCCCACCTAGCATTGCTAGGCGTCAATAAGTAAGAGACGGCATTCTGGGGTTACACATGATAAAAGCAGCGGTTACCCCGCTGCTTTACTTCGTTTACAGGAGCTGGACCTAATATGAAGAACAGGATGATTGCATGGGTAAGCGGCGTGATACTGGTAGTGGTCACACTGATGGTTATAATCGTGAAGATGGAGCCGCCCAGGGACGGAATCATAAGGGCACAGGCAATGAAGGCCATGGCTCTGGCCCTTACGGACAAGGAAGAGTGTGAAAAGAGGGCAGAGGAACGGGGAACCTCCCATTTTTCTGCGAAGGAAAAGGACAACTGGTTTGTCAAATATATGGATTATCTCTATGATGAGGGCTATCTGGACCCGGAGCTTACACCTGCTTCCCTGGCCGCGGCCCAGGGATATCTTACATACGCAGAGGCTTCGTACATGGCCGGTCAGGTGTCCGGCAAGCTGAAGCTTCAGGCCGGTTCCACCAGAAACAACAGAGACCAGGCATTTCCGGAAGAGGACTGGTGGAAACTGTACGATTCCATCCTGAAGGAGACTGACCCGGAGGGAAAGGTGGAGGAGATGGAGGCCGTGCTCTACGGCACCCCGTCCAATCTTGACCATGCTGAGAGCTGGACTGCCTATACCACAGTTGGCAACTTCGGGTTCCAGGGGCTTGCCCTGGACGCGTTCCTGGACTGTGAGATACGGTTTCTGGCCAGGGGCGGGGAGATGATAACATCCAGTCTCGTGTCCAGGAACGTGGTCTATGAGAATGTCTGGCTGGCTGAAAGTGACGGCAGGCATTTTAAGGCGTATCTGGGTACGGCCTACCGGGAGTTCCCGGTGAGCGCCGAACTTGGCGGGGAAGACGGGATGGCCGGGAATCTGGCCGACCTTCACATGGAGGACGGCAAGCTGGTCAAGATAACCATGAAAAGGGACCGGCTAAGCGGTAAGGTGCTGTCCGTGACAGAGAATGCCATTGAGATAGAAGGCTATGGGGAGATTCCTCTGGCTCCCAATTTCCATGTATATAAGGTATACGGGGATTTTAAGGTGCTGAAGGCGTCGGACATACTGGTGGGCTATAACCTTCAGGAATTTGTGGCGGCGGATGGAAAACTGTGCGCAGCCCTTTTGGAGCGGGAATTTGATGCCAAGACCATCCGCGTCCTTTTGATGGACACAGGCTTTAAGAGTGTGTTCCATGCATCCGCGGACCTGGTGCTGGGAAGCGGTGCTGATTTGGAATATGAGAATGCCAAGGGAAAGATGGTGGGAGAGCGCCTGGAGGCAGGCACGCAGCTTACGGTTGGTCCCGACAGCCCTTATCTGGAGTATGGACGCATGATCATCACGCCGGATGAGCCGGAGGCAATCACCATCTGCTCCATTGAGCGGAGCCAGGGCATGCCGGTTTACAGCGGGAGCCTGGAAATCAAGGGAACGCCGGAGGGACTGGTTCTGGTCAATGATTTGTATCTGGAGGATTACCTGACAAAGGTAGTGCCCAGCGAGATGCCTCCGTCCTATGAAAAGGAGGCCCTGAAGGCCCAGGCCGTGTGTGCCAGGACCTATGCCTACCGGCAGATCCAGGGAAATACCTACAGCCAGTATGGCGCCCATGTGGATGACAGCACGAATTTCCAGGTCTATAATAATACCCCGGCCAATGATAAGTCCACCCAGGCCGTAAAGGAGACTTACGGAAAGATGCTGTTCTATGAGGATAAACCTATTGAGGCGTTTTATTTCTCCACCTCCTGCGGCCGTACGACGGATGCGGGCGTATGGGGAACCGACAGCGGAAAATATCCCTATCTGAGGGCAGTAGAGGTAAAGGAGGGAGGAAAGAGCCTGGGAGAGGAAGACAACGATGGCTTTGAAGCCTATATCAAGAGGGAGGATGTGATTGCCTATGACACCTCCTATCCCATGTTCCGCTGGCAGACAGACCTTCCGGCCGACGTGGCTTCCGCTCAGATTAACGGGGCGGGCCAGATACAGGATATGACCATAACAGACAGAGGACCGGGGGGCATAGCGGGCGAGCTCTCAGTCACAGGCACTGACGGTACCGTTACAATCAAAGGACAGTCCGCCATCCGCTCTGCACTGGGAAATCCGTCCCTGATTATCACCAAGAAGGACGGGGGCACCATGACCGGAAGCGCCACTCTTCCCAGCGCCTTTATCGCCATTGAGAAGAGGACGGGGGAGGACGGAAGCGTTTCCTTCCATATATATGGAGGCGGCTTTGGTCATGGCGTGGGCATGAGCCAGAACGGGGCCCAGGGCATGGCAAAGACGGGAAAGGACTACAAGCAGATATTAGACTTTTTCTACCATGGGACGGAGCTTCGGGAGTGCAATGAGAGCTAGAGCCTGTTTGAAAATAAAAAGAACAACCTGGAAAAAGCCTTTAAAGGCCCTTGCCGGGTTGTTCTTTTGCTTTCCGTAAATCTTGCTTTCCGTAAAAAGCGTGCCTTATGACTGGACCAGGTAGACCTCTGCGTTCTGAGTGCCGTGCTGGCGTGTCTCGGCATGGGTGTTGAAGAAGATGTCGATGTGATTGCCTCTGACGGCTCCGCCGCGGTCCTCCGCCGTGTAGACCACGCCGTTAATCATCACCTTGGAACCATAGGGAATTACCCGCGGGTCCACGGCAATGGTGTGGCCGGCAGTGGCCACCGCGCCGGTGTAGGTGTGGCGTCCCCAGCCCTCGGAACAGGCCCTGCATGGACAATAGCCCGTTGTCTTGAATACGCCCAGGGGAACCAGGTTCTGGGCCTCGGCAGCAGGGGCTTCCTGCCTGGCATCGGGATTGCCGTTGGTGTAGGTCCTGGGGTTGGAGAAATCACTGTCTCCCACATAGCCTTCTACCAGATAGATGCCATCGGGCAGGGTGCTCCAGTCCATGTTGAGGGTAAAGGCGTGACAGCCATTGCCCTTGCCGCTGCCATAAAGCTCGTCGCTGTATTCCCCGGCTGTCATTCTCTGAGAGAAAACTTCCTCACCTGTATTCTTATCTTTAATGGATATCCGTACATTAAGCGCATCATCAGGTGTACTGCTGTTGTAAGCCCAACCGCTGATGGTGGTGCTGTTCACTGTTTCGAACCTTCCCTTTGGCGCTGCTGCAAGGGCTGTGATGGCAGTGGCCGCAAGCAGGCTGACGGTAAGGATGGCTCCGGTCAGTATGTGTCTTAATTTCATGGTGTAATACCTCCTATTGCTCAAGTAATAATTAGAAAAAGATTCTTAACACATTAATAAATAATATGTAATACTTTTGTAATATATGAGCAATAAACAAGTTTTTACCATATTTTCTTTGCCTTGTCAAGGGAAAATATGGAAATAGCACCATTTCCATCTAAATATGATAGAATTTTGGTAAAAATTTCTGCCCCAAGAACCACATTCCGGAGAAGGGCAAAAAATTACCAGGCTTATATGCCTGGTAGTTTTTTCCTCACATCATGAATCAATCCTGCACTAAAAATACCTCTGCAGTGTATGTACCTTTGGTCAGGGCTTCCTGGTGGGAGCCGTAAAAAATATCGAGAATATTACCGTTTACAGAAGAGCCTTTGTCCTCCACTGTGTAGACGATTCCGTCGATTTTCAGCTTAGTGCCAAGCGGAAAATAATTTAAATCAGCGGAAATGGTGTGGTTTGGGGTGGGAACCGTGCCGGAATAGGTAAGGTTATGACCCCCGGAGCACTGTTCGCAGCCGCAGTATCCTGTAATGGTAAACCGTCCAAGGGATGTCTCCATGGGGGCCGGAGCTACCTCCTTCTCCTCCTTTTGGACACCTGGTCCCTGGGCTGTATATTCTTCTTCATCAATAACAGAGGCTTTGTGGCCTTTGGATTCCCGGGAACCGGAGGTTTCCTGAGTCTCCCGGACATTCTGGGCTGAGTCCTCAGACGTATCTGATGTACCGGCCTCCACTACAGTCACATCCGTTCCCACGGGCTCGTCGGCAAATGCCGGAAAGGCCACCGTGAGGCTGAATGCAGCCATGGCTGCGGCCAGAAGGGTTTTCTTAAAGTAATGCATATAACGACCTCGCAATCTTATGACATTGTTATGGTTTTATATGTCCTATAAAGTTGTATCTTCATTATATTACAAAAATGTTACTTGTCAAGTTAAAATAATTAAGCAAGTGTTACAAGAGTATAAAAAGTGGAGAGTAAAAGCCGTAAAATTGAAATATTTATGTAAAAAGTGGAGGGAGAAATCCATTATCTAGTTGATATGAAAGGGAATTGGCACATGATGTGCCGGCGGGAGAAGGGAAGACACAAATAATATGAAAAGAATTTGGATTTATCTCTTGACAAATGACTCCAGAAGGAATATATTATGGAATGTAGATGTTAGCACTCCTAAACGTCGAGTGCTAATAATTGAAGAAAGGAAGGTGGGCAGATGCCATTGGATGCGCTCCTGGATGACAGGAAGGTCACTATATTAAAGGCCATCATCAAGACATATCTGGAAACCGGAGAGCCGGTGGGCTCCAGGACTATTTCCAAGTATTCAAACCTTAAGCTCAGCTCTGCCACCATCCGCAATGAGATGTCAGACCTGGAAGAGATGGGGTATATCATACAGCCCCATACCTCGGCGGGGCGGATTCCTTCCGATAAAGGGTACCGGTTCTATGTGGACCAGATTATGCTGGATAAGGAGAGCGAGGTAACTGAGTTTAAGGAGATGATGGTCCAGAAGGTCGATAAGCTGGAACTGGTCCTTAAGAAGATGGCCCAGGCGCTGGCTGCCAATACCAACTATGCGGCCATGATCAGCGGCCCCAGTTATCACAAGACAAAGCTTAAGTTCATCCAGCTTTCAAAGATGGAGAAGCATAAGCTTTTGGTGGTTGTGGTGGTGGAAGGCAATATCATTAAGAACACCATGATTGATATTACGGATAATCTCAGTGACGAGGAGCTCCTTAACCTGAACATCCAGCTTAACAGCAGCCTGAACGGGCTGACCATAGAGGAAATCAACCTGGATGTCATCAGCAAGCTGAAGGGCGATGCAGGCATTCACAGCCAGGTGGTGGACCTGGTCCTGAACGAGGTGGCGGAGGCCATCAAGGCAGGGGAAGAGGACCTGCAGATTTATACCAGCGGAGCCACCAACATTTTCAAGTACCCTGAGCTATCGGACGGCGACAAAGCCAGCCGGCTCATTGATACACTGGAACATAAAGAAGTGCTGCAGGAATTTGTGGCGGAAGTCAATTCCGGCACAGAGGAAGAAGCGGGCATTCAGGTTTATATCGGTGACGAGAGCCCGGTGCAGTCCATGAAGGACTGCAGTGTGGTCACTGCCAATTATGATTTGGGAGGAGGCCTGCGGGGAACCATCGGTATCATAGGGCCAAAGCGAATGGATTATGAAAACGTCCTTGGGACCCTGCGCAATCTGATGAATCAGCTGGATACAGCATTTAAAAAGGATGAAAGGTGATAAGCTGTGAGTGAAGATATGAAAGACGAAGAGTTAAAAAAGGAAGACGAGGCCCTGAAGACAGAGCAGGAAGCGGGAAAAGACCAGGCTTCTGAGGCTGGGACCGGGGAGGCAAAGGAGACAGAAGCTTCTCCTGATACCGCACAGACACAAGAAGGTGCCCTGGAGGGAACAGAGGAAGATGCAACAGAGGAAGATGCAGAGCAGGAGCCTGCCGGTGAAAAGGAAGAAAAAAAGGGATTCTTTAAGAAGAAAAAGGATCCCAGGGATGAAAAGATAGAGGAGCTCACCGACCGGGTGAAGCGGCAGATGGCGGAATTTGAGAATTTCCGCAAGCGGACAGACAAGGAAAAGTCCGCCATGTATGAGATGGGGGCCAAGGACATTATAGAGAGAATCCTTCCCGTCATCGACAATTTTGAGAGAGGCCTGGCGGCCGTGCCTGAGGACGCAAAGGGAACACCCCTTGCAGAGGGCATGGAGAAGATATATAAGCAGTTCCGGAAAACACTGGAGGAAGCCGGCGTGAAAGCCATTGAAGCAGTAGGTCAGGAGTTTGACCCCAACTACCACAACGCGGTGATGCATGTGGATGATGAAAGCCTGGGAGAGAACATAGTGGCTGAGGAATTGCAGAAGGGTTACATGTACAGGGACAGCGTGGTCAGACACAGTATGGTAAAGGTGGCAAATTGACATACCCAATAACATAAATATACCCCACTAAAAATAATCAGGAGGAAAAGACTATGAGCAAGATTATCGGTATTGACTTAGGTACGACAAACAGCTGTGTGGCTGTTATGGAAGGCGGAAAACCAACTGTTATTGCCAACGCGGAAGGCGTAAGGACAACACCATCCGTTGTAGCATTCACAAAGACAGGAGAGAGGCTGATTGGCGAGCCTGCAAAGCGTCAGGCAGTTACCAACGCAGATAAGACCATTTCTTCCATCAAGCGTCACATGGGCACGGACTACAGGGTAGACATTGACGGAAAGAAGTACACTCCACAGGAGATTTCAGCCATGATTTTGCAGAAGCTGAAAGCAGACGCAGAGAGCTATCTGGGAGAGACTGTGACAGAGGCAGTCATCACGGTTCCGGCATACTTTAACGACGCGCAGCGCCAGGCTACCAAGGATGCAGGCAAGATTGCAGGCCTGGATGTAAAGCGTATCATCAACGAGCCTACGGCAGCAGCCCTGGCTTACGGACTTGACAATGAAAAAGAGCAGAAGATCATGGTATACGACTTAGGCGGCGGTACCTTTGATGTTTCCATTATTGAAATCGGCGACGGCGTAATCGAGGTTCTGTCCACCAACGGTGACACCCGTCTGGGCGGCGATGATTTTGACAATGCGATTACAAACTGGATGATTTCTGAGTTCAAGAAGGCCGAGGGCGTGGACCTGTCCAATGACAAGATGGCTCTCCAGAGACTGAAGGAAGCAGCTGAGAAGGCTAAGAAGGAGCTGTCCACAGCTACCACCACCAATATCAACCTGCCCTTCATCACCGCAACTGCCGAGGGACCAAAGCATCTGGATATGAACCTGACCAGGGCTAAGTTTGACGAACTGACCCACGACCTGGTAGAGCGCACCGCCATCCCGGTACAGAACGCGCTTAAGGATGCGGGCATCACTGCTTCTGAGCTGGGCAAGGTGCTGTTAGTAGGCGGTTCCACACGTATGATAGCTGCACAGGAAAAGGTAAAACAGCTGACAGGCAAGGAGCCAAGCAAGTCCCTGAACCCGGATGAGTGCGTTGCCATCGGCGCTGCCATCCAGGGCGGCAAGCTGGCCGGCGATGCAGGCGCAGGAGACATACTTCTTCTGGATGTAACACCTCTTTCCCTGTCCATCGAGACCATGGGCGGCGTGGCTACCAGACTGATTGAGAGGAATACCACCATTCCTACCAAGAAGAGCCAGATTTTCTCAACCGCAGCCGACAACCAGACAGCAGTGGATATCCATGTGGTACAGGGCGAGCGCCAGTTTGCAAGGGATAATAAGACACTGGGACAGTTTCGTCTGGATGGAATTCCGCCGGCAAGAAGAGGCATTCCTCAGATTGAGGTTACCTTTGACATTGATGCCAACGGTATCGTAAATGTATCCGCAAAGGATTTGGGAACAGGCAAGGAGCAGCACATCACCATTACTTCCGGATCCAACATGTCAGACGATGATATTGATAAGGCAGTGAAGGAAGCAGCTGAATACGAGGCACAGGACAAGAAGCGCAAGGAAGCCATCGATGCAAGGAACGATGCGGACTCCATGGTATTCCAGACTGAGAAGGCCCTGGAAGAGGTTGGGGATAAGATTGCTCCGAACGATAAGGCAGAAGTGGAGGCTGACCTTAATACACTGAAGGAAGCCATCAACCGCGCTCCGGTTGAGGAGATGACAGATGCGCAGGTAGAGGACATCAGGGCTGGCAGAGAGAAGCTGATGAACAGCGCTCAGAAGCTGTTTGCAAAGGTTTATGAGCAGGCTCAGGCCTCCGGTGCGGCAGGCCAGGCAGGTCCTGACATGGGCGGCGCTGGAAATGCAGCAGGCGGTGATGACGTTGTGGACGCTGATTTCAAGGAAGTATAAATCCAAGGAAGTAAATCCGGATAAAACAAACAGGGGGCTTAGGAGCCGGGAAACCGGCCACTACCCCCTTTGTGGCTGATAAAGAGTGCTTTTGAAACTGCCTGTCAGGGCCAGTTTTGCGGCGTTCAGATAGATTAAGAGGTAAACAACATGGCAGAGAGTAAGAGAGATTACTATGAAGTTCTGGGCGTTCCCAAAGATGCAGATGAGGATGCATTGAAAAAAGCATACAGGAAACTTGCCAAGAAATACCACCCCGATGCCAATCCAGGCGATAAAGAGGCAGAGGCCAAGTTCAAAGAAGCTTCCGAGGCATACAGCGTGTTAAGCGACCCTCAGAAACGTCAGCAGTACGACCAGTTCGGCCATGCTGCGTTTGAACAGGGCGGCGCCGGGACAGGCGGCTTTGGCGGCGGCTTCGGCGGCTTTGACTTTGGCGGGGATATGGGTGATATCTTCGGAGATATCTTCGGTGATATTTTTGGCGGCGGCAGGTCCGGGAGGGCCAGGAGCGGACCCTCACGGGGCGCCAACATAAAGACTTCTGTCAGGATTACATTTGAGGAAGCCGTATTTGGCTGTGATAAAGAGATCGAGATTAACTTTAAGGAAAACTGCGCCAGCTGTCACGGCACGGGCGCTAAGGCAGGCACCTCCCCTCAAACCTGTTCCAAGTGTAACGGAAAGGGCAAAATCATGTACACACAGCAGTCCTTTTTCGGGACTGTGCAGAATGTGCAGACATGTCCTGACTGTAACGGTACCGGGCAGGTAATCAAGGAAAAGTGTCCTGACTGCTACGGCACGGGCTATAAGACCGTACGCAAGAAATTCAAGGTATCCATACCGGCAGGCATTGACAACGGTCAGTGCGTGCGTCTGGCAGGGGGCGGCGAACCCGGCACAGGCGGCGGCGAGCGCGGTGATTTGCTGGTGGAGGCAGTTGTTTCCCAGCATCCGATATTCAAGCGTCAGGATACCAGTATTTATTCCACGGTGCCCATTTCCTTTGCGCGGGCAGCCCTGGGAGGCCCCATTCGCATAAAGACCGTGGACGGCGAAGTGGAGTACGATGTAAGGCCAGGCACCCAGACAGATACCAAGGTGCGCTTAAAGGGCAAGGGTGTTCCCTCGCTGCGCAGCCGCAGTGTCAGGGGCGACCACTATGTTACCTTGGTGGTTCAGGTCCCGGAGCGCATGAACCAGGTTCAGAAGGAAGCCTTAAGACGGTTTGACGACGCCATGAACGGCGTCACATCCCCAGAGGAAGAGAAGCCTAAGAAAAAGGGTATTTTCAAATAGACAGGAAACAGCATGAGCCCGGACAGGCAGCACACAAAGCCTGTCCGGGCTTTTTACGTCCATTCCCGGTATTGTGTAATGGGCAAAAAAAGGTTATGATAGGGAAAAGTCACAGCAAGGAAAAAGTCACAGCAAGGGAAAAGGAGAGGGAGATTCAGATGGATTACAGTTGTTTTGAGACCCTGGCGGTTCCGCTTCCGGAAGATATAGAAAAGTTAAAGTGGAGAGGGGATTTTGACAGGGCTGTCCGCACGATTGACAGCAGGCTGAAAAGGGACATTCCCCAGGCTTTGAGAAAGCGTCTTATGATTGAAAAGGAGATTCTTAAGCGGATGCCGGGACAGTACCCCTATACATGGTCTGAGGCCCTTGATATGCTGCGGGACAATGTAAGGGATTTTAAGGACAGTGAACTCGAAAAACTGTGGGAGGAGGATGCCGCGGACTGGATTTACGTGGATGGAGAGGTACGCTTCCGAAGCTGCTTCCTGAAAAATGTCTTAAAGACCAGGAAAGAGTATGAGAACCGGGCACTGGATCGGGAACTGGTCCGGTCTAAGGCGGAAAACTTTGCACTGCTTAACAGAACCATTGCTTCCATGAAAGAACAGGGAGGCGCTGGATGCAGGTTTTGCATCCGCGGGACACTTGGGATCCTGGAGGAAGCGGAGCGGGAAGGTGAAGATATCAAGGTCTATCTTCCGCTGCCAATTGAATACGCCCAGGTAAAGAATGTGAAAATCCACAGCGTAAGAATCGGGGAAAGGGAAGCCGAAAAACAGGAGTATACCATTTCTCGGGCAGATGCCTTCCAGCGCACCATCTGCTTCCATACAAAACACAGGAAAGGGCAGAAATATTCGGTGGAATTTTCCTTTGAGAACCAGGAAGCATACCTGGATTTCTCCCATGGCAGCCTGGAACACGGCAGCCTGAGACACGGCAGCCCGGAACACGCCGGAGAGAAGCATGGAGCAAATGGTTTTGCAGAGCCCTCGGATGCCTGGCTGGCGCAGCAGCAGCCCCATATCCGCTTTACTCCCCTGATCCGGGAACTGGCGGCTGAAATCGTGGGGGAGGAACAGGACCCTTTAAAGAAGGCCAGAAGGATATACGACTATATCACCACCCATGTGATGTATTCCTTTGTGCGGAGCTATTTTACCCTGACCGACATTCCGCAGTATGCGGCCTCATCCATGAAGGGAGACTGCGGCGTACAGGCGCTTTTATTTATCACCCTGTGCCGTGTGGCAGGCATTCCCGCCAGATGGCAGGCAGGACTCTATACATCACCCTTTGAAATCAGCTGCCATGACTGGGCGCAGTTTTATTCAAAATCCCATGGCTGGCGTTACGCGGACTGTTCCTTCGGAGGGGCGGCCTACCGGGAGGGGGAGACAGAGAGATGGGATTTCTACTTCGGAAACCTGGATCCCTTCCGTCTTCCGGCAGCCAGGGAGTTCGGATATGAGTTTGAACCGCCCATGACCCATTTGAGAAACGACCCCTATGATAACCAGATGGGGGAGGCGGAATATGGGGACAGAAGTCTTCTGGAAGAGGAATACAGCACGGAATATGAGATGATTTCCCTGGAGGATATAACATATTAAAGAAGAGCCTGTTAAAATATTAAGAAATCCGTAAAGAATTGTAAGGACTAGTAGGCTATAATGTTATCATATCTGAAGAAAGGCATAAAAACAGAATGAACAGACGCTTATTAATAACCGGGGCCGGGGGATTTCTTGGTTCCCGGATTTGTGAATATTTTAGCGCCAGGGACGGATATGAGGCAGTGGGGGTGACACACAGAGAGCTGGATATTGAGGATTTTGTGGCGGTTTCCGCCTTTGTAAAGGCTATCCGGCCTGATTATGTCCTGCACTGCGCGGCAATTTCCGACACAGGTGCATGTGAAAGGAATCCGGTCCTCTCAGAGAAAGTTAATGTAGGAGGAACCGTCAATCTGGCCAAGGCGTGCAGGAACGCCGGCAGCCGTATGATATTTACCAGCTCTGACCAGATTTACAACACATCCCATTCCCTGGAACCCAACCGTGAGGGCAGCGAGGGAAAGCCGGGAAATGTGTATGGAAGAGATAAGAAACGGGCAGAGGAAGCCATGCTCACTTACCTGCCGGATGCGGTGGCCCTCAGGCTCTCATGGATGTATGACGCCCCATCCAGGGGAAGGGTGGGCAGCCAGGGCCTTTTGCAGAAGCTGATGGACGCGTTAAAGGAAAGGCGGGAGGTGGAGTTCCCTGTTCATGATTACAGGGGAATCACCTATGTGTGGGAAGTGGTGCGCCATCTGGAAGAAGCCATGGGGCTTCCCGGAGGCGTTTATAACTTTGGAAGTGAGAACCGGAACAACACCTTTGACACGGCCAGGCTGTTCCTCAGGGAATTGGCAGGAAGCGATTCCAGCAGCATATTAAAACGCAATGACGAGCGGTTTGCCTCCTGTCCCAGGAATCTGACCATGAATACGGACAAGATAAGGTCCCATGGGATACGGTTCTTCAATACCTCCGAGGGAATACGCAAGTGCTGCATGGAACACAGGGAAATGTCCCAGGCCCGGTGTTAAAGGCTATGAAAGGACGCATTATATGAGCAGACGCAACATATCGCCCCAGGCCGCCAGAATCTGCGGCCTGACGCTGCTTTGCCTGACCATCATGTTCGGGGTGGCTGCGGCCAACAAGGCAAAGGGCGGAGAAAAGCTGGTAAGTGAATATACGGTTCAGGACGAGGTGCTCCCCAGGCATGTGAAATTTGAGTCCATGCCCGCGGACCTGCCTCAGATGACAGTTGCCTGGTTTTATAAGTATAAGGGCCTGGGGCAGTTTGACATGTGCAGGAGGCTGTTCCCCCCAAATCAGCTGGAAGCCTTGAACTTTGACCAGGAGGACAGGGATTTTAAGGACGGATATTATATACAGGAGTACATTGTCCACGGATTTAAGACCCTGACCCAGGAGGAATATGAGGACCAGAAAGCCCATTATGACCAGCTGGCGGCCTCCTGCGGATATAAGGAGTACAAGGTGGTCCGGGTTTCCTTTTCCCAGAAATGGTCTCCCAAGGCCCTTAAGAGGGCCCCTCAGTGGGGGGACGGTGAGTTCGCCAGAGATTTTGCGGTGGGAAGGGAAGCCGGACTGCGGGAGAGATGGAAGATATTTGAGCTGGGCATGATGTGATTTGTCCGGCAGGCAGATTTTGATGAGACAGAAGGAGTGGAATAGATGAGACAGGAAAGCAGAACAGGAAGCCATACAATGGTGCAGCGGCACGGAATAGCAAGGGACCTGACGGTATGCGGGCTGTTTACGGCATTGACGGCAGTGGGGGCCTTTATTAAAATTGTCATACCGGTGGGAGCGGATACCATGAATTTCACCCTCCAGTGGTTTTTTGTGCTCCTGGCAGGCCTTTTGCTGGGCTCCAGAAGGGCCTTCCTCAGCGTGTCCGCCTATCTTCTGATCGGACTGGTGGGAATCCCTGTTTTTGCACGGGGAGGAGGCCCCTCCTATCTGATACGCCCCACTTTTGGGTTCCTGCTGGGATTTGCCCTGGCAGCCTATGTGATGGGGAAGTTAGTGGAATGGATGCACGCTTCAAAGCCGGGGGCCTGCCTGTTTAGCGCCACGGTGGGCTATGTGATTTATTACGGAATGGGAATCCTTTACTTTTACTTCATCACCCACTTTGTGGTAGTGACTCCCGACACAGTGGGATGGGGCGCCATCTTTGTGGTATACTGCCTGCCCACCATGATTCCGGACTATATACTCTGCATCCTGGCAGTGACGGTGGCAGGACGCCTGCGCCCGTCCATGGGGCGGCTTATGGAGTGACACAGCTCATTCCCTTCCCTGCCTGACGCTGCGCTCATAATAAAAGATATATTGCTGCATGATGCCGGCACAGCCGCTGTATCGCCCGAACACATCATCTACGATTGTTTCGCAGAGACGGTTTTTGGGGATGCGGCGGTATTTTTTTCTGTCAAAATACTGTTCCATCAGAATTTTTTCAATCCATGTGTCCACCGGAAACGCGTCTATGTGGTGGAGGCCGAAAAGGCATACGCAGTTGGCCACCTTTTTTCCGATTCCGTAAAATCCAGTGAGATATTCCATGGCTCCCTCATAGTCCAGGGCAGCCAGATGGGATAGATCCAGCCTGCCTGAAACCGCGTCCTGGCAGAGCCTGTGTATGTACTTGGCCCGGTAGCCCAGCTTAAGCCCCATTAAATCTTCCAGGGAAGCAAGACAGAGCTGGCTGGGGGAAGGAAAGGAGTAGGCCGGGGGAAGGCTCCTTCCCTGGGCATTTCCTTTCCCACGGGCATCTCCTTTTCCCTGGGCATCTTCTTTCCCCAGGTCTTGTCCATCCTCCAGGAGCGTGCCGTACCGGCTGCTGAGGGCTTCCACCAGCTGACGTATGTTCGGAATGGTCTTTTGCTGGGAAATCGCGAAGGTAATGATCATCTCCCAGGGGTCCTGGCGCAGAATTCGGATGCCTGCCCCGCTCATGGCAGCTGCCGTCAGGTAGGAATTTTCCCGGTCAATGGAGGCAATGACAGCCTGGTAATCCCGGTCCATGTCCAGATAGGACAGCCAGAAGTAAAGGTCCTCATGGGGACAGTCCAGGCAGATGAAAGTGCCGTCCTGCCATGCACGCAGGACGCGGAGGCCGCTGATGAGCCGGTAGCCGTTCTTTGACCCTGAAGGGTATGCATCCTCCGGCAGGGGAACCATGCGGAAACATTGACCGGACTGGTGAATCTGCTGCAGGTCCATGCAGGGAGTTTCATAACGATGAATCATATGGGTACGCCTTTCTTTTGTATGGGATTTTGGAAGGACCAGCACAAAATGGTCCCTGAATATAACTCTACCCCTTCTTTTTTTCAAAGTCAAATGTGATTTTCTGGCTTTCCGCTTGACATTTTCAGAAAATGTGACTAGAATGTAGGTTAGATTTGATAATCCAAAAGCGATGAAGGTGCATAGTAGACGTTTATTTTCCATCAGAGAGGGGAGGCCACCGGCTGAAAGCCTGCCCGGGTTCAGATAGACGGTTGAAATTCCCACCGGAGCCGTACAGGTAAAAGGATGCTTTCGCCAATCTGTGGAAGGATTCAGGTAGTCTGTGACGCAGGCACACGTTACGTGCATCAAGTGTCTGTATATTCCAGGTGCAGGTCCTGGGATGATACAGGAAGCAGGGTGGTACCGCGAGTTTACAGTCTCGTCCCTTCAGTGATGAAGAGACGGGGCTTTTTTGTTCCCTGGAACGCGGGTCCCATGAAACAAAAATGCTCCCCGGGGATTGCAGCTTTAAAGAAAGCCTGCTGCAGGCGGACAATCCCGGGAGCAGGATTCTATCTTGTTACAAAGAAAAGGAGAAGCCATGAAAGAGCAGTTAGAGAAAATCAAAGAAGAGGCGTTAAGGCAGATTGAATCTTCCGAAGCGCTGGAGAAACTGAATGACATCCGTGTATCTTATCTGGGTAAGAAGGGAGAACTGACTAACCTGTTAAAGGGCATGAAGGATGTTGCCCCGGAGGACCGGCCAAAGGTGGGCCAGATGGTCAATGATGTCAGGGGACTCATTGAGGGAAGGCTGGAGGAGGCCAAGACTGCCCTGGCTAAGAAGGCCAGGGAGGAGCAGTTAAAAAGGGAGGTCATCGACGTCACCCTTCCGGCCAGTAAGAATAATGTGGGCCACAGCCATCCGGGCACCATTGCCCTGGAAGAGGTGGAGCGCATTTTCGTGGGCATGGGATATGAGGTAGTGGAAGGTCCTGAGGTGGAGTACGACAGGTACAACTTTGAGAAGCTGAACATTCCCAAGGGGCACCCGGCCAGGGACGAGCAGGATACCTTCTACATCAATGAAAACATCCTGCTGCGCAGCCAGACATCACCTGTACAGGTGCGTACCATGGAGAAGGGCAAACTTCCCATTCGAATGATTGCGCCGGGCCGCGTGTTCCGTTCCGACGAGGTGGATGCCACCCATTCTCCCTCCTTTCATCAGATTGAGGGCCTTGTGATTGACAAGAACATCACATTTGCGGACCTTAAGGGTACGCTGGCCGAATTTGCCAGAGAGCTGTTCGGGCCTGAGACAAAGGTGAAGTTCCGTCCCCATCACTTCCCCTTTACGGAGCCCAGCGCCGAGGTGGATGTGACCTGTTTCAAATGCGGCGGTTCGGGCTGCCGGTTCTGTAAGGGGTCGGGCTGGATAGAGATTCTGGGATGCGGTATGGTGCACCCCCATGTACTGGAGATGTGCGGTATTGACCCGGATGAGTATTCCGGATTCGCATTTGGCGTGGGACTGGAGCGTATTGCTCTGCTTAAGTATGAAATTGACGACATGCGTCTGCTGTATGAAAACGATATCCGTTTCCTGAAACAGTTCTAAGATCATGCGCCCTGATAAACATTCATAGCATAGAAGGAGAGAGAACACATGAACACAGCATTATCATGGATAAAAGCATATGTCCCTGATTTGGATGTCACGGCCCAGGAATACACGGATGCCATGACGCTCACAGGAACCAAGGTAGAAGGTTATACATGTCTGGATAAGAACCTGGAAAAAATCGTTGTCGGAGAGATTCTTGAGGTCAAGGGCCATCCGGATGCAGATAAACTGGTGGTATGCCAGGTTAACGTGGGAGCGGGAGAGCCGGTGCAGATTGTCACAGGCGCCCCCAATATCACGGAGGAATCCACAGGTGAAAAGGTGCCCGTGGTGCTGGACGGCGGCCGCGTGGCGGGAGGCCACGACGGAGGCGCCCTTCCTGAGGATGGAATCAGGATTAAGCGGGGCAAGTTAAGAGGCGTGGAGTCCTGCGGCATGATGTGTTCCGTGGAGGAACTGGGCGCCAGCAGGGATATGTACCCGGACGCCCCGGAGAGCGGCATCTATATCCTTCCGGGGGACAGCGTGCCCGGCTCCGACGCAGTGGAAATCATGGGACTCAGGGACGTGGTGTTCGAGTATGAAATCACATCCAACCGCGTGGACTGCTACAGTGTGATTGGCATAGCCAGAGAGGCCGCGGCTACCTTTGGCAAGGCCTTCCATGCCCCGGTGGTCACACCAACAGGTAACGGTGAGGACATCCACGACTACCTGAATGTGCGGGTGGAGGACAGCGAACTGTGTCCCCGTTACTGCGCCAGGATGGTAAAGAATATAAAGCTTGCGCCTTCTCCCCAGTGGATGCAGCGCCGTTTGGCAGCCAGCGGCATCCGTCCCATCAATAATATTGTGGACATCACGAACTATGTCATGGAAGAGTATGGACAGCCCATGCACGCCTTTGACTATGACCAGCTGGCAGGCCACGAAATCGTGGTAAAATGCGCTAAGGACGGGGATGTGTTCCAGACCCTGGACGGACAGGAGAGGAAGCTGGATTCCACCATCCTCATGATTAATGACGGGGAAAAGGAAGTGGGAATCGCCGGCATCATGGGCGGAGAGAATTCCAAAATCACGGACAATGTACAGACTATGGTATTTGAGTCAGCCTGCTTCAACGGCACCAATATCCGTCTGTCAGCCAAGAAAGTGGGGCTGCGCACGGATGCTTCCGGAAAATACGAGAAGGGGCTGGACCCCAACACGGCAGAGGAAGCAGTAAACAGGGCCTGCCAGCTCATCGAGGAGCTGGGTGCGGGAGAGGTTGTGGGCGGCATCATCGACCTCTACCCTGAGAAGAGGACCAGCAGGCGGATTCCCTTTGACTCTGTTAAGATTAACAGGCTTTTAGGCACGGACATCCCTGAGGAAACCATGCTTTCCTACTTCGGGACCATTGAACTGGGCTATGACCCTGAGACAAAGGAGGTTATTGCTCCTACCTGGCGTCAGGACCTGGAGCGCATGGCTGATTTGGCTGAGGAAGTGGCCAGATTCTACGGCTATGACAAGATCCCCACCACACTGCCCTCCGGCGAAGCCACCACAGGAAAGCTTTCCTACAAGCTCCAGATAGAGAAGGTAGCCAGGGAGATAGCAGAGTTCTGCGGATTTTCCCAGGGCATGACATATTCCTTTGAGAGTCCCAAGGTATTTGACAGGATGCTGATTCCTGAGGACAGTGCCCTGAGGAAAACGGTGGAGATATCCAATCCCCTGGGAGAGGATTTCAGCGTCATGCGCACCACATCCTTAAACGGCATGCTGACCTCCCTGTCCACCAACTACAACCGTCGGAACAAGGACGTGCGCCTGTACGAGCTGGCCAATGTATACCGTCCCAAGTCCCTGCCTATGACAGAGCTTCCAGACGAGCGCATGCAGTTCACCCTGGGAATGTACGGGAGCGGTGATTTCTTTACCATGAAGGGCGTGGTGGAAGAGTTTTTCGAGAAGGCCGGAATGCATAAAAAGCCTCATTATGACCCCAGTGCAGAGCATCCTTACCTTCATCCCGGAAGAAAGGCCGACATCCTGTATGACGGCACAGTGGTAGGCTTCCTGGGCGAGGTACACCCGGATGTGGCTGATAACTATAGGATTGGCGACAGGGCTTACATTGCCGTCATTGATATGCCGTCTATTATGGATTTCACCACCTTTGACCGCAAGTATACCGGCATAGCCAGGTTCCCGGCTGTGACCAGGGACATCAGTATGGTGGTACCAAAGGATATCCTGGTGGGGCAGATTGAGGATGTGATTGAGCAGAGGGGAGGAAAGGTCCTGGAAAGCTACAAGCTCTTTGATGTGTACGAGGGAGCACAGGTACTGGCAGGCCACAAGTCGGTGGCATACTCCATTACCTTCCGGGCTAAGGACCACACCCTGGAGGAAAAGGAAGTCACGTCTGTGATGAATAAGATACTCAACGGATTAAGCGGGCTGGGAATCGAACTCAGGGCTTAAGACAGCTGATAGAACAGAATAGGGTATGTGTGAATGGCTGCCGGCAGGATGAATTGGTTGCCGGCAGCTGCTTTTCCTGAGCTTCATGGATTTTCTTTATATTGTAAGTTTCTGGATTTTTTGAAAAATATTGCCGAAAAATGATTGACAAATCATAAATCATCCTTTATAATAACCTACGTTGCTTGCGAGAGCAGCGTAACGCAGAAGTGGCGGAATAGGCAGACGCGCACGGTTCAGGTCCGTGTGGTAGTAATACCGTGTGGGTTCGACTCCCATCTTCTGCACCAGATAATGATAATCCGAACCCGGTTCCAATGGGGACGGCTTCGGATTTTTAGTATATCTTGAGTGCTAAAGCAAAAACGGCGGTATCGTGAGTGATACCGCCGTTTTTGTCATACGCTCCTTTCTTTATCCGCTTCTTTTGTCCGCTGCTTGCGGAGAAGATCGGTGTTTCCGCGCCCACCCGGAACACCGGGAGGAAGCACAAATTCCACCATTAGAGGTAAAGTTTTGATAGTAATTTAGTAGGAAATGGTATATACTGTAAGTTGTGGCTTAAAATAAGCAGTACAGTGAGAGAGAGAAAAGAAGAGAGGAAGGAAGATCATGCTTACATTAGAGAATCTCTCCTTTGACGTGAATGATGAAAAGGGAGAAATAGGTATCATCAAAGATATAAGCTTTACAGTGGACGACGGTAAGTTTGTGGTCATAACAGGCCCTAACGGCGGCGGCAAGTCCACCACGGCTAAACTAATCATGGGAATTGAACGCCCCACAGGAGGACGTATCCTCTTTGACGGACAGGATATAACAGATATGAGTATTACAGACAGGGCTAACCTGGGAATCAGCTTCGCGTTCCAGCAGCCTGTCCGCTTTAAGGGCGTGCAGGTAATCGATCTGCTCCGTCTGGCAGCCAGGAAAAAGCTGACGGTATCGGAAGCCTGTCAATACCTGGCCGAGGTGGGGCTCTGCGCCAAGGACTACATCAACCGCGAGGTCAACGCCAGCCTGTCCGGCGGCGAGCTCAAGAGAATCGAGATTGCCACTGTCATTGCCAGGGCTTCCAAGCTTTCCGTATTTGACGAGCCTGAGGCAGGCATTGATCTGTGGAGTTTCCAGAACCTGATTCAGGTGTTTGAGCGCATGAGACAGAACACCAACGGTTCCATCCTTATCATATCCCATCAGGAACGGATTCTCAATATTGCGGATGAGATTGTGGTGATCGCAGACGGCAAGGTAGTGAACCAGGGCACCAGGGATGAAATCATGCCTCAGATCATGGGTACTTCGTCCGCGGTGGACGCCTGCAGTAAATTTTGTGCGACAGCGCAGTGAGGGGAGGAGTGAGCGAGATGGCAGACAGCATTCAGGAGAGAATATTAGAGGAAGTGGCCGACCTTCACGGTGTTCCGGAAGGGGCCTATAATATAAGGGCCAACGGCCAGACAGCCGGCCGCAATACCACGGCCAACATAGACATTGTCACAAAGACGGATAAGCCGGGAATCGACATCCGCATCAAACCCGGCACCAGGAACGAAAGTGTACACATTCCCGTGGTGGTCAGCGCCAGCGGATTAAAGGAGATGGTCTATAACGATTTCTTCATCGGTGAGGACTCTGATGTGGTCATCGTGGCAGGCTGCGGCATTCATAACTGCGGGGACCAGGATTCGGAGCATGACGGAATCCACCGCTTCTTTGTGGGAAAGAATGCCAGGGTCAAATATGTGGAGAAGCATTACGGCGAGGGGGACGGCAACGGCAAGCGCATCCTGAATCCGGGCACGGAAGTCTACATGGAGGAAAACAGCTACATGGAGATGGAGATGGTCCAGATTGAGGGCGTGGACTCCACCAACAGGACCAACTCCGCTGAGCTGGCCGCGGGAGCCAAGCTTATAGTGCGGGAACGCCTTCTGACCCATGGCAGCCAGAATGCAGAGAGTACTTACATCGTGAATCTGAACGGAGAGGATTCCAGCGCGGATGTGGTGTCACGTTCCGTTGCCAAGGATACCTCAAGGCAGACCTTCAATTCCAAAATCGTGGGCAACGCCAAGTGCAGCGGACACACGGAGTGTGACGCCATCATCATGGACGATGCCAAGATTTTTGCCATTCCGGGACTGATTGCCAACAACATTGACGCGGCCCTGATTCACGAGGCAGCCATAGGCAAGATTGCAGGGGAGCAGATTGTGAAGCTCATGACCCTGGGTCTTACAGAGGAAGAGGCGGAAGCCCAGATTGTCAACGGCTTCTTAAAATAGTATATAGAACAATTGAACATGGATAAAGCTGCTGCGGCCCAACAGGCCGCAGCTTGCGTATGTACCGGTGTATATGATACGGGCGGTACGCCAGCATATGATACAGGAGGACAAAAACATGGAGGAAAATCGTGAGGGAAGGGCGGCGGCCCTTCTGCCTATTCTGATATTTCTGCTGATTTTCTTGGGATCCGGGTTCATTACCGGAGATTTCTACAGTATGCCGGCCAT
The DNA here is from genome assembly GCF_000424325.1 of [Clostridium] clostridioforme AGR2157. Lineage (GTDB taxonomy): Bacteria > Bacillota > Clostridia > Lachnospirales > Lachnospiraceae > Enterocloster > Enterocloster clostridioformis_A. The sequence goes on from NZ_AUJR01000009.1 coordinate 84,766, forward strand.
TGTGGCCTTTTTGATTGCGCTTCTGGCGGCCTTTGTGCAGAACAGGGAGCTGGGCTTTTCGGAAAAGATAAAGCTGGCCGCACAGGGCGTAGGGGATGAGAATATCATCACCATGTGCCTCATATTCCTGGCAGCAGGTGCCTTTACAGGCGCTGTGAAGGCTGCCGGCGGCGTGGAATCCACGGTCAATCTGGGGCTGTCCATCCTGCCCTCCAACGTGGCTGTGGCAGGACTGTTTCTCATTGGGTGTTTCATATCCATATCCATGGGAACCTCGGTGGGTACTATCACAGCCCTGGCTCCCATTGCGGCGGGAATCAGCCAGAAGACCGGATTCTCCATGGCGGTCTGCGCGGGTGCCGTGGTGGGCGGGGCCATGTTCGGAGACAACCTGTCCATGATATCCGACACAACCATAGCAGCGGTAAAGACACAGGGCTGCGAGATGAAGGACAAGTTCAGGGAGAACTTCCTCATCGTACTGCCGGCAGCCATTGTCACGATCCTTTTATTCCTGGTCCTGGGAAAGGATGCCTCGTTCCGGATACAGGGCAGCCTTGACTACAGCCTGTTACGGGTGATGCCTTATATGGTGGTGCTGGCAGGCGCCCTGGCAGGAGTGAACGTATTTCTGGTTCTCATGACCGGCACTGTGCTGAGCCTGATAGCCGGAGTGGCTACAGGTGCCTTTGGGGCGGGGGAAATGTTCACCCAGGTGGGCGCGGGGCTCACGGGAATGTATGATATCACGGTGATATCCGTGATTGTGGCCTGCATCGTGGCCCTGGTAAAGGAGTACGGAGGGATTGCCTTCATTCTTTCCTTCATCAAAAAGAGAATCAACGGTGAAAGGGGAGGAGAGCTTGGAATCGCTGCCCTGGCTCTTCTGGTAGACATGTGTACGGCCAATAATACGGTGGCCATTGTCATGGCTGGTCCCATTGCAAAGGAAATCAGCGATGATTTCGGCGTGACGCCCAGGCGTTCCGCGTCCCTCTTGGACATGTTCAGCTCCATGGCACAGGGACTGATTCCCTACGGCGCCCAGCTTCTGGCGGCAGCCGGCCTGACAGGCCTGACACCTTTTGAAATCATTCCCTACTGCTTTTATCCCATCCTCATGGGAGTCAGCGGGCTGATATTCATATTCATTAAAAAGAGACATGGAAAGGTACTGGTATGAAGACTAAGAATCAATGGGCAAGTAAACTTGGATTTATCATGGCAACCGCAGGGGCAGCCATAGGACTGGGAAACCTGTGGAAGTTCCCCTATCTCATGGGACGAAACGGAGGAGCGTCCTTCCTGGTGGTATATTTATTCTTTATCTGCATTCTGGGCGTACCGGTGATGATGCTGGAGATGTCCCTGGGCAGAAAGACCCGCCACGATCCCGTGCTGGCATACGGGGATATCCACCCCAATGCCAGGATTGCAGGGGTGTTCGGCGTGGCGGCGGCATTCCTGATTCTGTCCTACTACAGTGTCATCGGAGGCTGGATCATCAAGTATATTGTGAGCTATGGAACCACCCTCCATGCCCCGAAAGATTTTGAGGCATTTATCAGCGCGCCGGTTGAGCCGGTGTTCTGGCATTTCCTGTTCCTCTTTATGACAACAGCTGTCTGTTATCACGGCATCAGCGGTATCGAGAATGTCAGCAGGATCATGATGCCCCTGCTTTTTGTGCTGCTGATTGTAATTATCGTGAGAAGCGTGACCCTGCCTGACGCGGCCCTGGGCCTTAAATTCATCTTTATTCCCAGCAGCGCGGCCTTTAACATGAAGGCGGTCAGCGCGGCCCTGGGGCAGGTGTTTTATTCGCTGAGCCTCTGTATGGGAATCACCATTACTTACGGAAGCTATCTGGGAGATAAGGAAAATATTCCCAAAAGCTGCGCCAGCGTGGCGGGACTGGATACCATCATTGCATTGATGTCAGGTATAGCCATCTTTCCGGCGGTGTTTTCCTTTGGACTGGAGCCGGGACAGGGGCCGGGCCTTATATTCGGCACCCTTCCCAAGGTTTTTGCCTCCATTAAAGGAGGGTCAGTCTTTGCAATCCTGTTCTTTGCACTGGTGCTGTTTGCTGCCGTGACCAGCGCCATTGCCCTGCTGGAGGTGGTGGTTTCCTTTGCAGTGGACAGCCTTAAGTGGACCAGGAAAAAGGCTACGGTCATCCTGGGCCTTCTGATTTTCCTGGCAGGGGTTCCCAGCGCCCTGTCCTTCGGCACCCTGGGGGATGTGACCATCCTCAATTACAGCGTGTTCGACTTTGTGGGAATGGTGACGGACAACATCCTCCTTCCCTTTGGCGGCCTGGCCATGTGCTATTTTATCGGCTGGAAATGGAATCCCCAGTATCTGGTGGACGAGGTGGAGAAAAACGGGGTCACATTCAAGCTTAAGAAGCTGTGGATATTCTGTATCCGTTTTCTCACCCCGATTCTGGTTGCGTCTGTCACATTGACGGGATTTGCCAGTATTTATTCTATTGTGCGGGGATAGGAATACACATATGGGTAGAGGAGGTGCGCCCATATGGAAAATCAGAAACGGGAAAATCTGCTGAACCTGGCCCTGGATGCCACGGAGGAGGAACGGCTGAAATCAGTGAACCTGAATGTGGGGTATGACCCTGGGGAGAAGACCTGGGAGCTCATAGTCAGGTACAATGGCTCACTTGAGTCCCTTCGGGACGAAGGCATCCGGGTGGATGAGCTGGCTGCCGGATATGCGGTCCTGGTGGTGCCGGAGAGCCGTATAGAACAGGTCAGCGCCATGGAGCAAATTGTATACATTGAGAAACCAAAGAGGCTGTTCTTTGCCAGCAACATGGCAAGGGCAGCCTCCTGTCTAAGCACGATTCAGACCAGCAGCGGGTCAGGAGCAGGGGGAGCGGGAGCAGGCGTCATAAGCGGCCTGGAATCCGGCCTCACGGGAAGAGGTGTGCTGGTGGCAGTGATTGATTCCGGCATTGACTACTTTCATCCGGATTTCAGGAACCAGGACGGAACCACCCGCATCGGACTGCTGGCGGACCAGGACAGGGACCGGATTTATACCAGGGAGGAGATCAATGCTGCCCTGGAAACCGGTAGCCGGTCATCGGCCCTGGCTCTGGTGCCTTCCACGGACCCCAGCGGACACGGGACAGCGGTTGCAGCCATTGCAGCCGGAAACGGCAGGGAGGGAAACGGTGTTTACCGGGGCGTTGCCTATGAGAGCGAGCTCATGGTGGTGAAACTGGGAACGCCCCTGACGGACAGCTTTCCGCGGACCACCCAGCTGATGAAGGCCCTGGACCTGGTGGTCCGGCGGGCCCAGGATATGAACCGGCCCCTGGCTGTGAACTTAAGCTTTGGAAATACCTACGGCTCCCATGACGGGACCAGCCTGCTGGAGACCTTCGTCAACGACATGTCGAACATTGGAAGGAACGTCATCGTGGCCGGCACAGGAAACGAGGGAACCGGGGCAGGACACAGGGCAGGGAGTCTGGTCATGGGACAGGAGGAAAATGCGGAGCTGTCCATTGCGCCCTATGAGACAGGGATGGGAGTGCAGCTGTGGAAGTCCTATGTGGACCAGTTTTCCATCCGCCTGGTCACGCCGTCAGGGGAGGTCATCGGGCCCATCGACAGCCGATTGGGCCCTCAGACCCTGCGCTACGGGGGAACGCAGATCCTGATTTATTACGGCAAGCCCAGTCCCTTCAGCCGGGCCCAGGAGGTATACTTTGATTTCCTGCCTGTGAGGGATTATCTGGACAGCGGTATCTGGACCTTCCGCCTGACGCCGGAGCGGATTGTGACCGGCCAGTACGATATGTGGCTGCCTTCCAGGGGGATTTTAAATCCGTCCACCCGCTTTTTAAGGCCGGTTCCGGAAACCACCCTGACCATTCCCTCCACTGCTGCCAATGTGATATCCGTGGGGGCTTACGATGACTCTTACCGCGCCTACGCGGATTTTTCCGGCCGCGGTTTCACCCGCCAGACGCGGCAGGTAAAACCGGACCTGGCAGCCCCCGGGGTGGATATTGTCACAGCCAGGCGGGGAGGCGGATACGAGGCAGTGACAGGAACCTCATTTGCAGCCCCCTTTGTCACGGGCAGCGCGGCCCTGCTGATGCAGTGGGGGATTTTGCAGGGTAACGACCCCTTTCTTTACGGTGAGAAGGTTAAGGCATATTTTACCAGAGGGGCCAGGCACCTTCCGGGGTATGATGTGTGGCCAAATGAGAGGCTGGGGTATGGGACCCTTTGTGTGAGGGACAGTCTGCCAATATAGATTCTGTTTTGCAAAGTCAGGGGAGTAGGACTTTAGTAACAGGTTTATAAAATAGAGCACACTTTATTCAACACTTTTTGCGTTAAATAAAGTGTGCTTTATGAGTTGATTAAAATAGCAGAAGGGAATGGGGGCTGGGATGAGCCATGCGGGTTTACAGATTTGGAGCCTTGGAAAGGCACCAAAAGTTACATCCTCTAGGAAATAGTTAGAATTTATGATATAATGTGAGCATTAGGCAGCTGTTTACAGGCCTGATGCTCTTTTGCTTACGCAATATTTGAAATTTTTGTAGTAAAAACAGGAATCCGACAATATAATAATAGAGATAGGGAGTGGATGGATGAATATCAGGGAGTCACTGGAAGCATTGGAAGAATCGTACATGAGCCCCTATGCGTCCCTTAGCAGCAGGACCAGGGGACGGGACAAGCCGGAGCAGCTGTGCGATATGCGGCCTGAATACCAGCGGGACAGGGACCGAATCCTTCACTCCAAGGCATTCCGGCGGCTGAAGCATAAGACACAGGTGTTTTTGGCGCCCGAGGGGGACCATTACAGGACCAGGCTTACCCATACCCTGGAGGTATCCCAGATAGCCCGCACCATAGCCAAGACTCTGCGGCTCAATGAGAGCCTGACAGAGGCCATTGCGCTGGGCCATGATCTGGGGCATACGCCCTTCGGCCATTCCGGTGAATACATACTGAATAAGATATGTGAGGACGGCTTCACCCACTATGAGCAGAGCGTGCGTATTGTGGAGGTGCTGGAAAAGGACGGGAGAGGATTGAACCTGACCTGGGAGGTGCGGGACGGCATACGCAACCACAGGACCTCCGGTCATCCGTCCACCCTGGAGGGCGCCATTGTCCGGCTGTCGGATAAGATTGCTTATATCAACCACGATATAGACGACGCCATCCGGGCCAGGATGTTCACGGAGCATGATCTGCCCAGGGTGTATACCGATGTGCTGGGCCACAGTGTCAGAGAACGTCTCAACAACATGATTCACGACATCATACTGAACAGTATGGACAAACCTGCCATTACCATGTCGGAGGGAATGGAGGAGGCCATGCAGGGCCTGCGCAAATGGATGTTTGACAATGTATACAAGAACGATATACCCAAGGCAGAGGAGGGAAAGGCCCAGAACATGATTACCCGGCTCTATGAGTATTATATGGGGCATGTGGATAAGCTGCCGGTGGAGTATGTGCTTCTTATGGTCAACAAGGGGGAAAAGAAGTCCCGGGTAGTGTGCGATTACATTGCCGGCATGAGCGACATCTATGCCATTGACCAGTTTGAGGAATTATTCGTTCCAAAGCGGTGGAACGTGTACTGACAATCCGGCCGTATTCGTACAGCCGGAATTAAAAGATACAGAAGGGAGATTATTGCATGTACTATCCCGATGAAGTCATTGAAGAAGTGAGAATGAAGAATGACATCGTGGACGTGATTTCAGGATATGTGAAACTGCAGAAAAAGGGGGCCAACTATTTCGGCCTGTGCCCCTTCCACAATGAGAAATCCCCATCCTTTTCCGTATCGCCGGGGAAGCAGATGTATTACTGCTTTGGCTGCGGGGCAGGGGGAAATGTCATCACCTTTCTGATGGAATATGAAAATTATACCTTCCAGGAGGCGCTTTCGTCCCTGGCTGACAGGGCCGGCGTGAGCCTGCCCAAGATGGAGTACGGCCGCGAGGCCAGGGAGCAGGCAGAGATGAGGACCAGGCTCCTGGAAGTGAATAAGCTGGCGGCAAACTATTTCTATTATCAGATGAAACAGCCCCAGGGCAAGCCGGCCTATGATTATTTCCGCCTTAAGAGGGGACTGGCGGATGAGACTATCGTCCATTTCGGCCTGGGCTATTCCAATAAGACCAGCGATGATTTGTACCGCTACCTGAAGGGAAAGGGTTACGAGGACAGCTTCCTTAAGGATACCGGCCTGGTGACACTGGAGGAACGGGGCGGAAGGGACAAGTTCTGGAACCGCGTCATGTTCCCCATCATGGATGTGAACAACCGTGTCATTGGCTTTGGAGGCCGTGTCATGGGGGACGGGGAGCCAAAATACCTGAATTCCCCGGAGACAAAACTCTTTGACAAGAGCCGCAATCTCTACGGCCTGAATTATGCCAGGCTTTCCAGGGAAGGATATCTACTGATTTGTGAAGGGTATCTGGACGTCATATCCCTGCACCAGGCAGGTTTTACCAACGCGGTGGCGTCCCTGGGCACTGCCTTTACCAGCCAGCACGCCAATGTGCTGAAACGGTACACGGACCAGGTTATCCTTACCTATGACAGCGACGGAGCCGGGGTGAAGGCGGCGCTGAGGGCCATTCCCATCTTAAAGGAGGTGGGGATGTCCATTAAGGTACTGAACATGAAGCCCTATAAGGACCCGGACGAGTTCATCAAGAACATGGGGGCGGAGGCATTCCGCCAGCGGATTAAGGAGGCCAAGAACAGCTTTCTCTTTGAGGTGGATGTACTGCGGCGGGGATATGAGATGGATAATCCGGAGCAGAAGACCAGGTTCTACCAGGAGACGGCGAGGAAGCTTCTACAGTTTGGAGAGTCCCTGGAGCGGGAAAATTATCTCCAGGCAGTGGCCAGGGAGCAGATGATTCCGGCGGACGAGCTGAGAGGTCTGGTAAACCGCATGGGCATGTCCATGGGGCTTAAGGCAGGTGAAAGCCTGAACCATTCCGGCCGCGTGGTACCCCGGGAGACAGAGGAAGAGGTATTCCCCGGAAGAGGACTTGCCGGCAGCCGCAAACCCAGGCGGCCGGATAAGGAGGATGGAATCCGCCGTTCCCAGAGACTGCTTCTCACCTGGCTCATAGAGACCCCGGCCCTGTTTGAGAAGATAGAGGGCGTCATAACGGCAGATGATTTTGTGGAGGATTTGTATCATCAGGTGGCACAGATGGTATTTGACGGACACAGGGAGGGAAATTTAAACCCAGCAGCCATACTCAGCCGGTTCATCAACGATGAGGACCAGTATAAGGAAGTGGCGGCCCTGTTTAACGCCAGTTTAAAGGAATCCCTGAACAATGAAGAACAAAAGAAGGCATTTTCGGAGACTGTGATGAAGGTCAGAAAGAACAGCCTGGATGTGGCCAGCCGCAATGCAAAGGATATAACCCAGTTACAGGAGATTATCAGGCAGCAGGCAGCCTTAAAGCAGCTGCACATCTCCCTGGATTGACAGCATTTCATAGGAAGGATGGACCAAGTTATGGAAGGGACGGACGTGTTTGAGGAGAAACTGGCAGGACTTCTGGAGGAAGCCAAGAAAAAGAAAAATGTATTGGAATACCAGGAGGTCATGAATTATTTTGGTCAGGAACCCCCTGCCGCCAACCAGTTGGACAGGCTGTTTGAGTTCCTGGACCAGAATAAGGTGGACGTCATCCGCATGGGGACAGAGGATGAGCTGGACCCTGACCTTTTCATCGAGGAGGAAATGGAACTGGATGAAGAGGAAGAAATTGATGTGGAACACCTGGACCTGTCGGTCCCCGAGGGCGTCAGCCTGGAGGACCCTGTGCGCATGTATCTGAAGGAGATTGGAAAGATTCCTCTTCTGGGCATGGAGGATGAGGTGGAGCTGGCCAAGAAGATGGAGCTCGGCGACCCGGAAGCCAGGAAACGCCTGGCAGAGTCCAATCTGCGCCTGGTGGTCAGCATTGCCAAGCGGTATGTGGGCAGGGGAATGCAGTTTTTAGACCTGATTCAGGAAGGAAACCTGGGGCTTATCAAGGCAGTGGAGAAATTTGATTATACCAAGGGGTATAAGTTCAGCACCTATGCCACATGGTGGATCCGCCAGGCCATTACCAGGGCTATTGCGGACCAGGCCAGGACCATACGGATTCCGGTCCATATGGTGGAAACCATCAACCGCCTGGTGCGCACCTCCCGCCAGCTTCTGCAGGAGCTGGGCAGGGAGCCCACCACGGAGGAGATTGCGGCCAGGCTGGACTTACCGGTGGAGCGGGTATCTGAAATCATGAAGATGTCCCAGGAACCGGTGTCCCTGGAGACGCCCATCGGTGAAGAGGAGGACAGCCATCTGGGAGACTTCATACAAGACGACAATGTGCTGGTGCCTCAGGACGCGGCAGCCTTTACCCTTCTCCATGAACAGCTGATGGAAGTGCTGCTGACACTGACGGAGCGGGAGCAGAAGGTGCTGCGCCTTAGGTTCGGCCTGGACGACGGACGCCCCAGGACCCTGGAGGAAGTGGGAAAGCAGTTTAATGTGACGAGGGAGAGGATACGCCAGATTGAGGCAAAGGCCCTGCGCAAGCTGCGCCATCCCAGCAGAAGTAAAAAGTTAAAGGATTATCTGGATGAATAGTAACAAGTTAGAGACAAGAGATAAAAGAGAACAGGCGGGAACAGTAAAGCTGTCGGCCCGTCTTTTGACCGTAGCCGGTTTTGTGAAGCAGGGAAGCCGCATTGCAGATGTGGGTACGGACCACGGCTATATACCCGTGTACCTGGCCCAGACAGGGCGTATTGCCTCTGCCCTGGCCATGGACGTAAGATACGGCCCCCTGGAGAGGGCCCAGGCCCATGTAAGGGAATACGAGGCGTGGGAGAGGGCACACAGGCAGGATTCCCCGTCGGTTCCCATTAATACAAGGCTCAGTGACGGCCTGAAGGAGCTTAAGCCTGGTGAGGCGGACACGGTCATCATAGCGGGCATGGGCGGTGAGCTGATTATAAAGATCCTGGATGAGGGACGCCATGTGTGGGACAGCGTTAAACAGTATATCCTTTCGCCCCAGTCGGATTTGGATAAGGTAAGGCGTTATCTGGCCGGACATGGTTTTGCCATTGGGGACGAAGCCATGGTAAAGGACGAAGGAAAATATTATACGGTGATGAGCGTGAAAAGGGGCTTTATGGAATATGAAAGCCAGGCCCATTATCTTTACGGAAGGATCCTGATTGGTAAGAAGGACGTTACCTTAAGGGAATATCTGGACAGGGAGACGCTCAGAATAGAGAAAATCCTGGAATCCCTTCAGGAAAAAGAGGGGATTACCGACACAGAGACCAGGGCGGAGGCCAGAATAAGCAGGCAGAGGGAACTGTCCTGGATTAAGGAGGCACAAGATGAAATGCAGTGAAATCATGGAAGTATGCAGGAAACTGGCGCCGGAGGACTGCGCCTGTGACTGGGATAATCCCGGCCTTCTGGCAGGCAGAAGCGATAAGGAAGTAAGAAAGATATACATTGCCCTGGATGCCACGGACAAGGTGGTGAAGGAGGCTGCGGCTTTGGGGGCGGATATGCTTTTGACCCATCATCCCCTGATATTCAAGGCCATCAAGAAGGTAAATGACCAGAACTTCATCACCAGAAGACTGGTGAAGCTGATACAGGCAGATATTTCCTATTATGCCATGCATACCAACTTTGATGCCGCCCCCGGCTGCATGGCTGATTTGGCCGCAAAACGGCTGGGCCTGGCTGACTGTGTCCCGCTGGAGGCGCTGGGGGAGATGAATGGCCCGGAGGGCGCTGTTTCCTACGGCATCGGCAAGAGCGGAGTCTTAAGGGAGGAAGTGACTGTAAGGGAGCTGGCGGCCCATGTAAAGGATGTGTTCGGCCTTCCCTTTGCCCTTGTGTACGGGGATGAACTTATGGAACAGAAGGTTTCCCGTATATCCGTATGCCCCGGTGCGGGGGGAAGCGAAATTGAGGGGGCGCTGGCCTGGGGGGCCCAGGTCCTTGTGACAGGGGATATAAGCTACCATCAGGGGATAGACGCGGCAGCCAGGGGCATGGCTATTATCGACGGAGGCCACTATGGCCTGGAGCATATCTTTATCCCGTATATGGCCGGGTTTCTCAGGAAGAATCTGGGAAGCCAGGTTGAACTGGAGCAGGCGCCGCCCCAGTGGCCTGCCATGATTGTGTGACAGGAGAACCGGTTTCTGTAAAATGAAGGAGGTAAGTGGAATGGCACTGGTTAAGATACACGGCATCACAAAGGAATACCCGGAGGGCACCACATGGGCGGAGGTGGCCCGGGAGCACCAGAAGGAGTATGAATACGACATCCTGCTGGTACGGGTAAACGGAAAGCTACGGGAGCTGCATAAACAGGTGAAGGACTGCGAGCTGTCCTTTGTCACCGCAAAGGATAAGCCGGGAATGTCCGCCTATCAGAGAAGCGCGTCCCTTATGATGCTGAAGGCATTCTACAGCGTGGCGGGAGCCGGCAATGTGGAAAAGCTGATGATTGATTTTTCCATCGGCAGGGGATTCTTTGTGGAGGCCAGGGGAAACTTTGTCCTGGACCAGGAATTCCTGGACGCGGTAAAGGCTAAGATGAGGGAGTACGTGGAGCGGAAGATTCCCATTATGAAGCGCAGCGTATCCACGGACGATGCCATCGAGCTCTTTGAGAAGCTGGGGATGTATGACAAGGCCAGGCTGTTCCGGTACCGCATGGTATCCAGGGTCAATATCTACAGCATTGACGGGTTTGAGGACTACTATTACGGGTACATGGTGCAGAATACAGGCTACATCAGGCATTTTGACCTGATTCCTTACCACTACGGGTTTGTGATGGTGATGCCTGACAGGAATACGCCGGACGTCCTCCACAAGTTCACGCCCAGCGATAAGCTGTTCGCCACCCTGTCTGAATCCACGGAGTGGGGCAGGCTGATGGACCTGGAGACCGTAGGCGCCCTGAATGACAGGATTGCAAAGGGGGACATGTCCCACCTTATTTTGATACAGGAGGCCCTTCAGGAGAAGAAGATTGCAGAGATTGCAGCGCAGATAGCAGCCAGGAAGAACGCCCGCTTTGTCATGATTGCGGGTCCGTCCTCATCCGGCAAGACCACATTTTCCCATCGTCTGTCAGTCCAGCTGGAGGCCATTGGCTTAAAGCCCCATCCCATTGCTGTGGACAATTATTTTGTAAACCGTGTGGACAGCCCCAGGGATGAACACGGCAATTACAATTATGAGATTCTGGAATGTCTGGATGTGGAGCTGTTTAACCGGGACATGACAGGCCTCCTGGAGGGAAAGCGGGTGGAGCTTCCCTACTATAACTTTAAAAAGGGAATCAGGGAGTACAAGGGGAATTTCCTCCAGCTGGGGGAGGGGGACATCCTGGTCATAGAGGGAATCCACTGCCTGAACGACAGGCTTTCCTATACCCTTCCGGCTGACAGTAAATTTAAAATTTACATCAGCGCCCTGACACAGCTCAATATCGACGAGCATAACCGCATTCCCACCACGGACGGACGGCTCCTGAGAAGAATGGTGCGGGATGCCAGGACAAGAGGTTCCTCGGCCCAGGAGACCATCCGTATGTGGCCTTCTGTGCGCAGGGGCGAGGAGGAGAACATCTTTCCCTTCCAGGAGGAGGCGGACGCCATGTTCAATTCCGCCCTGGTCTATGAGCTGGCAGTGCTGAAACAGTACGCCCAGCCCCTGCTCTTTGCCATTCCAAAGGACAGCGAGGAGTGGCTGGAGGCCAAACGGCTCCTTAAGTTTCTGGACTACTTTATCGGCGTCAGCAGCGAGGATATTCCCAAGAATTCCATCCTCAGGGAGTTCATCGGCGGGAGCTGCCTGAACGTGTGATGTCCACAGAGGGGCACAGAGATGAGACAGACCGTTTCCTTACAATCACGGTACAGGAAACGGTCTTTTTTGCGTATTTTCTGCGAGGGAAAGATTTTAAAAGAAAAAGGAATGAGAGTGAATGTACAAAATACCTGCCCGAAAGATATAATAAGGGCATCAAAGACGAGGAAACACCAATCCGGCGGCTGTGCCGCGCGGAATAAGAATTTAGGAGGGGAAGAAATGAAGAAGGTACTGGCATTACTGGTAAGCTGCACATTGGCCTTATCCCTGGCAGGCTGCGGCAGCCAGACGGACAGCGGTCAGACAGCAGAGGGAAGCGGCAAGAAAGTCCGTATCATGATTGGCTATGAGAACAACCCAGGGGAACCCATTGACCTGGCCTGCCATGAGTGGAAGAGACTGGTGGAGGAGCAAAGCGGAGGTACCATGAGGGTTGACCTGTATCCTTCCAGTCAGCTGGGAAGCAAGGACAATATCATCGACCAGGCTGTGAACGGGGACTGCGTGGTCACCCTGGCCAACGGCCCCTTTTTCCAGGACAGGGGAATCCAGGACTTTGGCGTTCTCTTTGCCCCATATCTGTTTGAGGGATGGGAGGATCTGGAGAAGGTGGTGGACAGTGAATGGTTTGACGGCAAGGCAGAGGAACTGGAACAGAATGTGGGATTGAAGATATTGACCACATGGAGATACGGAATCCGCCATACCATTACAAAAAAACCGGTGAATGCGGTCAGCGATTTAAAGGGCAGGAAAATCCGTGTTCCCAACCAGACCATACTGATTAAAGTGTTTGAGTCCCTGGGAGCAACACCCACGCCTATGGCTATGAGCGATATCTACACGGCCCTGCAGCAGGGAACCATAGACGGGGCCGAGAACCCCCTTCCGGTTATTTTAAACGGCGCATACCAGGAGGTGGCCAAAAACCTGGTGCTGGATGCCCATACATATGACATGACCTGCTGGATTATGGGAGCGGATTACTTCCATACACTGACAGAGCAGCAGCAGAATATTCTGATGGAGTGCGGAGACCAGGCCGGCGTATTCAACAGCCAGCAGCTGGAAAAGGCGGATGAGGAAGCGCTGGAAGCTTTAAAGGAAGCTGGCGTAACAGTAAGCGAACTGACGCCGGAGGATTTCAAGGCAGCAGGCCAGGCATTTTACGAGGATCCGCAGATTAAGGCCATGTGGTCCGAGGGACTTATTGAAGAGATGAAGGCCATCATCGGCAGGCAGGATTAAGTGTACCGGGAAAGGGGTAAATATTTATGAAATCAGATAACAAGATTGGGAATCTGCTCCGCAACGCAGATGTGCTGGCAGCCTGTGGGGCACTGGTACTTCTGGTGGGAGTTACGTTCTTTGGGGTCATCATGCGCTATTGCCTGGGAGACCCATTTGTGTGGCAGGAGGAAGTGCAGCTGGCCCTTATCATATGGGTGGTATTTCTGGGGGGCAGGTATGCATTTGTATGCGGGAACCATGCGGCTATCGACGTGATTGTTGAAATGTTCCCGGAAAAGCTTCAGAAAATACTGAGCGTGATTATTGCAGCGGCAGCAGTCATCATCCTCTGTTATGTGGGCTATCAGGGTGTCCGGTATATCATGCAGATGGTGCGCTATAACCGTGTGACAAACATCCTTAAGATTCCCTACAGCCTTATCTACGCGCCGCTGCCCATAGGATGCCTTACCATGGCAGTGCAGGTGTGTCTGAATACATACAGGGATTTAACAGGAAAAGGGGAGGAGGTGTAAATAATGGAAACAAGTATTATTTTGATATCGACTGTAGTGCTTCTGGTGCTGCTGTTCCTGAAGGTTCCGGTGTTCATCTCCATTCTTTCCGGTTCCATGGCATATTTTTACCTGACAGGAGGTCCCTTCACAAAGATATTGGGCCAGAGAGTTCTGTCAGGCGTAGAGAGCATACCCCTTCTGGCTATTCCGTTTTTCATCTGTGCGGGCGTGTTTATGAATTATTCCGGCGTAACCAAGCGCGTCATGGGATTCTGTAATGTGATGACCGGGCGCATGACCGGCGGCCTGGCCCAGGTAAATGTACTTTTGTCCACTCTGATGGGCGGTCTGTCGGGAAGCAATCTGGCAGACGCTGCCATGGAGGCAAAGATGCTGGTGCCGGAAATGGAGCGCCACGGCTATTCCAAGCAGTTTTCTACTGTGGTCACAGCCATGTCATCCATGATTACACCCTTGATACCCCCGGGGATTGCCATGATTCTCTATGGCTCCATTGCCAATATTTCCATCGGAAAGCTGTTCATAGCAGGTATCGGTCCGGGCGTGCTTCTGTGTGTTGCCATGATGATACTGGTGCACTTTATCTCCAAAAAAAGGGGATATAAGCCCATGCGCACAGAGCGTCTGACCATGAAACAGGCAGCTCCTGAGATTGCCAGCGCCTTCCTCCCTCTGTGCCTTCCCGTCATCATCATCGGCGGTATCCGTTTGGGAATCTTTACCCCGACGGAGGCAGGGGCGGTTGCGATTGTCTACTCCCTGGTGCTGGGCGTGGTGTATAAGGAATTGAAGCTTAAGGATATCGGTACCGGTCTTAAGGAGACCGTGGCTACCACGGCGTCCATTATGCTGATTGTGGGCGGCGCCTCTGCCTTTGCCTGGATACTGACCAGGGAGCAGATTCCCCAGCAGTTTACGGAGCTGGTGCTGGGAACCATCCACAATAAATATCTGTTCCTCTTTGTCATCATCCTGTTCCTCATCGTGGTGGGCATGTTTATTGAGGGAAACGCAGCCCTTATCGTTCTGGTTCCCCTTCTGGCACCGGTGGCTGAGGCTTACGGCATCGACCCCATCCATTTTGCCATGGTCTATATATTCACAATGGCCTGCGGCGGCGTGACGCCTCCCATGGGAGCGCTGATATTTGTCACCTGCGGCATCACCAGGTGTAAGATAAAGGAGTTCATCAAGGAATCCATTCCGTTCTATGTCATGCTGTTTATCTGCATGCTGCTGATGGCCTATGTGCCGGTGTTCTCCACCGGACTGGTGAATCTGTTCTATTAAAAGCAGGAGAATATGTGCAGGGAAGGCTGCCGGAGGGTTTATTCCCCGGCAGCCTTGGGTTTTCTCAGCTCCTGTTCGCCGCTCAGTTTGCCGCTTATATCATCTTCTCTGTCTATTCGCACGCTTTTCTGGTATAATAGGATTCAAATGAGACAGGGGCATTGATATATGAGAAAGAAAATCATTGCGGCATGCCTTGCAGTGATGCTTGCATGCCTTTTATGGATGGTAAAGGACAGATGGTCCCTTCCGGCGGCACAGGAGTCAGAGCATGAGGGACTGAGGGTGGGATTATCCCAGGCGGAACCTCTGACGCCCTGGAAAACAGCTCAGATTAAGAGCTTTAAGGAGGCAGCCAGGAGGAGAGGGGCGCAGTTGATTTACCATGCGCCGGAGGAAGAGAGTCTGGAGTGGCAGATTGAGGATATATACAGACTTCTGGATTCGGATATTGATTATCTTATCCTGATTCCCAGCGCCAGAGACGGATATGACCAGGTACTTTTGGAGGCCAGGCAGAGGGGAGTGCCGGTGATACTGGCAGAACAGGATGTGGAGATGGAGCCGGAGTATGACCGGGAAGATTACATACTGGGCTATGTTGCCTCGGACTATTATGCGGAGGGAGAACTGTGTGCGGACATACTGGCCCGTCATTTCGGTATTGAGCCCTGCCATACCATGGTGATTCAGGGGGAAAAGTCCTCGGCCATGGATTGGGAGCGGTACATGGGATTCATGCACGGCGTAAGGGAGCACTCCAACCTATATGTTTCCAAGCGTGTGGAGAGCAGCGGAAACCGGCTTACGGCCCAGAAGGTGACAGAGTCCGTGATTGCGGACCAGGACATTGATTTTAACGCGGTATTTGCCCAGAGCGATGAGGACGGGCTGGGGGTTCTCCAGGCCCTTAAGCTGGCGGGGATGGAACCAGGCAAGGATGTGGTCATTGTGTCCATAGGCGGCATACAGGATGTGTTTAAGGCCATCATTGCCCGGGAGTATCTGGCCACGGTAAAGAGCAGTCCGGAATACGGAGATGTGGTATTTGATATCATAAACAGGCACCAGAGGGGTGAAAACCCAAACCGGCAGACCATGGTGAAGCACCGGGAATATACCATGGATAACGCGGAGGAATTGTTTGAGGATGCATATTAAGGAAACCATGAAGGCTTATCTGAATAAATGGACAGGCTTCAGGGCCTGCCGTAACCTGGGAGCACGTCTTATGTTAAAGGAGAAGATGATTCTTTCATTTGCTGCCGCATCAACCGGCATTGTCGTACTGACCGGCGCTCTCCACTATTATATGACCTCATCCAGAATCCTTAAGGAGGCGGAGGCCACCACGGTCCAGATGGTGGGCAATGCATGCCAGGATATCAATGAACTGTTCCACCAGACCTTTCAGGTCTGTTCTGCCATGAATGACAATATCAGCATGCAGAAGCTTATAAGACGTCAGTTTAGCTCTATAAAGGAGATGTATTCCTATGACCTGGAGGGAAGTATGGAGATGATGGTGCTTCCTTCCTATAACCGGGACATCTTTGGCGTATATGTGCTGGGGGATAATGGGGGGCGCTATAAGAGCAATTCCTCATCCTTCCTGGTGTCGGATCCCAGGGACACGGACTGGTACCGCATCATCCATGCCACGGGACAGACCCAGTGGTTTCCGCCCCACGAGAACTCCTATGTGGTCAGCACCCCCTACACCTCCTATGTGTCCATGGGAATCCCCTTTATTGATAAGGCCACGGGCCGGACCAAGGGGGTGGTCCTGGCGGACATCGATTCCGACAAGCTGTCAGACATTGCGGCCAGGGCGGTCAGCGGCGCAGGAGACGTCTTTCTGATGGATGAACGGAACCGAATCATGAATCTGACAGCAGGGGAAGGACCATGGAAGGACAGGGATGGGGTTGAGAAGGCGCGCCGCATGGTGGAGGAAAACTTAAGTGAAATACCGGAATACGGCGTCTCCCATGTACTGAAGGACAAAGGACAGCTGGTGGTCTACCAGACCTTAAATCAGACGGACTGGAAAATCGTGGGCGTCATACCCAAGGCATCCATTACCCGGTCCGTGGAGTATATCAAGGTGCTCATGATTATGCTCCTGGCGCTGGCTGTGGTCATATCCATGATACTGTCCGAATTAGTGGCTGATTCCGTTACCAGGCCCTTGTTCACACTGGTAAAGGCAATGGAACAGGTGTGTGCCGGCAATCTGGAAACATCGGTTAAAACGGAGCGCAGGGATGAAATCGGGGTGCTGTATGATTCCTTCAACCATATGACAGGAGAGATGAGGAACCTGATTGACACCATATACCGGGAACAGGAGAAGCTTCGGAGAGAGGAGTTAAAAGCCCTGCAGGCCCAGATTAATCCACATTTCCTGTACAATACCCTGGACTCCATAATCTGGTCTCTGAGGATGAGGCAGGTGGAGGAGAGCATTGAGATGCTGACAGCCCTGACAGATTTTTTCAAGATAAGTCTCAGCAAGGGACGGGATATCATTACCATAGAGGAAGAGGTAAAGCACATAAAAAGCTATCTGAGCATCCAGCACCGCCGTTATCAGGAGAAATTTGACTATGACATCCATGTGGATCCGTCCATTTTGTCATGCAGGACGCCCAAACTCATATTGCAGCCAGTAGTGGAAAACGCCATCTATCATGGAATCAAGCCCATAGAGGAGAAGGGGTATATTTACATCCATATCTTTCCCAGGGAAGGGGATGTCATCCTGCAGGTGCAGGATACAGGCATGGGGATGGATGAGGACACATGCAGGCGCCTGAACCGGGAACTGGATACCATATCCTCGGACCAGCAGGGCACTGGGTATGGGGTACGCAATGTGAACGACAAGATTAAGATTGTATATGGCAGGAGGTATGGGGTGACCATAGAGTCCGCCAAGGGAGAGGGAACTGTGGTGACCCTGCGGATTGGAAAAAAGGGGGAGACATCCGATGAGAGCGATTATCTGTGATGACGATGAAATTATTTTAAGGGGGCTGCGCAGCGTCATTGACTGGGCATCCCTGGGCATAGAACTGGTGGGAACAGCGGGAAATGGAAAGGAAGGTCTGGCGCTCTTAAAGGAACAGAAACCGGAACTTCTCATGACAGACATACGTATGCCTCATGTAGACGGACTGCAGCTCATAGAGGAGGGGAAGAAACAGAATCCGGAACTCATGGCCATTGTGTTCAGCGGTTATGATGATTTTGAATATGCCAGAAGGGCTCTTAAACTGGGAGTTCAGGACTATCTCACCAAACCCATTAACATGGATGAGCTGACCCATCTGGCTTCGGACTGCGTCAAGCGGTTCGACGAGGCCAGAAAAGACTCCTTTGAGGACAGGGAGGATTTGCTGCGTAAGCTTCTGATGTACGAGGTAAGTGACAGCGGCCCATTAAAGGAGATGGAGCATGACCACTGTATGGTCCTTATCTTTGAATCCCCGGACAGCGGCCGGCTCATGGCAGCGGCAGCCGGCCATATGAGGGAGCAGGGGGCCTATGTGTTGATGCAGAGGGAGAACCGCTGCGAGATTGCAGTCATTGCGCCTACCAGGATGACGGTGGAAATGCGGGCAAGTCTCTTTATAAGCCATGCCAGGCAGTTGTTCTCAGAACAGGGGATGAGCCTGACCTGCGCACAGAGCAATGTGCAGTGGGGCATCCGGCTGCTGGACCAGTGTTACCAGGAGGCACATGAGGCCCTGAAATTAAAATACATCAGAGGCGACAACCAGAATCTGCGTTTTCAGGATATCAAAGGGGATGGAAAGGAAAGCGACCCGTCGCCCATACTGGACATCGACCTTATCACCCCGGTGAAATGCGGCAATGTCAAGCTTCTGGAAAAGCGCATGGGAGAGCTGGAGGCGCTGCTTGTGAAGGCCGGGATGGATTCCTATATCTATATGCAGTTCATGGTCAGCAGCCTTTTAAGCACGGTCCTTAAGGAGCTGGGAGAAGCGGGAATATGTGCGGAGCTGGTGTTTGAGAATCCGGTGGAGGAATATAAGAAGCTGATTGGGTGCGAGACCATTGGAAAGGCCATTGGCGTGCTGGGAGAAAACCTGAAGCGTATCTGTGAGTATGCGGGAAGTCAGAAATCCGGCGCTTATTCCAGGCCGGTGGTGAAGGCCCTTGCCTATATGGAGGAAAACTACAGCAGTTCTGCCCTGTCCCTGGAGGAAACGGCCGCAGTTGCGGGCCTCAGCGGCGCCAGGTTCAGCACATCCTTTAAGAGCGAGACCGGGGTGGCCTTTACAGATTACCTTCTGAAGCTGCGCATGGAAAAGGCGAAGGAGCTGATGCGCAACCCCAACCGCAAGATTTATGAGATTGCCATGATGACCGGTTACAGCAACATTCCATACTTCAGTACTGCCTTTAAGAAATATACAGGCTGTCCGCCGTCGGAATACAGGGAAAAGCGTCAGGGTTTGTAGTGCAGGGGTTGCAGGGAAAAGCGTCATGGTTTCTCTGGACAAACCCGTGATTCTGTGATAGACTAATACACGTTGTGAGTAGGACAGGTGGCCGCTGCCGCGATACCGCAAGGCCGCGGGAGAGGAAAGTCCGGGCTTCACAGGGCAGGGTGCCAGATAACGTCTGGCGGAGGCGACTCCAGGGACAGTGCAACAGAAATGTACCGCCTTTTAGGCTGCGGCCTTAAAGGTAAGGGTGGAAGGGCAGTGTAAGAGACTACCGCCCGTCTGGTAACAGGCGGGGCACATGTAAACCCCACTCGAAGCAAGACCGAACAGGAAGCATATGGCTGCCCGTCAGCTTCCGGGTAGGTTGCTTGAGGCTGCCGGCGACGGCAGTCCTAGATAGATGGCCATCCAGCGACATAACCCGGCTTATCGTCCTGCTCACATACATTTATTGACATGAGGAAAGAGAAGATTATGGGATAGAATCCTGTAATCTTTTTTCGCATGGAAACAGTATTCGTAAAAAACATCCGCCAGGGCAATCCAAGGAATAAACAGGGAAGGGGGAAACTGGGATGGAACAGGAAAAGATGAATTGGAAGGAGATGTCCATTGGGCTATGCCTGGTGGCTTTGCTGGCCTGGTTCACATTCCATGTGCTGTTGAGCGATCATTCCGCCCAGACCCTGGGCAGTACGTTCATGAGGGCGGATATCAGGTTCGTATCCATGGGGTTTGCCTGCATGTTTCTGTTCGTCAACTGTGAGGCGGCCAATATCAGGCTTTTGATGCGGACCTTTGGGAAAAAGGTACCTTACTGGCGCTCTCTTTCCTATGCGTTCACGGATTTTTACTTCAGCGCCATCACCCCCTCCGCCACGGGAGGGCAGCCCATGCAGCTTTACTATATGGTCAGGGACGGCTTTGGGGCAGCCCACAGTTCATTTTCCCTGCTGGCCACGGCCGCGGTGTATCAGATGACGGTGCTGGTTTACGGGTGTGTTATGGTTGGCGCCAATCTGTCCTTTGTCATGGGCCAGGGCAGAATCATGCGGCTGCTCCTGACTTTTGGGGTGCTGGTAAATGGATTCTGTTCCGGCCTTATCCTGTTAATCATCCTCAACGGTCTTTTGGCGGAGAAAACAATGCTGTGCATTGTAGGAGGACTTAGCAGGGCCGGAATCATAAAGAACAGGAAGCGTGCAGTTCAAAAGGTGGAGGGACTGATTGATGAGTACAGCAGGGGAGGAGCCTATCTGAGGCAGTATCCCCTGGTGGTGGTAAGAATGTTCATCCATGGGGCAGTTCAGCTGACTGCCCTGTATCTGGTGCCTTACTGGGCCTGCCGGGCCCTGGGCATATCCGCTGCAATAGAAGATTTCCTGGCCCTTCAGGCCATATTGAGCCTGGCAGTCACCGCGGTACCCCTTCCCGGTTCCGTGGGGGCCTCAGAGGGAAGTTTCCTTGCACTGTACCGCACCCTTTTGGGGGCAGGCCAGAGCTTTTCTGTGATGCTCTTAAGCAGGGGAATCAGCTTTTATGCAATGCTGTGCATAAGCGGGCTGGTAACCGCCTTCCTGCAGTTTGCAAGAAGGGGAAAATCTGCCTCTCCGGTGTGAACATGAGAGCAATTGAGCAATAACAGCTGAATGCGAATAAACCCGGATTAACCAGGATAAGTAAAACAGGGGATTGCCTATGGAATCAGGCAGTCCCCTTATCGTTTTAATTTACTTCACTTCATCCAGCTTAAATCCAAAATACTTCACAGAGTTGTTGTAGCAGATACCCTTTACGATTTCTTCCAGGGCCTTCATGTCTGCCGGATACTCGCCGTTCTCTACCCAGCCGCCAATCAGGCTGCAGAGGATGCGGCGGAAGTACTCGTGTCTGGTGTAGGACAGGAAGCTTCTGGAGTCTGTAAGCATACCGATGAAGTTGCCCAGGCATCCTAAGTTGGCCAGGGATGTCATCTGCTCGGCCATGCCGGTCTTGTGGTCGTTGAACCACCATGCGGAGCCCTGCTGAATCTTGCCAGGGAATTTCTCCTGGAAGCAGCCGATGATGGTTCCGATGGAAGCATTATCATTTGGATTCAGAGAGTAAAGGATGGTCTTTGGAATCTCGTTATTGGTGCTCAGGGCATTTAAGAAATCAGCCATCTGCGCACTTGGAGCGTAGTTGTTGATGCAGTCAAATCCGGTATCAGCGCCCAGCTTCTCGAACATGTAGCCGTTGTTGTCCCTCTTGCAGCCGTAGTGAATCTGCATAATCCATCCCATGGCATTGTACTCGCGGGCCACAAACAGCATGAAGGCTGTCTTAAACTTCAGTTCCTCTTCCTTGGTTACTGCCTCGCCCTTTAAGCCCTTGGCAAGGATGGCATCCACCTCGGAGTCAGCAGCAGGCGCATACATCACATACTCCAGGGCATGGTCGGATACGCAGCATCCCATGGATGCAAAGAATTGCATACGCTTCCTGAGCGCCTCTTTTAAGGATGCATAATCAGTAATCTGAACACCGCTGACCTGGGAAAGCTGCGCCATGTAAGCGCCAAAGGTTGGCTTCTCGACGTTCATGGCCTTGTCCGGTCTCCATGCCGGAAGTACCTGTACATCAAAGGTGTCGTCCTCTGCAATCTTCTTATGCCATTCCAGGGAGTCTACCGGGTCGTCAGTGGTGCAGATCAGGGTCACGCCTGACTGTCTGATCAGGTTGCGGACCGTCATGGAGTCCTCCTGGAGCCTCAAATTGCACAGGTTCCATACCTCCTCAGCGGTATCGCCGTTTAAATAGCCCTGGTATCCGAAGTACTTTCTCAGCTCCAGGTGGCTCCAGTGGTACAGCGGGTTGCCGATGAGCTTTGGCATGGTCTCTGCCCAGGCCTGGAACTTCTCCCTGTCCGTGCTGTCGCCGGTTACATACTTCTCGTCCACGCCGTTGGAACGCATCTGGCGCCATTTGTAATGGTCGCCGCCCAGCCATACCTGTGTGATGGTGTCAAACTTGCGGTCCTCGTAGATTTCCTGAGGATTGATGTGGCAGTGATAGTCAAGTATCGGCATATTCTCTGCAAAATCATGATACAGCGTCTTTGCCATATCAGTTGATAATAAGAAATCCTTGTCCATAAATTGTTTCATGTGTGATATTCCTCCTTAAGAATTAAAAATTTGTGGTTTTCCTTTTTATTAAATCAGAAGCGATTGTGGTCCTGCTGGGCACATTCACGCCGCTGAAAACCCCCATTAGAGTGTTGATAGTGGTGGTGCAGAGCGCTTCCACCTTACTGTCAATGGATGTAATCTCCGGGTCCGTACACCGGGCCAGCAGGGAATTGTTATAGCCGATAATGCTCAGCCCTTGGGGAATGGAGATATCTGCTATGTGGGCATACTTCACAGCGCCCACGGCCAGTGAATCGTCGGAGGTGATGACCGCGTCGAATTCCAATCCTTCTCTGTGAAGGGACAGCAGCAGCTCCCTGGCAGCCTCTATGTCCTTGGGACACTGGCGGATGAGTTCATCGCAGGGCGTGATGCCGTTTGCCTTGAGGGCGTCTTTGTATCCCTCCAGCTTATTGACCCCGCTGTAGGAATAGCTGGTGTATACATACAGGATACGCCTGCGTCCGGAGGAGAGCAGCTGGCTGGCAGCGCCGTACACCGCTGCGTGGTCGTCGCAGACAGTGCTGTATATATTCTCACCTTCCAGAAAGCCGTTGACCAGCATGATGGGAAGGTCGGAAGCAGCCTCGATGATATAGGCATTATCCTTGGCCCGCATCTCCACGAATTTGGAACCGGCCAGTATGATGGCATCCACCCGCTTGGAACGCAGCAAATCAAAATACTTCTGTTTGGCATCCAGGTCATAGCCGGTGCAGCAGAGAATGGCGTCATAGCCATGGGAGCGCAGTTCCCGTTCCAGATAGTAAATAGCGCCTGCCAGATACGGATCGGACGAATCGGAACACATGATTCCGATGGTCTGCATGGTATTTAACCCCAGGCCTCTGGCGAACACATTAGGAGTATAACCCAACTCGTCCATAACTTTCAAGACCTTTTCTCTTGTCTTTTCACTGACATTGGGATTGCCGTTAAGTACCCTGGATACGGTGGCGATGGACACCCCCGCATGCTCAGAAACATCATATATATTCATAGACCAACCTCACATTCTGTAAGCGCTTACAAGATAAGTATATTATACATATTCCCCGTGGATAATGCAATACTTTTCTATTTTTTTATTGACTTCTGACCGGAAAATGAGTAGAATAATTGTAAGCACTTACAAAAATAAGTCACGAAACAGCACACAAGAGACAGGAACAAAATCAAAGAAAACAAAGAAGATAGGAGAATGAATGGCCATGCAGGATATTGTAAAAATTCATGAAAATGACAATGTGGCGGTTGCGCTGCGTCCCCTTGCAAAGGGCGGGACTCTGGATGTAGCAGGAGCAAAGGTCAGCCCTCTGGAGGACATACCCCAGGGACACAAGTTTGCCTTAAGGCCCATAAAGGCCGGAGAGGAAGTGGTGAAGTACGGCTTCAGGATTGGATATGCAAAGGAGGACATAGAGGCAGGGGCATGGGTCCATGTGCACAATGTGAGGACTGCCCTGGGGGAGGTGCTTACCTATGACTATGCTCCCCGGAAAAATGATGTGGCCCCCACGGAGCACGTATATTTTGAGGGATACCGCAGGCCGGACGGCAAGGCGGGAATCCGCAACGAGATATGGATTATCCCCACTGTAGGCTGTGTCAACTCCATCGCCAAGGCCCTTGAGAGCCAGGCAAAGTCACTGGCAGTCGGAAATGTGGAGGACGTGATTGCATTTCCCCATCCCTTTGGATGTTCCCAGATGGGAGATGACCAGGAGAATACCAGAAAGGTGCTGGCGGACATGATTCACCACCCCAACGCGGGGGGCGTGCTGGTGCTGGGATTGGGGTGCGAGAACAGCAACATTCCCGTGCTCATGGACTACATCGGAGAGTACGACGAGGACCGCGTGAAGTTCCTTCAGTGCCAGGATGTGGAGGATGAGATGGAGACTGCCATGGGTCTTCTTAAGGAGCTGGCCGCCTACGCAGGTGCATTTTCCAGGGAGAAGATAGATGCCGCCGAGCTCGTCATCGGCATGAAGTGCGGCGGATCCGACGGACTGTCCGGCATCACGGCCAATCCGGTGGTAGGCGCGTTTTCCGATTTGCTGGTGAGCAAGGGCGGAACCACCATCCTTACGGAAGTGCCTGAGATGTTTGGGGCAGAGACACTTCTCATGAACCGCTGCGCCACCCCGGAGCTGTTTGACAAGACCGTGGACCTGATCAATAATTTCAAAAACTATTTTACCAGCCACAACCAGACCATCTATGAGAATCCGTCCCCAGGCAATAAAAAGGGCGGCATCTCCACCCTGGAGGACAAGTCCTTAGGATGTACCCAGAAGTCGGGAAGCGCCCTTGTAAGGGGCGTGCTGGAATACGGCGAGCCTGTGAAGGTGAAGGGCCTGAACCTGTTAAGCGCCCCCGGCAATGACCTGGTGGCCTCCACGGCGCTGGCTGTATCCGGCGCCCATATGGTGCTCTTTACCACGGGAAGGGGAACTCCCTTTGCCTCCCCGGTGCCTACGGTCAAGATATCCAGCAACTCCAGGCTGGCAGGCCACAAGGACAACTGGATAGACTTTAACGCAGGCCGCATGGTGGAGGACATGACAAAGGAAGAACTGGCAAAGGAGCTGCTGAATTACGTTCTGGCTGTTGCATCCGGCAGGAAGGTCAAGTCAGAGGAAGCAGGATTCCATGACATGGCTATTTTCAAACAGGGAGTGACGCTGTAGGAAAAAACGGTTTTTATGGCAGTATTTTATTGTAATTTCTTCTTGCATCTCCTGCCTGCCTGAGGTATACTGAGTATCAGATATCGTATATACGGACAAGAGATGTATATACGAATAATTGAGCGGGAGGTGTCCATGAAACTAAACAGAACCACGCTGCGCACCGTAGAGATACTGAAACTGGTGTCAAAAAAGCCGGACGGCATTACCCTGGATGAGATATGCGCAAAGCTGAACATGCCTAAGACCAGCGCCTACGATATCGTGACCACTCTGGTACAGGCCGGCATGATTCATGTGGCAAGGGAGCAGAAGCAGAGATATACTATCGGCCTGACAGCCTACCGGATTGGAATTAACTATACAAATAACCTGGACTTTATCAGCACCATTGACCCGGTGCTAAAGGCATTTTCCAGGGAGGTGGGGAAGACCGTGTTCTTCGGGATACGATCGGATGATTCCATTGTGTATATTTGCAAGTTTGAACCAGAGAATCCCATCATCACCACGGCGACTGTGGGAACTAAAAATCCCATTTACTGCACATCCCTTGGCAAGGCAATCATGGCCTACACGGAGGACGAGGACCGGGACGGCGTATTGTCCCGTATCAGCTTTAAGAAGCACACGGATAGAACCATCTGCACCAGGGAAGAATTTGAGAGGGAGCTTAAGTCTGTGCGGGAAAAGGGATATGCCTTTGACGCCAGGGAACTGGAAGAACACATGGAATGTGTAGGAGCCCCCGTATTTGGGCAGGATGGCAATGTGATGGGAGCCATCAGCGTCTCCAGCCTCTATAAACCCACAGAGGATTATGATGCCCTGGGACGCCTGGTAAGCGATAAGGGGGCCCAGCTGTCACGTCTGTTGGGATACATCGGACATGTATAGGAAAATAAACTTACATTTTTACCTGTTTTGCTGTTGACAAATCATGTGACAGAGATTAGAATTTAAGTATACAAATCGTAATTATGAAAGTGATTCGCATATGCGAACTCAAAGAGAAGGAGAATGAAGATGAAGAAAGAACAAGTTTTAGCAAGAATGAAAGAAGACTGTCTGGTTGCTGTTGTTCGCGCAAAGAACTATGAGCAGGGTGAGAAGGTAGTTGACGCCATCATCGCAGGCGGCATTAACTTCATCGAGCTTACCATGACCATGGATGACGGAGATCCGGTTGGCTTCATCAAACTGATGGCAGAGAAGTATAAAGACAATGATAAGATTGTAATCGGCGCCGGCACCGTACTGGATCCTGAGACAGCAAGGGCCTGCATCCTGGCCGGAGCTAACTACATCGTAAGCCCGGGCCTTAACGTTGACACCATCCGTCTGTGCAACCGTTACAGAGTACCCATGCTGCCAGGCGTTTTGACTCCAACCGAGGCCATTACCGCTATGGAAGCCGGCTGTGACATTATCAAGATTTTCCCGGGCAACATCGTGGGACCTGCAGCCATCAGCTCCTTCAAGGGACCCCTTCCACAGGGCGAGTTCATGCCATCCGGCGGCGTAGACGTGGACAATGTTGACAAGTGGATCAAGGCCGGCGCTTACGCAGTGGGAACAGGAAGCAGCCTGACAAAGGGCGCCAAGACAGGCGACTTTGCAGCCGTTACAGCTAAGGCTCAGGAGTTCGTGGCAGCTGTTGCAGCAGCAAGGGCATAGATTATACCGTATAGTAAGCATCATTCCAAATATCATTAAGAAGAGATTAAAGGAGAATTATACAATGGCAAAGATTGTTACCATGGGCGAAATCATGTTAAGATTATCTACCCCAAACAACGAAAAGTTCATTCAGGCAGACGAGTTCGACATCAATTACGGCGGCGGTGAGGCAAACGTGGCAGTTTCCCTTGCAAACTACGGTCATGAGGCTGAATTCATTACCGCGGTTCCGGCTAACCCCATTGGCGAGTGCGCAGTGGCCGCACTGAGAAAGTATAATGTAGGTACAAAGCACATTGCCAGAAGTGGCGAGAGACTGGGTATCTACTTCCTGGAGACAGGCTCAGCCATGAGGGCTTCCAACGTGGTCTATGACCGTGCTCACAGCTCCATCTCCACGGCAACTGCGGATCAGTTCAACTTTGATGAGATTTTTGCGGATGCTGACTGGTTCCACTTTACCGGAATCACACCAGCTGTCAGCGATGCGGCCATCGAGCTCACCGAGGCAGCATTAAAGGCAGCCAAGGCACACAATGTGACCGTGTCCGTTGACTTAAACTTCCGTAAGAAACTGTGGTCCTCTGAGAAGGCTCAGAAGGTCATGACCAACCTGATGCAGTACGTAGATGTCTGCATTGGCAATGAAGAAGATGCAGAGAAGGTTCTGGGCTTCAAGCCGGGCAACACCGATGTTACCTCCGGCGAGCTGGAACTGGCTGGATACGTTGACATCTTCAACCAGATGGCTGACAAGTTTGGCTTCAAGTATATCATCAGCTCCCTGCGCGAGAGCCACAGCGCTTCCGACAACGGCTGGTCTGCCTGCATCATGGATGGAAAGACACGTGAGTTCTACCACTCCAGAAAGTACCACATCACACCTATCGTTGACCGTGTAGGCGGCGGCGACTCCTTCGCGGCAGGTTTAATCTGCGGTCTGGTGGATGGCAAGGATATGAAGGCAGCCTTGGAGTATGCAGTAGCTGCATCCGCATTAAAGCACACCATTCCCGGCGACTTCAACCTGGTAACCAGGGCAGAGGTTGAGAATCTGGCTGGCGGCGACGGTTCAGGCCGTGTTCAGAGATAAATCAGGATATTGACAATCAGACAATCAGAGACGGCTAATCCTTTTCAGAGGTATTAGCCGTTTCTTATAGGTTTCTTATACGGTTTTTTATATGAAAAGGAGATATGATATGTTAGAGACTAACGGCAGGAATTTTGACCTTCTTACCCTGGGACAGGTGCTTCTCAGGCTGTCACCCCCAGATAACGAGCGTCTGTCAAGAGGCGACACCTTCGTCAAGCAGGTGGGCGGGGCAGAACTGAACGTGGCAGTGGGCGCGGCCCTTCTGGGACTTCACACAGGCGTTATTTCCAAGCTTCCGGCCCATGATATAGGAAGCTTCATGAAAGGCAAGATTCGTTCCTTCGGGGTAAGCGATGATTTCTTCATGTATGACCAGTCCCCCGCAGCCAGGGTTGGCATTTACTATTATGAGAACGGCGCTTACCCCAGAAAGCCCAAAGTGATTTATGACCGCAACCACAGTTCTTTTTTCTCCCTGGATATTGACGAGATACCGGAGGAGGTGTACACGGCTTCCAAATGTTTCCACACCACAGGCATCACCCTGGCCTTAAACGAGGACATCCGCGAGACAACCATAGAGATGATTAAGCGGTTTAAGGCAGCGGGCACCCTGGTATCCTTTGATGTTAACTTCAGAGGAAATCTGTGGACAGGGGACCAGGCCAGGGAATGTATCCTGAGAATCCTTCCCTATGTGGACATCTTCTTCTGTTCCGAGGACACCGCCAGGCTTACCTTCTTAAAGACAGGTACGGCCAGGGAGATGATGAAGAGCTTCACCGAGGAATTCCCCATCTCCATCGTGGCCTCCACCCAGAGAATTGTCCACAGTCCCAAGCGCCATACCTTTGGCTCTGTGATATACGATGCTGCAAAGGATGAGTACTATGAGGAAGAGCCGTACCGGGATATTGAAGTGGTGGACCGGATTGGCAGCGGCGACGCCTATATATCCGGGGCTCTTTACGGGCTGCTCAGTACAGGCGGTGACTGTGCCAGGGCAGTTGCTTTCGGTAATGCCACGGCTGCTGTCAAGAACACCATTCCCGGAGACCTGCCATCTTCCAACCTGGAAGAAATCGAGACCATCATCCATGCCCACAACCAGGCAGGCCCTCAGAGTGAGATGGCCCGGTAAAGATAAACCGTATTTGTGTAAACATTTTGAAACATTTGTCATAAGGTTCATTCTAAATTCAGAATTATTAAGAAATACTTTATTGGATATGGACAGTAAATGATATATACTTCTCATACAGACATAACAAGTGCCTTCGGCTGGCCCATGGCTTCCCGCGAGGCAGATGAAAAGGAGAAGATTATATTGAGAAAATATTATTTATATGCAGTAGGAATTTGTGCAGCCATAGCCCTGGGAGCAGCCGGATGCTCGGCAGGTGTCAACGCCGAGACAACGGCCGATAGCTCCGTGACAGCAGAAGAGAATAAGGAAGAGACCACCATGAATGACACCACGGTAGTGGAATCAGTCACCGGAGCCATTGAGAGTATGGAAGAGAGCCGGCCCGGGATGCCCCAGTCCATCCGGATTTACGGACCTGTGACAAAGATGGAGGACGGCAGTCTTTCCATTGACAATCAGTCGGGCATGAGTACCAGCGGTGAAATTATCCTGAATGTGGCTGACGATATGACCTATATCCTGGACGCCATGACAGGTCTCCCGGTAGCCCTGGAGGATGTGAAGGACGGGGATACCATTTACGCCTACATAGGGCCGGCCATGACCATGAGCCTTCCGCCCATGACCAATGCTGTCATGATTTTCACCAATCTTCCGGCAGACGCCAAGGCGCCTGATTATGTGGAAGTCAAGTCCATGGTTACGGATGCAGCCACATCCAAATCCGTGCTGACAGCCGCGGACGGAGCCGAGTTCACACTGGCGGAGGACTGCAACATCTTCCCGTATCTCACCAGGAACATCGTGACTCTGGATGACCTGACACAGGGAAAGAAATGTGTGGTATGGTCAGATGATGAGAACACAGCTTCCAAGATTATGTTATTTGCAGAATAATTAAGTTTTCTCCAGTGGATGTTACAGGACAGGAGAAGGGCTGGTGCCCGGCATATGAACTAAGCCGGGCATCAGCCCTTTTATATTGCGCCGGCATAATCTCCATACCCGCCCCTGTTTCATTGGTTTCAATCATATGAAGCGGATTATGGCTGATATGGTCCAGGCGCTTGTGCTTTTTTAGTTTAATTGCCGCATTCTATGCTGATTTCATTGAATTTTTCCAGAATGTCGTCAATGCAGAGCGCCTGTTTTTCCTCATCCTCTTTGTCTACCACGGCGCGGCCCTGGTGCATCATCAGGAGGCGGTCCCCATATTCCACTGCATAGCGCAGGTTGTGGGTAACCATGATGGTGGTCAGATTTTTTTCCTTTACAATCTTTCCGGTCAGCTCCATGATGGTCTCAGCAGTCTTGGGGTCCAGGGCAGCTGTGTGCTCATCTAAAATCAGGAACTCAATGGGAGTCATGGTGGACATGAGAAGGGCCATGGCCTGGCGCTGGCCGCCGGAAAGGACTCCCACCTTCACATCCATCTTATCCTCCAGCCCCAGTCCCAGGGAACGGAGGGATTCACGGTAATACTCCAGTCTCTGCCGGTTGGTTCCCGGCCTGAGGTTAAAGGCCTTTCCCTTGTTGTCTGCCAGGGACATGTTTTCCAGTATGGTCATGGTTGGACATGTGCCCATGGCCGGATTCTGATAAACCCGTCCGATGCGGCGCTGGCGCTTGTATTCAGGAATCCGGGTGATGTCCTTTCCGCCGATTATGATTCGTCCCTCATCCAGGGGAATGCTGCCGCAGATGATGTTTAAGAGGGAGGTTTTGCCGGAGCCGTTGCTTCCCACCACGGACACAAACTGATGGTCCCTTATGGTCAGGTTGAAGTCCTCAAACAGGCACATTTCATTGACTGTACCGGCATTGTAGTATTTATTGATATGCATCAGCTCAAGCATGGCTCTTTACCTTCTTTCCTCTGGAGGAGCTTGCCACCAGGATGATAAGGAACAAAATGGATGTAATCAGCTTTAAGTCCGAGGCAGTCACCGGGAAGGAAACAGTAAAGTTTCCAAAGGTAAGCCTTAAGTCGCCCAGGAGCAGGGCCAGGGATACACAGGCCTTGTAGATGATGGAACCTATGATGACAGCCGTGGTGGACTTCACGAAGCCGAACCGTTTGAACAGCTGGGTGCCTATGATTACATTGGCCAGGCCGATGACAATAGTGCCTGTGCCGGTGGAAATCTCAAAGAATCCCTTTTGCTGGCAGTACACGCTGCCGGCCAGGGCTGCAAATCCATTGGCAATGGCCAGGCCGATGATTTTAACCATGCCCTTATCCTTGGCTAAGGAGGTGACCAGCAGATCATTGTCCCCCACGGCCCTGAGAAGATAGCCGGACCGGGTTTTCAGGTAAGCGTCCAGGAGCAGCTTACAGATAAGGACGATTGCCAGAAGGATGATAGTCACAGTATAGGGCTTGAGGGCCTGGGGGATGGTGCGTTCCAGCCATGGATCGCTGAAAATCGTGTCTTTGCTGAAAATAGGCAGGTTGGACTTGCCCGCAATCCTTAAGTTGATGGAGTAGAGGGCGGTCATGACAATGATTCCCGACAGCAGGTCCCGTACCTTCAGCTTGACATGGATAAGTCCGGTGACGCAGCCCGCCATGGCTCCCAAAAGAAAGGAGAGGGGAAGGGCAGCAGCCGGATGGATGAAACCTCCGGCTATGCCGGTAGCGGTAAAGGCAGCTCCCAGAGGGAAGGTCCCGTCCACGGACAGGTCCGGAAAATCCAGAATCCGGTATGTGATGTATACGCCCAGGGCCATGATAGCGTATACCAGGCCTTCTTCAAAGATACCTAAAATAATCGTTGTCATGATGTTCCTCCAGATAATGATGATAGAGCTTTACTGGGCAATCTCAGTGAACAGCTCAGCTGCATTTTTAGTCAAATCTACCGGCAGTGTGATGCCCAGATTCTCGGCTACCTGTGTATTGCCGTAGAAGGCAGCCTCCTTGATGGTTTCGTAGTTCATTTCACTGGCTTTTTTCTCGCCGCGCAGTACCTGTGCAGCCATCTTTCCTGTCTGCTTGCCCAGTTCGATGTAGTCCAGTCCCATGGCAGCCAGGCATCCAATCTTCACCTGCTCAATCTCACTGCCGAATACAGGGATATTCCTGGCGGCAGCCTTATCCAGGATAACGGGAAGGGAGGCAACTACCGTGTTGTCGGTCAGGTTGGTGATGCAGTCCACTTTGCTTATGAGGGTGTCGGCAGCCAGGGCGATATCAGCGGAAGAGGAGATGCCTGTGTCCACGATTTCAAAACCATACTGGGGAGCCAGCTCCTTGTACTCTGCAATGGCGGATTCAGAATTCACCTCGCTGGTGGTGTACATGATGCCGATGTTTTTAGCTTCCGGAAGAATCTCACGAATCATCTTGAGCTGGGCCTCTACGGGAAGTTTATCGCTGGTGCCCGTAATCTCGCCTACCGGAGTGCCGTCCGCATTGGCCAGCTCTGCGGCTACGGGGTCGGTTACGGCAGTGAAAATAACAGGAATGTCTGACTTCTTAGCCACGCCGTACTCTGCCTGTGCCATGGGAGTTGCGATGCCGCACATCAGGTCCACGCCCTTGCCGGCGAAATTCGTTGCAATCTGGCTGGCCGTACCGCCGTCAGCCTGGGAATTATCATACAGTACGGTCAGGTTTACGCCCTCCTCGATGCCTTCTTCTGCCAGGCCGGCCATGAAGCCTTCGCGGCAGTTGTCCAGGGAGCCATGCTCTGCAAACTGTCCCACACCGATGGTGTAGGCAGCGCTGTCAGCAGAAGATTCTGCCTTGGACTCACCGGTCTTGTCAGCGGAAGATGTGTCAGCGGACGGCGCGTCGGCCGCTGAGCCGTCAGCGCCCTGGGCGGCCTTATTTTCAGACCCGGTTCCGGCGGAGGTCTCAGCGGACTGGGCCGCGGTGGTGTTCTGGGAAGTGGATACGCAGCCTGCTAAGATGGATGCGCTTAAAGCTGCGGTTAAAAGCATTGCAATTGTTTTTTTCATAATTTTGTTTCCTCCTGTTTTTAAACTATATTTGTATGATTAAAACATGCTGTTGGATAAGGGACTTTCTGATGGGGCTGCCGTTTGAATAAAGCCGGAATAAAAAAAGTCCCAATCATAGCTTATGCTAAAATTGAGACGAATGAAATCCGCGGTGCCACTCAAATTGACTAAAAAGTCCACTTTACACATACCAACATATGCGCCGCATGTATAACGGTTACGGAATCCGTCGGTCCCTACAGATGATACAATCCTTCAAGACCGCCCTCAAAAGTCCATTCAGCTGCCAGCCCTATACCGCAATCCCACCGCCTGCGGCTCTCTGTGTTAAAGCTTTGATAGCTTACTCCTCTTTCTCTACGGTTTAAGTTATTAATCCGTATCTTAATACAATAAAATGGATTTGTCAAGAGTGTTTTGAAAATTCATATAAAGTCATGCAATGCCGCACAAAAGTGTAAAAGAACTTTTATTGATTGATGAAATGTGGTAGACTGTAGGTGTGGAAAGGAACACTTTGGATTCAAAACAAAAGTGTTAACAACAAAAAGTGTTCACCAAAAAAATGTTCACAACAAGGAGGAAAGTTCCATGAGACGATTACTTGTGGTGGTGGATATGCAGAAGGATTTTGTGGATGGAGCTTTGGGCAGCCCTGAGGCCCAGGCCATTGTCCCTCATGTGCTGGATAAGATAAAGGCGTACCAGGATGCAGGAGACGAGGTGGTATTTACCCTGGACACCCATTTTGACGATTATACGGATACCATGGAAGGGAAGAAGCTTCCGGTGGTCCATTGTGTCAAGGGAACGCCGGGCTGGGAACTGATACCGGAGCTCAGGGGAATTTCGGGAACCCGTTTTGAGAAGCATACCTTTGGAAGCAGGGAACTGGCGGATTACGCGGCCAGGGGGCGGTATGACTTTGTAGAGCTCGTCGGCCTGTGCACGGATATCTGCGTCATTTCCAACGCCATGCTGATTAAGGCAGCGGTTCCTGACACATCCATACAGGTGGACGGGGCCTGCTGTGCGGGGGTAACTCCCCAGAGCCATCACAATGCTCTCAGCGCCATGGGGATGTGCCATATAGACATTGTATAGACGTGAAAGAGACCACGGTGTGTTATGGGCACGGATGTGGATTAGGAATAAGGGGGACTCAATATGAATGACAGACATTTTGTAATTACCATTGAACGCCAGTACGGAAGCGGCGGCCGCCTGACAGGCAAACGCCTGGCCGAGGAGCTGGGCATTCATTTTTACGATGAAGAGATACTTAAGATGACATCTGAGACCAGCGCCATAGGGGAACAGTACTTCAGGCTGGCGGATGAAAGGGCTGGAAACAATCTGTTGTACCGTATAGTGACCAGCATGAAGCCGGAGCTGACAGAACCGGATAAGGCCGGCCCCAACATCACTTCGCCGGATAACCTGTTCCGTTTCCAGTCATCGGTCATCCGCAGGCTGGCAGCCTCTGAGACCTGTATTATCGTAGGCCGCTGCGGCAACTATGTGCTTCAGGACCAGATGGATAATCTGGTGCGCATCTTTGTGTATGCGGATACGGTCACCAGAATCCGCAGGGTCATGGACGTGGATAAGGTGGATGAGGCGGAAGCTCTCCGCAGGATGAGACGGATTGATAAGGAGAGGACGGAATATCACCGCTACTTTACCGGCAGGGAGTGGATGGATATGGAAAATTATGACCTTCCCATCAATGCCAGCCGGATTGATTATGACCAGATGATTCAACTGATAAAAGACTATCTGAAGCTCAAAGGATTCCTGTAGAAAGGAGGGCTGGGGCTCAGGAAATGACAGAGGTGCATTAAGATGAGCAGTATATTTGTGGGAATCATGATTCCCTTTATCGGGACCACGGCAGGGGCAGCCTGTGTGTTCTTTCTGACAAAAGCATTGAAGCCCAGTGTCCAGAAGACATTTCTGGGATTTGCGTCAGGGGTAATGGTGGCGGCTTCCGTCTGGTCCCTTTTGATTCCGTCCATGGATATGAGCGGGCATATGGGTAAGCTGGCATTCATTCCTGCTTCTGTGGGCTTTCTTTTGGGAATTGGTTTCCTGCTCCTGTTGGATGAGATAATACCTCATCTGCACATCGATACAGAGCAGCCGGAAGGTCCAAAGAGCAACTGGAAAAAGAGTACCATGCTGGTGCTGGCAGTGACCCTCCACAATATACCGGAGGGAATGGCCGTGGGCGTTGCGTTTGCAGGACTTCTGTCACAGAACGGGACTATCACCATGGCAGGCGCTCTGGCCTTGTCCGTGGGTATTGCCATACAGAATTTCCCGGAGGGGGCCATCATATCCCTGCCTCTTAAGGAGGCGGCCGGGAAGGGGAAGGCATTCATTTACGGCACGCTTTCAGGCGTGGTGGAGCCCATAGGCGCCGTTCTTATGCTGGTGCTGGCCGAGTTTTTAGGACCGGTTCTTCCATACTTCCTGTCCTTTGCGGCAGGTGCTATGATTTACGTGGTAGTAGAGGAACTGATTCCGGAATCAGCCGAAGGAGAGCATTCCAATGCGGCAACCATTGGATTTGCCGTTGGGTTTGTGGTGATGATGATACTGGATGTGGCGCTGGGGTAGGACGTGTTGGAAAATTGTTTTCGGGCAGTCATGGCAGTTATTTTGGCTGGGTTTTGAGCGGCGGCAAAAGAGACGCAAAATGAGAGAAAATGTTGAAAATGCAGGAAATGCAAAAATATAAACAAAAATCCAAAAATACAGAAAAGGAAATCCGGTCTTGACATGGGTTTCCTTTTTTGCTAAAGTGAATTTACTTCTGCTGGATATATTCAGATATTCCGGCAATCTGCTGCACTCTAAGATGCAGTTCAGGGATTTTATCCCGTCCGGCCCTTTCGGCTGCTGAAATCACATGTAAACTTATATTTGGAATCACACAGAAAATACACAGGAAAGACAGGTGATACCCATAAGACACACCGCCGCTTTTCCCTGCCGGAATACAGCTCCATAAACAGGAGCCGATCCGCAGGCAGCACCGCCGCCTTAAAATAAGTGCAGCACAGGGAGGCAGTCAACAGCTGGGGGCAGGTGACGGCCTCGCCGTCATCAAGTAAGATACATTCCCCGTCGTCACAGTTGGCGCACAGCTTACGGATCAGCTGGTTTACCTTGTGCCGCTGGTTTCTGAACTTTTTGTAAAATGTTTCACGCTGTGTTGACATCGTGAATACAAATGGATATACTATAAGTGAAACAATAAGGGAGGTGAATCACATGGCAAAAACCGCAAATATCAATGTCCGAATTGATCCTGAAACAAAATCAAGCGCAGAAAAGCTGTTTTCCAGTTTTGGAATCACTGTTACGGACGCAATCAACATTTTCCTCCGCAAGTCAATTATGGAGGGCGGACTTCCATTTGAGATGAAACAGCCGCGCTACAATGCGGAAACAGAAGCAGCCATGAATGAGGCAAGGGCCATCATGGGCGGACAGGTACAGGCAAAGAGTTATTCTTCCGCACACGCTCTTTTTGAAGAACTGGACGCAGAAAAGGACGGTGAGTAATGTTAGAATTAGTAACCACCGGACAATTCCGCAAGGACTATAAGCGTGTAAAGAAGCGCGGCTATGATATGGGCCTGCTGGAAGAAGTGATTGATCTTCTGCTTAATGAGCAGCCGCTTGATGAACGCTACCGGGATCATGGGCTGGTCGGAAATTATGTTGGTTTTCGTGAGTGCCATATTTTACCGGACTGGCTTTTAATCTATGCTACAGACAAAGAAAAACTGATATTGACGGCTTCGCGCACAGGGACGCACTCGGACTTGTTCGCAAAGTAGGCTGAGCGGCCCTTATTTTCGGGGCCGTTTCTTTTTTGCTTTTCAGGAAACTTCGCAAACCGGCCAAAATGGTGTATAATAGACTTGAAATAAAAAACGGCATAGCAAAAGAGCGAAGATGTAACTTCGCCATGACGTTGCCTATGTAGTTTTTTGTTTTTGGTTTAGGCTGCACTATCTGACGCAGTTTTTTTGTGGTAAACTTCTAAAACCAACATAGAAGTGCCACACTCCGGGCATTTGAGCGGATCATAGCCAAAAGCCAGAAGGATTGAATTACGCCAATCCAGAAGCCTGGAAAGATAACGCTGTTTCTGAGGGGATAAACATTTCCGGAGATTTTTTTCCTGTTTATGGTGCTTTGCATAAATCCCATAGTAACGGACCATTTTAAAGTGTCTGTCAGGGATATGTACAATCAGGCGTTTGATAAAGTCAATGGCGGGGATGCATTCGGTTACAG
>NZ_AUJR01000010.1 GCF_000424325.1 [Clostridium] clostridioforme AGR2157
GACGACGAGGTAGATAGGTTAGAGGTGGAAGTGCAGTAATGTACGGAGCTGACTAATACTAATCGGTCGAGGGCTTATCCAAAAGGTTAAGGGAAGAAAAGGTTTGTGGAACAATCGGAATTCAATATGCGGTTTTGAAGGTATGTATATGCCTTTAATGGCCCGGTGGCTCAGCTGGTTAGAGCGCCGCCCTGTCACGGCGGAGGTCGACGGTTCGAACCCGTTCCGGGTCGTTTTTCTTTCATATACACGCTGAAAGAGATACCTATTGGGGTCTTAGCTCAGCTGGGAGAGCATCTGCCTTACAAGCAGAGGGTCACAGGTTCGAGCCCTGTAGGCCCCATTTAAGTATTTTTTACAGAAAAGTGTATATACTAATATAATAAGGGCGAATTCCCGAGTGGCCAAAGGGGACAGACTGTAAATCTGCTGGCAATGCCTTCGGTGGTTCGAATCCACCTTCGCCCATTTAAAATGTTAGTTGACAAAACATTTTAAAACATTTATAATTATATACTAGCGCGGGGTGGAGCAGTCTGGAAGCTCGTCGGGCTCATAACCCGAAGGTCGTAGGTTCAAATCCTGCCCCCGCAATTTTTTTTGCAAAAACTTAAACTTTATGGGCGTGTAGCTCAGTCGGTAGAGCACTTGACTTTTAATCAAGTTGTCCCGGGTTCGAATCCCGGCACGCTCATCAGATGCCCAGATAGCTCAGTTGGTAGAGCAGAGGACTGAAAATCCTCGTGTCGTTGGTTCGATTCCGACTTTGGGCACTCAGCATTTAGCACTTATCCTTGACGGATGGGTGCTTTTTTGTTTTATTGTAAGATTTCCTTCATTGTAAAAATGCCGGAAGTCTGATAGTATAAATATTGTTTTAAGGATTCGATATACTACTAACAAAAGATACCAGGGGAAAATAAATGAGCAGACGGCGTAAAAAAAAGGATTCACCAATAAAGACTGTGATTTTGATTATCATGGCAGCCATCATCATGACGGCAGCCGTGTATGTTGTCATGTCCGTGATTGGGAAAATCCGGACGGATTATGAAAAGCTGGATTTCGGCACTGAGGAGAAGGAGACGCCTTCCATAACCATAGATATCAGTGAGGAGCCAAAGGCCGGCTGGAATGAAACAGATAATGGTTGGATGTATTATCTGGATGAAGAAACGTATGTGGCAGACCAGTGGAAGGACATAGACGGTTTTCTGTACTACTTTGACAGTGACGGCATCATGGCTACCGGAGAATTGAAACAGGAAGGTCAGATTTATACCTGCCATGATACTAAGGGATATCTGAAGGATATTCACATTGATTTGGACTATGTACCTGAGAGTACAGGTGAGAACCTGGACAGCCTGGTGAGGACTAATGCGTTCTGGTGTTATCTGAGGGCGGAAGACACAGGACTGTTTAAGACTATTCTGTACCGTAAGACCGTGGAGAACAAGGTAATGGTACTGGGGGGAGAGACTGCCCCAGAAAAGACTACAAGGAATTCTATGCGTGCTTACGGCGATTACGTATATTTCCTGCCTAAGGTAAAGGAAAGCCAGAAACAGGGCCTTTCTGAGGCTGAGAGGGGGCTTTGCGATAAGCTCTTCCGGATGAGGCCGGGTAGCGATACAAAGGAACTGATTGCAGAGAACGTGGATGGTTATATGGTGCTGGAGGAGACAATCTATTACGCCCAGGCAGGGAAGATTTACCATACCACCTCAGGCACAGAGATTGCCACTGGGCAAGCCAGGTATTCGGTGGTCATAAAAGATGGAAATTGTTATCTGGTGGACGACATGGGAAATCCTGCGGTTGCTGAAAGCGGCAGCAGTGTCAGCATTGGAGACCGTGTTTACAGGATTGAGGAAGACGGAAAGATAAAATATGTAAAACACGGCCAGGTAACCATTGGCAAAAAGACCTATTATCTGGGCGGCAGCGGAACAAAATCTTCCGTCTGTGTAAAGAGCGATGGGAGCGATACTGCCATTATCAGGGAAAACTATGGTGTACAGAGCTATTGCATTGTGGATAACCAGATCTACTATAGCAGTTATGTGGATAAAGGTACCGGAGGAGAGTGGTACAGCCAGATTTTCAGAACTGATTTGGAAGGGCAGAATAAACAGGCAGTGTCAGAGCGTTTCCCTGGTGTTATGCAGAATATGTATTACTATGAAGACGAGGGCCAGATATTCGGGGAATACAATCCCGCTATCTGGAAACAGGCATACGGAGCAGCTGTTATTATAGCAAGAGATGGGAACATTTATCAGATAAAGGATGAATCCGTACGGACCGGAAAGCATGTGGACGGAAATGACATGTTGGAAATTATAATGGCCAGGGACGGCAAGGTCATCTGTCTGTGGCATGATTGTGAATGGGACAGAAACAGAGGAATAACCAGTATCCTGTGGAGCAAAGCCATTGAGCTGGATGCCGGGGACAGAAGCCTGATTGATATGGTTCCCTCAACAGAATACGGGAAGAGCAGCGAATCCCAGGAGACGGGGGACATAATCCAGCCAATTGAGACTATGCCGCCGGCTTCCACAGAGACTGTCTCACCGGCGGAGCCTTCCGTAAATAACAACCCTGTAATCAACACGGAGGGACCTCATACGGATACAACTGTACCAACGGTTCCGGCACCTGCTCCCACAGTCCCGGCGCCTGCTCCTACGGTTCCACCGGTGACGGAACCGTCTGCAGAGGTAAAGATAGTGCCTTTGGGATAAAGAGATAGACCCGTATTAGCGGGGTTCTTCCTCATCAAAATCCACTATCACATAAAAACCACGTGAATTTTCGCGTATGTCTTTTACAATTCCGTATTCAGATTTGATGCGGTAACGGGCGGCGAAGCAGCCGGACATGGCTACAGCTGGGTCAATGATATAGCTGTAGCTGCTGGTTCCTTCCCGCTCGATTATTTTTACTTTATCGCCTTTATTCACAAGTCCCTGGCGTTCCATTTTAAATTCAATGGTTCTCATTGATACCTGCTTCCTTTCCTACTTCATAACATACCATATTGATGTAGTCAGATAAGGTACTGTTCTGGCAACCTACAATGTAGTGATTGCAACGGTTGACCGGAATCAGTATCTTATATGCCCTGCTGATGCCAATGGCTGTGGCCATGGCAGGCGTAATCTCCCCCAAAAGGGAATTGGCCATGACAATGCCGATAGGACCGATGATGATATCTGCGTCCCCGGCATTGACAATAACCGGATTCTCACCGGTAGCGCCATAGGTGGCGCCTGCTTTCAGCATGGCGGATGTGGCTATGCTGTTTGTTCCGATGGCATATGTCTCCAGACTTGGAAAACGTTTTTTCAGCTGTTCGATGACTGACTTACCCATTTTTCCGCCCTGTCCGTCTATGATGACAATTTTCATGGTTCACCTTCTTTTCTTTTGTGTTGAGGGATGTCTATAATTGTGTCCGACATAAAATTTAAGTAGTTTACAGGGATATATTTTAACAGAAATGTGGGAAAAAGTAAATGTTATCCACAGATGGGCGGGGCAGAAGGGTGGAATTGTGGATAAAGATGAACGGAACGATTTTATATGGGAATAAAAAGCCTTTCAAGCTGGTCTTGACAAATCAGAGTCAGGTGTTATAATCAAGGTTAGCAATATGCAGAGGCATTGAGGGAAACAGTAGTCAGTGGGAAGTATCCAGAGAGCAGGCCGGTTGGTGGAATGGCCGCATACCAAAGATTGACGAATACCAGTCCTGAGCCGCGTCAGGGAGGTCCGGACAGGTGTTGTGTGTGGAAGGGGTATGATTTGTGTCAGATGCCCTTATGATACACGTTTTCACAACACAAAGAAGGGTGGGAAATGGCGCCGTACCCCCGCGTTAAGGGATAAATGAGTGAAAATCAAGGTGGAACCGTGTGAATGCACCCTTGGACATAAGAATATGTCCAGGGGTTTTTATTTTCCCGTTTTTTCACAGGATTCCGGCAGCGGACATATTCAGAAGGAATGTTTTTCAGCAGAACAGCCGGAATCATGATATCAGAATAACACCAAAGAGATGGAGCCGAAAAAGGCCCATAGAAGAAAGGAGATTCGTATGAAAATTATTTTACCAGACGGAAGTGTACATGAAGCTGAGGATGAATTAAGGGCCATACGCCACACGGCATCCCATGTACTGGCACAGGCAGTTAAGAGATTGTATCCGGATGCAAAGCTGGCCATTGGACCGGCCATTGATGATGGCTTTTACTATGATTTTGACAGGGAGGGAGGCTTTACTCCTGAGGACCTTGAGAA
The DNA here is from genome assembly GCF_000424325.1 of [Clostridium] clostridioforme AGR2157. Classification (GTDB taxonomy): domain Bacteria; phylum Bacillota; class Clostridia; order Lachnospirales; family Lachnospiraceae; genus Enterocloster; species Enterocloster clostridioformis_A. Next base: position 4,309 of record NZ_AUJR01000010.1, read on the forward strand.
GTTAGAGGCAGAGATGGCTAAGATTGTAAAAGAAAATCTGCCGATTAAGCCGTTTGTACTGCCAAGGGCTGAGGCCATCAAGTTCATGAAGGAAAAGGGAGAGCCTTATAAGGTAGAGCTTATTGAGGACCTGCCGGAGGAAGAGACAATCAGCTTTTACCAGCAGGGCGAATTTGTGGACCTGTGCGCAGGACCCCATATCATGTATACAAAGGGCGTAAAGGCGTTTAAGCTTACAAGCATTGCAGGTGCTTACTGGAGAGGCAGCGAGAAGAATAAGATGCTTACCAGGATATACGGAACCGCATTTGCCAACAAGACAGACCTGGAATCCTATCTGGCCATGATGGAGGAGGCAAAGAAGCGTGACCACAGGAAGCTGGGCAAGGAGCTGGGCCTGTTCATGTTTGCGGAGGAGGGACCAGGATTCCCATTCTTCCTTCCCAAGGGAATGACATTAAAGAATACCCTGATTGATTACTGGCGTGAGATTCACTACAGGGACGGCTATCAGGAGGTTTCCACCCCCATCATCCTGAGCCGTAAGCTTTGGGAGAATTCAGGCCATTGGGACCATTATAAGGATAATATGTATACCACTGTAATTGATGAGGAAGACTATGCTGTCAAGCCTATGAACTGTCCGGGAGGAATGCTGGTCTACAAGAATCAGCCCCATTCTTACCGTGACCTGCCTTTAAAGGTAGGCGAGCTGGGACTGGTTCACCGCCATGAGAAGAGCGGACAGCTCCACGGCCTGATGCGTGTGCGCTGCTTTACTCAGGACGATGCCCATATCTTCATGAGAGATGACCAGATTGAGGACCAGATTAAGGGTGTAACAAAGCTGATCAATGAAGTGTATACACAGTTTGGCTTTGAATATTTTGTGGAGCTGTCCACCAGGCCGGAGGATTCCATGGGGTCTGACGAGGATTGGGAGATGGCTACAAACGGCCTTAAGAAGGCGCTGGAGGACATGGGCCTTGATTATATTGTCAACGAGGGCGACGGCGCGTTCTACGGTCCTAAGATTGACTTCCACCTGAGGGATTCCCTGGGCAGGACATGGCAGTGCGGTACCATTCAGCTGGATTTCCAGATGCCTCAGAGGTTTGACCTGGAGTATACGGCTGAGGACGGCTCCAAGAAGCGTCCAATCATGATTCACCGCGTATGCTTTGGCTCCATTGAGCGTTTTATCGGCATCCTGATTGAGCATTTTGCAGGGAAGTTTCCGGTATGGCTGGCTCCTGTGCAGGTTAAGGTAATCCCTGTTTCTGAGAAGTCCATGGATTATGCCACCGGCGTATACGAGAAGTTAAAGGCAGCCGGCATCCGCACAGAGCTGGACCACAAGGACGAGAAGGTAGGCTACAAGATTCGCCAGGCTCAGCTGGAGAAGGTTCCCTATATGCTGGTTCTGGGTGAGAAGGAAGCCGTAGAGGGCGCGATAACGGTGAGAAGCCGGGACAAGGGTGACCTGGGCGCTGCTGGACTGGATGGATTCATTGAAGATATTAAGAGGATGATTGAGACGAAAGAGAGATAGTATTAGAATGTCCCTGCCCGGAATATATAATACAATGGGCAGGGACGTTCTGTTATTTTAAGCGGGTTCTTATATTTTTGTTTCTCTGTTAAGGTTAAGCCTGTTTCAACGGTACTTCTACCTTTTTCTTTACAACAAAAGCAGCTGCAAGGGATACCACAGATATGATGAATGGGAGCCGGCCATTGCCCAGTGGTCCAAGGAATTTATCACGGATTGATGTGGATGGCATGGAGATTGATTAGAATCTGTACCATATCTCAGGCCCAATGAAAAGGGGCTGTCGCACCAGATGATTGAAAAATCATAGGTGCGGCAGCCCTTTTTGTGCTCATATGGATTTTATTGAGTCATTACTTAAAAATCAGACTGTACGAAAATCAAACACATTATCCGGCGGTCAAGACAGGTTTCACCTGAAAACATTGTAAAAGGGTGCCTATGCAGCAGAACTAAAGGAAGAGGGAGTCGTCCGTTAAGGCATTTATTACTTAATTTTTTGTAAGCAAAATTGAGATTATTACAGAACCGCTTGACAGAAGTACGAAAACGAACTACAATAAAGTACGAAAGTGAACTTTTGAGAAAGGGTGTATTATGAATCCGAAAGATTTTTTTTATAACTTTGGCAGAGCAATTTATCATATTGATGCGGTATATGATGAGTTTGCAAAAAAGAGTGGTGTAGCGCCTACGCTTTTGTGGATATTATATGCGCTAAATGATGGAGAAAACCATACCCAGCGGGAGATCTGTGTTGATTGGGGCCTGCCTAAAAGTACAGTCAATACCGTAGTGAGTGAAATGAAACAAAACGGATATATTGAACTTGAACCGATTAAGGGAAAACGCAGGGAAATGACAATATTGCTGACTGAAAAGGGAAAGCAGTATGCAGATACCGTTTTGAAGGACATTTATGAAAAAGAAGCAGAGGTATTTTCAGCGTTTACCACGGATGATTTAGGTATTCCGGATCGGCTGGAAAACATTGTGAATCTATTAAAAAGATAAAAGGAATTGCTTAAATGAGAATTATTGTTCTTGAAGGTTTGATTGTACTCGTAATGATGCTCTGTATGGTTGCCTGTGGAAACCAGGCAGATAGTACACCTGCAGAGGAACAGGGCAAAACATCGGTAGTTGCGCAAAAAGTTGATCCGCAGATTTCGGAGGATGATAAGAAAGAAACAGAAGATAATTCTAAAACAACTGCTGCGGATGAACGGAAACAGTGAGTGATGCAGAAGGCGGCAAGGTGCTTGTGGCTTATTTTTCCGCAACCGGGACAACAAAAAAACTCGCGGAGTATGCGGCTGAGGTTACTGGGGCAGATCTGTATGAGATTGTTCCGGCAGAACCATATAGTGATGCGGATCTTGATTGGAATGACAAAAACAGCCGTACAAGCATTGAAATGAATCATGATTCGGTAAGACCGGCTATAAACGGCAGTGTGTCCGATATGGAATCGTATACAATTGTATTTATCGGGTATCCAATCTGGTGGGGCGATGCACCGCATATCATTGATACATTCATGGGAAGTTATGATTTTTCTGGGAAGACCATTGTTCCCTTCTGTACTTCCGGTAGTAGTGGGATTGGTTCCAGTGCAGAAGAACTGCATGATTATACCGATGAAAGTGTGACGTGGCTTGATGGCGAAAGATTAAAGAGTTACCGCTGCTTGCGGCAGAAATCCAGTTGGGACAGGAATCCCATGAGTGGATGGGTATTGTAATGGTATGCCTTTTTGTCCTGCATCATGTAATGAATTATAAATGGTTCAAAGGTGTATTCAAAGGGGATTATTCTCCTGTCAGGTTTTGCATTAAAATGGCTGACGCTTCCGGGGAGTAAGCAGGCGGCACGAATTCTCCACGAACCGGCATGGTGATGATGAAGATATGCACATAGTTCGGTCAGTGATTTCTACATGAGCCCGTATGAGCTTACTCAGAAAGAATATGTGGAAATAAAGGGCAATAAATCGAGCAATTTTCACGGCAAAGACCTGCGGGTTGAGAATATTACATGGCTTGGTGCAGTGGCTTGAAGATAATAAAATAAAGCAAAAATAGGAAATGGAGGAGGAAACTGACATGGAGTATATAAAATTGGGAAACTCAGATTTGAATGTATCCCGTATCTGCATGGGATGTATGGGGTTTGGTGATCCGGGACGAGGACAGCACAGCTGGACTTTGGATGAAGAACATTCAAGGGAAATCATAAAACACGGACTTGAATTAGGTGTCAATTTTTATGATACGGCAATCGCCTATCAAAACGGTACAAGTGAGCAGTATCTTGGCAGGGCGGTAGGGGATTTTGCAAAGCGAGAGGATGTTGTGATTGCGACAAAGTTCCTGCCCCGGACAAATGAGGAAATAGCAGCCGGAATAAGCGCCCAGCAGCATATCGAAAATATGTTAAATAAGAGCCTTGAAAATCTCGGCATGGAGTATGTTGATTTGTATATTTACCATATGTGGGATTATCAGACGCCGCTTTATGATATCATGGAAGGCTTAAACAGAATGGTGAAAGCCGGAAAGACGCGGTATATTGGCATTTCAAACTGCTTTGCATGGCAGCTTGCAAAAGCAAATGCTCTTGCGGAAAAAGAAGGGTTTGCAAAATTTGTATCCATACAGGGGCATTATAACCTGATTTTCAGGGAAGAAGAGCGCGAGATGTCAGCTCTGTGTTATGAAAATAATATTGCCATGACGCCTTATAGCGCCCTTGCCAGTGGACGTCTTTCCAGAAGGCCGGGAGAAACATCAAAACGTCTGGAGGAAGACAGCTATGCGAAAGGGAAATATGACAATGCGGCCACGCAGGATGAAATGATTCTAAGGCGGGTTGAGGAACTTGCAGATAAGCATGGTGTGACAATGACGGAGATTTCCCTTGCATGGCTTCTGACGAAAGTCACCTCTCCGGTTGTGGGGGCAACGAAGTTCCATCATGTGGATGGTGCTGTGAGTGCTGTTAATCTGAAACTGACAGAGGAAGAGACCTCTTATCTGGAAGAGTGCTATGTTCCCCACTGGCTGGTTGGAGTAATGGCACAGAACACGGTATCAGCTGCAAAAGAAAACCATGTTTGGTCCGTAGGCGATCAGAAAATAAAATAAACAGGAGGAAAAGCATTATGGCAGTAAAACAGACGGCAGGAAGGACCCAGCTTGGGGATTTTGCCCCGAAATTTGCAGAACTTAATGATGATGTATTATTTGGCGAGGTTTGGGCACGGGAAGATAAACTCTCCCTGCGAGACCGCTCCATTGTTACAGTTGTTTCTCTTATGGCACAGGGACTCACGGATGAATCAATCAAATATCATCTGATGAGTGCAAAGACGAACGGGATTGCAAAAGAAGAGATTGCAGAAATCGTAACTCATGCGGCGTTTTATTGTGGGTGGCCGAAAGCGTGGGCTGTATTTCGTATGGCAAAAGAAGTTTGGAATGAGGAAATTGTTGCAGAGGACGCGAAAACAGAACATGAAAAATCTTTGATTTTCCCTATTGGAAAGCCGAATGATGCATTTGCACAGTATTTTATAGGACAAAGCTTCCTTGCACCAGTTTCAACGGAACAGGTGGGCATTTTCAATGTGACCTTTGAACCGGGCTGCAGAAATAACTGGCATATTCATCATGCGGATAAAGGCGGCGGACAGATTCTGATTTGTGTGGCAGGACGAGGTTATTATCAGGAATGGGGAAAAGAACCTGTGCTTATGGTTCCCGGATGTGTGGTGAATATTCCTGCTGGGGTGAAGCATTGGCATGGTGCGGCACCGGATAGCTGGTTTTCTCATTTGGCAGTGGAGGTGCCAGGGGGGAATGGGAGCAATGAGTGGCTGGAAGCTGTAACAGATGAACAGTATAAGGATTGCAAATAAGGAGTGATAGTAAGCGCTTAATTTAGGAGTGGATTTCCATCTGTTCTCCGGTATGCGATAATGGTTACTGTAATGCAAGCATTTTACTCTTCAAACCAGCTTGCAAACTTTCATTATAAGGAGGTAGCCATTATGCGGGCAGCCGGAAAAACTGCCGAAGAACAATACCAGCTGATCCTGGAGTGCCGCAGGAGCGGCATGAGCGACTGCGACTGGTGCAGGGAGAAGGGAATCAAACTGGACACATGTGCCTGTTATAAACGTCTGGACGGCAGCATCCAGGGGCGTTTCCGATGGCCGCGCAGTCGGGAGGAAGTAAAGCCCATCACCTGGAAACAGTTCGACTGGCTCATGTCCGGTCTGGAGCTCGAGCAGCCCAAGGCACTGAAAAGGGCCATATAAAATCCGGCTCTCCACCGAAAAGGCAAAAGGCAAGAAGCCTATCCTGTTTTTCCCGGAAAGCCTCTTTCCGCTGGTTTGTTACCATTACCATAGGTTTGATGCTGTCGGATGAGTTCTTTGTATTCGGACTGTGAGAATACTTCTTGCTCCGTTCACCAACCTCGATCCGCTGAATGAACAGCCGCAGCAGTTCCGGAGTCAATTCGTCAATGGCGGTGTAACGCTTTGCCTTCTCAATGAACGTCTCCACATTAGCCGCTGTCAGTTTTTCCAGCCGCAACGAGTTCACTATCCCGCTTCCGCATAGCGTCCAACTCTTTCTGGAGCGAGTTCATCTCCCGCCGCAGCTCCACGCTGTTCTTCTGGTTGATGTACTGTGCGAACTGACGCTCCTGCGTCCTGGCGGAGTGTGTCACCCGACGGATATCATCCAGTATAATTCTGATTAGATCCATTTCTCGGATATGGTGCGGTGTGCAGCATCTTTACCACGTTTTCCATAAGTATAGCACTTGAATTTGTACTTCTATGGAAAACAAGGTCCAATGTTCGCTACTTGAAGATTACTCAAACCGCGCGATCAGATCGCTCCGGTGAACAAAGTCCTCCACCTCTTCTCGGAAAGTGTGGATGATCGTCTCTTTACTGGGTTTTGGGTAGCGGTGCGTGATTTCATAACAGGTCAGCGGCGGGGGCGGCGCAGTCAGGGTATAGCGGACGATATGTTCCTTATTTTTCAACGCCTGATAAACGCTTGCTGGAGCGATAGCCCAGCGGTCCGGTACATCCAGATAGAGGGGGATCTGTGCGCCGGTCCCTACGAAAACTAGGCTTTTCCCTGATGGCCAGTGTTGGTCGTGCCACATTTCATAGTCCGCGCTCCAACGCAGATACACCTCATCCTTGATGGACAACTCCCCCGGCGTGATCTGGTCATGGTACCGGCTGTCCCTGTGACAGATCACATACATCTGCTCCTGGTAGAGAATGTGGGCCAGGATGTCCGGATACCGGCGCTGGCTGTAGACATAGCCGATGTCAATAACTCGGTGGCCGCTGGGACACTGGATTTTATCAGCTTCAGCTACTACCGTTCCAATGTTATTTCCACAGAAACCAAAATAAACGTGATCGGCGGCGACCTCAACCCTTATCTGAAAGCCACCCCATGGGGCTGGCCCATTGATGCGCTGGGGCTGCGTTATGTTCTCAACGAGTTCTATGACCGGTATCAGAAGCCGCTGTTCATCGTGGAGAATGGACTGGGTGCCGTGGATGAGATTGAAACGGACGGTTCCATTCAGGATGGCTACCGCATCCAGTATCTCCGCGCTCATCTGCGGGCAATGATGCAGGCGATGAATGAAGACGGTGTGGAGCTGTTAGGCTATACTATGTGGGCTCCCATTGACTTGGTGTCCCTCAGTACCGGTGAGATGAAAAAACGCTACGGTTTTATTTATGTAGACATGGATGACAAGGGAAATGGTACTTTGACACGCAGAAAAAAGGCATCCTACGACTGGATGAAAGAGGTTATTGCCAGCCAAGGCGAAAACTTGTGGAGGGAGAATCAATAAGGGTTCCTATCCCGGCTATATCAAACGCTATTGACGGGAGAAGGGGAGCCAGACCAAGATAAACGAGGGCGATCTGGACTTGATCCGGCAGCATACCAACGACTACATCGCATTTAGCTACTACCGCAGTGCGGTGTGCAAGTCTGACGGAACAATGTTTTGTTTAGCCATAGAGGAAACGATAGTTCCCATTCTCGTGTTGCAGGAACGGTCAATCTCAGCCAAATGCTCGAACAGCGTACCCTCTACCACAAGGTTTGTATAAAGCACCAGATTGGGGATTAGATAATCGCACTCTTGACGATATGTACCGCCCATTTGTTCAAATAATGATTTCATTGATGGCTCCTTTCATTATGATAAATTTGTTTGCAGTTTGAGGGCTGTGCCTTTTTCTCCTTTCCTCATAACTGCCTTTTCAATTCGTCACAAATGAGCCGCCTCCTTTATAGATTACATCATGGGGTCTTTTCATAAAATCAAATCTCCTTTCCAAGTGCGATTTCCGTACTTTGCGACCGGGCATCTATGGATAAGTTTATTAACACAGATAATGCCAAGCCGCCATAAAATATAGAAATGTCAAAATGGCAGGGCGTGTTGCCCTGCCAGAAAGTCAAAACTTGTTCCTTCACGTATAGGAGTTTTTAAGGGGTAAAGAGGAAGTGTTTTTGTAAAAATTATTCAGAATATCCCATAAATCGAGTGGCCAGTTCCTGTACCGCTAAAATCGGCGCCTGCTCATAGCTTTTGGAAGGATAATCACGCTCAAATCGTTCTGTTTCTGCCATCAACATTGGAATGAGAGAGACATCTCCCCGGAAACCCATCACTAAACACAGCATGGATTTCAGGTACTCACTTTTAAAAACGTCATAGCTTTGTACTATCCAGTCACAACAGTTATTTTGGGAATGCAGGAAAAAGTAAAGTGCATTTTCGATAAATATGTCCTGTCTGTTGGTCATTGCCCTGCGTTGGATAAATGGGAGGATTTCATTCTCATACTGAAGAATTTTTTTGCGGAGAAGAGTCCGATTCGTCCCAGACAATGGTTTTCTCATAAGACGGATGAGTTCGTCGGTATTATCCGCATTGTTGATTTCCTGTTCTTTTTCCGTATCAGCGTCAGATGGCACAAAATGTTCAGATATATACTGGTTTGCGATTTCTTCTGTTTCTGGCATTAAGTAAAGGCTGTATTCAAATCTTGCAGCTGAAAAATCCTTATATGGATGTGAATGTAAAAAGTGCCTGATTTCTTTATTTGTCATCATCTTTCCTTTCTGGGCGGGTATCTTCAATCAAGTTATCTTTTAGCTTCTGAACCGCCTTGCTGCTCGCCAATACCGGCCCCGTTTTTTACGGTTTTAGCTGTAAATCTGTTTGATGTTAAGGCGTTCTCCCTCATATAGGTATTTTGTTTTGCCCTTTTTTATCATGGCAATGGTATCCTTATGCAGGTCATTCCTTAAAGAAATGATTCGCTGTTCAGGAAGCGGTACAGAGTATTTTTTGAGAATCCCTCTTCAAAAGTTTTTGTTTTCCGCCGCATGTAATCGCTGCGGCCAGAAAAAAGCAGGCATAACAGATACCGGAAGATGGTCATAACCGGAATTCCTTTTTCCTTGCCGGCATTACATTTGAAGAGAAGCTTCCCTATTTGGAACTCGCTGATAAATATTGCGGCAAAATCAAAAACCTCGTTTTCCTTATTCTGATTATGTGGTATACTTGACATGGCATGAATCTCCTTGCTGTGTGATTGTTTTTGGCAATTCAATTATACCATGCAAGTCGGGTTTGTGCCTTTTTTAAGTGCTAATGTATTGAATTTTCAAGGTTCATCACACCAAATGGTGTGGGAAGTTTGAGTCAATTACTTATACATCATATCACCTAATCTTCATCCCTTCAATGGTTTTCTAAATAATTCCGTTACTGAATGCTTAGAGGTTCTCCCCTCTGCTCTTTTTCCAGAAGCATGGGGGGCAGTTTTTTGTGTATCTTTTTCTCACTGCATGAAGTTTTCATGTTCTGCTATGCCCTCATATGAATCCGGCAAATCAAGACTGCCATCAAAGTCAAAATCGTTATCTTCCATATATCAAAACCTTCTCTGCAAAAGAACATTAAAGAATCTCATAAAATTTTCAAAACACTTCCGATTTCCATGCCATATTTCTCCTTTAGATAAAAAAGTAATCTTTTTTTATAATTAGATTACTAAAAAATATGGAAGCCGTCGTCCATACGCCCATGCGTGTCTTTATGGCAGCAGGGGAGTCGGGGACAGGAAAGACGACCAATGCGAAAATGGTGGCACAGCTTCTGGGAATGCCCTACTATTTCTTTACCTGCGGTGAGGGAACAAACGAGACTGATCTGGTGTCTGCCATGATCCCCAATATCGGCAGTAAGAAAGCGGAGCCCGTTATGGACCTGCTTATATGGATATGCAGATGGACCCGGCATCGGCTCTGGAACGGATCAGCGGCGTGTACGAGGAAGCGATCAGCCAGGAGGATGCCCTGCGGGAGAAGAAAGGGCTGGAGGAGAACAGCGTAAGCAAAAGCGGGCGCTGACAAAGCGGCGCTCAATGGGCTTATGCAGGAAAACTTTGTCTTTCTGGAATTGAAGCGCCAGGTAGAACGGCTAAATGAGATGGATCTGAAAACGCCGGCGTTTGCTGCCTACAAGGGAGGCGAGATTGATTTTTATGTAAAAGCTTGGTCGGAAACGAACTGCGGTATGCCGTGGAGGTGAAGAGTGGGAAGAACCAGGCAACAACTGGAAAGCCTGGAGGATGTGTATATCGGGAGTCAGATGTGCCAGAGGTATCCCGGAAGTGCGCTGAACTATCCGGATTGTTACCAATTTACAGCATTTTTTATAAATTTGGTGAAAAGGCTGTTGACACTTTTGTAAAATACATATATAATGTTACATAGCGAACAGGTAAACAACGGTCAAGCAGAAAAGCGAGTTAGTAGCCTGCCATAGTATAGGAAAAGCAGATCTGTATGCACCGAACCAAACCAGGAGGTATGAAGATGAAGATTACAAAAGTAGAAGTTTTCCGTCTTCCGACGGCAAACAGCAAACAGAACAGCCCCATTGGCTGTCGGATCCATACGGATGCGGGAATCTGCGGGGATGGCGAAGCCGGTATGGCCTATGGAGTAGGCGGTACGGCTGCTTTCGGAATGGTGTGCGATCTGGCTGAACTGATCATTGGGATGGATCCGCTGCGCACAGAGTACATATGGGAGTATATGTACAAGAAAACTTTCTGGGGTCAGAACGGTGGCCCGGTGGTATTTTCCGGAATCGCCGCTATCGATGTGGCGTTGTGGGATATTAAAGGAAAATATTTCAAGGTTCCCTGCTATCAGCTTTTGGGAGGCAAAGTAAGGGATAAGCTCCGTACCTATGCAAGCCAGCTTCAGTTTGGATGGGGACAGGTTGGCGTTTCTGAACATCTGTGGGCAGTCACTCCGGAGGACTATGCTCACAATGTAAAACTGGCTGTTGATGAGGGCTTCGATGCCATCAAAATTGACTTTTTTGACCGGGATGAAGAGGGGAAACCTTTGGATTTCTTAAGCACAACGGGTATTCTGACGCGAAAGCAGCTGAAATTGGTCGAGAGCCGTATGAAAGCTGCGCGGGAAGCTGCTGGTGATGATGTAGATATTATCATGGAAAACCATTCCTATCCGGATGCGCTGGGAGCCGTACAGCTGGCAAAGCTGGCGGAAAAGTATAACATTATGGCATTTGAGGAGCCCAATACGCCTACGGCGCAAACGGTCGAATACATCGCAAAATATACATCCGTTCCGATTGCAAACGGCGAAAGGCTGTTTTCGCGGTGGCAGTATGTAGACTATTTTAAAAAGAATCTGCTTCAGCTGGCACAGCCGGACATCGGAAACTGCGGCGGTATCTCCGAGGTAAAGAAGATCTCCGATATCGCGCATGCCTTTGACGCCGGAGTTCAGGTTCATGTGGCGGGAAGCCCACTGGCAACGAATGCGGCTCTCCATGTGGAGTGTACCATTCCGAATTTCATCATCCATGAGCACCATACCTGCAATCGTATGGATACCTGCCTCGGCCTGACAAAGTACAACCTTCAGCCTGAGAATGGATATTTCAGTGTACCGGAGCTTCCGGGTATTGGAAATGAATTCCTGCAGGAAGCGATTGACAAGGCAACTCTCTATAAAGTGGTCTAATAGCCGATCACAAGGAAGGACGGGGGAAAGTGACAAAGAGTGGAGGGGCACAACATTTTTTATAACTTGTTTGTGCCTTGAGCGAAGCGAAAGGAATGATAAAAACTATGAAGATTACAAGTGTAGAATGCTATCTCGGGAATTTTATTACCGTAAAGGTCAATACGGACAAGGGCATTTACGGATGGGGCGAAGCAGGCCTGGCTTATGGTAACTGCTGGGAGGCTGCCTTTGGGCAGTGCCAGGATTTTGCAAAGCTCGTGATTGGCATGGATCCTTTTAATACGGAGGAAATCTGGGAGCACCTCCATCGCCACACCTTTTGGGGAATGGGCGGCGGTGTTGTCGTTACATCTGCCATGGCGGCCATTGATACGGCGTGCTGGGATATCAAGGGCAAGGCATTGGGCGTTCCCGTGTACAAGCTGTTGGGCGGTAAAACAAATAAGAAGCTCCGCGCATATGCCAGCCAGCTTCAGTTTGGCTGGAGAACCATTATCGAAAAGAATGACAGCCTGACTGTCCTGTATGATCCGAAGGATTACTATGATGTAGTCAAGGATGCCATGTCAGAAGGTTACGATGCCGTTAAGATTGATCCTGTATTCGCCCCGACGGAAAAAGCGGATCTGGTAAGCCTGTTTGGCACACAGGGAACCCATCATCGCGGCTGCCTGCGTCAGCATGATTTGCAGCGTTCAGTGGAGCGTATCGCCGCGGCAAGGGAAGCCGGAGGCCCGGATTTGGATATCATCGTGGAGATTCATTCTCTCCTGGATGCAAATACGGCAGCAGATCTCGGTGAAGCATTAAAACCGTACCGCATTATGTACTACGAAGAGCCGACTATGCCGTGTAATCCGTCCGTATTTAAGCACATCAAAGAGCGCAGCGGGCTTCCGCTTGCTACTGGTGAGCGAAGTTATACCCGCTGGGGTTTCCGCCAGTTCTTTGAGGAACGTACACTTGATGTGATTCAGCCGGATTTATGCAATACAGGCGGAATTACTGAAACGAAAAAAATCTGTGATATGGCGCAGGTCTATGACATGGGCGTGCAGATCCATGTATGCGGAGGCCCGATCGCAACGGCTGCCGCATTGCAGGTGGAAGCGGCAATTCCCAATTTTACAATCCATGAAGAGCACAATGCGAACCTGTGTACGAAATTTACCAAAGGCGGCAAATATTTCTACGAGCCGAAGAACGGATATTATGACGTGCCGGAGCTTCCGGGAATAGGGCAGGAAATGTCTGAGGAAGAGCTTGCAAAGAGCCGTAAAGTCGTTATCGAAGGCAACACTTCAAAATTATTCGTGAAAGCAGAATAACTTCTGCCGGTTTTAATGCGGCTTGTATCCAAAATATTGGCTGAAAAACCGAAACGCGAACCAGTAAGGCCCAGGGCGTTAAAAAATAACGTCCCGGGCCTTTTTGGGGTTCATGACAAAAGAAAGCTCGCAAAGCGTGCGGTCTATTGTTTCTTTGAGAATAGAATACTTGCATTATGAAGGAATAAAGAGTAGAATAAAAGAACCGCAGAGTTATCGACGGATGAAAGTAAGCAAATTAGAACTAGGAAGGTAAACTGAAGTGGGTTACGTAAAAATCAGGAAGAATAAAATCAGCCGGCTTTCTGTAGTGGATCAGGTCTGCGAGGCAATCAAGGCAGATTTAGCGGCGAAGGTCTGGCAAGTGGGAGACCGCCTGCCTTCGGAAAGTGAATTGGCAGATATGTTTGGCGTCAACCGTTTAAGTGTGCGGATGGCACTCCAGAAATTGAGTACGCTTGGATTTATTGAAACCAGAGTAGGGGAGGGTTCTTTTGTTACGGAATTCTCAATGCAGCCGTTTTTATTGGAAGTTGCCGGGGTTTATAAGGATGAAAAGCGCCGAAAAGATGTGGAGCAGCTCCGAAACCTTCTGGAGGGCGAATGTATGAGTATTGCAATCCTTGAGGCAACGGAGGAAGAGAAGAATGGGTTAAAGGAAAAGCTGGAACAGTATTTTGAAAAAGAAGCCGTGTATAACCAGAATATCAAAGATGATGAAGCACTGGACGAACTGGTAAACGCAGATTTCGCTTTCCATTATGAAATTATAAACATAAGCCATAATCACATATATATGGATGTGTATGCAATGGTGCAGCAGCTGATCCGCGAGCATATTAAATATTTGATCAGTACCCGTGCCCGGCGGAGGGAGGAAGCGGGACTTATGGCTTTGGACCATAAGGATGACAAGCATCTGCAAATGTATGAGAGTATTGTGAACGGAGATATAGAGGAAGCGAGACGTTCCAGGGAACTGATCCTTGGTATCCGTCCTATTCACGGGATGGATTACTTTGATCAGGCTGATGAAAGTTAGCGGTTCGTTACAGTGAATGCTATAGGCCCCCCACTTTCATGCCGTGGAGGTGCCGCAACGCAGCACGAGGGTTTGAAAGGCGGTTAATGAGGGGACTGTCATGGATGGTCAGTTTTCAGGTATAATTTTATTTACCGTATCAGGCTGCCATCCGTCCTCACAGTCACAACCTGCCATGGTATGAACTTCCCACTGGCCTGGAGGGCGCGTTTCGCGGCATTTTCAATACCGCCGCAGCATGGAACCTCCATGCGGACAATGGTGACATCCTTAATATCATTGAGGCGGATGATTTCCGTCAGCTTTTCAGAGTAATCCACCATATCCAGCTTTGGGCATCCTATCAGCGTGATGCGTCCGGCTATGAAGTCATTGTGAAAATTGCCATAGGCAAAGGCAGTACAGTCAGCAGCTATCAAAAGACGGGCATCCTTAAAGTAGGGAGCCTGGACAGGAGCCAGCTTTATCTGTACAGGCCACTGGGTCAGCCGGCTTTCCATGGAAAAGGATTTTTCCAGGGAGAGGGTTTCTGTGGAAATGGGGATTTCTCTTGCTTCCCTGGCAATACTTCGTGACTGGCTTCCCGGACATCCGCTGTGATGAGGTGCTGTGGAAGAGGAAACTGTGGAAGAGATGCCGGCGGAAGGGCAGCCGGCTGCGTCGCATGCATTCTGGCGCTGGGCCATGCGGGCTTTTACGGCTGCCTCATCATAGGCAGCGGCCTCCCTTTCCTCAAAGATAATGGCCCCGGTAGGGCAGGTGGGCAGACAGTCCCCAAGGCCGTCACAGTAATCATCCTTTAAAAGTCTGGCTTTTCCATCCACCATTCCGATGGCTCCTTCGTGACAGGCAGCAGCACATGCGCCGCATCCGTTGCACAGGTCTTCATTTATCTTAATAATTCTCCTAATCATTCCTTTATCCTCCTTGTTGGAAAACAGTCAATTGTTGTTATGCTAGAAGTATACTATGGGAAGCGCGGAATGTATGTTGTTCTGACAACATCTCATCCGCTGATTTTTACCATATTTTTTAAAGCAGGCAAGACAGCGGGAAAATAATGGCAATGGCAGGAAGAATATTTAGGACCTTGGTCCGCTTGATGCCTGCAATTTTTAAACCCACTGCCAGGGTGATGATTCCCCCGCAGGACTTAAAATTAGCAAGCATGGTGTCGGTGACCAGGGGAAGTATGTAAGAAGCCCCTCCAAACAACAGGATACCCACGACAAACTGCGGCACGGCAATAAAGCCCACCAGATATCCTGCCGTGGTCCCGAAGATAATGGCTGTAAAAAAGTCCATGACAGCCTTGGCATAGAGAATGGAATGGTCGCCGGTCATGGCTGAGTTCATGGCGCCAAATACCCCGGTGCCGCTGAAGCAGAACAGGATAATCATACTGATTAACACATCCATCTGTTCGTCATCCAGTGTCAGGGGAAGCCGTTCTTCCAGTCTGTGAATTCCTTTTAGCAGGTTATCCTCCAGGTTTAGTAGTTCTCCTATGACAGTTCCCACAATAAGGGCCAGCACCACGGCCGACAGACTTTTTAACATGATAATAAGGCTGATTCCCATGGTAATGGCTGACAGGCCAAAGATATTGGGGAGAGCATCCTTTAATTTCTGAGGAAAATGGTTTTTTAAAAATGCCCCCAGGATACCTCCCAGGAATACGGCAATGCAGTTGGTTATGATTCCATATGGCATATGACAGTTGTCTCCTTTGCTGATAGTTGTTTTAATCGTTACTTTGTGCGTTCCCCTGTATCAATGTATCGTTCCATTCTTTGATATAATTCCTGGAACAGTTCCATAAACCCCTGTACCCTTTCAGGCGGGATATCCCAATACTTAAAAACACAGCGTCCCTGCTTGGCTCCGTGTAGGAATAGTAGGTAAAGGCCAGGCCCAATCCCTCCTGAGCCATAGAGACCGCCAGGTCTGCCGTAATGTTGCCGTGGAGGACCTCATATTGTAACTTTTCCTTGTGGAATAGATCCCTGCTGATGGTGCCCAGCATGGTTGTATGGTCACTGAGGATGAACTTAAATTTAGCGGCGTCTTTCAGGTCGATCCACCAGCTGGGCGTGTGCTCTCTTCGATGAGCAATTTCCATCACCGAATGGTTTCGATTGGTGACAATGAAGATCTCATCCTTTTTCAAAAATGTAATCTCCCGCTTGAGCTTCGCGGACGGCATTGCCACGACAGCCAAATCTTACTGACCATCCAGTAACAGATCCTCCAGCTTCATGATGTTCTCTTCGACCACGTCTACTTGAACGTCGGGGTATTTCTCATAAAATCGTTTGAGGATGATAGGCAGTATCCGCCGGCCCCGGAAGGAGCTGATACCCAGTGTCACCCTGCCGCCCTTCAGGTTTTCACAGTCCCACAATTCGTTTTTGGCACGCTGGTAATCCGTCATGAGTTTTTTCAGATGACCGATGAAGACAGCGCCATTGCGTGTCGGACGAATTCCCTTTGAAGTTCGGACAAAGAGCTTCACCCCCAACTCACTTTCGTATTGATGCAGAAACTGACTCAAACTGGATTGTGCCATGAACAGCTGATCGGCTGCCTTAGAGACGCTGCCATTCTCCGCCAATGTGATCAAATATGAAATTTCCTTCAGATCCATCTCTGTCCCCTCCTCAGTCAATTGGATGCTATTGCTTTTTTCGATAGAACCTATTACATATTTTGGGTTGCGGAGCCTTCAAAAAGATTATAGAATTGATTCAAAGATTTGGCAAGCAGCGTATCCGAAAAACTTTCCCCCAAAGGTTTTTCATCCAAATGAACAAATCCGTTTCCCATAGAGTTCCCGCATTCCCTAAAGCGAAAGGAGTATGAAAATGGCAAAGATATCTCTCAAAGGTGTCATTGATCTCCACGTCCACTCCAATCCTGATCTGCGCCATCGTGCCTATGCTGACAAGGCGGAACACATCCTTCAGCTCTGGGACAATTTTACCGTCCCTGACCACCTCGACGCAGCCGTCCGGAGTATGGACCATTTTGACCATGTGATTCCGGGCGGATGTCGTGGGCAGCCAGACGATTTTGCCGCCGAGTTTGAGACTGCTCTCTACCGCTGACGGATTGATTCTTGCGCTCATGGAGGCCGGCATTCGTGTCGGCGCATGAACTGGTCCACCACAGGGGAAACAATTTTACCATGTTTGGCGGAATTACGTTGAACCGTCAAATTGGGACTTTGATGTGATTCTGGCTACCGGACATATTTCCCCGGAAGAGTGCTTTACCGTCGTTGAGGCCGCCCGTGCCGAAAGCGTCAAGAAAATCGTAGTCACCCATCCCGAGTGGTGGAGCGTTGGCATGAGTTTAGCAGACCAACTCCGTCTGGTCAAAGATTATGACGTCTATCTGGAACGCTGCTTTGCCCAGAACATGGGCAACGGAACCTACAAAAGCAACTTATCCGGCAATCTGGAGGGATCCAGGTGTGCGGCTATCGGAACGTCATTATCAGCACCGACGGCGGACAGGTGGAAAATCCCAATTGGTAGATTGCTCTGGAGCAATACATACAATACCTGTCCGACCACGGCATCCCAGAGGATCAACTGTATTACATGACCCATAGCATCCAGGCAGCTCTGTTGGGCCTGGAGACATTTCCCCCGCAGTCACCCCTTGAGTCATTCTCAACATCATAATTTAGAAAAGGAGAAGACATTATGGTAGCTCTTGTTGGTTTTATCATGATTATCGCAATCGTTGTACTGCTGCTCAAAGGCAAGATGTCGCCTATCGTTGTTCTGACGATTATTCCTACCATTGCCGCGCTGATTCTGGGCTTCGGTCCCATTGAGGTGGCCGGATTTATTAAAGACGGTATCGGCACCACTACCAGCAACGGCATCCTGTTTATTTTCTCGGTTATTTACTTCGGCGTTATGTCTGACACCGGTATGTTTGACGTCATCGTCAACGGCCTAGTCAAGGTCGCCGGCAAAAGCGTCATCGCCGTGACCGTCGCCACTGCCATCATCGCCACCATCGCCCACATGGACGGCACTACCGCCACCACCGTCCTCATCACGATCCCCGCCATGTACCCCGTATACAAGCGGATGAACATTGACACAAGGATTCTGGTGTGTCTCACCGGCGCCTGCATGGGCGTGATGAATCTGCTGCCCTGGGGCGGACCCGTGGCCCGCGCCGCCACTGTGCTGCAAATGGATGCCAACGAGCTGTGGCGTGTCCTGATCCCCATACAGATTCTGGGTTTCTTTGCCAATATCGTTGTCGCGGTCCTGTTGGGCATGCTGGCCATCAAGCAGGGTGCCGGCGCTGGCAAGGGTGTGGTGGTTGAAGTGGACGAGAAGGCCAAGGCGGAGGAAGACGCCCTGCGCCGCCCCAAGCTGCTGATCATCAACATCGCCCTCACTGTGGCCCTGATCGCGATTCTGTCTCTGGATCTGGTCACCAGCTATGTGGCTTTCCTGATTTTCCTGTGTATCGCTCTGGCCATCAACTACCCCGACCTGAAGCTGCAGGATAAGCTGGTCAAGAAACACGCGCCCTCCGCCCTCATCATCTCCGCCACGCTGTTCTCTGCCGGCGCCATGGTCGGCATCTTCGACGGCACCGGTATGCTCACCGAAATGGCCAACACCATCATCGCCATTGTTCCCGGCTTCATGGGCGGCTTCCTGCACATCATCTTCGGTATTCTGGCTCTGCCTCTGGGTCTGTGTATCGGCACCGATGCCTACTTCTACGGCATCATGCCGCTGGTCATCGAGGTTGGCTCCACCTATGGTATCCCCGCCATGGCCACCGCCACCGCCATGATCATCGGCAAGAATCTGGCCTTGCTGGTCAGTCCCCTGACCCCCGCTACCTATCTGGCCATCGGCCTGACCAACACCGAGTTGAAGGATCACATGAAGTATTCCATCCCCTGGTACTGGATTGTCAGCATTGTGATGCTGATCTTCGCGGTCATTATGGGTGTAGTTCCACTATAAAGATTGATTTCTCCTCTTTCCTATACAAGGTGCGGCCCCGGCTTTCACCGGGGTTGTGCCTTTTGTGTTATCGTTTTTTTCGACGTTTTCTCATATTTGACTGCTGAACATCCATCCGATATGATAGTACCATAAGCTTTGCCAAATCGGGTAATACGGCGATATCCCGATGCCATAATGGATGGCATTTCCCAGGCATCAAGATGTTGTAGCATCATGATGCCGTAGAGGCGGCAGTACCACATCTTTGTAGAGCGGTGTCTGCCGTCTTCTAATTTATAGTCCTCTTACTCACGTTTGTTAGAGCGTTCCACGGAAGTCCTTCCGTCATACTCCTTTTTCCACGCTTTACTGTCCCTTGGCGGTATGTTGAACAATCTTGGATTGTCACTGGTATAAATATGTACTGTTCTTCCATATTTGGCAGGAGAACAGGGATGTTCGCAAAAACAGCCTTGTCTGCGGTTTGATTTTGGACATCGGTATTTTGCCCGGTGTTTCGCTGCTTCATATCCATCCTTGTGCATACGTAAGCCCATTTTGCAGATGACGCCATCATCATCAATGGTGAAATCATAAGTGAAATGCCCTGTATGTCCCGGGTTCAGATCAATAAAAGGAGTGATCTTTTTCCGCCTGCAGTATTCGTAGACAGGATAGGCATCATGGGCAGAATCCAGAAGGAGTTTTTCAATGTGAAACTCTGGAAGATAGGCTTTCATGGTGAAAAAAGAGTGCAGGAAAGAAAGCATATCATGCCTGGAAGCCCGTTCCGGAAGCGGAAAAACAGGCAGGTCACTATGGGAATCAGAAGCCACATACATGTAGAGGTGGTAACCAAAAAAATAACATTCCCGGTGGGAATCCCAACCCCAGTTGCAGTCCGGCTGTGAATAATGGCGTTTGCATCCACAGGTACGGCAGCCGTCCTCCAGACATTTACAGAGCCTGGGGAACCTATGGGACTTAGGACCTTTAATTTCTCAGTGCTGAAAGCCAGAAATAAACTCTGAGAATCCCTCTATGAATCCGATGGTTTTTCATGTATACTATGAATAGAAAAACGCGGATGATATGGAGTTGACTATATGAAAATAGCAGTGATGGGATACAGCGGTGCGGGGAAATACACACTGGCTAAGAAACTGGGCAGGCTCTACGACTGCCCGATTCTGTATTTGGACAGGATACAATTTGAACCCGGATGGAAAGAGAGGGACCGTGAGGAGGCAATGCGTATGGCAGAGGCATTCCTGGATGAGAATCAGGACACGGGCTGGATTATTGACGGAGACTACGCAAAATTCTGCCAGGAACGGCGTCTGGAGGAAGCGGATCTCATCGTTTTCATGGATTATACCAGAAGAATCTGCCTGTGGCAGGCGGTAAAACGGTATCTGGAGTACAGGGATAAAACCAGGGAGAGCATGGCAGAAGGCTGCCGGGAGAAGATTGACTGGGACTTTGTGAAATGGATTCTCCGTGACGGTCGGGATGAAGCCCACAGCCATCAGTCCATTAAAGCCAGATATCCGCATAAGACGCTGGTGGTCCGCAACCGGAAACAGTTAAAGGGCAGTATGACAAGACTGATATTACGGAGCCGTGAGAGGACATTGGGATGAAACAGGAAGAACTTCTGATTAACCGCCTGGCTGCTTATGCGGGATCGGACATGTATCCCTTCCATATGCCTGGGCATAAGCGCATGCCGGGCCCTATGGACAGCTTTGCAAATCCCTTTACAGTGGATATAACGGAGATTGACGGGTTTGATAACCTTCACCACCCGGAGGGAATCCTAAGGGATTCCATGAGATGGGCGGCGGATGTCTACGGGGCGGACCAGACCTACTATCTGATTAATGGAAGTACCAGCGGGATTCTGGCAGCTGTATGCGGTACTGTCCCCAGAGGCGGGAGAATCCTGGTGAGCAGGAACTGCCATAAATCCGTGTACCACGGAATCTATCTGAATCAGCTTAAAACCTCCTATGTTTATCCACAGGAGATAGCGGGATTGGGGATACAGGGAGGAATCACGGCGGAGGATGTGGACAGGATGCTTAAGCGGTATATGGATACACAGGCCGTACTTATCGTATGTCCGACTTATGACGGTATCGTATCCGATATAGAGGCCATTTCCCAAATCGTTCACAGGGCCGGGCTTCCGCTGATTGTGGATGAGGCTCACGGCGCCCATTTCCGGTATGACGCCATGTTTCCGGTGTCCGCCCTGGACCTGGGAGCAGATGTGGTGATTCAGAGTGTGCATAAGACTCTTCCCAGCCTGACTCAGACAGCCCTGCTTCATATTAAGTGCAACCGGCCGGACGGCGGATGCTATGCAGACCGGGAGCGGATTGACCGGTTTATCCATATGGTACAGAGCAGCAGTCCTTCCTATGTACTCATGGCCAGCATAGAGAACAGCATATACCAGATGGAACAGATGGATATGGCGCCCTATGGGAAACGTCTTCGTGGGCTGCGGCAGAGGCTGGGGCGGATGAATCATCTGCGTCTGGCTGACACAGGGCTAATAGGACAGGCCGGAATCAGGGACCTGGATATCTCCAAAATCGTGGTGTCAACCAGGGGAACGTACCTGCCTTCTGTGGGAAATGGATTGACCGGATTTACAGGTGCCCAGCTGGATGATATTCTGCGCAGGGAGTATCATCTGGAGATGGAGATGTGCGGTGCGGATTATGTGACAGCCATTACCACGGCTATGGACAGCGAGGAGGGCCTGGAACGCCTGGGGGACGCACTGGTCCGGATTGACGCACGTTTGACGGATGACGGTTCAAATGCCCGCAGGGAAAACGGCAGTGGGCCGGTTATGGCTCCGGATTGTAAAACAGGTCAGGAGAGTATGCAAAAATGCAGTGTATACAGTATGCGGTGCGACACGGCCATGTCTGTGGGAGAGGCTATGGATGGGAAGATAAAGTCCATAAACCTGGAGGACAGTCCAGGATGCATTTCAGGGGAGTTTGTCTATATCTATCCGCCTGGCATCCCCATTGTGGCTCCCGGGGAATGGATCAGCAGACCCATCCTGGAAGTGATCCTGGAATACAGGAATAAGGGGCTTCCGGTACAGGGGCCCATGGACCAGTCTCTTAGGACCATCCGAATCGTACAGAAGGACTGACAGAATATAAAGACTGAATGAGATAAGAAAGTGCAGAGTGAATCATGGGAAAAATATTTTATGTCATGGGCAAGAGTGCCTCTGGAAAAGATACCATATATAAGAGACTCCACAGCAGGATGCCGGAACTTAAGACTGTTACCATGTATACCACCAGACCTATACGGGACGGGGAACAAAATGGGGTGGAGTATTTTTTTGTGGACCGTTCTTATCTGGACCAGTGCAGGAAGGATGGGATTTTGATTGAGTGCCGGACGTATGACACGGTATACGGCCCGTGGAGTTATTTTACAGCGGACG
This sequence comes from [Clostridium] clostridioforme AGR2157, assembly GCF_000424325.1. Lineage (GTDB taxonomy): Bacteria > Bacillota > Clostridia > Lachnospirales > Lachnospiraceae > Enterocloster > Enterocloster clostridioformis_A. The sequence goes on from NZ_AUJR01000010.1 coordinate 26,851, forward strand.
ATGGACAGATTGATTTGAAAACAGGCAATTATCTGATTATGGGTACTCTGGAATCCTACGGGAAGATGAGTGCTTATTATGGAGAGGAAGCCCTTGTCCCAATCTATATTCATGTAGAGGATGGATTGAGGCTGCGGCGGGCTCTGGAACGGGAGCAGCAGCAGACCGTGCCTAAGTATAAGGAAATGTGCAGGCGTTTCCTGGCAGATGAGGAGGATTTCAGCCCCAGCCATCTGGAGCAGAGTAATATAACAAGGCAGTATGAAAATGTGGTGCTGGAGGATTGTCTTAGGGAGATTGTGCAGGAGATTGAGAGGATTTGCGGGGAAGGGGTAAAAAGGGGATTCCGCTGACAATGCCTATGGCAATCAGGTTGTATAACAATGGAGGTAGAAAAAGTTATGACAAAAGAAAAGTCTAAAAAAGGGTTTATCGTCCGGGCATTGGACACAGTGGAACGTGTGGGAAACGGTCTGCCTAATCCGGTCACCATCTTCCTTATACTGACAGGTATTGTGATTATCCTGTCCGCTATCTGCGCCGCTCTTGGCGTATCCGTAACTTATGATTTCCTGGACAGCACCAGCGGCGGGATTTCACAGAAGACAGTACAGGCAGTAAACCTTCTGGCCCCTGATAGTGTCCGCCACATGGTGACAACCGTTGTGTCCAATTTCACCGGATTCTTTGCGCTGGGCACCGTATTCACAATCATGATTGGTGTGGGCGTTGCGGACGGAACCGGCTTCATGTCCGCACTGCTGCGCAAAGTTGCCGCTTCTACGCCAAAGACATTTGTAACCGCTGTGGTTGTATTTCTGGGAATTATGTCCAATATAGCCTCTTCCACCGGCTATGTTGTACTGGTTCCCCTTGGAGCAATCCTGTTCATGGCTTTTGGACGCCATCCAATCGCCGGCCTTGCAGCTGCGTTTGCAGGCGTGTCCGGAGGATGGAGCGCTAACCTGTTAATTGGTACCAATGACCCCATGTTTGCCGGAATGTCCACTCAGGCAGCACAGATGATTGACCCGGGATATACGGTCCTTCCTGTTTGTAACTGGTATTTCATGATGGCTTCCACATTCCTGATTACCATCATCGGAACCATTGTTACGGACAAGCTGGTTGAACCGCGCCTTGCACCCTATGTGCCGGATGCGTCTGAAGCAGTGCAGGATATTGCTGAGAACGAGAAGCGAGGCATGCGCTGGGCAGGTATTACCGCTCTGGCATATGTGCTGTTCATGGCTGTTCTGGTGGTTCCTTCCAACGGGCTTTTAAGAAATCCTGAGACACATGCGTTCCTCACATCCCCGTTCATGAGCGGAATCATTTTCTTCATGATGCTGCTGTTCCTGCTTCCAGGTCTTGCCTATGGTATCGGCGCGGGCACGGTTAAGAATGACAAGGATTTGGTCGCCCTGATGAACAACACAATCGCAGGCCTTTCCAGCTTTATGGTACTGATTTTCTTTGCGGCACAGTTTACAGCATGCTTTAACTATTCCAACCTGGGTACCATCATTTCCGTATCCGGAGCCAACTTCCTGCAGTCAGTGGGATTTGTAGGGCTTCCGTTAATCATATGCTTTATTGTGCTGACAGCATTTATCAATATCTTCATTGCGGTTGACTCTGCGAAATGGGCTATCATGGCTCCGATTTTTGTCCCCATGTTCATGCGTCTGGGCCTGTCCCCGGAGCTGACACAGGCTGCTTACCGTATTGGCGATTCCAGTACCAACATCATCGCGCCGCTGATGCCCTTCTTTGTACTGACTGTTGCTTTCTTCCAGAAATACGACAAGAAGGCGGGAATCGGAAGCGTTATCTCCACCATGCTGCCATATTCCCTGGCATTCCTGATTGGATGGATTATCATGTTCTCTGTATGGTATCTGCTGGGCCTGCCTTTGGGACCGGGCTCACCAATGTTCTATTAACAGAAGGGGGCGTCAGTCTCAGATACTGTGCACCGGCTTCTGGAGCTTTCCGGTCTGGGGATTCTCCAGATTATATTCATTAATCTTATTAAACAGCTGCCTGGCGCTGATTCCCAGCTTATAGGCAGTGGCTGATATATTCCATCCCATTTGGTTCAATACCCACTGCAGGTACTCCTTCTCGCTGCGGCGCTTAAATTCCCGCCAGGGCACGATGCCGGCCTGGGTGAAGGAGCTGGAAGGACTGTCGTCATCCGTTGTCTTCAGGTTATAGAGAATGGGGATGCCTTCCGTGGTGATGACATGGTTCTTGGAGAGGACCACCATCCGGTCCACATGGTTTTTCAGCTCCCTGATGTTGCCCGGATAATCATAATTAATAAGGAAATCCCAGGCTTTCTCGTCGATGCTGTCGATTCTGATTTGGTTCACCCGCTGGGATTCCTCCAGGAAGAAGTGAATCATGTCCACCAGGTCCTCCTTCCTCTCCTTGAGGGCGGGGATACGGATGACAATGGTGCTGATACGGTAAAAGAAATCCTCACGGAAGGTTGTGTTGCGTACCTTGGCCACCAGGTCGCGGTTGGTGGCGGTTATCAGCCGGAAATCCAGCTGCTTGCTGTTGTTGCCGCCGATTCGCTCGATTCTCTTTGTCTCGATGGCCCTCAGCAGCTTTACCTGGGTAGTCAGGTTGATGTCGCCCACCTCATCTAAGAACAGGGTGCCCTTGTCAGCCAGCTCAAACTTACCGGCCCTTGCCTTGATGGCGCCTGTAAACGCGCCCTGCTCATGGCCGAACAGTTCTGCTTCCAGAAGGGATTCTGTATAGGCATTACAGTTGACCGCTATGAGCGGCATGTCGGAACGGCGGCTGCATGCGTGGATGTACTGTGCAGCCACATCCTTGCCGGAACCAGATTCACCGATAAGGAGGACGTTTACATTGGATGCTGCCACACGTTCACAGTCTTCCAATGCCCTCCGGTAGGCAGGGGATTTTGTGTTGAAAAAAAACTTTTTTTTCATATCGTTTTCGTCCATAAGCGTGTCTCCTGTACTTGGTTTTTGAAATTTATTAATTATGCATAAATTTGAGAAAAATTTAACATAAAAATTGTGAAAGAAGGGAAAAGTGGAAGCCAAAAACAAAAATAATCCCTTCCTGCCCCCTATTATAACTGAAATTTATTTCACTATCAAGAAAAATAGTTCATAAAAAAAGGAAATTAAAAAAAGTCAGAAGTTAAAAGAATGACAAAATAGACAATATAGAAAACCTATATAGGACGGAAAAGCAATAGAAAAAATGAATTTCCGTTGGTTAAAAGGTTAAATAATAAAAAAGACCCCGCTTTAGAAAAAGTTGGCACGATAATTGCTCTATTATTATGTGGAATGGAATCCTATGCCTAACAAATAAGAAAGATTCAAAGGGTGAAACATCATGTACATCGTAGTTACAAACAATGTGAAGTGCAGAGACAGGTATCAGGACAAATTAAAAGTGGACTTCCTGGAAAATGGTACCTACATTGATGTGTTAATCAAGGTGAGAAACTATATGCATAAAGGTTATCGCCTGGAAACCCATCCTATGGCAGGGAGCCTGAAGCCTAACCAGATTCCTTACAAAACAATCATAATTTCCGACTCTGAGGTTGAAAAAGAAGAATTTTACCAGTTTGAGATGGTGATGGAGAACAGTATCCAGTCCTGTGAGAAATTCATGAAGTACAGACGGACTCCTGATTGGCCGGAAAATATACTGGAAGACTTCAGGGACGTGGATTTATCTTTGATTGAAGGAGCTGTAAAAAAAATAATATACAAGGAGGAGTGATTAGATGAAACTTGAGTTGGGGTTCGTTCAGATTAACGACATTCAGTTTGCATCGGAATCAAAAGTGGAAAACGGAACTATTTATGTTAATGCAGAAGAGTTAAAGGCACTTTTGTTGGAAGATGAGAACCTGAAGTCTGTTGAGCTGGAGATTGCAAAACCAGGAGAGAGTGTCCGTATCATGCCGGTAAAAGACGTGATCGAGCCACGTGTAAAAGTTAACGGAGGTGGAAACTTATTCCCAGGCGTTATTTCCAAGGTGGAGACAGTGGGAAGCGGAAGGACCAACGTATTAAAAGGTTCCGCGGTTGTTACCACAGGTAAGATTGTTGGCTTCCAGGAAGGTATCATCGACATGTGCGGCGAGGGAGCCAAGTACACACCATTCTCCCAGTTAAACAACCTGGTTGTTGTATGCGAGCCAATCGACGGACTTGCAAAGCATGCTCATGAGAAGGCTGTCAGATTCGCAGGTCTTAAGGCTGCTGATTACATCGGCAGGCTGGCTAAGGACGCAGAGCCTGATGAGATTAAGGTTTATGAGTCATGCTCCGTTAAAGAGGGAATTGAGAAATATCCGGAACTTCCAAGAGTAGCTTACGTACTTATGCTTCAGAGCCAGGGCCTGATGCATGATACATATGTATACGGCGTAGATATGAAACAGTCCTTGCCAACCATCTTAAACCCGACCGAATTAATGGACGGCGCTGTTTTAAGCGGTAACTGCGTATCTGCGTGCGACAAGAACACAACCTATCACCACCTTAATAACCCTGTTGTCGCAGACTTATTTGAACAGCACGGAAAGACCCTGAACTTTGTAGGTGTCATCATCACCAACGAGAACGTATACCTTGCCGACAAGATGCGTTCTTCTGACTGGACATCCAAGCTTTGCGAGTTCTTAGGCGTTGACGGCGCTATCGTTTCCCAGGAGGGCTTCGGTAACCCGGATACTGACCTTATCATGAACTGCAAGAAGATTGAAGGAAAAGGCGTTAAGACTGTTATCATCACCGATGAGTACGCAGGACGCGACGGAGCTTCCCAGTCCCTGGCAGATGCAGATGCAAGTGCCAATGCGGTTGTTACAGGCGGAAACGCAAACATGGTTATCAATTTACCGGCAATGGACAAAGTAATCGGCTATCCTGAGGTAGCTGATATCATTGCAGGCGGATTCGACGGAAGCTTACATGAAGACGGCTCCATTGTTGCTGAGCTTCAGGTAATCACAGGAGCAACAAACGAGATGGGCTTCAATAAATTAAGTGCCAGATAGGAGGATAAGATGTCAAAGTTAAGAATTGTTCATTATATTAACCAGTTCTTCGCTAACATCGGCGGCGAGGAAAAGGCTGATTACCAGCCGGAATTAAGAGAAGGCATTGTAGGCCCTGGTATGGCGTTCAACCAGGCATTTGGAGATGAGGCAGAAATCGTAGCTACCGTTATCTGCGGCGACTCCTATTTCAACGAGAACGTTGAAGCTGCTAAGAAGACCATTCTGGATATGATCAGCAGCCAGAAGCCAGACGCAGTTATCTGCGGACCGGCATTTAATGCAGGACGTTACGGCGTTGCCTGCGGTACCGTTGCACTGGCAGTTAAAGAAGAATTAAACCTTCCGGTCCTGACAGGTATGTACAAAGAAAACCCGGGCGCTGATATGTACAAGACAAAAGTATATATCGTTGAGACCAGGAACAGCGCAGCCGGCATGAGAAGTGCTGTTGCTACCATGGCTCCTCTGGTAATTAAGCTTGCCAAGGGTGAGAAGCTTGGTTCCTCCAAGGAAGAGGGCTATATGCCAAACGGCATCCGTGTCAACTTCTTCGAGGACAAGAGAGGCTCCCGGAGAGCTGTTGAGATGCTGGTTAAGAAACTGGCCGGCAAGGAATTCACAACCGAGTTCCCAATGCCTGATTTCGACAGGGTAGATCCTAATCCGGCTGTTAAGGATATGGCTCATGCAAAAATCGCTTTGGTTACCTCCGGCGGTATTGTACCAAAGGGCAATCCGGACCATATCGAGTCTTCCAGTGCTTCCAAGTACGGCAAGTATGACATAGACGGTGTCATGGACCTGACAGAGGCCACATATGAGACTGCTCACGGCGGATACGACCCGGTATATGCAAACGAAGACGCAGACAGAGTCCTTCCTGTTGACGTTTTAAGAGAATTTGAAAAAGAAGGAAAAATCGGCAGCCTGCACAGATATTTCTATACTACAGTTGGCAACGGTACATCCGTAGCTAACGCTAAGAGATTCGCTGCAGAGTTCGCACAGGAGCTGAGGAATGACGGGGTAGACGCGGTCATTCTGACCTCTACTTGAGGTACCTGTACACGTTGCGGTGCAACGATGGTAAAAGAAATTGAAAGAGCAGGAATCCCTGTAGTTCATATTGCAACTGTAGTTCCGATTTCACTGACAGTAGGAGCTAACCGTATTGTTCCTGCTATCGCTATTCCTCATCCTCTTGGCAATCCTGCATTGACCATGGAAGAAGAGAAGGAAATCAGGAGACATATACTGACAAAGGCTCTGACAGCACTGGAGACCCCGGTTACAGAGCAGACTGTATTTGAGTAAACCTGAAAATTGATGTGTAAGGAGATATTCTGATGGACAAGATTTATGATGTCATTATTCTGGGTGCAGGTCCTGGCGGACTTGCAGCCGGAATCTATGCGGGAAGAGCGCGTCTGGACACGCTGCTCATTGAAAAAGGAAAAGACGGCGGACAGATTGCCATCACAGACGAGATTGAGAACTATCCCGGACAGATGGTGGACGGCGAGAGCGGTCCTTCCCTGATTGAAAGAATGACCAAGCAGGTGGAGAAGTTCGGTGCTGAGCGTGTATGTGATACCATTGTCAGCGTTGATATCGAAGGCCCGGTAAAGACACTGGTTGGCAGCAACGGAACTTATAAGGCACGTACCCTGATTATCGCTACCGGCGCTTTCCCAAGGCCAATCGGCTGCAAGGGCGAGGGTGAGTTCATGGGCAAGGGCGTTTCCTACTGCGCAACCTGCGATGCTTCCTTCTTCGAGGATCTGGAAGTATTTGTAGTCGGCGGCGGCGACTCTGCTGTTGAGGAAGCCATGTACCTGACAAAGTTCGCAAGAAAGGTTACTGTCATCCATCGCCGTGACGAACTGCGCGCAGCTAAATCCATCCAGGAGCGCGCGTTCAAGAATCCTAAGCTGTTCTTCATGTGGGATACAGTTGTGGAAGAGCTCCACGGAGACGGCGTCCTTTCCGGCATGACTGTTAAGAATGTTAAGACAGGTGAGCTTACAAGAATTGATGCAGACGAGGACGACGGCCTGTTCGGCGTATTCGGCTTCATTGGATACAACCCAAGAAGCGAACTGTTCGAAGGCAAGTTAGAGATGGACCACGGCTATATCAAGACCGACGAAGACATGCATACCAATGTGGAAGGCGTGTACGCAGTAGGCGATATCCGCGTAAAGAGCTTGAGACAGGTTGTTACTGCTGCTGCAGACGGAGCAATCGCTTCCATGCAGGTTGAGAAATATCTGGCAGAGCAGAAATAAATGATTCATATTTGAGAAAGGAAGGTAATACCAATGGTAGATTTAACCAAGGACAATTTTGAAGAAGAAGTATTGAAGGCTGAAGGCACAGTACTGGTTGACTTCTATGGCGACGGATGTGTACCATGTGCAGCTCTTATGCCGCATATCCATGCTATGGAGGGTGATTACGGCGATAAGATTAAATTCACCTCATTAAACACCACCAAGGCACGCCGTCTGGCAATCGGACAGAAGATTCTTGGTCTTCCTGTTATCGCTATCTACAAGGGCGGCGTAAAGATTGCAGAGTGCGTTAAGGACGATGCAACGGTTGAGAACATCAAGGCTATGATTGAGGCCAACTTATAATTTATCTCCAGAAAACCGCATTATTTTACTAGCAACCGTCAATACTGACGTTTGTCTATATTACAGCGCCGGGCGTATGCCCGGCAGCTAAATCAGATACTAAAAATAAAACAAGGAGGAAAACGGATATGGCAATTTTGAAAGACAAAAAAGTCATTATCATCGGAGACCGTGACGGTATTCCGGGACCAGCCATAGAAGAATGCGTAAAGACCGCAGGCGCTGAAGTTGTATATTCTTCAACTGAGTGCTTCGTCTGAACGGCCGCTGGTGCTATGGATCTGGAGAATCAGAAGAGAGTTAAGGATTTAGCTGAGCAGTACGGCCCAGAGAACATTGTAGTTGTTCTTGGAGCAGCAGAGGGTGAGGCAGCTGGTTTAGCTGCAGAAACCGTTACAGCAGGAGATCCTACTTATGCAGGTCCGCTAGCAGGAGTCCAGTTGGGACTAAGTGTATTCCATGTTTGTGAGAACGAGATCAAAGATGAGGTTGACAGCAGCGTTTATGACGATCAGGTCAGTATGATGGAGATGGTTATGGACGTTGATGACATCGCGAATGAGATGACTTCCATCAGAGAGCAGTATTGCAAATATTTATAATTAAAATGTAGCCGTTCAGAACGGTTATATAAAATGTAATTCCCCTGGAGGCTCTTCATGGGGTTTCCGGGGGGGTTTATGCAATATAGGGGTTTTTATTGCACAACTATGCTAGTACTGCATTGCGCAAGTTCCAGTATGATACATACTTTTAAGCGGCGGCTCGAAGGCAGCCGCGGACTGAGACTTGCGCAACGCAGTACTAGATGTCATAAATTATGGTGAGGTGAAGGAATGAACGGTTATGCAGTTTTAAAGGGCGCCAGCTATACATTGGCGATTACACCTGATATGGTTATTCACAATGGTACAACACAGACAACAGAGATGATTGTTAATCCTGAGTCAGAATATTTGAGGGAACTTCCGAGCCACTTGAGAAGTTTTGAGGATGCCGTTAGCTATATGCCGAACCAGGTATATATTGGCAATGAAAAGCCACAGAAAATGGCTGAGGTTGGATTCCCATGGTATGATAAATTAATGGATGGGGCCAGCAAGGACGGCAAGTACGGCGAGATCATGCCTGAGGATGAGTTCTACGGACTGATTCAGATCTGCGACGTATTTGATTTGGTTAAACTGGAAAAGGGATTTGCAGCTGACGTTAAGGCAAAGCTGGATGCACATCACATGTTCACAGACGAGCATGTAGCAATCCTTGATAAGAACAGCGAGACAACACAGGAAGAAATCGCTGCCCTGGTAAATGATGAGCATGCAGAGCCGCTGTACTACAACAATGTACTGGTTGGCGCTGTTAAGAGAGCTCATGACGTGGATGTTAACTTATCCGCACACGTTATGTTAGAGAACCTGGTAACAAAGGCTTCTAACGTATTATCCTTACTTAACTTAGTAAAAAAGGCAGGAGTTAATCCCGATGATATAGATTATGTTGTTGACTGCTGTGAGGAAGCCTGCGGCGATATGAACCAGAGAGGCGGCGGCAACTTTGCAAAGGCAGCAGCTGAGGTTGCCGGATTTGTGAATGCAACCGGTTCTGACGTAAGAGGCTTCTGTGCAGGACCAGCTCATGCAATGCTTCATGCAGCTGCCCTGGTAAAGGCAGGAACATTCAAGAACGTTGTGGTTACAGCAGGCGGCTGTACCGCTAAATTAGGTATGAACGGCAAGGACCATGTGAAGAAGGGACTTCCGATTCTGGAAGACGCTATCGCAGGATTCTCCGTATTAGTAAGTGCTGACGACGGCGTAAGCCCACAGATCAGAACTGACATCGTAGGACGCCACACAGTCGGAACAGGATCCGCTCCTCAGAACGTTATATCTTCCCTGGTAACCAACCCTCTGGACGAGGCTGGTTTAAAGATTGTGGATATCGACAAGTACTCTCCTGAGATGCAGAACCCAGACATCACCAAGCCGGCAGGCGCAGGCGATGTTCCTGAAGCTAACTACAAGATGATTGCTGCCCTTGGCGTTAAGAGGGGCGAATTACAGCGTAATGAGATTGCAGATTTCGTTAAGGAGCATGGTATGACCGGCTGGGCTCCAACCCAGGGACATATTCCTTCAGGCGTTCCTTATCTTGGACTTCTGAGAGACGAAATTCTGGCCGGCGAGACAAAGCGAGCCATGATTATCGGTAAGGGAAGCTTATTCCTTGGAAGAATGACCAATCTGTTCGACGGCGTATCCTTCGTGGTTCAGGCCAACGATGGTTCTGCTTCAAAGGAGAGCGGCGGCGTAGATGAGAGCAAGGTAAAGGCTATGATTGGCCAGGCCATGAGAGCGTTTGCTGAGGGTCTGATGGGCGAAGAGGAATAATTTTCACCGAGAGAAAGGAAATAAGTTATGTCTGATAAGAAAATAAAAGCTATGATTGCTAATACTTTTCTTGAGGTGGCCGATGCTCTTGAAACAGGACAATATGGCAAAAAGCCGGTTATCGGCTTCGCCTCAGAAGGCAGCGAACATGGCCAGGATAATATAGAAGAAGCCATGAGGATTGCCGAGATGAAGGGACTTAAGGCTGTCCTTATCAAGGGGGAAGACCTTCATAAGAAGATGGAAGAGATGCTGGATTCCGGCGAGATTGACGGCGCCGTTACCATGCACTATCCATTTCCCATCGGTGTGTCCACAGTCGGAAAGGTTGTCACCCCAGGCAAGGGAAAAACTATGTATATTGCCACCACCACAGGTACGTCTGACACAGACCGTATCAGCGGCATGGTTAAGAATGCAATCTATGGAATCATTGCGGCAAAGGCTGACGGTGTGGAGAACCCAACCGTAGGCATTGCCAACATTGACGGCGCACGCCAGACAGAAAAGGCACTTCTCAAGCTGGCTGAGAACGGCTATGATATTAACTTCGCAGAGTCCGTAAGGGCTGACGGCGGTATTGTCATGAGAGGAAATGACCTGTTAGGAGGAACTCCTGATATTATGGTCATGGATTCCCTGACAGGCAACCTGATGATGAAGGTGTTCTCATCCTACACCACAGGCGGTAATTATGAGTCTTTAGGATTCGGTTACGGTCCTGGCGTGGGCGAGGGATATGACCGTCTTATCATGATCGTGTCACGTGCTTCCGGCGCGCCTGTGATTGCAGGAGCCATGGAGTATGCCGACAATCTGATTCGTCATGACTGGAAGAGGATTGCTGATGAAGAATTTGAGAAGGCAAACAAGGCCGGACTTAAGGATATCATCAACGAGCTGAAGTCCGCCGGCAAGAAGGACGCAGGCGCAGCATCCGGGGAAGTGAAGATGCCTCCCAAGGAAGTGGTTACTTCACAGATTCCGGGTATCGAGGTAATGGACCTGGAAGACGCTGTTAAGGCGCTGTGGAAAGCCGGTATCTATGCTGAGAGCGGCATGGGATGCACAGGTCCCATCGTACTGATGTCCGATGCCAACAAGGATAAGGCACATGAGATTCTGAAGGCAGCAGGATACGTCAGCTAAGTATATGCCGGTCAGGCCGTCCGGGCCTGATATCATAAATAAAGCCATTCATTCATAAGTTATATATTTTCCGTGCCCGTGAAACAACGATTTCGCGGGGCGGAGAATAAAAAAAGCTTAAGTTTTCGCGATAACTTTTCCGGAAGTTACGGATTGACATACAATTGAATACATGATAGTATATTAAAGTTAAATGCTATCCAAAAGATATGGAGGCAGATAGGTTGCTGGTGTGCCTCGCGGTCTTCAAAACCGTTGTGGGGGGTTAAGAGCCCTCTGGGTGGGTTCGATTCCCACCTCCTCCGTTTAAACCATATCTGTAGTGGAGGTAATATATGATGGAAGATAGAAGAGAGTTACTCCGAAAGATTCCGAAAATAGACGAGGTGCTGCAGGATGAGCGTCTCTTTTTTTTTACGGAAAGTACGCCCAGAGCAGTGATTGTGGACTCGGTCAGGGAAGTCACCCAGGAGCTTAGGAAGGACATCCTGGAAGGCAGGAGGAATCAGGTGGGGACCAAGGAAACACTGATGACAGAAATCGTGGCCCGCATTACAGGCAAGAAGAAAAAGAGCCTGCGGCGCGTCATCAATGCAACAGGGGTGGTGCTTCACACGAACCTGGGAAGGGCAAATCTGTCGGACAAGGCATGCGAGAGCATCATGGACGTAGCCAGGAACTATACCAATCTGGAATATGATGTGAAGCGCGGCTCCAGAGGGTCCCGCCATGACCATGTGGAGAGAATCCTGACCAAGATTACGGGGGCGGAAGCCGCCATGGTGGTCAACAACAACGCGGCGGCAACCATGCTCTGTCTCTCTGCCCTTGCAAAGGACAAGGAGGTCATTGTCTCCAGAGGTGAGCTGGTGGAAATCGGCGGTTCCTTCCGGGTGCCGGAAATCATGGAACAGAGCGGCGCCAAGCTGATGGATGTGGGAACCACAAACAAGACTAAGCCCTCGGACTATCTGAATGCCTACCATGAAGGTGAGACCGGTGCCCTGATGAAGGTTCACACGAGTAATTACAGGATACTGGGATTCACCCAGGAGGTGGAACTGCCTGAGATGGTGGAGCTGGGTAAGAAATTAAATCTTCCGGTTATCTACGATATGGGAAGCGGCCTCATGGCCGACCTGACAGACTATGGGGTGGACGAGCCCACTGTTCTGGACGCCTTAAAGACCGGCATAGATGTGATTCTGTTCAGCGGGGACAAGCTGTTAGGCGGACCCCAGGGCGGTATCATAGCAGGAAAGAAAGAGTACATTGATAAAATGAAGGCCCATCCTCTGGCAAGGGCATTCCGGGTGGGCAAGATGACACTGGCGGCCATGGAGGCTACCTTCTTTGAGTATTCGGATATCCGCCAGGCCAAAAAGACCATACCGGTACTGAACATGATAACCACGCCGGCCGGAGAGCTTAAGGACAAGGCGGAGAGGCTGGCCGGGGACATCCGCAGGGCGACCCATAACTTTACCGTGGAGGTGGAGGCGTGTAAGGACCAGGTAGGCGGCGGTTCCGCTCCCACCGTGCTTCTGGACGGATATGCGGCGGCCATTCAGGGCAGGACATTGGCGCCGGAGAAAATTGAGCGCCTGCTTCGCAAGGAAGAAATTCCAATTATTGTAAGGATTACCCACAACCAGGTATATCTGGATGTGAGGACCATCAGGGAAGATGAGTTTGAATATATTGTAGCGGCGTTTATCGCAATGGACAGCAGACAGGTTGAGGGGTGATGATATGCAAAATGTGATAGTGGGAACAGCCGGTCATGTGGACCACGGCAAGACATGTCTCATAAAGGCCCTTACAGGGACGGATACGGACAGGCTGAAGGAGGAGCAGAAAAGGGGAATTACCATTGAGCTGGGATTTGCCAACCTGCCCAATGACGCCGGAATCCATATTGGAATCATCGATGTTCCGGGCCACGAGAAGTTCGTGAAGAACATGCTGGCGGGTATTGGCGGTATCGACATGGTGCTTCTGGTCATTGCCCTGGATGAGGGCGTCATGCCTCAGACTGTAGAGCATTTTGAGATTCTTAAGATGCTCCATATCAAGCAGGGCATTGTGGTGTTTACCAAGGCCGATTTGGTGGATGAGGACTGGGCCGAGCTTGTAAATGATGACGTGGACAACCTGGTCAAGGGGACCTTCATGGAAAAGGCCGACCGCATCCAGGTATCCGCCTATACCGGAAAAAATATTGATGTGTTAAAACAGATGATAGTGGATAAGGTAAGGGCGGCAGGCGGCAGGCGCCAGGAGAAGGAATTGTTCCGTCTGCCCATAGACCGTGTATTTACTATGGAAGGATTCGGCACAGTTGTCACGGGAACCCTATTGGAGGGCTGCTGTCAGGTGGGGCAGGAGGTAGAGCTCTATCCCACCGAGAGAACCGTCAAAATCAGGGAGATACAGACCCACGGTCACAGGGTGGACATGGCGTATGCCGGTCAGAGAACGGCCCTGAATCTGGTCAACATCAAGAAGGACGAGATTAACAGGGGAGAGGTTCTGGCTGCCCAGGATTCTCTTTTGAAAAGCCAGTTCATAGACGCTAAGGTGCAGTTGTTCTCTTCCACGGACAGAGAACTGAGAAACGGGGACAGAGTCCACATCAACTATGGGTCGGCCCAGGCCATATGCAAGGCAGTGCTGCTTGATAAGGATGTGCTGTCCGCGGGTGAGGAGGCCTACGTGCAGTTCCGGTTTGACGAGCCTGTGGCCGTGAGGAGGAATGACAGGTTCATCATCCGTTTCTATTCTCCCACCATTACCTTTGGCGGAGGCATCGTGCTGGAGGCAGAGGCGTTAAAGCATAAGAGGAATCATGAGGAAGTCATTGACAGCCTTCATATAAAGGAGCTGGGCACTGATTTAGAGGTCCTGGAACTGGAGCTTAAGGAGGAGAGCCGGTACTTCCCTGTTCCTAAGATACTGGCTGCCAAGCTCAACTGGACAAATCAGGAGACAGAGGATCAGCTGGAGGTCCTGGTCAAGGGGAAGAAGGCTATCCGTCTCAGCGATGGCAGCTATATTCATAAATATTACTGGAATGAAATTACCCAATACGGTACAGAGCTTCTGAATCAGTTCCACAAGGAGAATCCTATTTCCGACGGAATGGAGAAGGAAGAATTTAAAAGCCGTATACTGGATAATTTCAGGATTCAGGAGTCTAAGAGAGCAGATGTCCTTTTAAATGAGATGATAAAGCGCAGCATTACGGTTACCATAGGCAGTGCGATTGCAGCAGCCGGATTTAATGCTGAATATTCCCATGAAATAAAGGGAATGTTAAAGGAGATTGAGGATACCTACTTGATGGCAGGGTATGAGATACCGGCCACAGACGATGTGATTAACAAGTTTAAGGATAAGAAACTGGCGAAACAGATTGTGAATGATTTGGTAAAGAAGGGCGCATTGGTAAAGATAAATCCTGGTGCCATGATTCACAGGGACAATTGGGAAAAGGCCATGGGGCTTCTTAAGAAATACTTTGAGGACCATCCAACCATTTCACTGGGAGATTACAGGGATCTGCTGGGAACCTCCAGGAAGTATGCTGTTTTGTTCCTGGAGTACTGCGACCAGCAAAAGATAACACGGAAACAGGACGATGTGCGTATCCTTGTCCAGAAGTCGAGGTAGGCGGATATGGAATTCAGACAATTAGAAGCATTCGTAAATGCGGTAAAGTACAAAAGTTTTTCAAAGGCAGCGGACGCCGCCTTTCTGACCCAGCCCACCATCAGCGCCCATATCAATAACCTGGAGAATGAGCTGGGGACAACCCTTGTGAACCGTACAGGAAGGGAGATAACCCTGACAAAGCAGGGAGAGTTGCTTTATCCCTATGCCATTGACATGCTCCATACCAGGTCGCAGGCGCTGGCCACGGTACAGGCCCAATGCGAGGCAATGGACGGTGTTCTGGATGTATATGCATCCAGCATTCCGGGTCAGTACTATCTGCCCCGGCTCATAGGGGAGTTTCACGCCAAATGCCCGAAAATCCGTTTTTATGTGGAGCAGTCGGACAGCAAGACAGTGATTGAAGATGTTATGAGCCAGAAGGGCGAGATTGGACTCACAGGCTATAAGATGCATAACAGTCTGGTATATGAGCCTGTCTTTATGGATGAGCTGGTGCTCATTGTGCCGGATACGGAGAAGTATTCCCGGTGGAAGAAGGGGAGTACGGTGAGCTTCCGGGACTTTGAACATGAGACCTTCATCCTTCGGGAGGAGGGATCAGGTACAAAACAGGAGATGGAAAAGGCGGAAATTCACGGTGTACCTGTGTTTAAAAACGTGGATGTGATTGCCCGGATGAACAGTACCGAGGCTATCAAACAGGCAGTGGCCGGAGGCCTGGGAATCTCCATCCTGTCCAGGATGGCTGCCGGGGAAAAAGAAGGAACCCACCGGATTAAGTACTTTAAGATAGACGGCCTGGAGAAGAAACGGACTTTTTATATGGTATATAGTAAGAACATACGTCTCTCTCCTATTGCGGAGGCATTCCGGGACCTTGTGATTGAATACAGGGACAGGAACTGGCAGCAGGATATCGGGCGGTTCATGCAGTGAGTTATGTATGAATCAAGCGGGTTACAGGCGGGTTTCAAGCGGGATACAAGCGGATTTCAAGCGGGATTGGCTCAGGATTATGCTGCACAGTGTTTTTGTATAGAAAATGTCTATATTAAAAAGCGGCTTCATGTTTTTTTGAATTGGATTTGCCCCTTCCATTTTGGTAAGATGATTAAGTAAATATTGGTAAAAAATGAATTGATTTACGAATGATTTTTAGCTGATTTTACCAAAAGAAAAGGGGATATGATTATGAATCTGACAAGTTCTAAAAAGACACTGCTCCTGTCCGGAGTGGCGCTGGGAATACTGGCATGTATTCTCGCTTACTTTGGCAACCCTAAGAACATGGCAATCTGCGTAGCCTGCTTCATCAGGGATTCCGCCGGGGGCATGAAGCTTCACACGGCAGCCGTTGTGCAGTATTTCAGGCCTGAAATCGTGGGCTTTGTCTGCGGTTCCTTCCTGATTGCCCTGGCAACCAGGGAATACCGTTCCACAGCAGGGTCGTCTCCCATGCTGCGTTTTATCCTGGGCGTCATCATGATGATTGGCTCCCTGGCATTTTTGGGATGCCCGCTCCGCATGGTAATCCGCATGGCAGCCGGTGATTTAAACGCATATGTAGGATTCATCGGATTTGCAGCCGGTGTATTTACCGGAACAATCGCTTTAAAGCATGGATTTTCACTGGGAAGGGCTCATGAAACCGGAAAGATAAACGGGGCAGTGCTCCCGGTTACCCTGTTGGTGCTGTTTGTACTGAGCCTGACCACCACATTATTTGCGTTCAGTGAAAAAGGTCCGGGCAGCATGCATGCGCCTGCGCTCCTTGCTCTGGTTGTGGCCCTGTTGTTTGGCGCCATAGCGCAGAAATGCAGGACCTGTTTTGCAGGCAGTATCCGTGACGTCATTTTAATGAGGAATTTTGATTTGATTACTGTCATCGGCGGACTGTTTGTTGTCATGCTGGTGTTTAACCTGGCTACAGGCGGATTCAAGCTTTCCTTTGCAGGACAGCCGGTAGCACATTCACAACATATCTGGAATATCCTGGGGCTTTACGCCGTTGGTTTTGCGGCTGTCCTGGCAGGCGGATGCCCGCTGCGCCAGCTGGTTTTAGCTGGTCAGGGCTCATCTGATTCCGCGGTTACATTCCTTGGACTTCTGGTGGGAGCTGCTTTCTGCCACAATTTCGGACTGGCTGCATCAGCAGCAGCGGCAGCCACCGCAGATACCCCGGCAGCGCCGGGCGGTCTTGCCATGGCCGGTAAGGTTGCTGTGATTGGATGCATTGTCATCCTGTTCATTATTGGGTTTGTACCAAAGTCAGAGGAAGGGAAATAGGAGGTAAGAGATATGTATGAAGTAGATGCAAGAGGATTATCCTGTCCTGAACCTGTGATGCTGACAGCAGCAGCCCTTAAGAAGCACAAGGGAGAGACTGTTAAGGTGCTGGTCAGTGAACCTCATACCAGGATGAATGTTGAGAAATATGCAAAGAGCCAGGGAAAGACGGCTACAGTAACCGAAAAAGGGTCTGAATTTGAGATTGTAATTGAATAATACAGATGTCCCGGTTTCAAGCGTGTCTGAACCAGGGCTTCTGAAACCGGATGCTGCAGTGGAAGGCATCAGGCTGTTTGACAGCCTGGTGACAGTCTGCTGCAGCATATTTTTAGATACGAAAGGATTTATGGGATGAGAAAAAAAGAACCGAAATTAATTATTACTTTTCATACCACGGCTGAAGCCATTGCCATGGAGAAGCTTTGTAAGGAGAACCAAAAGTCAGGGAGGATGATACCGGTTCCCAGGGAAATATCCGCAGGCTGCGGCCTTGCCTGGTGCTGTGAACCTGACATGGAACAGGAGATGGCTGAGTTCATGAAGGAAAAGGGCGTGGAGCATGAAGAAATGGTCCAGATCATGTATTGATTTAGAGGGCATGGCTCAACTGTTGCGATTAGGGCAGAAAGGAAGGCGCTATCATGATTTATTTTGACAATGCAGCTACTACCATGAGGAAACCGGACTGTGTCATAGATGCAGTGGCGGATGCCATGAAGAATTTTGGCAATTCGGGCAGAGGGGCCCATGAGGCATCCCTGGATGCGTCCAGGATGATTTACGAGACCAGGGAGCGAATCTCGGAATTGTTCAACCTGGGCAATCCCCTGCAGGTTGCATTTACCAGTAATTCCACTGAGAGTCTGAATACGGCCATCCAGGGCCTGTTCTCAGAGGGGGACCATGTGATTACCACGGTGCTGGAGCATAATTCTGTGCTTCGGCCTCTTTATCTTATGGAAAAACGGGGAATCAGTCTGACCATACTGCCCTGTAATGAGCGGGGAGTCCTGTGTTATGACCGGCTGGAGGAAAGCATACGGCCGGAGACAAAGGCGGTGGTGTGTACCCATGCCTCCAACCTGACCGGCAACAGGATGGATTTGGACCGGATTGGTGAAATCTGCCTCAGGCACGGAATCCGCCTGGTGGTAGACGCATCCCAGACAGCGGGAGTCCTTCCCATTGACATGAAGGGGATGCATATAGATGTGCTGTGCTTTACCGGCCATAAGGGGCTTCTGGGCCCTCAGGGAACAGGCGGAATCTGCGTGGGTGACGGCATACGCATAAGGCCCCTTAAGGCAGGGGGAAGCGGTGTCCACACCTATTTGAGGGAACATCCCCAGGATATGCCCACGGCCCTGGAGGCAGGGACGCTGAACGGCCATGGTATAGCAGGTCTCCATGCCGCCCTTGGTTTTATAAAAGAGACCGGGGTGGAAACCATTCACCGAAGAGAGGCAGAACTGATGCGCCGGTTTTATGACGGTGTGGTTCAGATACCGGGAGTCCGGGTGTACGGCGATTTCTCTTCCGATGAGAGGGCAGCCATCGTGGCCCTGAATATCGGGGATTACGATTCCTCGGAGGTCAGCGACGAACTGGCTGTCACATACGGAATTTCCACCCGTCCCGGCGCCCACTGTGCGCCTCTGATGCATGAATCCTTTAAGACCGTGGAACAGGGAATGGTGCGGTTCAGCTTTTCTTTCTTTAACACGGAGGAAGAGATTGATGCCGGGATTCAGGCAGTGAGGGAATTGGCGGCAGAGGAGTAGTTCGCCGTCTAAACTGTTAGTGAACTGTGACTATACATAACAATTCTAACTGCCGATTGGCGCTCCAACCGCGTGTAACCCATTTTTTATGTGCTGTATCACATAAAAATTTGTCGTTTTTTCGTCAATTATTTAACGATAATTTTTGAGAAGAATTAACAAGAAAAAAGAATTTCCTTGGGGCTCCCCAGCAGCATTAGGCAAAATGCAAAAAAATATCATATAAAATCCTTATTGTTTATGATAAGTTATTAGTATTTTTCAATGGCTGCAAAAAGGATTAGAATTAAACACAGAAATAATGTTAAAAAAATCACCATTAGGGGGTAAGCAACATGAATCAATTAATTCAATCATTAGTAGAACGTTCCAGAAAGGCCCAGCAGGTGCTTTGCACGTATGACCAGGAAAAGACAGACGCGATCGTAAAAATGTTTGCAAAGGTTATTTTTGATAATGCTGAGCCACTGGCAAAGCTGGCTGTGGAAGAAAGCCGGATGGGCGTTTATGAAGACAAGGTTACTAAGAATAAAGGAAAATCCAGGATTATCTGGAATGCATTGAAAGGCAAAAAGTCCATCGGAATGATCGGAAGGGACGAAGAGGCAGGACTGATCGAGGTGGCAAAACCCATGGGTGTTATTGCGGCAGCTACACCTTGTACCAACCCCATTGTTACCCCAATGTGCAATGCAATGTATGCGGTAAAATGCCAGAACACAATTATTATCGCACCCCATCCCCGCAGCAAGAAATGTGCAATGGCAGTGGCTGAATTGTATTACAAGGAACTGGACCGCATGGGCGTGCCGAGAGATATTTTCCTGGTGATCGAGGAGCCGTCCATTGAACTTACCAACGAGCTGATGGCAGCCTGCGATGTTGTGCTTGCAACCGGCGGCGCCGGCGTGGTGAAGTCGGCATATTCCAGCGGAAGACCGAGCTACGGCGTAGGGCCCGGCAATGTACAGGGACTGATCGATGAGGGGATCGATTACAAGGCAGCTGCAGGCCGTATGATCGCCAGCCGTATATTCGATAACGGTATTATCTGTTCCGGAACCCAGACCATCATCGCACCGGAAAAGGATTACGATGCTGTAATAAAAGAGTTCGTGGAGCAGGGTGCGTACTACATCGATGACAAGGCCGTTATTGACAAACTGGCTGATGTAGTATTCCCGGACGGCGTGATCAACAAGAAAGTGGTTGGACAGTCCGTAAAGACAATTGCAGAGCTGGCAGGAATTACAGTTCCCGAAGGCACCAAGGTCATTGTTGTGAAACCTGAAAAGCATGGTGCAGGCGTTGTGTGGAGCAAGGAAAAAATGTGCCCGATGATGGCTGCATACAGCTACAAGACCTGGGAGGAGGCTGTTCAGATCGCTTATGACAACCTGGTATATGAGGGCGAAGGCCATTCCGCAGACATCCAGTCCGACAATGAAGCCCACATTGAATATGCAGGAGTGAAACTTCCGGTAAGCCGCGTGGTGGTAAATCAGACCTGTTCCAGCATGGCTGGAGGTGCATTTGCCAACTCCTTGAATCCTACAACCACACTTGGCTGCGGAAGCTGGGGCAACAACGCGATCAGCGAGAACCTGTTCTACACCCACCTGATGAATAAGAGCCGTATCGCATTTGTGAAAAAGGATTGGAAACAGCCGTCAGATGAGGAAATCTTCGCATAGGAGGTCAGAGCATGAAAGAGATTATTTTGAAATCCCAGATATCATACTACGATACCTGCGCAGAGTTTGCCAGTGAGTTTAACCTTGGAAGCGATGACCTGATACTGACCAACGAATACATATATACTCCGTATTTTGGCAACCTGGGGCTGAATGTTCACACCATCTTCCAGGAGGCATACGGGGCGGGAGAGCCCACTGATATTATGGTGGATGCGATACTGGACGAGGCTGCGAAGACCGACTGTAAGAGAATCATTGCCATCGGCGGCGGTACGGTCATCGATATTGCCAAGGTTCTGGCCGTGTCGGCAGGTGATCCTCTGGATTCCCTTTACGCTGCACCTGACAAGATTGAGAAGAAACGGGAACTTATCATTCTTCCGACAACCTGTGGAACAGGAAGCGAAGTTACAAATATTTCCATTATCAACAGGACCAGGCTGGGCACGAAGGTGGGACTTGTATCGCCCCATATGTATGCGGATGAGGCGGTTCTGGTGCCGGAACTGCTGAACACGCTGCCCTTTGCCGTATTTGCCACCAGCTCCATTGATGCTCTGGTACACGCCGTGGAATCCAGCCTGTCACCAAAGGCAACCCCGTACACAAAACTGTTTGGGTACAAGGCAATTGAGATGATCATCAAAGGGTATCAGAAGATTGCGGCCGAAGGCAAGGATGCAAGGCTGCCGTTGATGAAAGATTTCCTGATCGCCAGCAACTATGCGGGGATCGCATTCGGAACAGCCGGATGTGCCGCTGTCCACGCCACCAGCTATCCGCTGGGAGGCACTTACCATGTGGCCCATGGGGAGAGCAACTACGCCATGTTTACCGGTGTGCTGAAAAACTATATGGAGATCAGACAGGACGGCGAGATTGCGGTGATGAACCAGTTCCTTTCCCAGCTGCTGGTTTGTTCCGAGAATTTGGTTTACGAAAAGCTGGATGAATTGCTTGGGACGATTCTGCCGAAGAAAGCGCTCCACGAATATGGAGTAAAGCAGGAAGAACTGGCAGTGTTTACAAAGAGCGTTATGGAACAGCAGGGACGTCTTATGGCAAACAATTTTGTGCCGTTGGACGCAGACCGGGTGCTGAAGATTTATCAGGAACTATATTGATGGGGAATGATATAGACCATGAAAAGGAGAAGAAGATTATGGCGTTAATGACTGGCGAAGAATATGTTGAGAGCATGCGGAAAATGAACCTCAATATCTACATGTTTGGGGAAAAGATTGAGAATCCCATCGACCATCCGATTTTAAGGCCATCCCTTAATTCGGTTAAGGCTACATATGATCTGGCTCAGCTGCCGGAATATGAGGACCTGATGACCGTAACGCTGGAGGACGGGCGCAAGATCAACCGGTTTACCAATATCCACAGAAGTACGGATGATTTGATCAAAAAGGTTAAAATGCAGAGACTCTGCGGCCAGAAGACGGCTGCTTGTTTCCAGCGGTGTGTGGGAATGGATGCATTTAACGCTGAATGGTCAACCACATATGAGATCGATGCAAAATACGGAACAAAGTATCATGAGAATTTCAAAAAGTATCTCCGTATGGTTCAGGATCAGGACCTGACCGTGGATGGTGCAATGACTGACCCCAAGGGAGACCGCGGACTGGCGCCTCATGCACAGCCTGATCTGGATATGTATCTGCGGGTCGTGGAGCGCAGGGATGACGGAATCGTAGTCAGAGGAGCGAAAGCACATCAGACAGGAATCATCAACTCCCAGGAAGTGATCGTCATGCCAACCGTTGCCATGGGTCCTGATGATAAGGATTATGCGGTTTCATTTGCCGTTCCTACGAATGCAGAAGGAATCGTAATGATCATAGGAAGGCAGTCCTGTGATACAAGGAAGATGGAAGGCTCCCAGATGGATGTGGGCAACAGCGAATTTGGCGGCGTCGAAGCGCTGGTTGTGTTTGATGATGTATTTGTGCCCAATGACCGTATTTTCCTCAACGGTGAATTCGAGTTTGCAGGAATGCTGGTAGAGCGGTTTGCGGGATACCACAGACAGTCATACGGCGGATGTAAGGTTGGTGTCGGCGATGTCCTGATCGGAGCTGCCGCATTGGCTGCGGATTACAATGGCGTGCCCAAGGCTTCCCATATTAAGGATAAGCTGATCGAGATGACTCATTTGAACGAGACATTGTATTGCTGCGGTATCGCATGTTCAGCGGAAGGAACACCTACCGATTCAGGAAATTATATCATAGACCTTCTGCTGGCCAATGTATGTAAGCAGAATGTGACCAGATATCCCTATGAGATCGCCCGTCTGGCAGAGGATATTGCCGGAGGACTGATGGTGACCGCGCCTTCTGAAAAGGATTTGAAGGATCCGGTTGTGGGAGGATATGTGGAGAAGTATCTTAAGGGCATCGAAGGCGTTTCCACTGAGAACCGCTTAAGGATACTCAGGTTGATCGAGAACCTGACACTGGGAACCGCTGCTGTGGGATACAGGACAGAATCCCTCCATGGTGCCGGATCACCTCAGGCACAGAGGATCATGATCTCACGCCAGGGCAATATTGGAAGAAAGAAAGAACTTGCCAAGGCGATCGCGAAGATCAAGGATTAAATTTAAAACCGACAGCTGACTGGTTTGCAGAAGAGATATCCGCCATAAAAGATAAGGTACTGTGTTTTATGGCGGATGTTGCCATATTATGACCCATGATACAAGAGGGAGGTAATTCAGGTATGAATTGGAAAGAGATTTATACATCGAAATTAAAATCAATGGAAGATGCTGTTAAGGTTGTAAAATCCGGTGACAAGGTGGTGATCGGCCATGCGGTTGGTGAACCCATTAAGCTGGTGGATACAATGGTGGAATATGCAGTCCAGGCGGATCTTCGGGATATAGAAATCTATCAGCAGGTGGATATGGGGCATTCCCTTTATGCCCAGCCCGGCATGGAAAAACATTTCAGGGAAAACAGTTTATTTCTTGGGGCAAAGACCAGGGACTGCGTAAACAGTGGAAGAGGTGATTTTACTCCATGCTATTTTTACCAGACTCCGGATTTTTACCGCTATACAAAAAAGCCGGATGTGGTTCTGGTAACATTATCCATGCCGGATGAACACGGATACTGCAGCTTTGGTGTGTCCTGTGATTATACAAAGCCTGCGGCGGAAGTGGAAGGAGCCAAGGTAATTGCTGTGGTCAATCCCAATATGCCGAGAACCCTGGGAGACAGCTTTATCCATGTGTCCGACATTGACGTGATCGTGGAAGACGATACCCCCATCCCGGAACTGGGACTTCCGAAAATCGGTGATGTGGAGATGGCCATCGGTGAGCATATTGCCTCATTGGTGAAAGATGGGGACTGCCTGCAGCTTGGAATCGGTGCGATCCCGGATGCCGTGCTTAAGTTCCTGGACAATAAAAAGGATTTGGGCATCCACTCGGAAATGATATCGGACGGCGTGATCGACCTGTATGAAAAAGGCGTGATCAACTGCAGCGCTAAGAATTTTAACCGGGGCAAGATAGTGGTGTCATTCCTTATGGGCAGTCAGAGACTGTATGATTTTGTGGATGATAATCCAAGTATTTATATGGCGCCTGTGGATTATGTCAACCACCCGATCATCATTGGGCAGAATGACAATCTGGTCTCCATCAATTCATCCGTTGAGGTGAACCTGATGGGTGAGGCGTGTTCAGAGGCAATGGGCTTAAAGCAGTTTTCAGGAATCGGAGGACAGGTGGACTTTATCCGGGGCGCCTCCTTCTCAAAGGGCGGCAGATCCATTCTGGCATTCCCATCCACTGCAAAGAAGGGAACAGTATCAAAAATTGTGCCGTATCTGACCCAGGGAGGGACGGTGACCACATCCAGAAATGATGTTGACTACATTGTCACGGAACATGGAATTGCAAAGATGAAAGGGAATACCCTTAGAGAACGGGCCCGCCAGCTGATCCGTATTGCGGCGCCGCAGTTCAGGGACGGCCTTGCAGAGGAGTTTGAGAGACGCTTTGCCGAAAAATATCAGGAGGTAGCTATATGAGCTGGAGAGAAATCTATGCTTCAAAATTGAAAACCCCGGAAGAAGCGGTAAAGATCATTCATTCAGGGGATACGGTTCTGATCGCCCACGCAGCGGCGGAACCGGATGTACTTGTGAGTGCGATGGCGGATCATGTGGTGGAACAGGATTTAAAGGATATCCATCTTGTTCAGCAGCATGATATGGGAACCTGTAAATTTTTTGAACCGGGAATGGAGAAGCACTTCAGGTATTCTTCCCTTTTTATCGGAGCACGCAGCAGAAATTATGTTGCAGAGGGTAAGGGCGATTACGTGCCGGTATTTTTTAACCGGATCCCCAATTATGTGACAGATATTGAGCCTGCGGATGTATTTCTGGTCACACTGTCCATGCCGGATGAGCATGGCTACTGCAGCTATGGACTTTCCTGCGATTTTGCCAAAGAGGCTGCAGAACGGCCGGGAACCAAGGTGATCGGAGCAGTCAATCCCAACATGCCCAGGGTTATGGGAGATAACTTTATCCATGTGAGCTGTCTGGAGTCCATTGTGGAGAGCAATGAGCCGATCCATGAGCATGCCCGTCCGGTGATCGGAGAGGTGGAGGAAAAGATCGGAGCCAACATAGCCGGTCTTGTACATGACGGAGACTGCCTGCAGCTTGGAATCGGTGCGATCCCGGATGCGGTGCTAAAGTTCCTTGGAGACAAGAAGGATCTGGGAATCCATTCGGAGATGATTTCAGATGGACTGATGGATCTATATGAGATGGGAGCCATTACCGGAAAAAGGAAAAACATAGATAAGGGCAGAATGGTCATTACCTTTATGATGGGCACCAGAAAACTGTATGATTTTGTGAATGACAATCCGGCGATCTGTATGAAACCGGTGAGTTATGTAAATGATCCTTTTGTCATAAGCCAAAATGATAATGTGGTATCCATCAACTCTGCCCTGCAGATCGATTTGATGGGCCAGGTCTGTGCAGAAGCAATTGGACTTAAGCAGTATTCCGCAGTGGGAGGCCAGATGGACTTTGTAAGGGGGGCGTCTGCATCGAAGGGTGGAAGATCGATCATTGCCTTTGGCGCTACCACAAAGGGGGGGACCATATCTAAAATTGTTCCTTTCCTGACCCAGGGGGCGGCAGTGACCACCAGCAGGAATGATGTGGATTACATCGTAACAGAATATGGAATTGCCCATTTAAAGGGAAAATCTTTAAGAGAGAGGGCAAAGGCATTGATCGGTATCGCGGCTCCGGCATTTCGTGATGACCTGGCAAAAGAATTTGAGAAACGTTTTAGGGAAACAATATAGCAGAGATTGCGGGGGTAATATATGAACATATCAATGGTTTCCGACTTACTAGAGACACTCATGATCATTGGTTTCGGCTTATCCTGGCCGTTTTCCATTTATAAATCTTATGTATCCAGGACAGCCAAGGGGAAAAGTCTGCAGTTTGAATTTTTTATATGGCTGGGATACATATTTGGGATCGCAAGGAAGTTTCTTTTATACTACCATGCAACGACTCCTTATGACTGGCTGTTCTTCCTGTCCTGGTTCTTCTATGTGCTGAATTTTGCCGAGATATCGTATGATATGTGGCTGTATACCAGGAACGTAAAACTTGACAGGGAAAGAGAAAGTAAGAAATAAGACCATCATGTCACTCCTTACCATGTCAGGGACCCGGAATTAAGTATCCGGGTCCGGATGACATGGCTGTTTTGGCATAAACAGGGTTAAATCTGATGACTTAGTATTTTATGTGCCATGTCAAGTAATTCAGGATTGATTTCCTCTACCAGGATAACATCCTGTATGGAAGGAAATGCGGAGCGGACTTCTGCGGTTATCAATTCTTCATTGGTGCTGTGAGCGGCAGGACATCCGGAACATTTTCCGGTCAGCCTTACCCTCAGAATGTTATTTTCCAGGCTTTGAATTACCACATTGCCATTGTGCTCGGCCAGGGACGGCCGGACTTTTGCATCAAGAACAGCTTCTATTTGTTTGATCGTGGCTTCCATGATACACCCTCCTTTGCATTGTAGTTTAACAGCGTGAAAACAGTTTGTCAATGAAAGCTATGATATGAAAATTTGATGGATACAGATAAAAAAGATTGGAAAGAAGTGGTGGTATGACTGCTAATTTTGAACACTATAAAATTTTTTATTATGTAGCAAAGTATAAAAATCTGACCAGAGCAGCCAATGCTCTGGTTACCAGCCAGCCATCTGTGACATACTGCATGCAGAATCTTGAAAGTGTATTGGGATGTAAGCTGTTTATCCGTTCAAGGAAAGGGGTTACTCTGACTTCAGAGGGGGAACTGCTTTACAGCTATGTTGCTCCGGCCTGTCAGCAGCTGATCCAGGGGGAAGAAAAATTGAAAGAGCTTCTTGGTGAACAACATGAGTACATAAATGTGGGCGCTACGCAGATAGCTATGCTCTCTTATCTGGTCGCACGCCTGAACCGGTTTCAGGAGCAGTACTCCCAGGTAAAACTAAATATTTTTAATTACAACACACACCAGACACTGAATGAACTGAAGGCGGGGAAAATAGATCTGGCCATCATCACCACCCCCTTTGACCATGAACAGTCATTCAAGGTTGTTAAGGTAAAGGATTTTAACAGCGTATTGGTGGGTGGAGTAAAGTATGCGGAATACGGGAACAAAAATGTATACCTGGCGGATGTGGCGGGCCTGCCGCTGATCACAATGTCTGACAATACAACCACGTTTCAGTTTTTTCAGGAATTTTACCGTTCCTGCGGACTGACCATGCAGCCGTCCATTGAAGTGGCATCTATGGACCTTATCCTTCCTGTCATCCTCAAGAATCTGGGAATCGGATTCGTGCCCGAGGAATTTGCACGGCCCCTCATTGAAAAGGGAGAAATCGTGGTATTTAATCTCTATGAACAGATTCCGAAGCGGAATATATGCATTGTCAGTGACAACAACAGGCCATTGAGCGCGGCTGCCAAAACGCTGCAGTACATGCTGGAATATCAGGACAAGGTAATATGAGGATCAGGTAATACCAGGATTTAATTAAGTCAGGAGTATTGCTATGAAAATTGGAATTAAATTCTGTGGGGGCTGCAATCCGGTATATGACAGGGGCAGACGGGTCAGCAGATTCAGGGAAGCCCACCCCGAGCATGAATATGTGACGTCTGATACAAATGCAGTATGTGATATCTGGATGGTTGTCTGTGGATGCAGCCGCAGGTGTGCGGATACAAATGGATTAAAGGCAGGAAGGGGCATTGTCCTGCTGTGGGATGAGGACAGCTTTAAACGGCTGGAAGAAGAAGCCGCAGAGGCGGCCCGGGAAGGGGAAGCCGGCGGCAGTGACAGGAGAGTGCTTCATCTGCATGAGAAAGCAAGGCGGTCCAGGGTGATGACCAGTGAAGATGTCCGAAGCTTTGCGGCCCTCACGGGAGATAAAAGCCGCCTGCATCTGGATTCCCACACCGCGTCCAGGGCCGGCTTTGAACGCCCGTTGGTCCATGGCATGTTTCTGGATTCCCTGGTATCGGCTGTCATGGGAACAGACCTGCCGGGAAGCGGTACTCTATATACGGAACATACCGCCAGATTCATACGGCCGGTTTACATAGGAGATACCATAGAGATCACAGTGGAATTTGTCTCCTTCGAGGAGCGGGAAGACTGCTATATAGGCATGTTCCGGGGAACCTGCAGGAACCAGAATGGCGAGAGGGTGCTGTCGGCAATGTGCAGCCAGATAATGAAGAAAAGCTTGTTTAAAGTAGTAGCAGAGGAAAGTGAGCAGACGGATTATGACGAATTTAGAGAAATATGACCAGTTGTTTATGAGAAATCTAAAGGTGAAGAGGGAGGAGCTGGAGCGGCTTAAATACAGGGGGATACGTGCATGGGACTCCCTGGGGCATATGGATCTGATTGCGGATCTGGAAGAAGCGTTTGATATCCACATGGGTACGATGGATGTCATGGATTTTTCTTCTTATGAAAAGGGAAAAGAGATCCTAAAAAAATATGGAGTGGATATCTGAAGCTCCGAAGGCAGGCATTTTGTGAAAGAAAATGAAACAGTGACACGGATTACCGTATGCCGTGACAGCCTGACCCAGAGTAACTGCTATCTGATCGGGGAGAAGGGCGGGGCGATGGTAATCGATCCCAATCATTTTGAACTGGTAGAAAATGCATTAAGGGAACAAGCCCTGACACCTGAACTGGTCATGCTGTCACATGAGCACTGCGATCATATACGGGGGCTGGAGGAGCTGAGAAACCATTGGAAGGTAAAAGTTCTATGCAGCAGGCGGTGCAGTCAGGGAATCGGAGATATCACTCAGAATATGTCCCGGATGATGGAAGTTTATCTGCTTTACCGTACGCAGCAGAGCGTTGTATACCCACCTTTTATCTGCAGGCCTGCGGAACTGGTATATGATGCCCCTTATGATTTTACGTGGCATGGACACAGGTTTTTGTGTACGCCGCTTCCCGGACACTCGGGAGGAAGCAGCTGCATTTTTATGGATGATACCTGCCTGTTTACCGGAGATTATCTGATACCGGGCGAGCAGGTGGTGACAAGGCTTCCGGGAGGCAGTGAACAGGAATACGAGGAGACGGCAAAGCCGTGGCTGTCTGCATTGAAGGCAGGACTGACCATATATCCCGGACACAATGACAGCTATGTTCTGACCAGGGAGGTGAAGGAACGGTATGGATTATGAATTACTTCTGGCAATAAGACCCTATTCTCTGGACAGATCCGGGAAGAAGAAAATGTTCGGGGAATGGCTGACGGAGCTGACAGAGTATCACAGGCACAACTGTATCCCATATGAACGGCTGCTAAACGCCATGGATGTACAGCCGGACAGAAAGATGGAGGAAGAGGAAATCCCCATGCTTCCCATCAATCTGTTTAAAAACATGGAGCTTAAAAGCATTGCTCCGGAGCGGATCTTCAAAATCGTGACATCCTCAGGCACAGAGGGCCAGGAGGTATCCAAAATTTATCTGGATACGGATACTGCCAGGTATCAGCAGATTGCGCTGGCGAATATAGGCGAGGATTTCTGGGGAGGTCAGCGGATTCCGTTTCTGGTGATTGACAGCCCGGATGTATTAAAGAAAAGAGAGATGTTTTCTGCCAGGGGTGCCGGGATTTTGGGATTTTCCATTTTTTCATCCAGAATATGTTATGCACTGGACCGTGAGATGCGGCTGGACATAGATGGGGTGGAGGCATTTCTGGAACAGTATAAGGGAAAGAAGATTCTTGTTTTTGGTTTTACTTACATGATATGGAAGTATTTGTATGAGGTTCTGGCCTCCCAGGGGAAAAAACTGGATCTTACTAATGGGATTCTTGTTCATGGAGGAGGATGGAAAAAACTGGAGAACAAGTCTGTCTCCTCAGAGGAGTTTAAAGACAGGATCAGTCAGGTAACAGGTATCAGCCGGATCCATAATTATTATGGAATGGCTGAACAGACCGGATGTATCTATATGGAATGCTCCTGCGGCAATCTTCATGCCAGTGTCTACTCGGACATCATAACAAGAAGGCCGGATGATTTCAGTCCCTGCAGCTATGGAGAAAAAGGTATCATCCAGGTTCTGTCCCCATTGGCACGTTCATATCCCGGACATTCAATTTTGACTGAGGATGAGGGAATCCTGCTGGGGGAAGATGATTGTCCATGCGGGCGCCTGGGAAAATATTTTAGGGTGACAGGGAGAATCCGTCAGGCACAGGTCAGGGGGTGCAGTGATACATATGAAGGATGAAGTGATCGTTCTGGCCGGTACAGGGCAGCCCGAGGCAAAACCATGGGAGCCCTTTGCCGAACCGGTCATGGAGTTTCTTGGGCAGCTGTCCTGTGAGATACGCCGCAGCAGGCAGCAGTATGAGGAGATGGCGGCTTTTGGATTCTGGTGCCGCAGATACCATATGGAGGAGTTCAGGAAACGGTATAAGGACGGCCGGGTCCGTTTGGGCCGGGGAGTTATTTTACATATCCCTGCCTCCAATGTCCCGCTGCTGTTTGCCTATAGTATGGTAATGGGGCTGCTGGCAGGCAACAGCTGTGCGGTCCGCATTTCTTCCAGAAGTCATGAGCAGGACCGGATTATGTGCATCATCATGGAAGGACTGTTAAAACATCCTGATCATACGGAATTGAGAAAACGGATATCTGTTTTTACCTGTGCTCGCGATTCCTCTGCGATCGCCGGGCTGCTTGCGCAGTGCGCGGGCTGTGTTGTATGGGGAGGAGACCGGACTATAAAGGAGATCAGGGCCCTGCCCATGAGACCTGACGCGGTTCAGATGGGGTTCCCCGACCGGTATTCCATCTGTATACTGGATACGGCTCATGTGTGCAGTCTGACGGATGATGAGCTGAAACACCTGGTCCACCGATTTTACAATGACACATATGTACTGGACCAGAATGCATGTTCAAGTCCGGTGGCTGTCATATGGAATCAGAAGTCCGGCTCAGAGACAGCGGAGCACATACGGACACGATGGTGGAACATGGTAGCGGAGGAGGCCGGGGATTATCACATGACGGCCCATAAGGCAACGGTCAAATATGAGCAATTGTGCAGATACGCTATGGAATCCCAGGAGACAGTGAAAGTCACGCGCTATGGCAACCGGCTTTATACCATCAGGCTGTCATGTGTTCCTGAGCATCCGGATCAGCTTAAGGGAAGCTTTGGACTGTTTTTTGAGTACACAGGGGATTGGAGGGAGGCGGTGGGACGCATGGCCACAAGCCGGCTTCAGACCATTACATACCATGGAATAAAAGCACAGGAAATAGAGGAGCATGTGGTAGCGAATCACCTTTTTGGAGTTCACCGCATCGTCCCGGTGGGGCAGGCTGCGGATATGGATCTCATATGGGATGGGCAGGATTTTATCACTGTGCTGTCCAGGCAGATTGGCAGGGGGGTGCAAGATGGGTCTATTTGATAATGAACTACGGTATGGGGAACGGCCATTGGCTATTGATGATCAGGGCAGGACCGCGTCCAGTCAGGAGCTGGATGCTTTTTCAGGTGAATTATATGAGAAAACAGGGGGTAAAAAGCTGATCTTTATTCTCTGTGAGAACACGCTGGAGTCGTTGTTTGGTTATCTGGGCAGCTTAAAGACGGGCATTGTCCCGCTGATGCTGGAGAGCCATATTCATCCGGAACTGCTTGAAGGGCTTATAAAGGAGTACCACCCGTCTTTCTTATATGTACCTGATACATGGGCGGACAGGATAAAAGACTGTGAGGTTGTATGGAAGTACGGCGGATACTGCCTTTGCAGCAGGAATGAAAAGCAGCCTCCATCCCTTTACAGTGAATTGGCATTACTCCTGACAACGTCAGGAAGTACGGGCAGCCCCAAGCTGGTCAGGCAGAGTAAGGCGAATATTGTATCCAATGCTGGATCGATTGCCTGCTATCTGGAGATTGACCGGGATGAACGGCCGGTAACAACGTTACCCATGAATTATACATACGGTCTGTCAATTATCAACAGTCATGTATTAAAGGGTGCCACGCTTCTGCTTACATCCTATGGAGTAATAGAACGTCCCTTTTGGGATTTTGCAAAGGAGATGAGAGCCACCTCCATTGCCGGAGTCCCCTATACATATCAGATCTTAAAACGGATCGGCATGATGGATATGGAATTGCCGGATCTTAAAACCATGACACAGGCGGGCGGCAAACTGCCCTTAAATTTGCACAGAGAATTTGCATTATATGCAGAACAGACAGGAAAGAAATTTGTTGTCATGTATGGACAGACGGAAGCCACGGCCCGTATGGGATATCTTCCGGCGTCCAGGTCATTGGAAAAATGCGGAAGTATGGGGATTGCCATACCGGGCGGAAGTTTTTGGCTGGAGGATGACCAGGGAAATAGGATCATGGAGCCGGATACCCAGGGAGAACTGGTTTACCAGGGAGAAAATGTTGCTTTGGGTTATGCCTGCGGCAGGGATGACCTTATAAAGGAGGACGAATGGAAGGGAGTCCTGCATACCGGTGACATGGCCAGGAGGGACAGTGATGGGTATTACTATATTACGGGAAGAAAAAAGCGATTTATTAAAATCTTCGGCAACCGAATCAATCTGGATGAAGTGGAGCGGCTTTTAAAGGAACGGTATGAGGGAACTGATTTTGCATGTGTGGGGATAGATGATTGTCTTAGGATCTTTACGGATTTCAGACAGCCGGATGCAGGGGAACAGGTTTTAGATTACCTGTATCAGGTAACCGGAATTGGCGCCAGGGCAGTGCGGGTACGTTGCCTGGATCAGATACCCAAGAATGAATCAGGAAAAACCCTTTATAAAGAATTGGAAGCCAAAGCAGAGGACGGGTCATACACAGGTGAAAAGGGCAGTTTATGTGGGGAATTTTGACCCTGTAACATTAGGTCATGTGGATATCATACAGCGGTCTGTGCGCATAGCAGATCAGTTGGTGATAGGGGTCAAAAGCCAAAGGCCGGGCGGATTCATGTTCAGCCTGGAACAAAGAATGGGATATCTAAGGATGGCGCTGCATAATTTACAGCATGTGATAATACGGGAATGCGGACAGGATATTGTGAATTTTGCCAGAACCAACGGCGCCGAAGTTATTATCCGGGGAGTGCGCAATATTGCAGATTTTGAACATGAGCTGCACCAGTCCCAGATAAACCAGAAAATGAATCCGGGAATCAACACTGTTTTATTTATGGCTGACACCCAATATTCATTTTTAAGCTCAGGGATTGTCAGGGAGCTTCTTAGCTTTGATAAGGATATTTCCTGTTTTGTTCCTAAGAGGGCCGCGGATTTGGTGAAAGCAGATAAATAAGGGCATGTGTGCCTGATTGTTAAAGGAGGATAAGTAATGGCTAAAAAGATTGTACTGGCAGGAGCCTGCCGTACCGCAATCGGAACCATGGGAGGAGCGCTCAGCACAACTTCATCCCAGGAATTGGGGGCTGCTGTCATAAGAGACGCCCTGAGAAGGACCGGCATAAAACCGGAACAGGTTGACTTTGTATACATGGGATGTGTCCTACAGGCCGGTCTGGGCCAGAATGTAGCGAGGCAGGCTTCCTTAAAAGCCGGACTTCCGGTTGAAACACCGGCTGTTACCATCAATGTGGTATGCGGTTCCGGCCTGGACAGTGTGAACCTGGCGGCGCAGATGATCCAATGTGGGGATGCGGACATTGTGGTGGCCGGAGGAACAGAGAATATGTCCATGGCACCGTATCTGTTAAAAAATGCTAGATATGGTTACCGGATGAATAATGGGCAGCTCATTGACAGCATGGTGAATGACGCCCTGTGGGATGCCTTTTATGATTACCATATGGGTATCACTGCTGAGAATGTGGCGGAAAGATGGGGGCTGACCAGGGAAGAGCTGGACCGGTTTGCGGCTGACAGCCAGCAAAAAGCCTGCGCAGCCATGGAATCAGGACGCTTTAAGAATGAGATCGTCCCGGTGGAGATTAAGAAAAAGAAGGAAACCATTGTCTTTGATGTGGATGAGGGTCCCCGTCCCGGAACAACGGCTGAAGGAATTGCAAGACTTCGCCCTGCTTTTAAGCCGGACGGTATGGTAACAGCGGCCAATGCTTCCAGTATTAATGACGGTGCGGCAGCGGTTATTGTGATGAGTGAGGAAAAGGCGAAGGAGCTGGGGGTAAAGCCTATGGCAGTCTGGGTGGCAGGAGCCCTGGCCGGTGTCGCACCGGAGATCATGGGGGTTGGCCCTGTGGCCGCAACTAAAAAGGTGATGGAAAAAACAGGTCTGTCTATGGATTCCTTTGATCTAATTGAAGCAAATGAAGCCTTTGCAGCCCAGTCCCTGGCCGTGGCCCGTGAGCTTAGCTTTGACATGACAAAGGTAAATGTAAATGGAGGCGCCATTGCACTGGGGCATCCGGTGGGAGCTTCCGGATGCCGTATCCTTGTAACCCTGCTTCATGAGATGGAAAAGAGAGGGGTAAAGAGGGGGCTAGCAACCTTATGTATTGGCGGCGGCATGGGCTGCGCAACGGTTGTGGAGAGGGAATAAAATTCTGAAATTGGAGAAAAAGCGAAATCGAGGTGGTATGGTATGGAGTTTGTTATATATGAAGCGGAAGGGCAGATCGGAATTATTACAATTAACCGTCCCAAGGCTTTAAATGCACTCAACAGCCAGGTGTTAAGAGAACTTGATAAAGTCCTCGGCCAGGTGGACACGGATACGGTCCGGGTATTGATCCTTACAGGTGCAGGGGATAGGGCCTTTGTAGCAGGGGCTGATATTTCTGAGATGAGCACCTTTACAAAGGAGGAAGGAGAAGCCTTTGGAAGAGAGGGTAATAATATATTCAGACGCCTTGAGACATTTCCCATTCCGGTTATAGCAGCGGTGAATGGTTTTGCTTTGGGGGGAGGCTGTGAACTGGCTCTAAGCTGTGATATACGTATCTGCTCGGAACAGGCTGTTTTTGGACAGCCGGAAGCCGGCCTTGGCATCACTCCCGGATTTGGCGGTACCCAGAGGCTGGCAAGGACTGTCGGCACGGGAATGGCAAAGCAAATGATCTATATGGCCAAAAATATAAAGGCGGAGGAAGCATACAGGATTGGACTGGTGAATGCCGTATATCCCCAGGAGGAACTGATGGGAGCTGCCAGAAAAATGGCGGAGGGCATTGCCGGAAATGCTCCCATTGCGGTGAGAAACTGTAAAAAGGCAATCAACGAAGGCTTGCAGGTGGATATGGATCAAGCCCTTGTGATCGAGGAGCATCTGTTTGGAACCTGTTTTGAAACCCATGACCAGAAGGAGGGAATGGGGGCATTTCTTGAGAAAAGGAAAGAGAAGCATTTCATTAACAGATGACATCAAAGTGATCGATCTGATTTATTTATAATATAAGGAGGCGTGCACGATGAAAGTTGGAATTATTGGCGCAGGAACCATGGGTTCAGGGATTGCCCAGGCATTTGCCCAGGCTGCAGGATATGAGATATGCCTGTGCGACATCAATGAAGAGTTCGCTGCAAACGGGAAGAAAAGGATCGCAAAAGGGTTTGAAAAAAGGATTGCCAAGGGTAAGATGACGCAGGAATCCGCAGATGAGATTCTGTCTCATATTACCACAGGCGTCAAGGATATCTGCACGGACTGTGATCTGGTTGTGGAGGCAGCTGTGGAAAACATGGAGATAAAGAAGCAGACCTTTCGGGAACTTCAGGATATTTGTAAAAAAGAATGCCTCTTTGCAACGAATACATCTTCGCTGTCAATCACGGAAATCGGAGCAGGACTTGTCCGTCCGGTAGCGGGAATGCATTTCTTTAATCCTGCACCGGTCATGAAGCTGGTGGAAGTGATCGCCGGACTGAATACACCGGCAGAGATGATCGCTACGATTAAAAAGATTGCGGAAGATATAGGTAAGGTTCCGGTACAGGTGGAGGAAGCTGCGGGATTTGTTGTAAACAGGATCCTGATCCCCATGGTAAACGAAGGGATCGGAATATATGCAGAGGGAGTTGCCAGCGCAGAGGGGATTGACAATGCAATGAAGCTGGGAGCAAATCATCCCATGGGGCCTCTGGCTTTAGGTGATCTGATCGGACTGGATGTGGTTCTGGCCATAATGGAAGTGCTTCAGGCGGAGACAGGAGATCCGAAATACCGTCCCCATCCTCTGTTAAGGAAGATGGTGCGCGGCGGCAAGCTGGGACAGAAGACGGGCATTGGTTTTTATGATTACAGGAAATAAGTGACAGAAAATAAAAAGACAAAGAAAAGTTGGAGGAGCAGGACATGGATTTTAGTTTATCAAAAAAACATCTTCTCGCGCAGTCTCTGTACAGGAGTTTTGCTGAAAATGAGGTAAAACCATTGGCGCAGGAAGTTGATGAGAGGGAAGAATTCCCCAGGGAAACAGTTAAAAAAATGGCAAAGTACGGCTTTATGGGCATACCGGTTCCAAAGGAATACGGAGGACAGGGCTGTGATCCATTATCATATGTGATGTGTGTGGAGGAATTGGCAAAGGTATGCGCAACCACTTCCGTAATTTTGTCGGCCCATACATCTCTCTGCATTGACCCGATCCTTACCTATGGTACGGAAGCGCAAAAACAGAAGTACGTTCCTGATCTGGCAGGCGGCCGGAAACTGGGAGCGTTTGGCCTGACAGAGCCGGGAGCAGGAACAGACGCACAGGGGCAGCAGACAAAAGCGGTCCTGGATGGAGAAGAGTGGGTACTTAACGGTTCCAAATGTTTCATAACAAATGGCAGGGAAGCGGATGTATTTATCATTATTGCAGTGACGGGATTCGTTGAGAAGAGGGGAAGAAAGTCAAAGGAGATATCTGCATTTATTGTGGAAAAGGGGACACCGGGATTCAGCTTTGGCACTAAGGAAAAGAAAATGGGAATCCGCGGCTCTGCTACCTATGAACTGATCTTCGATGACTGCCGCATCCCCAAGGAAAACCTGCTGGGATTAAAGGGAAAAGGCTTTGGCATCGCCATGCATACACTGGACGGCGGACGTATCGGGATTGCTGCACAGGCTCTTGGAATCGCAGAGGGAGCCTTTGATGCAACGGTAAAGTATGTCAAAGAGAGGAAACAGTTTGGCCGCACCATAGGCCAGTTCCAGAATACACAATTCCAGCTGTCTGATATGGCAACCAAAATTGAAGCTGCAAAAATGCTTGTATATAAGGCCGCTATGGCAAAAGCAACCCAGAATTCCTACAGTGTGGAGGCAGCCATGGCGAAACTGTATGCAGCAAGAACCGCCATGGAAGTAACTGAGAAAGCAGTCCAGCTTCACGGCGGTTATGGATATATACGCGAATATGATGTGGAGAGGATGATGCGCGATGCCAAGATTACCGAAATATATGAGGGTACATCAGAGGTGCAGCTGATGGTGATTTCCGGAAATATTTTAAAATAAGGAGGATTTGCAGTGAAGATTGTAGTTTGTATAAAACAGGTGCCTGATACAAAAGGCGGTGTGAAATTTAATCCGGATGGTACGCTGGATCGGAGCGCGATGATGGCTATCATGAATCCGGATGATAAGGCCGGATTGGAGGCGGCTCTTCGGTTAAAGGACCAGTATGGGGCAGATGTAACTGTTATTACCATGGGGCTTCCAAAGGCAGATGAGGTTTTGCGCGAGGCGCTGGCAATGGGGGCGGACCATGCCGTGCTGGTTACAGACAGGGTGCTGGGCGGCGCTGATACGTGGGCTACTTCATCAACTCTGGCAGGGGCTCTGCGCTTGCTGGAGTATGATCTGATTATCACAGGACGCCAGGCCATTGACGGAGATACGGCTCAGGTAGGACCGCAGATTTCAGAGCATCTGGATATACCGGTTGTGTCCTATGTTCAGAATATGAAGATAGAAGGGGAATATGTGATCGCGGAGCGTCAGTTTGAGGACAGATACCACGTGCTCAAGGTAAAGATGCCATGCCTTATTACAGCGCTGTCTGAATTGAATCCGCCCCGCTATATGACTCCGGGAGGTATATTTGACGCATATGATGCAGAGGTTACCGTATGGGGAAGAGCGGATTTAAAAGATGTGGATGACTGCAATATCGGACTGAAGGGTTCACCTACCCAGATTGCCAAGGCCTCTGATAAGGTGAGAAAAGGCGAGGGAGAGGTTGTGAACCTGGATGCTTCAGAAGCGGTTGATTATATCATGGATCATTTATCAGAAAAACATATTATTTAATATAGGGAAAAGTGGTGAAAAAAATGTGTTTAGAAGAATATAAGGGTGTATATGTTTTTGCCCAGCAGGTGGATCATCAGCTTGGCAGGATTTCATTTGAATTATTGGGAAAAGCAAGGGAACTGGCCAGTGACCTGGGAACGGATGTAACCGCGGTCCTGATCGGTTCCGGTGTCAGACAGATGGCGGATGAATTGGCTGAATATGGGGCGGACCGGGTGATCGTAGTTGATAATCCGGTACTGAAAGAGTATATGACAGAGCCATATGCCCATGCCCTTTCCAGCGTGATTAACAAATATAAACCGGAGATCGTTTTGGTAGGAGCAACTGCCATTGGACGTGATCTTGGACCGAGAGTATCCGCAAGGGTTGCAACCGGTCTTACGGCAGACTGTACAAAGCTGGAAATTGGAGATTTTCCGTTAAAGGCTGTGGAAGGCAAGGAACAGAAACATAATCAGCTGTTGATGACACGTCCGGCCTTTGGCGGCAATACCATTGCCACCATCGCATGCCCTAACCACCGTCCGCAGATGGCTACGGTCCGACCCGGTGTTATGCAGGCAATTGAACGTAAGCCGGGGGCCAGGGCTGTGGTAGAGGAATATGATCCTGGTTTTACACCAAACCACAAATATGTTGAAATACTGGATATCGTCAAGTCCGTGGCAGAAAGTGCAGATATTATGGATGCCAGGATCCTGGTATCAGGAGGCCGGGGGATTGGCTGTCCGGAGAATTTTACCATGCTGGAGGAACTGGCTCACGCACTGGGCGGGCAGGTCAGCTGCTCACGGGCAGTGGTGGATGCAGGCTGGAAACCAAAGGATATGCAGGTGGGACAGACCGGTAAGACGGTCCGGCCAACTGTATATTTTGCCATCGGTATCTCCGGTGCGATCCAGCACGTGGCCGGAATGGAGGAGTCAGATATCATAATAGCTATCAATAAGGATGAAAGCGCTCCTATTTTTGAAGTTGCGGATTATGGCATTGTGGGTGATTGGAAGAAGATCGTGCCTGATCTGACAAAGAAGATATTGAACGCGAAGAAGGGGTGCCGCACTCCGGGCATCTGAGCGGATCACCCCAAACCCCTCATGAGTGAGGTGGCAGAGTATCAGCGGAGAGCAGTCGCTTGACTGTCTTTCCGCTGTTGTTTTTTGGAAGGTTTTCATGGAATATAATATCCCTGGGAATTTCCCAGGATTCCAGATAATCATTCAGCGCCCTCTTTATGATGCGGCGCAGGGCAGCTGCATCCTGGCCTGAAGGATTTGGCACCGAGAGGACAACGTGGGCCCGCAGAGCATTGTTTTGAAAGATGACAGCGGCCTCCTGTACCTTGGGTAGGGAGTTCAGGGCATTTTCTATTTTTACGGCTGAGACTTTTCGTCCGTGAATATTGTATACATTGTCTTTGCGGCCATTAAAGTACAGATAACCGTCCCGGTCCATATAGCCCGTATCGCCAACGCTGTAAGGCCCTGTGATTCCTATGGCGCAATAGGGAGTATCAACATAGATTTCACCGTTACAAAGGGTTACGTCTACGCCTGGAAAGGGTTTGCCGATACAGGCCGGATTATCATTCATTTCCTGGTCCGTCAGCCAGGTGACATAGCTCAATTCACTGGCCCCATAATAGAGGAAACAGCAGCTGTCAGGATAGGCTGCTTTCAGAAGAACCATATCCCCGCGGCCAAGGCTTTGGGAACCAGCCAGGATGGTCTTGATTTTAGAGCAGGGATGGGAGGTGTATTTTGCCAGGAGCCGGAGCTTGGAGGGGATGAGATAGAGGGCATCCGCATCGTGAAGCTCTATTTCCCTGCACCAGACAGAAGGATTTACAGGGGAGGCAGTGATGATGGATGCCCCTAGTGACAGAAGGGACAGATACAGATTCAGATTGCCGGTGAATGCCAGGCTGCCCTGAGCAAAGAGCCGTGTTTTGGCAGTCATTCCAAAGATTGTATTCTGGATAGGAAAGAAGGAGGCCCAGCTATCCAGGGTACGGAACCATAGTTTGGGCTGGCCTGTTGAACCGGAGGTAAGCACTCCCATACAGGCCCCGGCAGGAATTTCCTCTGTTATAAGGGATTCAGGAACAGATTTCATGTCGGCAGGCACAATAACGGGAACACGGGATGTACCGCTTAATGCCAGAAACTGTACCAGCTGATCGTGCACAGAGGCATCCCTGATCCATACCACGGAAGGCGCCTCTGGTTCCGGGGCCAGGGAACGGATACGGCAGGCCTCCCTGGTAAGCGTGCCGTATGTATAAAACTGGCCGTCCTCAATCAGGGCTGTCCTGTGAGCCTGAATTGACTGAATCATAGAGAGATAATCCATAGAATGTTTCATGGGAGACTCCTTTTGGCGTATGACATTTGGGGAGATGATGCTGTTGACTGTTCCAGAAGAATGGCGCTTCCAATTCCGCCTGCGGCAGCTGCGCAGCAGATGCCCCGTTTGCTTTCTGACAGTTCCATGGATCTCATCAGATGGAGAAGGATAATGGCGCCGGAAGCTCCATAGGGATGTCCATAGGCCAGGGCGCCGCCCAGCTGATTGTAACGGGAAGCCTTATCCGGATAAGCCCGGTTGATGAGAACATCAATGGCAGCAAATGCCTCGTTGCATTCAATGGCTCCTATGTCATCCATGGAGAGTCCGCTGCGTTCCAAAAGACTCCTGACAGCAGGAAGCACTGAGGCAGGACTCATAAGCGGGTCAGCCCCAACCGTACAGGCATTTGCAAGGTGGAAACGGGGGGAGAATTTGTGCTTTTTCAGATACTGTTCCGAACAGAGAAGAAGAAAGGCAGCCCCGTCATTCATGGTGCAGGCATTGGCTGCGTTGAGATACCGGCCATCCTTCAGGACACAGGGCAGCCGGTCCAGCAGGCGCTGGCTCAGGCGGGGCCGGATTCCCTCATCATGGTCAAGGCCGTATACAGGGACAGTTATGCCGTCAAGAAGGCCTTCCCGGACCGCTCTATATGCCCGTCTGTGGCTTTCCAGCACCCAGTCATCCATTTCGCCGGGGCTTATATGGTAATGGCATATAGTCTTTTCCGCACCCTGCAGCATCACGTCCTCACGGTGTGGGCCGGGGATGAATTTGGCAGTGCTGTAGGTCAGGGAAAGGTCCGTCCTGCGGGCATCGTAATTGGCAGCAGGATTGCCGTCATGAATGTCAGCAGGATTGGCAGAAAGATTATCAGCATGGGAGGCGGCAGCATATGGATGGTTAGGGTTATAGCTGCGCAGGGGCTGGGTAGAACTGCTTTCAAAACCTCCGGCAATTACCAGCTCAGCCAGACCGCTCTGTATCCTGGCTGCGGCTGTTATGACGGCCTCCAGGGAGGAAGCGCACTGAAGGTCCACTGTAAAGGAAGGAATGGATTCTGAAAGTCCTGCTTCCAGCGCCATGAGACGGGTAATGTTGCCGCCCCCTCCGACGCAGTTGCCGCAGATAATCATATCAATCTTTGATGGCTGATACCGGGCGGTCAGTTCCTTTAACACGGCGGCACCCAGATGCTCGGCGGGAACATGGCGGTATGCGCTGTTTCTTACGCCGATATAGCTGCGCAGTCCGCCCAGTATGAATACCTTGTCCATAGGGCCTCCTAGCGTGCCCGCTGGGTGTTTGACAGACTTATCTGCACCGGCTTTGCAATCAGGGCGGCAGCAAAGCATTTAAAAATGTCAAGGGGAATGAAGGGGATTACGGCCGCTGTGAAGGTTGCTGCCCAGTCCATTCCGGTTATGAATTTCATATAGACACTTCCCCCCAGATAAATCACAGGCATTCCGACCAGAATAGTCACCAGACAATACCGTTTAAAGCTGTAATGTTCTCCCTTTAACCGTGACATGAGGATGACAGCTGGAATCCATGACATGATATAGCCCCCTGTTGGGCCGAACAGCTTTCCGGGACCGCCCATGGCGCCGGAGAATACAGGCAGACCAGTCAAGCCCAAAAGGATATATGCGACCATGGTAAATGCCGCCTGCCTGGGAGTGAGGAGCAGTGCAATGAGGTTGACAACCAGGGTTTGGGCCGTAAGGCTGGCCGGTGTGAAGGGAAGAGGGATGGCAATGTAAGCGGAAACGCATATCAATGCTGTCAGCAGTGCCATTTTGGTGAGTTCCACGGTGTTAAATTTCTGATTCATGATTACCTCCGTTTTTGGGTTTGGTCTGGTGTGTAATGGTCATGGCAAAACAGGTAATACTGCCCATGGCTCCTGTTACCAAGTTGTTTTTATGTATCAGGCGGACAGAACTGCCTGCATGTACGGGACGCAGGAACCTTATGGATAAGGTTTGGCCAGGGCTGTGGGAGCCGTACAATTCCTCCAGCCGGCTGAGTATCCACAGGCCGGGAATGACTGCATTTGGCCCGAAGTGAATCGGGTTGGTATCCCCGCAGGCAGACAGGAAACGCTCAAGGCATTCCGGGGGGAAGGTCATTGTCAGTTGGCCTGGCATACACCCAGGTGCGGGAGTGGCAGCAGCCTGATTGTCAGGAAAAATGGGGGCTTTGGAACACCCGGAATCCTTAGCGTCCACCAGGCAGATTTCAAGGGATTGGCAGGGCAGGCGGCCTGCATCATATGCAGTAGTTTCCAACAGGACATATCCAGGAGTAGTCTTTCTTGGGATGGATTCATATGATACGGGTTCCGACCGGCTGTGGAGACAGTACCGGGCCTTTCCAATCACCCACCCGCCAAAATCCTTCTGTCCCCATTGGCAGGCAGCTCGTATGAGTTTTATCATATTGGGTACCTCTCTGAAATTTGCCATTATATTTTACTTATTATAGATAGTCGGCGGCTAATTGTCAACATAAAATTAAAATATGGTTAACAATTAAAGGGCTCAACTGGAAGGTATAGGTTCTCCGCCAGTTGCATGAGGGGAGCAATAGAGCGAAGGAAACAGTTACAGGATTGGTAATACTGGGAATCAATGACATTGAAAGCCCCTTTCCATATCCTTTCCGATATGATAAGATAGGTAAGTAAATTGAGATTGTATAGTGACAGGATGAAGAGATGAATTACATTGTTTTTGATTTGGAATGGAACCAGAGTCCCAATGGAAAGGAAGATTCGGTGGAGCATCTTCCTTTTGAGATCATAGAAATCGGAGCAGTGAAGCTGAACGGGAATTTTGAAGAGACAGGAACGTTTCACAAGCTGATCCGGCCCATGGTTTATAAAAGGATGCATTTTAAGATATCGGAAGTGACACACATGGATATGGCGGAGCTGCGTCAGGAGGGAGAGCCGTTTGATGTGGTTATGAACCGTTTCCTTGCATGGTGCGGTCAGGAGGAGTACTGCTTCTGCACCTGGGGTTCCATGGATTTGACTGAGCTTCAGAGGAATATGGCATATCATAAGCTTCCAAACCCATTTCCCAGGCCGCTTCTTTATCTGGATATCCAGAAGCTTTACTGCCTTCAGTACGGGGATGGAAAAAACAAGGTATCTCTTGATATGGCGGTACAGCTTCAGGGAATGGGGGAGGAGAGGCCCTTTCACCGGGCGCTGGATGATGCCTATTATACCGGCCGCATCCTTTCCGCGCTGGACATGGAGACCTTTGGAACCTATGTGTCGGTGGATTATTACGGACTTCCCGGGAATAAGGCTGAGGAATACCGGCTGTATTTTCCTGAATACTCCAAGTATGTGTCCAGAGAATTTGACT
Source organism: [Clostridium] clostridioforme AGR2157 (assembly GCF_000424325.1). Classification (GTDB taxonomy): domain Bacteria; phylum Bacillota; class Clostridia; order Lachnospirales; family Lachnospiraceae; genus Enterocloster; species Enterocloster clostridioformis_A. Next base: position 71,163 of record NZ_AUJR01000010.1, read on the forward strand.
CCAGGGAAGATATCCTTAAAGATAAGGATATAACAGATATGAAATGCGTGAAATGCAGCAGGATGCTGCGCAAGAAGCTCAGATGGTTTCCCTATGGACAGAAATTTTATTTCTGCCTGGCCGTATGCCCGGAGCATGGGTTTGTGAAAGGGAAAATCAGGGTAAAAAAGTCAGAGGATGACCGCTTTTATGCTGTGAAGACGGCAAAGATGGCGGATGCCCAGGATGTGGAGCTTCTGGTCCAGAAGAAGGAAGACGGCCGGAAAAAGCGCAGTGCCAAGGCCCATCACAAGGCTGCCTCCAAGCCCCTGAAGGGGAGAAGCAAACAGAAACAATCGGATAAGGTAAAACGCTCATGAAGGCGGGAATGAAAATGGCCGGTCTGGTTCCGTCCACCATGGGGACTCTGATGTCCAGCGGAATCATGGAAGGCGCAAAGGCCATTGGCAAAAAGGAGAGATGGGGCCCGGGGAGCTGGCGGATTTCCCCGCTGGTTTTGCCAGGGGGATTGCACACCGCGGAAAATGCCGGCTGGGGGACCGTACCATCCTGGACGCGGTGGATGCCGGGGCAAAGAAGGCCCAGGAAGCCTGTGCAGAGGGCGCTGATATGGGGGCCATGCTCCGCCGGGCCGCAGAGGGCGCGAAGGAAGGCGTTAAAGCAACCGAGGATATGCTTCCGAAGTATGGAAAGGCAGCTGTGTTTTCAGCCAAAGCCAAGGGCGTTCCGGATCAGGGCGCCGTGGCAAGACAGTATTTTTTGGAAGGACTGGGAAGATATTTTCTATAAAAACAGGACCGCTCTGTCCGGGCGGTCCTGTTTTTATCGTCTTTTTATTCTATTCCTCGCGCATCCGGTAGCCGACGCCGATTTCCGTAAATATGTACTGGGGCTCAGCCGGATTTTCCTCCAGCTTCCTTCTGATATGGGCCATGTTTACCCGCAGAATCTGGTTGTCGCTGTCTGCGAAGGGACCCCATATTTTGGAAATGATGCTTTCATAGGTCATGACCTTGCCGGCGTTCTGGGCCAGCAGGGAAACCAGCTTATATTCAATCTGGGTCAAATGGACATCCTGACCCTTTACCTTTACCAGACGGCGTTCAAAGTCAATGAGAAGATCCCCTACTTCATATTTAAGGCTCTGTGTGCCGGCCGCTCTCTGGCTGTGGCGCAGCGCTGTGCGGATGCGGGCCAGCAGCTCAGCCGTGCCAAAGGGTTTGGTGAGGTAGTCATCTGCTCCCAGGTCCAGGGCAGCCACCTTGCTGCGCTCCAGGGTCCTGGCGGAAATCACGATGATGGGCAGGGTACTGGTGGACCTGACCTCCTGTATGAGTTCCAGACCGTCCATGTCCGGCAGCCCCAGATCCAGGAGTACCACATCGGGCTTAAGGGACTCGATGAGCTTCAGTCCGTCTGTTCCGGTATGGGCGCTGGTGACCTGGTAGCCCTGGGGGGACAGGACGGTCTCTATGAAGTTGCAGATGTTCTTCTCGTCTTCAATGATGATGATGTTGGCTTTGGTATTCATGATTTAGTATTCCCTCCAATCTGGTAAGGTAAATGTAAACTGGGCGCCCCGCAGGTGATTGCCGGCGTGGATTTCGCCGCCATGGGCATTGATGATGGTTTTGCAGATGCTCAGACCGATTCCCATTCCTTTGTGTCCGTCTCCGGTATGGTTTTCCGATGCGCCTCCGCCATCAAAAATCGTATCCAGCAGCTCAGGGTCAATACCCTTGCCGTAATCTTTGATGGAGACAGAGAGTCCGCTTTTTTCTGCGGCGGCTACCAGGTCAATGGGCCCATTGGTGCCGGAATGGAACAGGGCGTTTTCCAGAAGGTTATTGATTACCTGTTCTATCAGGGTCGCATCCATGGGTATTATGATGACGGAGTCGGGAATGCTGACCCGCACCTGGACATCCGGGAACCGTTTTCTGAACCGCTGGACGGATTCTGATATGACTTCTTCCAGGGATTCGTCTGCCTTGGCCACTGAGGCTACGCCCTTTTCGTCCTGGATTCTGGTGACTGAAAGCAGGTTCTCCACCATGTTGAGAAGCCACTGGGCATCTTCTTCTATGTTCCTGACCAGCTTCCGTTTTTCCTCAGGGGACATATATTCCTCCTGGCTCAGGTACGTGGAGCTGGAACCGATGATGCTGGTCAGGGGAGTGCGCAGGTCGTGGGACATGGCCCGCATCAGGTTGGCCCTCATAGTTTCCTTTTCCGCATTGAGCAGCATGCGGTCTTTTTCCTGAAGCTGGACATTCTGCTTGGTAATCATGATGCAGATGCTGCTGGACAGGCTGGATATGAGGGCCATGCCCAGGAATGTGATGGGATAACCGGACATGGTGAAATTCAGTGTCAGGTAAGGGTATGTAAAGGCAAAATTCACCCAGAACACGCCAAAAAGAGAGGCCAGGATGCCGGCGCCGTAGCAGCTGGTAGCACGGGCAATCATGATGATGGCCAGGGTGTATATGATGGATATATTTGTCACATTGTTGCTGAAGTGAAAAAATATGGTGGATACTAAAGTGGCTGCAGCCATATATTCAATGGTAATGGGCAGATTCCTTACCAGATTTATGGCAGCAGCCTTAAGGTCGGTTTTATTTATATGGAATGATTTCATTACATATTCCCCTGTTGGCATTGGTTGCATTCCGGCTGCATAGATGAATTAACAATTTTCATTATAGCGTATGCCGGGGGGAAGTTCAACGGAAAAAGGATTTTTTGCGCCTCCGTGCTCTGCCTTTTTTTCCTTTTTCTCCCAGAGGAGAGGAGGAGACGCGGCGCTGGGCCACCAGCTTTTCAAAATCGGTGGAGGAAAATCCGATGTCTTCCAGGCGTTCCAGCCTTCGCTGGCGTCTGAGGTATAAGTCTTCTTCTTCCTTCCTGCGAACGTGAATCTTCACAGCCGCCACAATAGCAATGATGACAGCCAGGGAAAACGCAATCCCCAGGATGGCCAGGGTGTTGGCCGGAATCCGGATGCTGGCGGCGGTTCCTTCCTTTGAAATAATGTCCTGGCGGGGGGCAGGGCTTGGGGCAGGTGTCTGCCCGTGGGGAGTTTCTGCATGAGACGGTGCTTCCGGTGCATCCTGGAGTTCGGAGGAGTCCCCATGGCCTGAGGAATCCAAAGGGGCAGGAACATCTGTCTCTCCGTTCTGGTCCATGGAAGCGGCAGAGGCCGTGTCCTGGGACGTTGGGGAGACAGCGCTTCCCTCCAAACCCGGAGAACACAGGTACACGGAACCCACCGGCCTGTCATTGTACGTATAGCGGATACAGGCAATGGCTCCCTGGGGATGGCTGCCGTCCAAATCATAGGTAAGGGCGGACTGGGTGTCGGTGAAGTCGGCGTCCCTGGGTATCACCACGCGGCCGCCCCGGTCCAGCTCCAGGGATATGCTGTCGCCTGAGGTCATGCCGGCAATGGTCATGTCATTTTCCAGTGACTTGTACCTGGTTTCGTAATCAACAGTCCGCAGGGACTGAAAATTGCGGAAACCAAAATCGAAAAGAGCCTTGGTATCCGAATAATGGGACTGGTGGCCGTTGAGCACCACTGCAATCAGGGTCATGTCATTTTTCCTGGCACAGGTCACCAGGGTGTTTCCTGCCAGGGAGGTGTAGCCTGTCTTGCCTGCAAAGGCACCGGGATAGTATACGGATTCGTTTTTATTTAACATCTTGTGGTGGTTGGCCACATAGCCGCCTTCCGGAGTGCGTTTGGTGGGAGCCAGCTGGTAGCTGCGGGTGCCGTTGATGGTGAGAAATTCCGGGTTCTGGATGGCTGCCCTGGCAATCAGGGCCATGTCATGGGCCGTGGTGTAGTGGTTCTCGTCATTCAGACCGCTGGGGTTGTTAAAACGGCTTCCCGTACAGCCCAGGCTGCGCGCCTTCTCGTTCATCAGCTGGGCAAATGCCTCCCTGGAGCCGCTTACATGGCATGCCAGGGCATTGGCGCTCTCATTGGCAGAGGCCAGCAGCAGGGCGTAGAGGCAGTCCCGCACTGTCAGAACATCCCCTTCGTCAATGCCGGCGCTGCTGCTTCCGGCCTCCACATTGTATACATCGTCATGGGAAAATGTGACCATCTCATTCAGATCACACTGTTCCAGCACAATCAGGGCTGTCAGTATCTTGGTGATACTGGCAGGATAATAGGGCTGGTCCATGTTCTTACCATAGAGCACTGTCCCGGTGTCGGAGTCCATGACAATGCCTGCGTCAGCCTGGATGGACACATCGGAGGGCCATTCGGGGGCTGCCGTTGCTGTCATAGAGAAAAGCCCTGCGCACAGGCAGAGGCATATAAACAACATAGGGAATCGCTTCATCCAAATATTCTCCATTCACTTCTTTGCTAAGATACAGTATAAAGGATTTACGACTTCAAGTAAAGGCTGGAGAGGGGAGTTATTTTTTTATCTGTGTCCATTCAGCCTTCTTTTCTGCGGTTTCTTATGGTGAGGAACAGGCAGACTCCAAAGAGGATTAGGGACAGGGAGCCAAACAGCAGGGCAATGCGGGCGGCCGTATCCATGAAGAAGCCTTCCGGCACAATGTTTATGAGCATGTCCGTGGCAGGGTCCAGAATCCACAGGTCGTTGGTGAAGAAGATGTGATGGAACATGATGAAGTATTTGGTGAAATCAGTGGATATGATGAGTCCAAGGACTGTAATCAGCGCAAAGAACAGTCCGGTCCCCATGCACAGGAAAGGCGGAAGGACCCGCCCCATCCTGGCTTTGGTGGCAGCCATGAGGATGAGGAGACCGGCTCCAAGGACCAGGCATATCCTGCGGATGGACAGGGCCTTCAGGAAGAGGCTCCGCACATCCTCCATGTGGGCAATCTCCCGTTCATTGAAGAATTCCCTCTGTTCCCCGCCCATGGTTGTGGTCACGTGAAGGTCATCCCTGTCCCCTCTGAGATAATCCATCATCTCATCCGTCACATGGAGAAGGTCGTCCATGGTCATGGACGGCAGGCTGTCCAGCACGTTGTATTTGGCGTATTCCTTTTCAAAATAACCGGGCGTCCAGTATACCACTGCCTCCACGGAAGTGATGAAAAGAATAATCATCAGGCAAAATGCGGTTATGATTCCGGCGGTTCGGTGTATATATTTCATGATTCCTCCTGTATGATGGTGTGAGATGAGTTTTATATAACAAAGAAAAGCCCGACCCCGCAGCTTTCCGTATCTGCAAAGTCAGACCTTTTAGTGCGCCTTCAGGGACTCGAACCCTGGACAAATAGATTAAGAGTCTACTGCTCTACCAACTGAGCTAAAGGCGCATTTCCTTATTTTACTGTGTGACTGTCTCAACAACACGTTCGCCATTATATCGCCTAAAAAGCAAAATGTCAACACTTTTCGAGAAAAATTTTTTCCGCCTGGGTTTCCTGGATTCTCGGTGGGATTCAGCTGAATTTTCAGCGGGATTCCCAATAGGATTTCAGCAGAACAGCGGAATTTTCCGCCGCCCGGAGACGCCTGTTCCCGTGGGGAGCATGCGGCCGGACGGCTGCAGCCTCTTACCGGAGGCTATTTTTTGTCCTTTTTATTCTTGGCTGAACCTGAGCCCAGGAGTTTGCCCACTTCCTTAAAGGAACGGTTGAACCGGAGGGCCTGTTTGTTTAAGTCCGTCTTATCGCTGGTGGCCTGGAGAAGCTTTTTGGTGATTCCCGGAGGGAGTGCCATGTTGTCCGCCTCCTGATGGTATCCTTTACCTGTATTCTATGCAGGGTCCTGGCCGCAGGTGCCTGTCCGCCGGGCAATGAGCTTGCAGATAGGCTTGCCCTCGGAGGCGAACTTCATCTCATACTCTGTCATCACATTGCCTTCTGCCATGGGGCTGTTGTGAAGATCAAAGGTATGCTCTGTAATCTCCCATCCGGCAGAGGGAATGGATTCCAGGGAATATTCAAAAAGTCCGCGGTTATCGGTCTTGAATTCAACGACTCCCCGGGGAGCCAGAATTTTGTCGTATACAGACATAAAGACAGGAGATGTAAGCCTGCGCTTGGCATGGCGGTCCTTTGGCCATGGGTCTGAAAAGTTCAGATAAATCCGGTCCACCTCGCCGGGGGCAAAAATTTCCGCCATGTCCTTGGCATCAATGCACATAAAGTAAATGTTTTCAAGGTCCATTTCGCTGCGTTTCTGGAGTCCCCGCAGCAGGACGCTGGAATAGCGTTCGATTCCTATATAGTTGATATCCGGGTTGGCGGATGCTTTTTCCATGATGAAACGGCCTTTACCCATTCCCACCTCGATTTCAAGGGGGCTGCTGCTGCCGAATACCTGGTTCCATGTGCCGCGGTGCTGTTCCGGTTCCTGAATGACAAATGGGCTGGAGGCAATGGTTTCCTCGGCACCCTGGATGTGGCGTAATCGCATATGTTTCATCCTTTCGTGATGTAGTTGCTGCAGGCCTTATTTTATCATTCAAAAGATGCATTTGCAACAAAATTTACTTTTTTCTTATTTTTCTGATTTTTTATAATTAATAGTGCAAAATTAGCAAAAATCTAGTATACTATACATAATAGGCGGATATCTGCGATACTAAGGAGGAAGGCTTATGTCGAATGTGGAGCGGACGACCAGCTGGCAGCAGATTCAGCAGGGCGTTAAGGAAGCAGAGCGATTGATTGCGCGCAAGGAATATAATCTTGTGATGGTCAGGGCCAGACAGGTCCTGGAATATATGGTAAGGTGCATGGCTGAGAGAGCGTGTGTGGTGGAAGGGGATTTGTCCGATACCATAGACCAGCTGTACGAAGGCCAGTGGATTAACAAGGCCACCAAGGATAATTACCATACCATCCGTATACTGGGAAATAAGGCGGTTCATGAGGGGGATGATACGGCATATGATGCCAATCAGGCCTTCCAGCTGCTGACCCAGGAAGTGTATGTGTTTGCCAACGAATTTGCAGGAGGTTCAGGGGGCCGTACGGCCAGGACGTCCTCAGCTGCAAGGAATACATCAGGACGCCCGGCGTCCAGGCAGGGTACCGGCGGGGGCAGGAGCGCTTCCGGCAGAAACAGCCAGAGGGTACCTGCCAGGAATACCCGCAGCGGCCCGTCCCGCCAGGGCGGTCCCAGGAAGAAGCGCAGACGGGTATCACCGGCAGCATATATACTGAGACTGTTGATTCCGGTGCTGCTTGTTATACTTCTGATTGTGGTTATCCGTGTTTTCATGCCGGGCAAGGACAAGGATGCAGATAAGACCACCACGGCGCCTACCGTGACCACCGCGCCTGTGGAGCCTGCACCCACGCCGCCTCCGGAACCCGAGACAGAGCCGGAGACAGAGCCGCCGGCAGAGACCTACAGGATTAAGGGCAGCAGCGTCAATGTCCGCAGCGAGCCTTCCACCAGCGGCCGGATTCTGGTGCAGCTGGGCAACGGCACTGAGGTGGTGTATGTGAAGCGATATGACAACGACTGGGCAGTCATTAACTACGACGGCCAGGAGGCGTATGTTTCCAGCAAGTTTATCGAAAAGGTAGAACCCGTGGCGTCAACCGAGGGGGAGACTGAGGGAAGCGAGGCCCAGACAGCCAATTAGTCTGTGATTTGTGAAAATTGTATAGAAAAAATTGGTAATTTTGGATGCAAAAAGAGGAAGAATTTAAATAGTTCTTCCTCTTTTTGGCGTTTTGCTGTGGGGAAATTGTTAAAAATTAATTTTAAAACTAAAATACCTCTGGTTTTTTTCTAAAAAAGTAGTATCATGAAATGATATGAAAATATATAAGGAGGAGAGCTATGGATACTGTGATTAACCGGTTATCGGAAATCGAAGCAGCGGCCGGAGCCATTGTGGAAGAAGCGAATGTGCGCAAGAAGGCATTTGCTGAGGAGATGGATGCAAAGACGGCTGCGTTTGATAAGAGCATGGAACAGGAAACGGCGCGCAGGATTGCAGAGATTCAGGAGAAAATGGAGGCGGAAATGAACGGGCTCCTTGCAAAGCAGAAGGCGGAATCAGAGGCCCTGCTTAAGGAACTGGAAGATAATTATATCCGGCACCATGAAGAATATGCAGAGGCTCTGTTCCAGAAGATGATAAAGGGGTGAGATTATGGGCAGCCTGATTGCTTACAGCGGCATTGCCACCAAGGTGAAGGCAATGGAACGCTGGCGTATAAAAGATGAGCAGTTCCTTGAGATGGCGGCCCTGGAAACCGTACCGGATGCAGTGCAGTATCTGCGTGCCTTCCTGCCTTACCGCGAGATATTCGGCCAGGTGGAGGATAAGGATCTGCACAGGGGAAACATTGAGCAGCATCTGAATCTGTCACAGTACAGGGATTTTGCGAAGCTTTACCAGTTCGCCAATATAAAGCAGAGACGTTTCCTTGACCTGTACTTCATGCACTATGAGATAACCATTCTAAAGACCTGTCTGAGAAACGCGGCAGGCCACAGGGAACAGAGGCAGGACCTGTCCATGTTCCGTGATTTCTTTGAGAGGCATTCTGCCCTTGACCTAATCACACTTTCCCAGTCCCAAAGCATGGAAGAGTTCATAGGGAACCTGAAGGGGTCCGCGTATTACGGGCCCTTGTATCAGATGCTGCAAAACGGCAGGGTAACCCTTCCAGCCTGTGAGACAGCGCTGGATATGCTGTATTTCAGGACCATGTGGAAGATTAAGGATAAGTACCTGTCAAAGAACGAGCAGAAGATAATCGCCCAGTGCTTCGGCACCAGGATGGATATGCTGAACCTCCAGTGGATTTGCCGTTCCAAAAAGTTTTACCGGCTGGAGCCGGGGGAGATATACGCCATGCTGATTCCCATACAGCTCCATCTGACCAGGAAAGAGATTAACCGGATGGTGGAGGCGGAGAACCTGGATATACTGTACGGACTCATAAGGGCAAGCTGGTACGGCAGGACGGGGCTGGTCCATCTGGACGAGGATCAGGACCTGGACCATCTGGCTCACGATATAATAGACAGGATTTACCTGAAGACAGGCAGAAAAGACCCATACTCCATCGCCATACTGAATTCCTATCTCTACTTCAAGGAGAGGGAAGTCGAGCGTATCATCACTACCATTGAGAAGATACGTTATGGACTGGGAGCAAGTTGACTAAAGGGGGTTAAGACGTGATTGAGAAGATGAAGTTCTTAAGTATTACCGGCCCTAAGGAGGATATTGACCGGGTGGTGGACACTTATCTGTCCAGATATGAGATCCACCTGGAAAATGCCCTGTCGGAGCTTAAGACAGTAAAAGACCTGAGGCCTTATATTGAAACGAATCCATATAAGGATGTGCTGGAAAAGGCCTCGGAGCTGCTGGAAAGCTATCATGACCTGATAACGGACCAGACGGACCGAAAGATGAAGCTGGAAGAAGCCGTTGAGGCCATTAACAGCCTTGACACCCAGCTTAAGGAACTGACGGACCTTAAGAACGCCCTGGTGCACCAGCGGGACGAGTTAAAGGCGTCCAGGGACAGGGTGGTACCCTTTGTGGGGCTTAACTACAACGTGAAGGAGATACTTAAGTTCCGGTTTATGAAGTTCCGGTTCGGCCGTATTTCCAGGGAATATTACGAGAAATTCTCATCCTATGTGTATGAGACCATAGACACGGTCATGTTCAAATGCGAGGAGGAGGGGGACTATGTATGGGTGGTCTACTTCGTGCCGGAGAGCCTGGCGGACAAGATTGACGCCATCTATGCATCCATGCATTTTGAGCGGTGTTTCCTTCCGGATGAGTACGAGGGCACTCCTGTGGAGGCCGGACATGTACTGGACGACAGGATAGGAAGCCTTCAGAAGGAGATAGACGAGGCGGACAGGAAAATCGTGGAGGCCATGAGCAGCAGGAAGGAGGAGTTTGCCGCTGCCTTAAGGCGCATCAGGACATTTTCCACCAACTTCGATGTGAGGAAGATGGCTGCCGTCACCAAGCATGACACCCATAACTTCTACATCCTGTGCGGATGGATGACGGAGAAGGACGCGGAAAAGTTCCAGAAGGAAATCGAACGTGACAGCGATACCTTCTGCATCATCGAGGACGACCACAACAACATCATGAGCACGCCTCCCACCAAGATGAAGAATCCGGGACTGTTCAAACCCTTTGAGATGTATGTGGAGATGTACGGGCTGCCGTCCTATAATGAGCTGGACCCCACCATACTGATTGGTATTACGTATTCCATACTGTTTGGATTCATGTTCGGGGACGCCGGGCAGGGGCTGTGCCTGCTGATTGGAGGATTTCTGCTGTACCGGTTTAAGAAGATACGTCTGGCCGGAATCATTTCCTGCTGCGGGATATTCTCCATCATATTCGGACTGCTCTTCGGAAGCGTCTTTGGATTTGAGGATATCTTGGAGGCAGTGTGGCTCAGGCCCCAGGAGGCCATGACAAATCTGCCCTTCATCGGAAGGCTGAACACGGTATTTGTGGTGGCGGTTGCCATAGGAATGGGAATCATCCTTTTATGCATGATTCTTAACATCATCAACAGCCTGCGCTCCCATGATGTGGAGAAGGCGTATTTTGACACAAACGGCGTGGCCGGGCTGGTATTCTACTTCGCCCTGGCATCCGTGATTGTACTGTATATGACCGGCAAACCCCTTCCCGCCACCGTGATTCTGGTAATCATGTTCCTGATTCCGCTTCTGGTGATATTCTTTAAGGAGCCGCTGGCAGCCATAGTGGAGAAAAAGGCGGAGCGCATGGAGACCGGCCTGGGAATGTTCATTATCCAGGGTATATTTGAACTCTTTGAAGTGCTTTTGAGCTATTTTTCCAACACCCTTTCCTTTGTCCGTGTGGGCGCGTTTGCGGTGAGCCACGCGGCCATGATGCAGGTGGTCCTGATGCTGGCAGGAGCAGAGGCAGGAGGAAATACCAACTGGGCCGTGGTTGTTGGCGGTAACCTGTTTGTATGCGGTATGGAGGGCCTGATTGTGGGCATCCAGGTACTGCGTCTGGAATATTATGAGCTGTTCAGCCGTTTCTACCGCGGCAGCGGCAGGGCATTTGAACCGTATGGAAAGGCTGCCGGAGAGCAGTAAACATATATATTACAAAAAGGAGATATGAGATATGAGTTTATTAGTTAAGATTACACTGAGCGCAGCACTTATTTTAAGCATTGCAGTACCTTTCGGAGCGTTTGCAGCAGGGGAAAAGACAAAGGGACGCTATAAGACAGCCCTGGCAGCCAATGTGTTCCTGTTTTTTGGCACCATGGTATTTGCAGCAGTGGTCATGTTCTCCGGCAACGCAGTGGCAGCCGAGGCAGGAGCCCGGTCAGCGGGTTCATCAGCGGCAGGCATGGGGTATCTGTCAGCGGCCCTGGCCACAGGACTTTCCTGTCTGGGCGGCGGCATCGCTGTTTCCGCAGCAGCCAGCGCAGCACTGGGAGCTATCAGCGAGGACAGCTCCATCCTGGGTAAATCATTAATCTTCGTAGGTCTTGCCGAAGGTGTGTGTCTCTATGGTCTGATCATATCCTTTATGATCTTAGGAAAGCTGTAATCCTATGAAGATGTACCTTATCAGCGACAACATCGACACCATGACCGGTATGCGCCTGGCAGGGGTCGAGGGGGCTGTGGTCCATAAGAGGGAAGAACTGAAGGAAGAACTGGATAAGGCCCTGGCCGACAAATCCATCGGAATCATCCTGCTGACAGAAAAGTTTGGCAGGGAATTTCCGGAAATCATCGACAACGTAAAGCTGGAGCGCAGGCTTCCGCTGATTGTGGAGATTCCGGACCGCCATGGAACCGGCCGCAAGCCGGACTTTATCACCTCTTATGTGAACGAGGCAATCGGACTGAAACTGTAGTAATGATAGAAAGAGGGTGAATCAGCTTGACAACAGAGGAAAAGCTAAAGCATTTCCAGGATATCTGCATGACGGACGCCAGAGAGCGCAGCGCCAGGATGCTGGATGACTATATGAACGCCCTGGAGGCTGCCTTTGAGGAGCATGCGTCTGACGCCAGAAGGCGGGCCGACATGCAGGTGGAGGCAGAGACAGAGAAGCTGGGACGTGAGATCAATAAAAGGCTGTCCATCGGCCAGCTGGATTTAAAGAGGGAGGCCAGCCACAAGCAGGAGGAGCTTAAGGATAAGCTGTTCGTGGAACTGCGCGACAAACTGGCCAACTTCATGGAGACACAGGATTACCAGCAGCTTCTGGACCGCCAGGTAAAGGCTGCCAAGGAATTTGCAGGGGACGAGGATCTGATTATCTACATGGACCCATCGGATGTGGATAAGCTGCAGCGCATTGCCATGCATCACAACGCCACCATCAAGGTCAGCGAATATTCCTTTAACGGAGGCACCAGGGCTGTGCTTCCGGGCAAGCATATACTCATAGACAACTCATTCCAGACTAAGTTAGACGAGGCCCGCCATGAGTTTAAATTTGACTTGACAGGAGGTAGGAAAAGTGGCTAAGACAGGTGTGATTTACGGTATAAATGGTCCTGTCGTTTCCCTGCTGGGCGACTCAGGGTTCCAGATGAATGAGATGGTGTATGTGGGCCGGGAGAAGCTGGTGGGCGAGGTCATCGGACTTACTTCAGAAAAGACCACCATCCAGGTTTATGAGGAGACCAGCGGCATTAAGCCGGGAGAAATCGTGACAGGTACAGGAGCTCCTGTGTCCGTTACACTGGCACCGGGAATCCTGAGCAGTATATTTGACGGAATCGAGCGTCCCTTAAGCGAGATTGCCAAGGGAAGCGGATATTATATCAGCCGCGGCATATCCGTGAACAGTCTGGACACGGATAAAAAGTGGGATACCCGCATGGTGGTGAAGGAAGGGGACAGAATCATGCCCGGAACCATCATCGCGGAGGTGCCGGAGACAAGGGCCATCACCCATAAGGTCATGGCGCCGCCGGATGCGGAAGGCTATGTCCTTACGGTGGTGCCGGACGGCCAGTACACCATAGAGGAGCCGCTTCTGACCCTTCAGCTCATGGACGGCACTGAGAGGACTCTGACCATGACCCAGAAATGGCCCATCCGTGTGGCCAGGCCGTCTGCCAGGCGTTTCCCGGCAGTAAAGCCCCTGATCACAGGACAGCGTATCCTGGATACCATGTTCCCGCTGGCAAAGGGCGGCACGGCTGCCATTCCCGGCGGTTTCGGAACAGGCAAGACCATGACCCAGCATCAGGTTGCCAAGTGGTCGGATGCGGATGTCATCATCTACATTGGCTGCGGCGAGCGCGGCAACGAGATGACCCAGGTTCTGGAGGAGTTCTCAGAGCTGATAGACCCAAAGACAGGGAATCCGCTGATGGACAGGACGACCCTGATTGCCAATACATCCAACATGCCGGTGGCTGCCCGTGAGGCCAGCCTGTATTCCGGTCTTACCCTGGCAGAGTATTACAGGGATATGGGCTACCATGTGGCTATCATGGCTGATTCCACCTCCAGATGGGCAGAGGCCCTAAGGGAGCTGTCGGGCCGTCTGGAGGAAATGCCTGCCGAGGAAGGTTTCCCGGCTTACCTGGCATCCCGCCTTTGCGCCTTCTACGAGAGGGCAGGCATGATGCAGAACCTCAATGGAACCGAAGGCTCCGTGACCATCATCGGCGCAGTGTCGCCTCAGGGAGGCGATTTCTCCGAGCCTGTGACCATGAATACCAAGCGATTCGTGCGCTGCTTCTGGGGACTGGATAAATCCCTGGCTTACGCCAGGCACTTCCCGGCCATCCATTGGCTTACCAGCTATTCGGAATATATAAACGACCTGTCCTCCTGGTACATGGACAATGTGGATAAGCGGTTTGTGGACGACCGAAACCGTCTGATGGCGCTTCTGGTACAGGAGAGCAGCCTGATGGAAATTGTGAAGCTGATTGGAGCTGACGTACTGCCGGACGACCAGAAGCTGGTGCTTGAAATCGCAAAGGTTATCCGTCTGGGTTTCCTGCAGCAGAATGCATTCCATAAGGACGATACGTCCGTGCCTTTGATTAAGCAGTTTAAGATGATGGAAGTCATTCTCTACCTGTATAAAAAATCACGTTCCCTCGTGTCCATGGGCATGCCTGTGTCCGTGCTGAAGGAGGAGAACATATTCGACAAAATCATTTCCATCAAATACGATGTGCCCAATGACCGCCTGGATATGTTTGATGATTATATGAAGATGATTGACGATTTCTACGACAGGGTCGTGGAACAAAACGCGTAAAGGAAGGAGGTCCATATGGCAATTGAATATTTAGGTTTAAGTGAAGTGAGTGGCCCTCTGGTGGTCCTGGAGGGCGTTCAGAATGCGGCTTACGATGAAATCGTGGAAATGACCGTGGCTGGGAATCTCCACAAAATAGGACGCATCATTGAGATATACGGGGACAAGGCCATCATACAGGTGTTTGAGGGCACGGACGGCATGGCCCTGCGCAATACCCACACAAGGCTTACGGGCCATCCCATGGAGATTGAGGTTTCCGAGGAGATGCTGGGACGTACCTTTAACGGTATCGGCCAGCCCATCGACGGGCTGGGCGACATCATATCCGATGTGAAGCTGGATATCAACGGAAAACCCTTAAATCCCGTGACCCGTGAGTACCCGAGAAACTATATCCGTACGGGAATTTCAGCCATTGACGGGCTGACCACCCTGATTCGCGGACAGAAGCTTCCCATCTTTTCGGGAAACGGTCTTCCACATGACCAGCTGGCTGCCCAGATTGTGCAGCAGGCATCCCTGGGAGAGAATTCGGATGAGGAATTTGCCATTGTGTTCGGCGCCATGGGCGTCAAATACGATGTGGCTGATTTCTTCCGCCGCACCTTTGAGGAGAGCGGCGTATCCGAGCATGTGGCCATGTTCATTAACCTGGCCAATGACCCTGTGGTGGAAAGGCTTATCACCCCTAAAATCGCCCTTACCCTGGCCGAGTACCTTGCCTTTGAAAAGGGAATGCACATACTGGTTATACTGACGGACATGACCTCCTATGCCGAGGCCATGCGTGAAGTCTCCTCATCCAAGGGCGAGATACCGTCCAGAAAGGGATTCCCGGGCTATCTCTACAGCGACCTGGCTTCCCTCTATGAGAGAGCCGGCATCGTGGCGGGACGGCCTGGTTCCGTGACCCAGATACCGATTCTCACCATGCCCAACGATGATATCACCCATCCCATCCCTGACCTGACAGGCTACATCACAGAGGGGCAGATTGTTCTGGACCGGCAGCTGAACGGGCAGAATATCTATCCGCCCATCAATGTGCTGCCCTCCTTATCCAGGCTTATGAAGGACGGCATCGGCGAGGGCTACACCAGGGTCGATCATCAGGATGTGGCCAATCAGCTTTTCTCATGCTATGCAAAGGTGGGCGATGCCAGGGCACTGGCATCGGTTATCGGCGAGGATGAACTTTCACCCATTGACAAGAAATATCTGGAGTTCGGCAAGGCGTTTGAGGAGCATTTCATAGGCCAGGCCCCCCATGAGAACCGCACCATCCTGAACACCCTGGATATAGGCTGGAAGCTTCTGGGAATGCTGCCCAGGGAGGAACTGGACCGTATCGACACCAAAGTTCTTGACCAGTATTATAAACCTGTGGACACCATGAAGGAGTGATGTAAATGGATCCAAATACATTTCCCACCAAAGGCAACCTTATAGCTGCAAAGAATTCACTGGGCCTGGCCTATATGGGCTACGGACTCATGGATAAGAAGCGGAATATACTGATTCGGGAGCTGATGGAGCTGATTGACGAGGCAAAGGGAATCCAGTCTGAGATCGACAGCACCTTCCGGGAGGCGTATGCGGCCCTCCAGAAGGCCAATATCGAGCTGGGCATCAACTATGTCCAGGAGATAGGCGCGTCTGTGCCCATGGATGACCGGGTGAAGATTAAGGCCAGAAGCATCATGGGTACGGAAATTCCGCTGGTCCAGCATGAATCACGGCCTTTGGCCCTGACCTATGGTTTTTATAACACCACGGAGTCCCTGGATGAGGCCAGATACCATTTTGAGAAGGTAAAGGAGCTGACCATCAAGCTTTCCATGGTGGAGAACTCCGCCTACCGGCTGGCTAACTCCATTAAGAAGACCCAGAAACGGGCCAATGCCCTTAAGAACATCACCATACCTCATTATGAGGACCTGAGCAAGTCCATTTCCAACGCGCTGGAGGAAAAGGAGAGGGAGGAATTTACCCGCCTGAAGGTAATCAAGCGCAATAAAGAAAAGGTGTAGGAGGTTTTTATGTATACATTTGATGACCTTGTGGGAATAATAGCAAAGCTGCGGTCGCCTGAGGGCTGTCCCTGGGACAGGGAGCAGACCTTTGAGAGCCTGAAAAAATGTCTGGCCGACGAGACCGAGGAGGTATTCCGGGCCATAGACAACAAGGATATGGAAAACCTGTGCGAGGAACTGGGGGACGTGCTGCTCCAGGTTATCCTGAACAGCCAGATTGCAAAGGAAGAAGGCAGGTTTACCATTGACGATGTAATTGACGGTTTATGCCGGAAAATGGTCCGAAGGCACCCCCACGTATTTGGCGGTGTAAAGGTGAATTCCGTGGAGGAAGGGACCGCCCTCTGGAATCAGATAAAAATGCAGGAAAAAGCCAAAAAACCTTGACAAATCATAGTAAAACAGATATAAATGATTAAGTACACTATGACTTCAAAAAGTAACGATTCCGGGGCCTTTCCCGGACAATATCTAGGAGGAAAAACTGATGAACAAGACAGAATTAATTGCAGCAGTTGCCGAGAAGGCGGAGCTTTCTAAGAAAGACGCAGAGAAGGCAGTTAAGGCTTTCACTGACGCTGTATCTGAGGAGCTGGTAAAAGGCGGAAAAGTACAGTTAGTAGGCTTCGGAACCTTTGAAGTATCTGAGAGAGCTGCAAGAGAGGGAAGAAATCCAAAGACTGGTAAGACTATGACCATCGAGGCTTCCAAGACTCCAAAGTTCAAAGCTGGCAAGGCATTAAAGGATGAGGTTAATAAATAATCCATGAGATTGGACAAGTTTCTGAAGGTTTCCCGCCTTATCAAGCGCAGAACCGTTGCCAATGAGGCATGCGACGCCGGACGTGTGCTGGTGAATGATAAGCCGGCAAAGGCGTCCGTCAGTGTGAAAACAGGTGATATCATCGAGATACAGTTCGGAGCCAAGGCTGTTAAGGTGGAGGTTCTGGACGTACAGGAAACTGTGAAGAAGGATGAGGCTAAGGAACTTTACCGATATATTTAGTGACAGTTCACATCGGATGACTTTTACAATATTTAAGATAAGTGGCATAGAATGGCCAACCTCCCCATATATTTAACATAGGTTAGATATACGGGGAGGTTTTTTGCATGGAAGAAAAGATTGGAAGCAATCGTCAGCATAAGCTTATATTGCAGAACCGGAGCAAGGGAAACATCACCGGCATATGCGATGTGGTGTCATTTGATGAAAATGCAGTTGTCCTGGATACGGATATGGGGCTGCTTACCATTAAGGGAAAGGAGCTTCATGTAAGCCGCCTTACCCTGGAAAAGGGAGAGGTGGACATAGAGGGAACCATAGACAGCATGGTCTACAGTTCCAATGAAGCCCTCAGAAAGTCGGGAGAATCCCTGTTCACCCGGCTGTTTAAGTAGGGGGCATCATGAGCAGCAGAATTCAGTATGAAGCCTGGCTGATGGTGCTCAGCCTGGTCACGGGCGGTTGGCTCATGCTGGCCTATGACACCCTCAGGGTGTTCCGCCTGGTCATCCGGCACGGGACCTTCTGGACAGGGGTGGAGGATTTTTTGTATTGGCTTTATGCGGGGCTTGTGACCTTTATTCTGCTTTATGAGCAGAATGACGGCGTATTCAGGGCCTATGTCATAGGAGGGGTATTTGCGGGGATGATTCTGTATGACAGGTTTATCAGCAGAATTTTCTTTAAGTGCTTGAAAAAGGCCGGCAAATGTCTTAGAATGATTATTGGCAGGCACAGACAGAAAGCTGTCTGCAGCCCGGAAAAAGACGGAGCTGGTGATTGAGCAGATGAAAACCTACGGCAAATCAAGACGTGTAAGGCGCGACAAATGGACCAACCGCATGGCCATCATGGGTATTACCCTGGTAGTCATGTTTTTGGCTGTGGCAATCAATATAAAGGGTGCCGACCTTAAGAAATCGGACCTGGAATACAGTATCCGCGAACAGAACCTGGAACAGCAGAAAGAAGAGGAAGAAAAGCGGACCGCTGGGCTGCAGGAATACAAGATTTACGTCAAGACCAAGCAGTATGCGGAGGAAGTGGCCAAGGAAAAGCTGGGGCTTGTGAATCCGGATGAGATTCTGCTGAAGCCTACTGAGTGATGAGAGGGCCGTTAGATGACCCAGGGCCCGTCTGGCAGGATAAGGCCGGCCGGGTGATGCCAAAGGCTGCCGGGTGATGGCGAAAACGGGCGAACGATTTTTAAAAATCCATGCATGATACGACATATATTTCCCTCCTGGTTGCGTATACTGAAAGTTACGCGGATTAGGAGGGATTTTTGTGTTTATCAGAGAGCGGGACGTAAAGGGAAGAACAGATGTAAATTATTATACGGCCAGGAGACTGGGGGATATGGCAGAGTCCTTAAACCAGCTGGCCAAGGCGTTTGACGACGGTATAGAGAAGAACGGACAGCTGACAAAGGACGATGGTCTGGCCGCCATGCAGGCCAGCGCTGCCCTGGTGTGCGAGAACTGCAGCAGGTGTAATCTGTATGCGGACAGCGAGAAGGAGGACAGCTATTACCTCTATTATCTTCTGCGGGCATTTGAGCAGAAGGGCCATATTGATTTTGAGGACATGCCCCAGATGTTCCAGAGCGGCTGCCGGAAAAAGGAGGATTATCTTGCCCAGCTGAACCGGAGCCTGGGAAGGGCTACCATGAATCTGTCCTGGAAGAACCGTTTCCTGGAGAGCAGGGACGCGGTCATATCCCAGTTCAGGGAGCTGTCGGTGATACTGGAGGAATTTTCCCGCCAGATTGACCGTGCCAGGGATATTACGGATGAGTATGAATACATACTGAAAAAATATTTTAAGCGTTATCATGTTGCCCTGGGCAACCTGCTGTTACTGGAGTACGAGAACGGACAGAAGGAAGCCTTCCTCACGGTCAGGACCACCAACGGCCGCTGCATCACCTCCAAGGATGCGGCGCTAATCATGGGGGAGGTAATGAATGGGACAAGGTGGAGCCCTGCCAAGGACAGCCGCAGCATTATCACCAAACAGTATGAAACCGTGCGTTTCCTGGAGGAGGGAGGGTACCGTATGCTCTATGGCGCCTCCAGGATTCCAAAAAAGGGAGAGAAGTATTCCGGGGATAATTATACCTTCTGCGAGAGTCCCGGAAACCAGGTGGTCATGAGCCTTTCCGACGGAATGGGAAGCGGGGAGGCAGCAGCCAGGGAGAGTAAGCAGGTGGTGGAACTGACGGAGCAGCTGCTGGAAACCGGATTTTCCCCAAGGGCCGCCCTTAAGCTGGTGAACACAGTGCTTTTGCTGGCAGGACCGGAACAGCATCCGGCCACCCTGGACCTTAGCTGCATCGACCTGCATACCGGTGTACTGGAGGCCATGAAGCTGGGAGCGGTGCCAACCTTCATCATAGGGGAAGAGGGAGTGGAAATCATGGAAGCCGGGGAAGTGCCCATTGGAATACTGAGTGGGGTGGAACCAGTGCTCATGTCCAGGAAGCTGTGGGAAGGGGACCGGATTGTCATGGTCAGCGACGGGGTGCTGGATGCGCTGCCGGGAGATGATAAGGAGAAGGCCATGCAGCAGTATCTGGAGAGCGTGGAGGAGATGGGACCCCAGGAACTGGCGGACCAGGTGCTGGATTTTGCGGTGTCCTTTATTCCGGCTCCAAGGGATGATATGACAGTCCTGGCAGCCGGAATCTGGAAAAGACGTTCATAATTTACAATGACAGGCTTGCAAGGAGGGACGTTTGCGGGTATATTATAAGAAATAGACAGAGATAAACAATATTGGACACAGGAGAGACAGGTGGAAGGGCTGGAGCACAGGGTCAGGGAGACCATGGAACAATATCATATGCTGGAGCCGGGTGACCGGGTCATTGCAGCAGTTTCAGGAGGGGCAGATTCCGTCTGCCTCTTAGCGTTGTTATGTGCGCTGAGGGAACCGCTAGAAATCAGGATCAGGGCACTCCATGTCCATCACGGGCTTAGGGGCGAGGAAGCTGACCGGGATGCGGATTTTGTCAGGTCATTGTGTGAAGGGCTTCATGTCCCCTGTCATATCCTAAAGGTAGATGTGCGCGGCTTGGCGGCTGAAAAGGGCATGTCTGAGGAGGAGGCGGGGCGTTTCCTGCGCTATGAGGCCTTGGAGAAGGAGGCTTCGGATTGGGAAAGTGAGGACAGGAGCGGACAGGATGGAGGTTCGGCTGACAGCAGCTTTCGCCCCGTGAAAATCGCGGTGGCCCACCACAGCGGGGACCAGGTGGAGACCATTCTCCACAATCTGTTCCGGGGAAGCGGTCTTTCCGGAATGAAGGGTATCGTCTACCGGAGAGGCAGGATTATCCGGCCGCTGCTGGACGTGGACCGGGATTGCATCCTTAAGTGGCTGGCAGACCACGGCCTGTCCTATGTGCAGGATTCCACCAACGATACCCTTCACTACACGCGGAACAGGATACGCAATCAGCTGCTGCCGGAGATTGAGCAGTATGTAAACAGGGGAGCTGCCGGCAATATCCTGCGCCTGGGGCGTCTGGCAGCACAGGCAGATGAGTATCTTGATAACCGGGCAGCTGCCTGGATTAAGGCCCATGTAAGGAAAAACTCCGGGGCATACATCCCGGCTGAGGCGTTTCTGGGGGAACCCGAGATACTGCGGTCCTATGTGGTGATGTCGCTTCTTAAGGAGCTGGGGGGAGCCTCCAGGGACCTGGGGCTGGTTCATGTGAGCCAGGTCATGGAACTGGCCGGGCGGGCCGTTGGAAAAAAGGTGGATTTGCCCTACGGACTGGCAGCCATAAGGGAGTACGGGGGAATCTGGATGGGCAGGGGAGACCCGGCGGCAGAGGAAGAATGGGGCGGCCTGCCTATGGTGGACATGAAGGTTTTTTCTCGGAAAAAAGGGATGGAATTTCCTAAAAATGTGTATACGAAATGGTTTGACTGTGATAAAATAAAGGGTACGCCCGTGGTAAGAACCCGGCGTCCGGGGGATTATATCGTCCTGGCGGACAATAGCCACAAGGCGCTTAATCGTTTTATGATTGATGAGAAGATTCCCAGACAGATGCGGGATAAGATACCCCTTTTGGCAGATGGCAGCCATGTGATGTGGATTATAGGCTACCGCATCAGCGAGTATTACAAGATAGGACCGGATACGGTCCGGGTGCTGCAGGCAGAGGCAGGCCAGACTGGAGAGAGAAAAGAATAGGTGAAACGGAGGATAAGGTAATGGCTGACAGAATTCGTGTTTTATTGACGGAAGAGGAAGTTGATAAAAGAATTAACGAAGTAGCGGCAAAAATCAGCGAGGATTATGCAGGAAAGCAGGTCCACATGATATGCATATTAAAGGGCGGAGTATTCTTTACCTGCGAACTGGCAAAGAGGATGACGGTTCCGGTATCCCTGGACTTCATGTCCGTGTCCAGCTACGGCGGCGGCACTGTGTCCAGCGGCGTGGTCAGGATTGTGAAGGATCTGGATGAGTCTCTGGAAGGAAAGGACGTACTGATTGTGGAGGACATCATAGACTCTGGCCGTACGCTGGCATATCTGATTGAGGTGTTGAAGCAGAGAGGTCCAAAGAGCATCCATCTGTGCACGCTTCTTGATAAGCCGGAGCGCAGGGTGAAGAAGCAGGTGAAGGTGGACTATACCTGCTTTACGATACCGGATGAATTTGTAGTGGGATATGGACTGGATTATGACCAGAAATACCGTAACCTGCCTTACATCGGAGTAGTAGAATTGGATGCAGAATAAGAAGGTCTAAGGAGGCAATTCGGTGAGACAGCAGCAGACATTTAGAGGATTTATATTCATACTCCTGATGCTGATCTTAATCGCCACCGCAGTGAGATTCCCTTACGCAAGGCAGGCGGATAAGGTCACAAATCAGGATTTTATCAAGATACTGGAGGATGGCCAGGCAGCAGACGTGAGCATCCACCAGAATCCGCAGACTCCCACCGGAGAGGTGGTACTGACCCTTTTGGACGGTCAGGTGAAGCGGCTTTATGTTTCGGATGTTAAGGACGCCCAAAAGCTTCTGGAAGCCCATGACATGGCTTATACGACCATGGATGTGCCCCAGGAGAACTATCTGGTGACCATCATCCTGCCCTTCATGCTGTCCATTGTGGTGGTGGTTATCATCATCATGGTCATGAACCGGAGTGCTGGCGGCGGAGGTGCCAACGCCAGGATGATGAATTTTGGCAAGAGCCGGGCCAGGATGAGCCGGGACAGCAAGGTTAATTTTTCTAATGTAGCCGGCCTTGTGGAAGAAAAGGAAGAACTGGAAGAGGTGGTAGATTTCCTTAAGAATCCGCAGAAGTATACCAACGTGGGGGCCAGGATACCAAAGGGCCTTCTTCTGGTGGGCCCTCCAGGAACGGGTAAGACCCTGCTTGCCAAGGCAGTGGCCGGCGAGGCAGGAGTTCCGTTTTTCTCCATCTCAGGTTCTGATTTCGTGGAGATGTTCGTGGGCGTGGGCGCTTCACGTGTCCGGGATTTGTTCGAGGAGGCCAAGAAGAACTCTCCCTGTATCGTGTTTATCGATGAGATTGACGCGGTTGCCCGCCGCAGAGGTACAGGTATGGGCGGCGGCCACGATGAGAGGGAGCAGACATTGAACCAGCTGTTAGTTGAAATGGACGGCTTTGGCATCAATGAAGGCATTATCGTCATGGCTGCCACCAATCGTGTGGATATCCTGGACCCGGCCATTCTTCGTCCGGGACGTTTCGACAGGAAGGTGGCAGTGGGACGTCCCGATGTGAAGGGACGCGAGGAAATCCTTAAGGTCCATTCCAAGGAAAAGCCCCTCAGCGAGGATGTGGATTTGCACAGGGTAGCACAGACTACGTCAGGCTTCACGGGAGCTGACCTGGAGAACCTGATGAATGAGGCGGCCATCATATCCGCCAGGGATAACCGCAGGTTCATCAAGCAGAGCGATATCGACCGGGCCTTCGTAAAGGTGGGAATCGGCGCGGAGAAGAGAAGCAAGGTAATATCCGAGAAGGATAAGAAGATAACGGCTTACCATGAGGCAGGCCACGCCATCCTGTTCCATGTGCTTCCGGATGTGGGACCGGTGCACACCGTGTCCATCATCCCAACGGGAATCGGGGCAGCCGGCTACACCATGCCCCTGCCTGAAAAGGATGAGATGTTCAACACCAAGGGCCGCATGATGCAGAATATCATGGTGGATTTGGGCGGCCGGATTGCGGAAGAGCTGATATTTGACGATATCACCACCGGCGCTTCCCAGGATATCAAGCAGGCCACCCAGATTGCCAGGGCCATGGTGACCCAGTACGGCATGTCTGAGAAGGTGGGAATGATTCAGTACGGCGGTGACGAGAACGAGGTATTCATCGGACGGGACCTGGCCCATACCAAGTCCTACGGCAATGAGGTGGCTGACACCATTGACAGCGAGGTTAAGAGAATCATTGACGAGTGCTATCAGAAGGCAAAGGACATCATCAAACAATATGACTACGTCCTCCATGCCTGCGCCGATTTGCTGATTGAGAAAGAGAAAATCAGCCAGACTGAGTTTGAGGCGCTGTTTACACCGGCACAGTAGTATAATCAGTCCCTGTTTTTAGGGCTGTAATGAAGGAGAATAGCATCAGGCATGGGAGGGAGCTGCAAAAGCCCCCTCCCATACCTATATTGCTCATAAAAGACCCGGTGCAAGTCCGGGAGAAAGACTAATAAACAGTGGCTTATGTTATCAAGATTTTTCTGATATTATTTTTCTTGTATATTTGAGAAAATTCAGATACAATAAAGGAACAGGATTATAAGTATGAGCAAATTAGGAAAAGGATATAAAACGTGGAAGATAATATAAAGGGACGTATTAACAGGGATGCCCTTTTTTCCTCTGAAACAGAGGATTACCGCATGCCAATGGAACCGGACGAAGATGACGATGTGCTGCTTCGCATGCGGACAGCTAAGGGAAATGTGGAACATGTATATTATGTGGAGGATAAATCCGAGGTGGAAATGACCAAGGCTATGTCCGATGATTTGTTTGATTATTATGAATATGAAATCACAGTAGGCACCGACCAGGTGCTTTATCACTTCAAGGTGGTATCCGAACAGGATGTCTGTCTTTATAACCGCCTGGGACCCACACAGGACGGACAGCCATGTTTTGATTTTAAGATTACACCGGGATTTCATACGCCGGAGTGGGCAAAGGGAGCGGTCATGTACCAGATTTTCGTGGACCGTTTCTGCAATGGAGATGAGACTAACGATGTGGAATCATATGAGTATGTCTATATCGGCCGCCCGGTACAGAAGGTAACGGAATGGGACCGGTACCCGGCCGCCATGGATGTGGGTTACTTCTACGGAGGCGACCTTCAGGGAATATGGGATAAGCTGGACTACATCAGGAGGCTTGGCGTGGAGGCCATATATCTGAATCCGATATTTGTATCTCCCTCCAACCATAAGTATGACTGCCAGGATTATGAGCACATTGACCCACATTTTACAAAAATTGTAAAGGATGGGGGAGACCTGGTCAGGCCGGATGCCGTGGATAACAAGGAGGCTGACCGGTATGTGCTGCGCAGCGCGGGCAAGGAGAACCTGGATGCCAGCGATGCATTCTTTGCCTTGTTTGTGGAAGAAGTCCATAAACGGGGAATGCGGGTGATTCTGGACGGGGTGTTTAATCACTGCGGTTCCTTTAACAAGTGGCTGGATGCTGAGGGAATCTATGAGCATTCCGGGGATTATGAGGCAGGCGCCTATGAGAGCAAGGCCAGTCCGTATCACAGCTTTTTCCAGTTCCATGACGACAGCGATGAGGCCTGGCCTTATAACCGGACATACGACGGCTGGTGGGGACACGATACCCTGCCCAAGTTAAATTATGAGAATTCCGAAAAACTGGTGGAATATATACTGAATGTGGCCAGAAAATGGGTTTCACCGCCCTATTCCATTGACGGCTGGCGCCTGGACGTGGCTGCCGATTTAGGACACACGGCAGAGTATAATCATGAATTCTGGCGCAGGTTCCGTCAGGCTGTGAAAGAGGCGAATCCGGAGACGCTGATTCTGGCGGAGCACTACGGGGACCCGGCTTCCTGGCTGGAGGGCGACCAGTGGGATTCCATCATGAATTACGACGCCTTCATGGAACCGGTCACATGGTTTCTGACCGGCATGGAGAAGCACAGCGACAGTTATAACGGAGGCATATGGGGAGATGGGGAGGCTTTCTTTAACACCATGGGATACCATATGAGCCGTATGCAGACCAACACGGTGCTGACGGCCATGAACCAGTTGTCCAACCATGACCATTCCCGTTTCCTAACCAGGACCAACCAGATGGTAGGCCGTATCCAGACAGCAGGTCCGGAAAAGGCAGGACAGAACATAAAAACCTGTGTGTTTAGGGAAGCAGTGGTGATTCAGATGACCTGGCCGGGAGCCCCCACGCTTTATTATGGCGATGAGGCCGGAGTCTGCGGATGGACGGATCCGGACAGCAGGCGTACCTATCCATGGGGGAAAGAGGACCTGGAGCTCATAGAGTTCCACCGCTATATGACCGGTATACACCGCAATATACCCGTATTCAGAAAGGGCGCGGTTAAGCCCCTCCTGGCCGGATACCAGAAGATTGCATACGGGCGCATGTATGGGAAGTATCAGGCTGTCGTGGTCATATCCAACAGCCCGGACAGCCAGACCATGGATATTCCGGTATGGCAGCTGGGCGTCACCGACGATATGGTGTTAGGCAGGCCCATCCTGACCACCGAGACAGGATATAATGCAGGCGTTATGCTCTACCGTGTAAAGGACGGGACTCTGAAGCTGAACATGCCGCCTTACAGCGCAGCCGTGTTCGTATCACAGCCCGATGAATTTTATCCTGTGGTGGGGTCCAGGTTTGCGGATGACGCAGCGGCGGCTGTGGAGAAGTAGGCAGGAAGCGTACAGACAGATGATGTAAGACAGATGGATTTTGAATAGGAAAGAGCACCTTCCGGAGGCGGGGATTTGTTCCGCGGGCGGGGAGGTGCTCTTTTTTTGTGGCGGTAAGCCAAGAACGTTTCATAAAAATGTAAGCATGCAAAAATAGAGTCCTGTAAAAACACTAAGAATTGTCAAATGCTTTTACAACACTCTATTTATAATGCGGGTGGCCGGACTTGAACCGGCACGGTATCGCTACCGAGGGATTTTAAGTCCCTTGTGTCTGCCTATTCCACCACACCCGCATAAGCACCCGCAGGTACCCTTTAACACGTGCCACTAGCACGCTAGTGGGCGAAGGTGGATTCGAACCACCGAAGCTATTAGCAGCAGATTTACAGTCTGTCCCCTTTGGCCACTCGGGAATTCGCCCGGATATTGCTTTGATAAGCAGTGATTATAATACCACAGACTCTGAAAAAAATCAAGTATTTTGTGAACATTTATCAGCCGTATTTGTCACGGGATTTGTTGGGCTTATTCTGCCTTGGGCTCAAGGGAAATTGCTGGCACATTGCTGGCAAAATCTCATTTTTATGGACGAATGAAGCCGGATATGTTATACTAACTAAGATAGGCGTATTCTGATTTTCGGATACGAATGGAGGCAGACTATGAAAGATAAAAGAAGGACGCGGGGGATTTTCAAGGTCTACCTGCAGTGGCCGCTCTTTTTGTCGGTCCTTTTAATCGTACTGACTGCTGTGGTGGCAGCGGTATCCATTAAAGCCGGCATTATAGTATCGGTCTTTACCATTGTATATATAGGGATTGCCCTTTGGCTGTATTTTTCAAGAAAAAGAGGCATACTTGCCGGGCTTATTGCATTTTCTTCTGCCTATGACCAGAGCAGGCAGAACCTGCTGGAAGAGATGCTGATGCCCTATGCGGTGGCAGACGGCGCCGGACATCTGTTGTGGATGAACCGGGAGTTTTCGGCAATCCTGGAAGAAGATAAGAATTCATATAAGAATATCACGGCCATGTTTCCTGAGATTACAAAGGAAATGCTGGCTACCGGCGGGGAGGTTGTGAGTCTTCACAGCTGCCTGGGAGACAGAAAGTTCCGGATTGATTTAAAGCAGGTCATGGTGGACAGCCTGGATGCGGCAGTGGCTGCAGGAGGGCTGGAAGGCCAGGGCGCATCCGTCACGGCCATCTACCTGCTGGACGAGACTCAGACTCTTAAGTACATGCAGCAGATTAATGACCAGAAGCTGGTGGCGGGACTGATTTACCTGGATAACTATGACGAGGCCCTGGAAAGCGTGGAGGAGGTCCGGCGCTCCCTTTTGACCGCCCTCATAGACCGTAAGATAAGCAAATATATCTCCGGAATGAACGGTATTGTAAAAAAGATTGAGAAGGATAAATATTTCTTTGCCATCAAGCAGCAGTACATGGCCAGGATACAGGAAGAACGTTTTTCCATCCTGGAGGATGTAAAGACAGTGAACATAGGCAATGATATGGCTGTGACCTTAAGTATCGGCATCGGTATGAACGGCGACAGCTACAGCCAGAATTACGAATATGCCAGGACCTCCATTGATATGGCCCTGGGACGGGGCGGCGACCAGGCAGTGGTCAAGGACTCTGATAAGATTCAGTATTATGGCGGCAAGGCCCAGCAGATGGAGAAGACCACCAGGGTGAAGGCCAGGGTAAAGGCTCATGCCCTCAGGGAGCTGATGGAGAACAAGGACCGGCTCCTTATTATGGGACACCGTCTGGCGGACATTGATTCCTTTGGCGCGGCGGTGGGTATATACCGCATTGCCATGTCCATGAACAAGAAAGCCAACATCGTGGTCAATGAGGTGACCTCGTCGGTGCGCCCCATGATGGAGCGCTTTATGGGAAATGCGGAATATCCTGAGGACATGCTGCTCACAGGCCCCAGGGCAGCCGAGCTGGTGGACCAGGGAACCATGCTGGTCATCGTGGATGTGAACCGGCCCAGCATTACGGATGAACCGGCCCTTCTGGAGATGGTGAAGACCATTGTGGTCTTAGACCATCACAGGACCAGCAGTGAAATCATAGATAACGCAGTGCTTTCCTATGTGGAGCCATATGCCTCGTCTACCTGCGAAATGGTGGCAGAGGTATTGCAATATATTGCGGACGGTATTAAAATCAAATCTGCTGAGGCAGACGCCATGTATGCCGGCATTGTCATTGACACCCAGAACTTTACCAATCAGACCGGTGTCAGGACATTTGAGGCAGCGGCATTTCTGAGGAGAAGCGGCGCCGACATAACCAGGGTGCGCAAACTTTTCAGGGAGAATATGAAGGACTATCAGGCAAAGGCGGACGCGGTCAGGAAGGCCGAGGTGTTTATGGATGCCTTTGCTATCAGCGAATGCTCGGCCGAAGGGCTGGAGAGTCCCACCATCATCGGGGCCCAGGCAGCCAACGAGCTTCTGGAAATCCGCGGCATGAAGGCTTCGGTAGTGCTTACGGATTATAACGGAACCATTTATTTCAGCGCCAGGTCCATTGACGAGGTCAACGTCCAGGTCATGATGGAGAAGCTGGGAGGCGGAGGACACCGCACCATAGCAGGAGCCCAGATGAAGGGCGTAACCGTGGAAGAGGCAAAGGAGCGGCTGAGGGACGTTATCCGCCAGATGCTGGAGGAAGGCGAGGTATCCTGATAAGGGATGCGGACAGACACAGAAACAGAAAGGAAGTATGAGACATGCAGGTAGTATTACTGGAAGACGTAAAGTCATTAGGAAAAAAAGGTCAGATTGTGAATGTGAATGACGGCTATGCCAGGAACTTCATCCTGCCCAAGAAGCTTGGGGTGGAAGCCAATTCTAAGAATCTGAATGATTTAAAGCTTAAAAAGGCCAACGACGACAGGATTGCAGCAGAGCAGCTGGCAGCAGCCAGGGAGCTGGGAGCAAAGCTGGATGAGTCCTCCGTTACCCTGACCATCAAGGCGGGAGAGGGAGGAAGGGCCTTTGGCTCCGTATCCTCCAAGGAAATCGGCAAGGCCATTGGGGACCAGCTGGGAATTGACATTGACAAGAAAAAGATTGTGCTGAACGACCCCATCAAGTCCATTGGCAGCTTCGAGGTGCCTATTAAGCTTCATAAGGATGTGACAGCCAGACTGGCTGTCAAGGTAGTGGAAGCATAAAATCATAGTGCAGACAGAGGACCCGCCTAATCAGGCGGGTCTCATAATACAGGAGACGAGTAATATGGAAGAAGCCCTGATTAAGCGGGTGCTGCCCCACAGTCTGGAGGCGGAACAGTCAGTCATCGGTTCCATGCTCATGGACAGGGAGGCAGTGATTGCCGCATCTGAGATTGTTACGGGAAGTGATTTTTACCAGCAGCAGTACGGCATTATGTTCGATGCCATGGTGGAGCTGTTCAATGAAGGCAAGCCCGTGGACCTGGTAACGCTTCAGGACCGTCTGAAGGAAAAGGATGTGCCTCCTGAGGTGAGCAGCCTGGATTTTGTCCGGGATATCGTGACCATGGTGCCTACGTCCGCCAATGTAAGGTCCTATGCCGCCATTGTAGGCGAGAAGGCAGTGCTGCGCAGGCTGATTAAGACCACGGAGGAGATTGCCAATACCTGTTACGCTGGAAAGGAGCCCCTGGAGAACATACTGGCAGACACGGAGAAATCCGTCTTTAACCTGCTGCAGAACCGTGGGGGACAGGATTTCGTGCCCATCAAGCAGGTGGCCATCAACGTGCTGGAGAAGATTGAGGATGCCTATAAGAACCAGGGAACCGTTACAGGTATACCATCCGGCTTCATTGACCTGGATTACAAGCTTTCCGGTTTCCAGCCTTCGGATTTCATTCTGATAGCAGCCCGTCCTTCCATGGGTAAGACGGCCTTTGTTTTGAACGTGGTGGACTATGTGGCGGTGCGAAAGAGCCTGCCCTGCATGGTGTTCAGCCTGGAGATGTCCAAGGAGCAGCTGGTGAACCGTATGCTTTCCATGGAGTCCAATGTGGATTCCCAGAAGCTGCGTACCGGCTCCCTGACGGATTCTGACTGGGACGCAGTGGTGGAGGGTATCGGCGTCATAGGAAATTCCAAGCTGATAATCGATGATACCCCGGGTATATCCATATCAGAGCTGCGCTCCAAGTGCAGGAAGATGAAGCTGGAGTATGGACTCAGCATTGTAATCATCGACTACCTGCAGCTCATGAGCGGCAGCAAGAAAGGCGGAGGCGATAACCGCCAGCAGGAGATTTCCGATATCTCCCGTTCCCTGAAGGCGCTTGCCAGAGAACTTCATGCCCCTGTCATTGCCCTGTCACAGCTGTCCCGCGCCTGTGAGACCAGGCAGGACCACAGGCCCATGCTCTCCGACCTTCGTGAGTCAGGAGCCATTGAGCAGGATGCCGACGTGGTTATGTTCCTGTACCGTGATGATTATTATAATAAGGATACGGAGCATCCCAACGAGGCAGAGGTAATCATAGCAAAACAGCGTAACGGCCCCATCGGAACCGTTACATTGATATGGAAACCGGAGTACACCAAGTTTGTGAACGCTGCCAGACCTCAGGGCGGCGGACATGACGCATAAAAATTTTTCTAGGATGTCATAATATCCATTCTCAATGCATACACTAATAGTAAGGCAGGACATGCCTGTTAACTTGTGAAGGAGAGAATGGCTATGGATGAAGTACATTATCTGATATCGGATGCGTCCAAAAAGGTCGATGTGGAGGCCCATGTATTAAGGTACTGGGAAGAGGAGCTGGAACTTGATATTCCCCGTAACGAGATGGGGCACCGGTACTATACGGATTTACATATCCGCCTGTTCAAGCAGGTCAAGAACCTGAAGGAGAAGGGGTATCAGCTGAAGGCAATCAAGCATGCGCTGAACCAGGTCCTGAAAAAGGACGGCAAGGTTCAGGGAGAGCTGTCCGACGAAATCCTGGAGCGTGACATGAACGCAGCACTTAAGGAATTCAAAGAGGAAGACAGCGGAACGTCCCTCAGCACTGTGAAGAGCGATGGCGTGTCCGTGGTGGCTATGGAAGAGAAGATGGAACAGTTCCAGCAGATCATGAACCTGATTATTGGACGTGCCCTTGAAGTGAATAATGAGAAGCTGAGCCAGGATATCAGCTGTCTGGTCAATGAGAAGATGGGCAAGGAACTGGAGTTTTTGTTCCAGGCTTCGGACCAGAAGGAGGAGGAACGGTTCCGCCAGCTGGACGAGACACTCAGAAGCTGCCAGAAGGGCGGACAGGCAGAGGCGGCAGCGGCCAAGGTTCCCTTTTTTAAGCGGCGCAGATTCGGGCGAAGCGGAAAAAAGCTCAGGGACGGAAAGTAAATGCAGATACAGCAGGAGAAGGCGTCTGCACCAAGGGGCGGGTACCGTGGTGCAGGCGTCTTTTTCTGCTGTTTTGCCTTTTTTTATAAACTGGGAATGGTAATTTTATAGTACTTTCAATTTTCTTACGACCTTATTTTTTGTATCGCTATTCCTTAAAAAATGTGTTAGAATGAATTTGATTAGCTTTTTGACATAAGAAGAAGCAGGAAGGATATGTTCTTCATGAATTCAAAATACAGAAAATATGTTACATATACAGCGGCCGTGGGCATGCTGACCCTCAGCGCCATACTGGGGGGCTGCGCCAAGGAATCATCATCAGAGGTGGGGGATGCCACGCCCTCGGAGGTCAATGTCATACAGGCCGTACCTGAGACCATTGCCCAGCTGGGTCTGGACGGACAGGTGCTGCCGGGACTGAACGACATCAACCTGCCGGACGCGGAGCCGGCCCCTGAGTACCTGAGGATTGGGGTGCGCCATGAAATCATTAAGAGGCTGCAGCAGCGCCTCATGGACCTGGGATTCATGGACAATGATGAGCCTACGGACTATTTCGGTGAGATGACCCAGCAGGCAGTAAAGCATTTTCAGAGACAGAACGAGCTGCCCACGGACGGTATCGTTGGCAATGTGACCTGGGATGCCATCATGTCCCCGGATGCCAAGTACTATGCGGTGTCCAAGGGAACCCAGGGCGATGACATTGAACGCATCCAGCAGCGTCTCTATGAGCTGGGATACCTGGCAACCGCTGATATGGTTACAGGCAACTTCGGTGATTCCACAGAAGCAGCTGTGTTAAAGCTCCAGGAGATCAACGGACTGGAGCAGGATGGAAAGGTGGGGCAGAGGACCATCAACCTGCTGTACAGCGATGAGATTAAACCTAACTTCCTTTCTTACGGTGAGAAGAGCGATGTGGTTCTGGCCTGCCAGGAGCGTCTTAAGGAATTGGGATATCTGACCACCACCCCGGACGGGGCTTACGGTGAGGATACGGTAGTGGCTGTGAAGCAGTTCCAGGCCAGGAATGACCAGGTGGTGGACGGCTATCTAGGGCCATCCACCAGGATTGCTTTAAACAGCCCTGATGCCAGGGCCAACGGCCTGATGCTGGGCGAGCGCGGCGATGCGGTCACCAAGGTACAGCAGCTTCTTAACAAGCACGGATATCTTGTTTCCGGCAATGTGACCGGATATTACGGCGAAGCCACGGAGAATGCGGTCAGGAGCTTCCAGTCCCGCAACGGACTGACATCAGACGGTCTGGTGGGCGTACAGACCATGGCCAAGCTGACCAGCGACAATGTAAGGCGTCCGGCGGCTAATTCCGGAGGTTCCGGCACCACTACAAGGCCTAATAATTCAGGAAACAGCGGCAATGCAGGAAACAACGGCGGTTCCGGCAATGCGGGCAAGCCTTCCGGCAATACCACGCCGCCTGTGAGCATACCGGCAAGCGGAGGCGCATCCGCCCTTATATCCGTTGCCTCATCGAAACTGGGGTCGCCGTATGTATGGGGAGCTAAGGGACCCAACGCTTTTGACTGTTCCGGCTTCGTATACTGGTGTCTCAACCAGGTGGGCGTGAACCAGAGCTACCTGACTTCTTCCGGCTGGAGGAATGTGGGCCGCTACACGAAGATTACAAACTTTAATGACATCCAGGCCGGCGATATTGTGGTGGTAAGGGGCCATGTAGGTATCGCGGCAGGAGGAGGCACTGTCATTGACGCTTCTTCCAGTAACGGACGGGTGGTGCACAGAAGCCTGAGCCAGTGGTGGGCCAACAACTTCATCTGTGCATGGAGGATTTTCTAACAAACATAATGGCAGTGGAATATAAAAAGGAGGGCGTTTGGTGATGCAGACCATACTGGTATGTGATGATGACAAGCAGATTGTGGAGGCCATTGATATCTATCTGACAGGGGAGGGGTTTAAGGTAATCAAAGCTTATGACGGCTATGAGGCCCTGGAGTATCTGGATAATAATGAAGTGGATTTATTGATTGTGGATGTGATGATGCCGGGACTGGACGGCATCCGCACCACCCTGAAGGTCAGGGAGAACAGCAGTATACCCATTATCATCCTCTCCGCAAAGTCTGAGGATGCAGATAAGATTCTGGGACTTAACATCGGGGCTGACGATTACATCACAAAGCCCTTTAATCCCCTGGAGCTGGTGGCCAGGGTCAAGTCCCAGATGCGCCGTTATACCCAGCTGGGGAACCTGAACCAGCAGACTGACGGACAGATTTATAAGTGCGGCGGCCTTCAGATCAATGATGACAACAAAGAGGTGACCGTGGACGGCGATGCCATCAAGCTGACGCCCATCGAGTACAATATCCTGCTGCTTCTGGTGAAGAATGCGGGAAAGGTGTTTTCCATTGATGAAATTTATGAGCAGATATGGAATGAGGAGGCCATCGGCGCGGACAACACAGTGGCCGTGCACATACGCCATATCCGGGAGAAAATAGAGATTAACCCAAGGGAGCCAAAGTACCTGAAGGTGGTATGGGGTGTAGGCTATAAGATAGAAAAGCAGTAGGTGGTTGTATGACAGATGAGAAGAGGAGATTCAGACGAAGGAAACTGATCCTGACCCTGTTCCACATTATCTTTGTGGCCATGTCCGTATTCGGGATCAGCGCCATGTACCTTAATTCCAATTACGGAAAAGGTGTAAAGTGGATATACGAGGATGCATACGAGGATTCTCCCCAGTTTGACAAACAGCTGACAGAGGATATCGACCGCATATTTACCTATGTGGGTTATAAGGATATGTTTGAGACCAACGGAAAGCTGGATATGCATAAGGTCATTGTAAGGGTCAGCAATGGACCGGGGGAGCAGGGAACGGAGTGGACTCTGGACCGGATTGTGCGCTATATCAAGACCAGGGGCTACTATCTGGATGAGAATTTCCAATTGGCCGGATCGCCCATTTCCATGGACGATGACGAGGAAGAGATAACCGTGGATTTCCAGAGCTATAATCCGGATTTTGTGGATGCGGATGCAGGAGAGGCTCCAAGGATGACCATGGAGGACCTGGCCCTTGATATACTGGTCCATCTGAGTGAATATTACACCATATATTATAATTACATAGAAAACGATACGAACCTGAACTTCCGTATCGAATACAAGAGCGACAAGGGTGATATAAAGGTATCCACCAATGTGCCGGATAAGACCATGGAGGAGATAGTGGGTACGGGGAAGTATCTTTACGTGCCGGGAAATACCATCCGCATGGATACCAACATGGCAACGGTTCCTGCCAATGCAGCCACACTCCTGGAGATATGGAATCCCTATAAGAACGATAAGAACTATATGGTCCTGTCCGTGGATACCAGCTATCCCAACACGGATGCATACTCCATAGAAGCCAAGGCATATAAGGAGGCCAGGAACGAGTTCATCATGGGCATGGGCAGCGTCATACTGGGCGGCCTGGGATGTGTGGTCACACTGGCCATGCTGATGCTTATGTCAGGCCATACCACGGACGGAAGCGCGGAGATACGCCTGTTCCCCATTGATGAGATTCACACGGAGCTCTGTCTGATTCTGTGGGCGGCGGCAACAGCGGTGTTCATCCATATAGGAAGATATGTGGGAATCCGTCTGTTCAGCCTGTTTGCTCCCAATGAACAATGGAATTACTGGAATAAGATGATTAAACTGGTCATTGTGTACGGGAGCGTTGTATTGTGCGGTTTTGATTTGCTGCGCAGGTATAAGGCCAGGACCTTATGGAGCAACAGCCTTGCAAAAAGGGCACTGGAGGCTTCCAGGGACTATGTGGGAAGGGTCAGCTACGCAGTGGGGACCGGGTTCTGCTACCTGCTGTTTCTGGGATTCAACGCAGGTATGCTGTGGGGATTGATTTTCCTCTTTTTCTATAAGGGAAATAAGCTGAGCTACCAGATTATGTTTTACGTATTCGTGGTGCTGTATCTGGGATTGGATGGGTGGATATACCACCTGTTATTTAAGAAGTCAGTGCAGAGGGATGTTCTGGACATGGCGGTCAGCAGCATCTCCCAGGGGGACACCAGCTATCAGATTGATACTGCCCGCCTGTCCGGCAAGGAACGGCAGATGGCAGAGCATCTCAACAACATCAGCAGCGGTCTGGATTCAGCCATCCAGGAGCAGGTTAAGAGCGAGCGGCTGAAGGCAAGCCTGATAACCAATGTGTCCCATGATATCAAGACCCCTCTTACGTCCATTATCAATTACGTGGACCTGCTGAAGCGGGAGAAAATACAGGACCCCAAGATTGCCGCATATCTGGAAGTGCTGGACCAGAAGTCCCAGCGGCTGAAGACTCTGACAGAGGACCTGGTGGAGGCATCCAAGGCCAGTTCGGGCAATATGAAGCTGGATATATCAGATATTGACCTGGTAGAGCTGGTACAGCAGACCAACGGTGAATTTGAGGAACGGTTTGCCCTGCGCAGGCTGGAACTGATTTCCAACATACCGGATGAGGTGCTTATCATCCAGGCTGACGGACGCCGCCTGTGGCGTGTCCTGGAAAATCTCTATACCAATGCAGTGAAATATGCCATGGAACACAGCCGGGTCTATGTGGATGTGCTGGACGAGGGCGGCAAGGCCATATTTACCATTAAGAATGTTTCTGAGTCATCGCTGAACATCAGCCCGGATGAGCTGACAGAGCGTTTTGTCAGGGGGGATGTGTCCAGGGCCACTGAGGGAAGCGGCCTGGGATTGTCCATATCCAAGGATTTGACCCGGCTTCAGGGAGGCGAGTTCCAGGTTGTCATAGACGGGGATCTGTTTAAGGCTGTTGTGGCATTCCCGGTAAAGCGAGCTGAGTTTAAGGCGGAGAAGATGGTTGGGGAACCAGGAGACATATCTCAGGATTTTGGTTTTGAAGAAGATATTGTGGTATAAGTCCTGTTTATCGGCATTATGACCATGAGGATTTTTGGGAAAAAGGCGCCGGAAGATATCTTCCGGCGCCTCAGGTCTCACAGGCGGTCCCATTAGCCGTAGTAACAACGAACTGTGAGAAGTCAGCAGAAGCCATAGTAGGCGAAAGCCGTCGCCCTGGATATGCAAGCGAATCCTTGATGATGGCACACCATCGCTGCCCTATAAGCGTCCCATGGCGAAGGAAGGGTAGTCTATGGCTGTCAATTTTTTTATGGGCTTTAGCCTGTTGAGTATGTCGGAGTTTTTCGTGTTCCGAAAAATGGAGACATGCGAAACTAAAAACCACCCGCTTTGCGGGTGCGAGTCAAGATGTTATACAAAATCACCTTTCCGATTTATGATAGAGGTGTCCAAGCCGCTATCAAAGAAAGGAAAGGTGATTTATATGGCGAAGAAAGCCAATGATTTAGCACACCAAGTGGATGTGCAAATACCATATCGTCTTCACACCTAAGTATAGAAGAAAAATCATTTATAATCAATATAAAGAGGATTTGCGAGATATATTAAAGCAACTATGTAGCTATAAAGGGGTAGAAATATTGGAGGGAAAATTAATGCCGGATCATGTACATATGCTGGTGGCAATCCCGCCTAAGTATAGTGTATCCAGTTTTATGGGCTATTTAAAGGGGAAAAGCGCATTCATGATGTTCGACCGTCATGCAAATCTAAAGTATAAGTTCGGAAACAGACACTTTTGGTCAGAAGGATATTACGTAAGCACAGTAGGTCTAAATGAAGACACCATACGTAAGTATATCCAAGAACAAGAAAGATACGATCAAATGGTGGATAAATTAAGTGTAAAAGAATACGAGGACCCTTTTAAGGGTTAGTCGGTATTACGAAGGCCCCTTCAGGGGCGGCAACGAGTCAAACGCATAGGGGCTTGGAACAAGCCAGCGCCTTGAGACGCTGGCTTAGCAACAAAGGGTTTTACCCGTCCACCGAGCCACCCGTTTTACGGGTGGCGGCGACTCAGAAAGAAGCCGTCGTATGGCAATCTCAAGATTAACAGTATCTATAAAAACCTCATGTCTGAAAATTAATTTGCAAATAGCCGGGATGCAGAAGCGTCATCAATAAACAGCTGCCAGTCCGGATGAGTTTTTAAGATGGTGGCTGGCACGGTTGGATCGACCGTTTTTGTGATAGTATTACAAATTGCTTCCGCCTTTACATCATGTGGTGCGGCTGTGATAATATGGCGGCAGGACATAATCTGTTTTACGCACATGGTGATGGCCTGCTTCGGCACGGACCCTACGTTTTCAAACCATCCTTCACCTACCTGCTGCTTCCGGCAGCGTTCATCCAGTGTGACAATTTTGTAGGCTGTGTCTGTTTCAAAATCTGCAGGCGGATCGTTAAAAGCAATATGGCCATTTTCGCCGATTCCGATTACGCCTACATCAATCGGATTTTCTCTCAGTTTCGTGGTCAGTTCGGCAATATTTTTTTCCACATTGCCCTCACCATTTACGAAATAAGCTGCTTTTAGCGGTACCCTGCTGACAAAACGTTCTTTTAAATATTTTCGGAAGCTTGCAATGTGGCATTCCGGAAGAGCTACATACTCATCAAGATGGAACATTTCTATTTTTTCCCATTCGACTTGTTCTTTTACGAGTGCGTCGAGCGTTTCAAACTGGGAAGCGCCGGTAGAAAGAACCAGGCGGGCATAGCCCTGGGCTTTGATGGCATCATTTAATAATTTTGCAATCGCTGCGGCAGCATGTCTGCCTAGTTCCTGCGGGGTGGATGATACGTTTACAGTAATATTCATGCTAAGATCTCCTTTTACAATGCTATTGTCTGATTCCTGCAACATAAACAGATGAAATGCGGATGTCATCATCGAAAATCAACAGATCGGCATACTTACCTGGTGCAATGCTTCCGTATTGATCTTGCTTGCCCAAAAAAACAGCCGGGTTTAGAGAGGCCATGCGAACGGCATCCCAAACAGGTAAACCGGCTTTTTGAGTCATGACACGTACCAAGCGATCCGTAGTAGCCACACTGCCGGCAAATCCGTCAAAGGCTGGCATATTGGCGATTCCATCTTTGATAATGACGGGAGTTCCATGTGCTTTTGAACCCAGAAGCGAAGGACCATCCGGCATATTCGCACCACGCATGCTATCTGTAACAAGACAGATGTGGGAGTGATCCTTACATTTGACAATCAGTTTTAAGAGTTCTGGTGGAAGATGAATCCCATCAGCAATAATTTCTACGTTTAACTGGTCATATAAGTATCCGGCTTCGACCAGGCCAAGTTTCCTGTGCCCATTCTCCCGTGTGATTGTGGACATGGCGGAATAGAAATGAGTCAGTTGTGTGTATCCGTGCTGAACAGCCAGTTTAACAGTATCAAATTTGGCATTACTGTGGCCCATTAAGGCCAGGATACCACGGGAAGCTAATTCATCTCCCAATTCAAGAGCGCCAGGAAGTTCAGGAGCAATGGACCACTTTACGAGGTTGCCGCTCCCTCGTTTGAGGATTTCCATATAGTGTTCCCGCTTGGGACAAACCAGATATTCCGGAGGTTGGGCTCCTGCCTGAGCAGGAGAAAAATAGGGACCTTCCAGATGGATTCCAAGCAGATGTGGCATATGTTCGGAAACGACCTTCGCTGCTTCGTAGGATTTAAAAAAACGGAATAGCTCCTGATCTGAGCAGGTAAGTGTTGTGGGACATAAGGCAGTAGTACCGTGTTTTAAATGTGCCCGAGCAGCAATGAGAATATCTTGTACGGTTCCGTCCATAAAATCGGCACCACCACCTCCATGGCAGTGTGTATCGATAAAACCGGGAGAAAGATAATTGCCTTGGCAGTTGATAATTTCGGTTTCCCTGGTTAGATTTTCTGGAACAGGTTCTTGATCTATGGATTTGATCAAACCGTCTCTGACATAAACATAGTGATCTTTCAACACAGCATCCGGCATAATGACACGAGCATTTTTGAAAATGATATGCTTCATGGATATTCATCTCCTTTGATTGAATTGTTTTCAGAATAGTAGAAAAAGAGAAAAAAGTCAAGATGTAATTGTTAAAAAGCACAATAAATTTAAGTGTTTTGCTTAAAAATTAGAGAAAATTTTTTTCGTATTGACAGGGCGCGTAAATATATTCTATAATCAGATTATAGAAAACGTTTTCGAAAACAATAAAATTTAGACATTATGTACTTTTTATACTCTTTTAGTGCTTAGTGAAAAGAAGTATGATGCCGGAATCAGACGGGAGATGATGTATTATAGAAGTGAAGAAAATAACTCTAAAGGATATTGCACAGGCCAGTGGATATTCTCTTGTTTCTGTCCATAGGGCGATGAACAACAAAGAGGGGGTCAGCAAAGCAGTCAGGCAGGAAATTCTGAATGTGGCCAGTGAACTTGGGTACACAACAAACTATGTGGCATCGGCACTGAAACGTCGTCAAGTGAATTTGGCCGTGGTGCTCCCGGAAGCAGAAGATGGAGGAAAATACTATTTTCGCTATGTTTGGAAAGGATGCAGAGCTGCTGAGAGCGAGGTATCGGGCTATAATCTGAATGTGATGGATTTTACGTTCCCGGTGAGTGATTCGAAAGGAAGCGAAGAACAGGTTAGTATTCTGAAGCAGTTATACGATGAGTGGGGAGATCGATTGGATGGTCTTTTGACTACGCCAAATATTAATAGTCCTCAGATGCAGTGCCTGTTGAGTCAATTTTCCGGAAGAGGAGTGTCGGTGGCTCTGATTGACAATGATTTTAAAGATTGTGGGCGACTGTGTTGTATAGCTCCTAATGATACCTATACAGGACGTCTTGCAGCCGAATTGATGAATCTGGTACTGCAGGGAAAAAAAGGAACCATTCTTATAGCGGAGGGAGATGAACGTTCGTTGTCTCATAAATTGAATTCAGAAGGCTTTCGAACATATTTTCAAGAAAAAAATCTGGATATTTCGGTGATTAGCGTGCCGAATTTGAATAATACCGAGGCAAACCGCATTCAGATGCTGAAGTATTTGAGAGAAAATACGGATGTCATCGGAACTTATTCCACGAGAGCTAGAAATACAATTCCGATGTGCGAGGCCTTAATCCAGTCCGAACGATTTAACGATATATTTGCGGTTGGAAGTGATTTGTTTCCGGAAAGTGCGCAGATGCTGTATGACGGTGTTTTAAAGGCGATCGTTTATAAGAATCCCTATCAGAAAGGATATCTTGGTTTCAAAACGCTTTTTGAGTATCTGATCAAGGGTGAGAAGCCGAAAAATGAGGCGATCAGTGTTCAAATTTCAATTATTCTGCAGAATAACATTCAATTTTTCAAAGAATTTATTTAAGGAGGAAAAATAAATGAAAAAAACTTTAGCAGCATTACTTTCATGTGCAATGGTGGTGTCAATGACCGCATGTGACGGTTCTAAGCCGGCCGGGACAACGGCAGCTTCCGCTACACCAGAAACAACAGCCGCAGAAAGGGTGGAAGAAACAACGGCAGCGGAAGCAGCAAGTGGAGATATGGGGGATGAACTTCACTTCAAGCTGGCAGAAAATCAGGCGGATGGAAATCCGATTACAGAAGGTATGAAAATGTTTGCAGATCTGGCAAACAAGTACACAGATGGCACGGTAAACATTGATGTATATCCGAATGCAGCTCTTTGTGATGAGGCATCTTCCATCGATCAGGTAATGGCGGGAACCCTTGATTTTTCACGTGTTAATACGAATTCCATGGCACCTGTAGTAGATTTGTTCGGCGCATTTAGTATGCCGTATCTGTTCTCCAATACAGAAGCAAAATATAAGGCGCTGGATGGAGCTGCAGGAGAGATGGCCTTTAAGGAACTGGAAAATTATAATATGGTAGGTCTTGATTTTTATGAGGCTGGTTCCAGAAATTTCTATACAACGGATAAGCCGATTACATGCGTGGCCGATCTGAAGGGCATGAAGATTCGTGTGCAGCAGACGGAGGTAGCCATTTCCATGGTACAGGCATTAGGTGCAGAGGCAACTCCAATGGATTACGGTGAAGTGTTCCAGGGACTGCAGACGGGCATTGTAGATGGAGCGGAAAATGACTTCGTAAGTTATTATACCTCTGGTCATTATGAAGTAGCAAAGAACTTTACACTGGATGGCCACATGGCACCTCCGGCACTTGTTATCTGCAGTAAGAAGACATGGGATCAGATGTCCGATGCACAGAAAGAGGGAGTAAAGAAGGCATCCAGAGAAGCTGCTGAATGGCAGAGACAGGCAATGCAGGATTATCAGGAAGAATCCAGAGCAAAATGTGAGGAATCAGGATGTAAGATTATTGATGTGGATGTGAAAGAATTCCAGGATACTGTACAGTCTGTATATGACAAGTATCCGCAGTATAAGGAACTGGTAGATCTGATTCGCTCCGCTGAATAACAGGAAATCAGATTTTAAGAAAGAAAGGGGAAGCGTTCCATGTCGAAGGTAAAGGGGTCTTTAAGATATCTTGTAAAGTTGGAGCAATGGATTTGCTGTGTGTTTCTTGTAATCATGTTAGCGGTATGTTTTGGTGCGGTTGTGATGCGTTACGTTTTCAGCAAACCTCTGGTGTGGTCTGAAGAAATTATCCTTACCATATTGATCTGGTTCGGTTTTCTGTGTATTTCCATCGGGGCATACGGAGACACACATATTGCGATAGAAGGTGTATACAACTTGTTTCCGTCTGCAGTGAGAAGAGCCTGTGATATTTTACGTAATTTACTGTTGACTGTATTTGGATGTCTGATGGTATATTTTGGCTGGCAGGTTTTTAAAATTAATCTGATGAAGCGTTTGCCGGCTACTCATCTGTCTCAAGGAGTGCAGTATTTCCCAATTGTTTTTGGAGGAATTCTGACAGCTTTGTACAGTGCGGTTAATTTATTGGAATATCTGATTGGAAACCAGGAAAAGAATGAGGAGGAAAGACATGAATGAGATAGCAATAGGCACCATTATGTTATTTGCAACATTAGCAATTCTGATGGTCATCAGAATACCGATTGCCTTCTCTCTTGCCATTTCTGCATTGGTGACGGCAACATACCTTGGGATTCCGTATTTTAATTTATTTCAAAAAATGTCAGTCAGCTTGCTGAGCTTTACTTTTATTGCAGTACCCTTTTTTATCATGATGGCGCAGGTTATGACAGATGGTGAGATTACATCAAAACTTATGTCCTTTTGTAATATTATCGTAGGGAGAATCCGTGGCGGTACGGCGATTGTCAACATTTTGGTGAGTATGCTGTTTGGTGGAATATCCGGTTCTTCGGCGGCAGACGTATCCTCCATTGGGGCTATGTTGATTCCGGCGATGGTGAAAGAAGGATATGATGAAGATTACAGTGTGGCAGTAACTGTAACTTCATCAGTGGAAGGTGTAATTATTCCGCCAAGCCAGAATATGCTGTTTTATGCGTTGGCTTCTGCAAGCGGAATTTCAATCAGCACACTGTTGGCATGCGGATATATTCCTGGCGTAATGTTAACGTTAGGCCTTATGATTCCCGCTTATGTGATAGCTGTGCGAAAGAGATATCCTCTGGGTGTGAAGCGATCCATGAGGGAAAACATTAAAATTATCTGGGAAGCACTTCTGGGATTAGGTGCAATCGTAATTGTGCTTGCGGGAACATCCTTTGGCATTTGTTCCGCTACAGAAGCTGCGGCGGTTGCCGCAGTATATGCATTGTTCTTAACTTTGTTTGTATATCGCAATATGACGTTGAAGCTTTATCAGGAAGGTTTGAAAAAATGTCTGCCTACGATGACAATGGCAATGGCGATTATTTCTGCATCCGGAGCA
This sequence comes from [Clostridium] clostridioforme AGR2157, assembly GCF_000424325.1. Lineage (GTDB taxonomy): Bacteria > Bacillota > Clostridia > Lachnospirales > Lachnospiraceae > Enterocloster > Enterocloster clostridioformis_A. The sequence goes on from NZ_AUJR01000010.1 coordinate 114,682, forward strand.
TTTGGTTATGTGATGTCCTATTTAAAAGTACCTCAGAATCTATCCACCTGGCTTCTTTCTCTGACCTCAAACAGAACTCTGCTGGTTCTGCTGCTTTTGCTGATGATGCTGGTCCTTGGATGCTTCATGGATATGGGTATTCTGATTCTTTTGACGACGCCTATTTTATTCCCGATTGCAACCGGAGCACTTGGTTTTAACCCGTACCATTTCGGTGTGGTTCTGGTTCTGGCTTATGGAATCGGTCTTTGCACACCTCCGGTAGGAACTTCCTTGTTCATCGGATGCAGTATTGCGAAAGTGCCTGTGGAGAAGGTTGTGAAAGGATTTCTTCCATTTTACCTGTCTATGATTATCATGTTGCTGCTGTTGACGTTTATACCGTCCCTTTCACTGGGGCTGCCGAAATTAATGGGGTTATTGTAATGAAACATATTTTATGTTATGGAGACAGTAACACATTTGGCACGGATCCGATTCATGGAGGACGACATCCTGATGATGTTCGCTGGACCGGCGTACTGCAGAATCTTCTTGGGAGCGATTATCGCGTTATCGAGGAAGGCTGCGGCGGAAGAACAACCGTTTTTGAAGATGAAATCTCCTATGGAAGAAATGGCTTGAAAATGCTGATACCCATTATTGCCAGCCATAATCCGCTGGATCTGATTGTGGTGATGCTGGGAACCAATGATCTGAAGAAACGCTTTCAGGTGACATCCTGGGATCTGGGGAGAGCGATGGAGCAGATTGTTGATACGATCCGCAGCTTTCCGTTCGCTCCGTCTTATCCGGACCCGGAGATTCTGATTGTTTCTCCAGTCTTGATTAAGACAGGAATTTCTGACAGTATCTATGGCTGTTTTACTGAAGAAGCTTCCGCTATGTCACGATGTTTTCGGCCGGAATATGAAGCAGTAGCTAGACAGAAGAATTGTCATTTCTTCGATGCTGCTTCAGTTGCAGAAGCCAGTGAGAAAGACCGGCTGCATATGACTGCAGAAAATCATCGAAAACTGGCAGCGGCGCTGGCAAAAGAGATTCAAAAATTATTAATTTCATGTAACTATTTAGTACCTTAGTTAGGACAGATTGATTTTTGGTCAAAACAGAGAAAATAAAAATTCTGTTTCGCCATTGCTTTATAGCGAAAAGTGGATAACTTTCAGTACAACTTTTGCTTTTGCATGTGGATTACTGAACCATACATCCTCAATCGCAACCGGATATCTTATTATTTGTGGATTTGATCCAGGTGTTATCAGCAGATATCCTTTGCTTTTTACTGAACACGCGGGAAAGGCAATGGATTATACGGATGTAGACAACCTGTTCCGTAAGCTGCGAAAAAAGACCGGGATCTACATTACCCCGCATATGTTCCGGCATACGTCCCTGAGCCTTTTGAACAGCGCGGGCTGGGATCCCGAACTTCTCCGTATACGGGCCAGGCATAAAAATATATACACCACGCTCAATACGTACGTCCATCCCTCGGATGAGGAGATATCGGAAGCCTTTCAGAAAGCATCGGAAGGTTTTCGGATACCGGGAAAGGGGGAGGCGGAGTAATGGGAGCGTTGGCGGCGGAGCTGTTTGATGTTTCCATGACAGACAGATACAGGACTATTTGTCAGGCTACTGGCTGGAGAATGATATATGGCTAGACCCCTGATCAAAAGGCTGGGGCAGGAGGAGAAGGCGGACAGTTTTGCCTGTGCCGGAGTGGAGCATCCGCGGGCCGTTGGGCCAAAGGACGGAAGGGATCCGCTATGAGTATGTCAGAAAGAACCTGGACGCGGTGAAGGTTCCATTGGTTTCCAGCTTTAGCCCCGGGGTACACGAGTTTTTGGGTGGAGGTGGTCGAATGTCTGACTGGGTGGTACAGAATTTAGAGAACGCCCTGAACACTTGGAATGAGAAGTTAGCCGAGATATGGCAGCTCATAACCCAATCCCCAGAAATCTTTAAAGGCAGTGCGATACGGAAAGTCATCGTGGATATACGGTGCGGTGCAGGCTATCGGGCTTGCCCTGCTCGTCCTGTTCTTTGTGGTGGGCGTGATGCGTACCTGCGGCAATTTTGCCGAGGTCAAGCGTCCAGAGCAGGGGTTGAAGCTGTTTATCCGTTTCACCCTTGCCAAAGGTGCAGTAACCAGTAGCGTAAAATAAATTTCGGGTAATGGGAATTTATGTAAACCATAAAAAGGAATGAAAAGAAAGCACCCCTT
>NZ_AUJR01000011.1 GCF_000424325.1 [Clostridium] clostridioforme AGR2157
ATTTCTTATTTTGTCAAGATACGGATTATTACTTACTTACATTCAATGTGTTGTGCCTTTAATAAAACGAGAGGAATGAATATAAAAATGAGAGAAGTTGAGCAAAAAAATTATACATTTAGTAACGATGATTATCTTTCTGTTTTTGTGGGGGTTTGCAAATCACAAGAACTACTTGATAAATATCTGAAAAAAAATTATGAATTAATAGAAGATGGTTTCATAGGTTCTGAGTTTGGCGTGGATTTTAATATAAATACTTATGATGAAGATTTTATGGTTTCAGTTGTAAACACTAAGATGTCAAATGATATAGATGAGATTTTTGCTGAGGCAATGGTTTTTGACATTAATTTACTAAAAAAAGAGTATTCAGATAATTTAGAAGGGCTTTATAATGTTGCTCTCGTTATAGGAAGATTAAAATATGAAGGAGAAGTAAAGGAGATTCATTTGGGTGTATATCCAGAGGAAGAGGATTGAATATAGCAATGGGGAACCCAATTTTAGACGTGTCTCTCAAGCTATTGTTAATATAACCAGCTAGCAGTCGGTATACCGGCTACTGGAGTAGTTGCAGGTGCCATCACAGGGGGACTGGGAACAGCCCTGTTAACGCCGACTATGCTCTGGACTTATTGGCTGGCAGCTACAACGGTTGTACATGCTGCGGCAGATAGTTCAGAGGGGCGGGAGGATATCCAAAAGAGCCGGCAGGCCGATTCCAGCCGGTCCTATAGCTTCCTTCGGGATACGTTATTTTTAGGGAATCAAGCTACATATGTCAAGCTTACAGGAGTTAAAAAAATTCCAATCCTATACTTCAAAAGCCCATATAGAAATTTTGGTGGATAATTCAATTGTGGTCTATGCGGAACGGGAAAAACAATAAATACTGAGAAAAGATGTTAAAGCGAAAGGGGGCCACAGAAAAAACATTAATTATGACGGAAAATCATTGCGGTATGAGGTAGAGGAGGGAGACGGAACCACCTATGAGTATAACTGGGATAGGAACTGTATCCGTATCCATTATCCGGACGGAGGAACCGAGAGGCGGTTTTATGATGCGGAAAGGAACCTGGTCAAACAGGTCATGCCTGAGTCGTATGATGGAGCATTGGACGATGGTCCAGGGGTTGTTTATGCCTATGATAAGATGGGACGGCTTGTTACCGTAAAAGACCCGGAAGGGAATGAAATCCGGCACTATGAATATGATAAACACGGCCAGATCCCCCGTGAAACAGATGGGGAAGGAAAAGAGAAGCTTTACGAGTATAATGGCCTTGGCCAGATAACGCGCCAGCGGATCAGTGCCAGATGGGAGGCAGATACCACCTATTACCGTGTTATGAAATATTCGTACGACCAGCAGGGGAATAAGATAGAAGAAGCGTACGGGAAGGAAGAGGCAGAGCGGGATGCGGAGCCATCTGAGTGGATGGCAGAAGCCGATCCAGGTCTTCCGGCTTCGGGAACGGGTCCATCCGCCGCAGCTGATCCAGAACGTATGTAAGATAAAGATAGGATTTCACACCATTTAAAAGCGCTGTCTCTGTGATACTGTAAACCACGTACTCAGGCGAAATTAATGTGATTTGAATTTAAATACAATTAATTAGAGTTATTAAAATTTTTGATTAAAGTAAAAGTACCCTCTTTTAATGGTAAAATATAAAAAGAGGGTGCCAATATGGATAACAATTTAGAAAAACTGCGGAAATCCGCGCATTTGACACAATGTAAATTAGGAAGACAGTTGGGGCTGTCCCAGCAGGTCATCAGCCGCATTGAGCGTGATATCAGCACGATTACCTTAGACCATCTGCTCCTCCTGGCAGATTTTTACCATGTATCAATTGACTATCTTCTTGATCGGACAAAGGTAAAAAGGAGCTGGGAAGAACAGCAGGCTATCAGTGCGGTTTTGGAGGAGCATTATGAACTGGTGCGGGCGATTGATATGCTTGATGAACGTGACACTGGTCTTGTATGGGCGTTGATAGAAAAGATGCTGAAAGATAATAAGGAGTGACACGATGCTGGACATTGCTATTTGTGATGACGATAACCGTTTTGCTGGCGGATTGGAAGAGACATTATGCCGCATGGGAAAGAATTATGGGTTAAAATTTGAAATTGATGTTTATCAGGATGGGAGCAGCCTGGTAAAGGAGATCAAGAGCGGGAGACGTTATGACATTATCTGTCTGGATATCCAGATGCAGGAGATGGACGGGGTGGAAGCGGCCCGTCAGATACGCAAACTGGACCGGGTCGTGGAATTGATTTATGTGACATCATATGACAGCTATATGAAAGAGGTGTTTGAGGTAACCCCCAGCGGGTTTATTGTAAAACCCCTGGATCAGAAAGAGTTTGAAAAGACATTTCACCGCGTTCTGCAGACGGTTATAGGACAGGACGCATATTACCGATTTCGGTATAACAAAGAGGAATATAAGCTTTTGATACGCGATATCCTTTATTTTACAAGCGATTTGAGAAAAACGTATATCATAGAGGAAGGCGGACGTTATATGGAATACAGGAAGTTAAATGATATCAGCAAGATTCTGGGGCAGGGAAAGGGCATGTTTGTGAGGATACATAAGTCTTATCTGGTGAACTACCGCCACATCGTGCGGTTTTCGTATGATACTGTTAAGCTGAGCAATGGGGAGGTGCTTCCGGTAAGCAGCCATCGGAAGCAGGAAGTGGACGAGCAGCTTGCGAGGCTGATGTCACTTCTGTCAAGGTAAGGATGCTTTATTTTAGTACAATGGCTTTTTGTGTAGCAATGTCCCTCTTTAGTATCCTGGTATTGAAATTATACTTGGATACGTTCCTGCATAAGCCGAAAGGTATCAGGAGCATTGCTGGGTGGCTGCCGTTTTTTATATGGCAATGCCTTTCTGAAACAGGGTGTTTTCCGGGAAACATTACTTTGCTTTTTACATTTTCTACGATTGTTATGGTGGGCTTGATTGTATATACCGGTCCTTTTTGGAAACGGTGCGTGTTCCCTGCTGTTTATCTGGCAATATGGATGCTCTTAGAAGGTGCGGTGGATTTTGCCCTTCGGTATTTTAGCGGAACCGTGGAAACCGAGTTTTTGATGATTTCCGCTCCGTCTAAGATACTCCTGCTCCTGTTAAGCATGGGAATCAGGCAGTTCGCGAAAAAGAAGGGAATCGGAAAAGAGCCATATGGCGGTGGCATGGTTTTTATGGTCTTGCCTATCATAGGAATGTTACTGTACCATACGTTGTATCAGCTGCTGCAGGCCCTGTATGTGAACCAATCGGAAATCTGGGTATGGATGCTGTTGGCCGCGATTGCCTTGATTTGTCTGAATCTTTCCTTCTATCCGGTTTATATGCAGTTGGTCAATAACCTTCAGATGAAGAAAAATACGCATTTTTATATAAAGCAGATGGAGCTTTTCCGGCAGGAGAAGGCTATGGAAGAAGCAGCGGCGATAGAAATCCGGCAACTGCGCCACGATATGAGGCAGCATCTGATTTTCGTAGGGGAGTTGCTTGAAAATGGAACTTTAGAGTCTGCCCAGGACGCACTAATCGAACTGATCGGAGAAACAAGAAAGCGCGGGAGGCTGGAATCAAGGACGGGCAATATGGTGGTGGATTCTATGGTAAACCATGTATGGAAGACCGCGGTAGAAAACGGTATCATATTCCATGCGGATATAGCGCCGCTGCCGGAATTGTCCATAAAAGACGCGGATTTGTGCGTGCTGCTGGGAAATGCCTTTGATAACGCGCTGGAAGCGTCAAGGTTTGTGGAGGATGGCAGGAAAGAGATATGGGTAGCCTTCCAATATATAAAGGGAAGCCTGTATATTCAGATTAAGAATATCTATGAGGGGGATGTGAAATTATCAGCAGATAGGAAAATCTTAAGCCGTAAAGAAGAAAGCGGGCATGGATTTGGTCTGTACTCTATGGAGCGGATAACGGAGAAATATCATGGCAGGATGGATATAAAGTCAGGCGGAGGATTATTTACGGTGGAAATATTAATACATTGCTGAAGCCAGGTAAGGCGGCCGCAAACTGAATCAATTTAGATTCAGTTTGCGGCTTTTTTGCTTTTCAGGAAACTTCGCAAATCGGCAAAAATGGTGTATAATAGACTTGAAATAAAAAATGGCATAGCAAAAGAGCGAAGATGTAACTTCGTCATGACGTTGCCTATGTAGTTTTTTGTTTTTGGTTTAGGCTGCACTATCTGACGGTAGAGAAAGAATAAGGCGTATGAAGCCTGGAAAGATAACGCTGCTTCTGAGGGGATATACATAGATTTTTTCCTGTTTATGGTGCTTTGCATAAATCCCATAGCAGCGGAAAAGTGTCTGTCAGGGATATGTACAATCAGGCGTTTGATAAAGTCAATGGTGGGGATGCATTCGGTCACAGTTTCATGGTCCTCATGGCGCTGATAGTGGAGGTCACAGAAGTCCCATCATAGGCATCAATCCTGGAAGTGGCAATGACGGGCCGGCCCGGATATCTGCTGATATATTTAATAGTGATATCAGGGGAGCACGGATTGGGTTTGGCCCTGACATAAAACCCATCGGCAGCAGCTCTTCTTCGGGAGGCAGTGGGGGAGGCGGTTCTTCCAGCGACGGCGGTTCCTCCAGCCGTTCATCGACAGGAAGCGCCAAAGAACCAGGTCAGGAAAGCGGCACCTGGATTCAGGACACAGTGGGGTGGTGGTATAGGAACCAGGATGGGACTTATCCCAAATCCTGCTGGCAGCAGCTTTCCTATAATGGTATAGCGGAGTGGTATCATTTTGATGAAAACGGTTATATGCAGACCGGCTGGTATACCGATACGGACGGAAAAACTTATTTCCTCCACGGGACAAGAGGGGCGTTAATTGTGAAATTGTAAAAACGGTCTGTGATTGATTTTCTTTTCAATAAAGGTTATAATGTTGATAGACAAAATAACAGGCACTTATTTAAGGAAGGGTGAAAATTATGGCAATCATGACACAGACAGCTGCAGAGCAATCGTTGAGCTATCAGGCTAAAGATGTAATGAAAGAGTTACTTGGCAGGCTGGATGAGGCCATTGACGATATGGAACAGGGAAGAGTCCAAACAATAGAGGAAGCATGGGCAGAGATTGACGCGATTTAAGGTAGACTATGAAGAAACATTATCGGGTACAGATTGCCCAAAACGGAAAACAGGATATCAAAGTTATGAAAACGTATATCCTGCGGCAGTTTAAATACCGGGAACTGGCTGAAAATTTTTCAAAGAAAATAAAGCGTGCGCTGAAAAGCCTGGATACGTTTCCCGATGGACACCAGCATACTGGTTTTATGTATCGGGGATATCAGATTTGCATGAAACCTCGTGATACATACCTTATCTTTTATGTGGTAGATGAGTCAAAACAGGTTGTGACGGTGCTTAGAATCATGCAGGACGGTATGAATTGGCAATCTATTATTGGGCGCTGGATTCGTGAAAGTTAGATGTAAATGAAAAGGGATGCCTTTGTAATCTTGACATACATAATAAACACAACCGCAAGTAACGGAAAAGGCTATCCTCTACTGCCAATAGGGGATAGCCTGTAATCCGTAATTTTTTACGCTTTATAAGTTTCCGATTGTACAACCGTCGGACGTGCTAATATCCTTCGGCTTCTAAGATGATTATAAACCAACACTGCGTATTTTGCAAGAGGGTTTAGGAAATGGTTTCCTTGTTTGGTTTCATACGGAGAAGGCGAAATGCTGTCCGCTCCTGCTCGTTTTCTATAAATCATTATGAGAGGACAGGGAGCATGTAAAATGAAAAACGAATATCGTTCTTTCCCTTTATATGGTATGCCTTCTCCACATCGCTTCCCCAGCTGTCAATGCCGCCGACGCCGCGCAGTGCGCCCAGGATACGGATGACGCTCCGGAAGCTTTCCGGTAATTCTTCCTGATGATAAACCGCCGCGATTTGATGCTGCGTGTATGGAAGCACGGAGAAATTGAACGGTCTCTCGGACATCAGAAAAATCAATTCTCCCACCTTCATACGGTAGGTGTCTTTGTGATTGCCGCATTCCTGCGGAACCAGATAGGGCGTCATGCAGGTCGCGCTTTCATAAGAACCAAAGCTCGCCCCCTTATAACGATCCGGATAAGTCTCTCCTGAAAGGCCGTCCCAGGAATATCCTTCCTGTTTTTCTGCGGTCACAAACTGCAGGCCAAACGCCGGAAGATCCGGAAGACTCTCATTTCCCTTATAATCCAGATATACCTTGATCTTTCCGTAAGCATTCACACGGTAAGTAACCGTAACAAAGGTTTTGGGAACCGTTGCGGTCGCAAATATATAACGGATCTCCACTTCACGGATGTCTTCTCTTGCAGCTTTTCGTTTCGTAAACTCAAGAGGCACCAGTTCCTCTGAAAAATCATCTCCAAATTCTTCTACTATACATTCTACTGCAGTACTGTAAAGGTCAGCTCCCGCCCAGGCTGCGCTTCCTGCCGGATAATTGCAGCCCATGTCGTTTTCAGTAGGCGCCCGCCAGAAAGTTGGCTTCGGAGCGCGGTGTACCTGTTCTTTACCACGAATGATTAAAGAAACCGGTCCGCCCTTATCGAAGGAAAATACATAGTGAAAACCTTTCCCGTATAGTCCGAGGTTACAGTCGGCATGGATCACCTTTAAATAGGGTCCGACGTTCCTGCCGCTATCTGTCATTCCTTTATCAAAGCTTTCCTGGTTCACAATAGAGGAACCGGCGATTCCCGCAGGAACTTTATATTTGGGACCGCCCACCGTGCTTAAAGTTACCGGATAATCCGGATATTTCTCCAGCTCTCTGATCACATCCAGCCTGCAGGCCTCTCTTTTTTCGGCATTTGCAAGGTCATAAGCCAAACGGTCTTCCTTGCTCATATACCAGTAACGCACTTCATCCATGGCCGGTTTCTCCGTTCGATCAGCAAACAGCAGCCCATTGGCACAGAAAGCGTAATCGGTGGGGCGTTCTCCGAAATCGCCGCCATAGCGCAGCAGGTCTGTGAAATCCCCATTCTCATCTTTCTGATACAGCGCCTGATCGATGAAATCCCACAGGAATCCGCCCTGGAACATGGGGAATTCTTCCCGCAGCTTCATATAGGATTCCAGGCCGCCCATGGAATTGCCCATGTCATGCATGTATTCACAGAGGCACATAGGCTTTTCCGGTTCATTCTCCAGATATTCCCGTACTGCGTCCGGGTGCGGATACATCCGGCTTTCAATATCCGTGATAAAATCAAAGTCCCTGTCGTAAAAGACGCCTTCATAATGCACCAGGCGATGAGGATCGGATGCATGGAAATACTCGCACATCTTTTGAATGACCGTACCAACATGAGATTCATTTCCTGCTGACCACCACAGGATGGACGGGTGGTTTTTATCCCTCTCGTACATGGACACGGCGCGATCCAGACAGCAGCCAAGCCAGTCCTCGTTGTTGTGCGGAATATTCCAGGAGACTTCTGTGATCCCCATTTTCATGCAGGTGCCGTGGCTTTCCAGATTTGCCTCATCCATGACGCAGATGCCTGCCTCGTCACAGAGGCGATACCAAAGGCTCTGATTTGGGTAATGGGAAGTCCTTACGGCGTTGATCCCGTTTTTCTTCATGACCGCAATATCCCGACGCATATCCTCTTCAGTTATCGCACGTCCCGTTTTCGCATTCCATTCATGACGATCTACACCGTTGACTAAAAGCCTCTTCCCGTTAAGCTTCATGACCTTGTCCTCGATCTCAAAATGCCGGAACCCAATCGAATAGGGAACGATCTCTACCACATTCTTTTCTTCATCCCGGATGCAGATAACAAGTTGGTATAAATGAGGTTTCCCTACATCCCAGGGGGTGATATTCTCCAGCTCTACAATTCCAGTCCCGCACAATTCATCAGCAGCTATGCTTCCGTTTGAAATGTTATTCGATTTTCCGTCACTCAGATTCCATATGACGCTTTTTGCTGTGCTTCCTGACAGTTTGGCGGTGAAAGAGAAGAGTCCTTTTTTTCCGGAAACATCATAATCCGCTATGACTTTGAGGTCTTCCACATGGGCTTCCGGCTTCGCATAGAGGAAAACCTCACGGAAGATTCCGGAAAAGCGGAAGAAATCCTGATCTTCGATCCATGCCGCAGAGCTTCTTTTATAAAGCTCCACGCATAGCCGGTTGCCTGTTGGCTTCACGAAGTCGGTAATATCAAAGTCGGACGGCGTAAAGGAATCTTCTCCATATCCGATGAAGTGACCGTTCAGCCATACATAAATTGCTTCCTCTGCCCCCTGAAAGGAGATGCAGATCCTCTTGCCGATCAGGCTGTCTTTTAAATCGAATTCTTTCACATAACTGGCGACCGGATTATTTTCCCAGTCAATGTGGGGCGGACGTAAGAAAGCGTGCCCATCCCAGGGATAAGTGGTGTTCGTATACTGAATCTGTCCATATCCGGCCAGCTCCAGATGCCCCGGTACGCTGATCGTATCAAATCCGGAAATGTCGTACCTTTCTGTCATAAACTCCGTCGGACGTTCATCTGGCTTTGAACTCCATTTGAGCCTCCACGCACCGTTCAGAGACTGCTTTAGCGTGGCGTCACCCTTTTCCCAGGTAAGCGTGTCCTCGTAAAATTCATGATCAGAATGAGCCGGAAGACGATTTACCTGAAAAACCTTCTGGTCTTCGAGCCAGTTCAGGTCTGCTTTCGTTATTCTGTTCTTGTTATTCATATGATCCTCCTATTCCTGTCTCTGTATTTCCGGTATCGCTCCGTGTTCTTCATCCCATTTCGCATTTGCCTGTTCCACCTTCAGCATATAGAGAAGAAGTGTAATCAGAACATTTAAAAGGAACGGCGCCCAAAGGTACATAAAGTTCAGCATGTTAATACAGGACTGAGGCTGCACAGCGGCATTTCTCACATATCCGCCCGCGGCAAGCAGCCATCCGCCAAGTGCCGTTCCGACACCGCCCCCGATCTTCGTTCCAAGAGAAGTGCAGGAGTACATAGTTCCGTCAATCCGCTTTCCTTTTGTTCTCCAGGTATATTCGGAGCAGATAGCGATCAGCGCATTCAGATCTCCCTGCAGCGGACTTGTCCCGATATAAGCCAGCGCTGTGAAAGCGAGCATCAGAGGAACATTGCGCGCAAGTCCGGTTACAATGACCAATGCCCTGAACACGGTTGCCAGCACGTAGCCGGATAAATTTATCTTATAAATCCCTTTTGCCTTTTTTACGATCGCGGGCGTCAGCAGCAGTCCGATAATGATCGGTGCGTTCATCGCTACGGAAAAACTTCCTAACAGGTTGGCATCCCCCAGCACATAGGTCATGAAATAAATCCCCATTGCAGTCAGGGCGGAAGAGACCTGGCAGCAGATATAAACGCCGCAGATGATCAGATAATACTTATTGGCTATCAGCAGCTTCAAAGAATCCAGAAGAGAAATTTTTTCGTCCTCTGTTTCGCTTACATCTTCCCCTTCAAGAGCCAGTTCTTCCGGCGGAAGCTCTTTTACAGAGAACACAGAGAATGAATTGACCAAAAGACCTATGATCGCGTAGATGATCGCCACCGTTCTCCATCCGGATGCTCCGCCGCCAAAATGGCTGACCAGACCAACCGTTACCGACTGAATCAGCACACTTGTACTGAATGCGAAAATGAAACGGATCGAACCTATCTGCACACGTTCATGTCCGTTCTTTGTGATCAGGGCGGTCAAAGCAGAGTAAGCAATGTTATTGGCTGTGTAGAAAACAGCGTTCAGCATACTGTATGTAATGAAGAACCATGCATACTGTGCGGTTGTACTGATTACGGACGGTACAGAATAGATGGCCACCAGGAGTATTGCACATCCGATATAGGCGTACAGCATCCATGGCCTTGCTTTCCCCAGACGGGAATGCGTCTTGTCGATCATGGATCCAAAAAAGATGTCTGTGACCCCGTCAAAAATCTTGGAAAACATCATCAGTGTTCCTACGATTCCTGCGTTCATCCCCATCGTGTCGGTCAGATAAATCATAACAAAAGCTGAGAGAAAGGCATAAACAACGTTGCCTGCAATGTCCCCTGATCCATATCCGACCTTGTTAAACCAATTCAAATATCGTCTTTCGCTCATAATGGTTTACTCCTTCTCCTGTATTGTGACAAAATTATATTAAAATTTCTTGCATGCAATTCGTTTTATGCTATAATAATAGCATAATTGCAATATAAAAGCATATAAACTATATTTTCTGAAATATGGACAAAATGATACTATAAAGGAGGAACGCGATGTATATCAATGTTGCATATCTGGACAATATGCTGGAAAGCTATCTGACGCCGGTCGATTATGAAGATAAAACCGTTCCTCTGAAAGTTCTGTGCTGCGGTTTTTATCGCATAACGGAAGCGGACTCTGTTGTGGAAACAGCAAGGCCGAATGGGCGAAAGGATTACCAGCTATTGTATTTCCATTCCGGGCGCGGGCATTTTTCTTTTGATGGGGAGGACGCCGGAAGAGAGCGCTGCCCGGTCACGGTAACCTCCGGCCAGTTTGTTTTGTTCTGCCCGGGCGACCGGCAGGTATATGAATACTATTCTTCGGACCACACCGAGGTATATTGGATCCATTTCACGGGGAATGCAGTGGAAGGCATATTGGAGCAATTCGGCTTTTCCGGCAAGGAGCAGATCTACTGGGGAGGTGTGTCCCTAGAATACCAGAATCTTTTTCGCAAAATGATCAAGGAGCTGCAGCTGTGCAGGAAAAACTATGAGGCGATCATTGCCTGTCAGTTTCAGGAATTGCTGGCACTGGCTGGTCGGAACCGACACAATCCTTATGTGGCTGGAGGTTCTATGGAATCCATCATCAATGAAGCTCTTGTTTATTTTGATGAAAACTATGCAAAGCCCATCAATGTAAACGCGTACGCTGCTTCCGTCTATACCAGCCCCTGTTGGTTTATCCGAAGTTTCCGGAACTATATTGGGATGACGCCCTTGCAATACATTATCAATGTGCGCATATCCAACGCCCGGGAATTATTATTAAATCCGAAATTTTCAATCTCAGATGTTTCCCGGTCTGTCGGCTATGAAGACTCACTTTATTTCAGCCGGTTTTTTAAGAAAAACGTGGGGATTTCTCCAAAAGACTATAAGAAGGCTCTCCAGAGCAGGCAATCCGGATCTGAAGAATAATTTATATCTGAATCCTTATAATTTTAATCCGCCGTTCATCATGAGGAAGGCGAGGGACGTCTGCATCTTCTGATGGTGGATGACAGGATTCCTGCGGGAGCAAAGCTGTATTAAAGTTAATATAAAGTATTTAGATAATGACCGGGGCGGGATTTGTGAAAATCTTGCCCCGGTTTATTGCTTGAGCGTGGACACAAACAGTTTGTCACAAACGCACTTTTTATTAAGACAATCCGGGTTCCTCCTGTTATAATGAAATGAACCAGACCAGGAGGTGGCAGAATGAAGAATCAAAAGGATATAGTGAGAAAGGTCATTGATACCTTATGTGATATTTGGTTGATATTAGCTGTCCAGTAGTATAAAATAATAATTCATCAACCAATAACTATTGGAGAAAAGAATATGGACAATTCAGCCATTAACCAACCAACTCATGAGCGTATTTCTCAAATAGAGATGGAAAAACGTCTCAAAGAAGCTGGCAAGCAAGAACAATTTTATTCTATTGCTCTATTTGATATATTAGGATTCTCTAATTACGTCACCACACACGGTAATCAGACAATTTTAGAATTATATAATAAATTGCGTCAGCCTTTGAGTCCGGCGGCTTTTTCCAAGTCTTGTAATATACCTTGGGATGTTGTATATTGTTAATACAATGCCTGAAACAGCCTGACATAAGGCGAACATAGGAGGAATGTATGGAGGAATGTATGGAGGAAAAGGGAAAGAAAGCCACCAGCCGCACAGCGGCAGCAACACAGGACAAAAGCGCGGTGAAGGACAGGAAAGCCTTAAGACCGGCCAGTATTGACCACCTGGCCCTGCCCGGCACCATTCACCTGGTACCCATGGACTACTTAGGAGGATATGCGGTCAGGCCAGGATTCTATGAGATAAACGGAGCCACCGCCATACCGGGGGGAGTCAATTTTACGGTGTATTCCCATGGAGCCACTGCCATTGAGCTGCTCCTGTTTAGGCGGACAGAGGAGGAGCCCTATGCGGTTCTTCCCTTTCCAAAGCATTACCGCATCGGCAATGTGTACTCCATGATTGTGTTCAAGCTGAACATCGGCGAATTTGAGTATGCGTACCGGGTGGACGGTCCCTATGAACCGGAAAAGGGGCTTATATTTGATAAGAACAAGTATCTGCTGGACCCCTATGCCAAGGCGGTTACCGGACAGAGCCGGTGGGGGGACCCGCTGCCGGGATGCCAGCACTATAAGGCCAGGGTGGTCAAGGATGACTTTGACTGGGCGGATATGGCCCAGCCCCTGACACCCATGGAGGATTTAATCATTTATGAACTTCATGTAAGGGGATTTACCATGCACGGCTCCTCGGCCGTACTTCATCCCGGAACCTTTGATGGATTGGTGGAAAAGCTTCCCTATCTGCTGGAGCTGGGCGTGAACGTGGTGGAGCTGATGCCCATATTTGAATTCGACGAGATGCAGGATTACCGGGAGGTGGACGGCCGGAAGCTTTATAATTACTGGGGATACAACACCGTAAGCTTCTTTGCACCCAACACCAGCTACACTGCCAGTACGGAGTACAACCGAGAGGGCAATGAACTTAAGAACCTCATACGGGTGTTCAACCAGCATGGGATTGAGGTCTACCTGGATGTGGTATTCAACCATACGGCGGAAGGAAATGAAAACGGGCCCTTCTTTTCTTTTAAAGGATTTGATAACAATATATACTATCTGCTGACTCCTGAGGGATACTACTACAATTTCAGCGGCTGCGGCAATACCTTAAACTGCAATCACCCCATTGTCCAGCAGATGATTCTCAACTGCCTCCGTTATTGGGTTACGGCCTACCGAATTGACGGGTTCCGCTTTGACCTGGCCTCCATCATGGCGCGCAACGAGGACGGCGCGCCCATGAGCAAGCCTCCCCTGCTTCAGAGCCTTGCCTTTGACCCCATTCTGGGCGATGTTAAGCTCATAGCCGAGGCGTGGGATGCGGACGGCCTTTATCAGGTGGGGACTTTCCCGTCCTGGAACCGTTGGGCAGAGTGGAACGGCAGGTACAGGGACGACATGCGCCGCCATATCAAGGGAGACCAGGGCATGGCACAGGCGGCGGCCCTGCGAATCGCCGGCTCCAGAGATATATATGCGGACCATGACAGGAAGAACGCATCCGTAAATTTCATTACATGCCATGACGGTTTTACCCTTTACGACCTGTTTTCCTACAATGTAAAGCACAATGAATCAAACGGATGGAACAATACGGACGGCGCCAATGACAACAACAGCTGGAACTGCGGCGCGGAGGGGGAGACAGACGATCCTCAGGTGGAAGCCCTGAGGCGGCGCATGGTGCGCAATGCCTGCGCCCTCCTCATGTGCAGCAGGGGAACACCCATGTTTCTGGCAGGAGATGAGTTCTGCAACACCCAGTTCGGCAATAACAATGCCTATTGCCAGGACAATGAGATTTCCTGGCTGGATTGGGAACGGCTGGGACAATATAAGGATATATTCCGTTTCTTCCAGTATATGATACGGTTCCGCAAGACACACCGCCTGGTACGCGCCAATGTGAGCGGCGGGGCCTGCGGCTTCCCGGATGTGAGCTTTCACGGAGTGATGCCCTGGTGCAGTTCCTTTGCGGAGTATGAGCGCTATGTGGGTGTTATGTTTGCCGGCCGGGAGGAGGGGGAAGACCCCCAGACCGTGTACATTGCATCCAATGCATATTGGGAACCCCTTGATGTGGAGCTGCCGGTCCTTCCGGAGGGAATGGAATGGGAACTGGCGGCAGACACGTGGGAGGATGTCCCCTGTCCGGGCCCCCTGGGGGGAAATGGATTCAGAATTCGTCCAAGAACCGTGATGGTGCTGGTGGGAAAATAGGGCGGTTTCTTAAGCCAAATTCCAGTTCCTTA
Organism: [Clostridium] clostridioforme AGR2157; assembly: GCF_000424325.1. Taxonomy (GTDB): domain Bacteria; phylum Bacillota; class Clostridia; order Lachnospirales; family Lachnospiraceae; genus Enterocloster; species Enterocloster clostridioformis_A. The sequence continues at coordinate 14,201 of NZ_AUJR01000011.1, forward strand.
CAAAATCATAAAAATTGATTTATAGTGTCGCAAATCTGAAAAAGTTGTGGTATACTAAATTGATATGTTATGAAAAAGCGTAAGAGGTACCTGTATGCTGAACGAAGAAAAGGTCAGATATATGACTGGGCTGGCCATATTTGAAAAGAATGAGGGCAGGAAGATATTTCCCATTAACCGTTATTTTAAAAAGGATTATGTCGGCGGACAGATGTTCCGCTCCTTTTTCGGTTATACTTTCTGCTACCTGTTGATTCTGCTTCTGTGGATACTCTACAAACTGGACGTGCTGTTGGGCGGCATGAGCATAGAAGAATTGCTGGAGTGCGGCAGGAACTGGGGAATCCTTTATGCGGGGGGACTGGTATTTTACCTGTTTGTGACCTGGATTGTATATTCCAGAAGGTACGACTACGCATCACGTTCCCAGACCATGTATGCCTCCAGACTGAGACACCTGGTCAAGAAATATGACAACAAAGACAGGACCGACAGAACCAAGGACAACAGAGGAGGAAGGGTTCGATGACAAGTCTTCTGCTATGGAAAGAACATCTGAAACGATTTTACAACCGCTACAGTTACGGAATACAGCCGGTGGTGCGCTTCCTGTTTGCGCTCTGCACCGTGGTAAGCCTTAATACGAATATCGGATATATGGCAAAGCTTAAAAGTCCTTTCGTCATCCTTCCGGTCTGTCTGGTCAGCGCATTCCTGCCCTATGGCGCCATCGTGTTCCTGGCGGGCTGCCTGTTGATTGCCCATGTATATGCGGTTTCTCTGGAGATGGCCCTGATTGCCATTGTGCTGATAATGATCATTGCCATTCTTTACTACGGATTCAAGCCCGGGGACAGTTATCTGATGGTTCTGACACCCCTTGCCTTCCTGTTTAAAATTCCCTATGTGGTTCCTTTGCTGGTGGGACTTGGAGGAAGCCTGGCTTCCGTGATCCCCGTTGGATGCGGCGTGTTCCTGTACTATCTGCTCATATATGTGAAGCAGAACGCAGGCATCCTGGCTGCCAGCGACGGCTCTGTGGACATTGTGCAGAAATACAGCCAGATTCTTAAATCCGTGCTCTTTAACCAGGCCATGATAGTCATGATTGCCACCTGCGCGGTGGGCATCATCGTGGTGTACCTCATACGCAGGCTGTCCATGGATTATGCATGGGTGGTTGCCATTGTGGCAGGCTCCGTGGCGGAGCTTCTGGCCATTTTTGTGGGAGATTTTGTGTTCGGGGTATCTGTTCCCGTGGGACAGATGATTCTGGGACTTGTTTTATCGGCAGCCATAGCGGCTGTATTCAATTTTTTTGTCCTGTCCGTGGATTATACCCGGACCGAATATGTGCAGTTCGAGGACGATGATTATTATTATTATGTGAAGGCGGTGCCCAAGATGACCGTGAGCACCCCGGATGTGAAGGTACAGAAAATCAGTACCCATAAACGCGGCACAAGGGAGAGAAATTCTTATTAATGAAAAAAAGTGAACGTAAGGAGGTGAGAGTATGGCGGAAATACTGGTAAAAGTGACATCCTGGCTGTCACTGCTTCCAAGGATATCAGTGGGGAATATTCTGGAAATCGTGATTATTTCCTTTCTGGTCTATGAACTTCTGGTGTGGATTAAGAACACCAGGGCCTGGAACCTGTTAAAGGGACTTCTGGTTATCCTGGTGTTTGTGCTGTTTGCCGCCGTGCTTCATCTGACCACCATATTGTGGATTCTGGAGAATACCACTACCATTGCGGTGACGGCCCTTCTGGTCATATTCCAGCCTGAGCTTCGCAAGGCTCTGGAACAGCTGGGAAGCCGCAATTACATGTCCTATATCTTTTCCTTTGACGAGGGCAAGGATAACCAGGGCTTTAACGACAAGACCATCAACGAGCTGGTCAGGGCCACCTTTGAGATGGCCAAGGTAAAGACAGGCGCACTGATGGTAATTGAGCGGGGATCTTCCCTGAAGGAGATAGAGAGGACGGGAATCGAAATTAACGGCCTGGTGACCAGCCAGCTGCTGATTAATATTTTTGAACACAACACACCTCTTCACGACGGCGCAGTGGTTATCAGGGGCAACCGCATCACAGCGGCAACCTGTTATCTGCCGCTGACCGATAACATGAGCATCAGCAAGGACCTGGGCACGCGCCACAGGGCGGCTGTGGGTGTAAGTGAATCCACGGACAGTATCACCATCGTGGTGTCGGAGGAAACCGGAAGGGTATCGGTAGCAGAAGGAGGAGTGCTGTCCAGGATACCAGATGCAGAAAGCCTCAAAAAGGTACTTTCCAACGTGAAAGAGGAGACTGTTTCATTGAACCGATTGAAAATATGGAAGGGAAGGCTGAAGAATGGAAAAAAAGCTGTCTAATAATCTTGGGCTTAAAGTACTTTCTGTCTTCCTGGCATTTTTTGTTTGGCTGGCAGTGGTGAACATCAATAACCCGGAGGACTCGGATTCAAAGGAGGTTCCGCTGGATATTGTCAATGAAGGAATCCTGACGTCCAACGGCAAGACATATGAGCTGCTGACGGATAAGGATACTGTTACGGTCAGCTACCGTGTAAGGACACTGGATAAGGCAGGCATCAGCGCCTCGGATTTCAGGGCCTATATAGATTTGGCCGATATCTATGAACCCACGGGCGCAGTGCCGGTGAAGATAGAGGTTAAGAACAACAAACGTCTTTTGGACACTCCGGTGGCAAAGCCGGGGGTCATCCGCGTCAAGACAGAGGATCTGCAGCGCAAGTCCTTTGAGATCAGGGCCAAGGTGATAGGGGAAGCTGCCGAAGGATACGATAAAGGAACACCTTCAGTTTCGCCCAACTATATAAATGTCAGCGGCCCCATGTCCGTGGTGGGCCAGATCAGCGCGGTGGGAATTGTGATCAACGTGGACGGCGCAGATTCCAACCTGGCAGACAGCGCTCCGGTGGTGTGCTTTGACGCCAATGAAAATGAAATACCTACTGACGAGCGCATCACATTCAGCCGCTCCAGTGTGGATTATACAATGCCGATTCTCAAGCGCAAGAGCCTGGTGCTGAACTTTGAGCCGGAAGGCAGGGTGGCAGACGGATACCGGTATACGGGGATAGAGAGCAGCCGTCCTTCTGTGGCTGTCAACGGGCTGAAATCCGATTTGGCCAATATTAATTCCATTACCATCCCAAGCTCTGAGCTGAATATGGACGGAGCCACAGGGGATAAGGAAGTCACCCTTGATATCAGCCAGTATCTGCCGGAGGGAGTTTACCTTTCGGACGAGTATTCCAAAGAGGTGAAGGTTGTCATTAAGGTGGAGGCTTTGGAGAGCAGGACATTTGAGCTTAGGACCAGCCAGATTAAGCGGGTGGGAGCCCACAGCGATTATGAATATCAGTATGACAGGGATTCTGTGAACGTAGTCATAAGAGGTCTGAAGGAAGATCTGGACCAGCTTTCGGCTGCCGCGCTGGGCGCTGAGATGGATGTGGAGGATATGGTGCCGGGAGAGAACAGCGGGGAGATTAAGTTCCAGCTGGGCGATGCCTATGAACTGGTGAGCTACGACCATATCCAGGTGACGGTGACAGAAAAAGGACCGTCAACTGGCAGTACAGCGGCCAGCCCGGATGAGAGCCGGGAGAGGACAGAAAGTGAGACATCAGAAGGTCCTGCCAGCACGTCTAAGGCAGAGCCCGGTCAGTAACAAAAAGCAAGGAGAGAGGTATAATGGTAAGCAAAACAACTGTAATCAAGAATCCGTCCGGTCTGCACCTGCGGCCGGCGGGAGTCCTCTGCAAGGAGGCACTGCGCTATAAATCAAAAATATCCTTCAAGGTGCGCACCACCACGGCCAATGCCAAGAGTGTATTAAGCGTCCTTGGGGCTTGCGTGAAATCTGGAGACGAGATTGAATTCGTCTGTGAGGGGCCAGATGAGAAGGAAGCACTGGAAGCCATGGTTGGTATCGTGGAGGCCGGGTTAGGCGAGTAGATTGACGGCAACCAAAGGTTGTGAGTATAAATGAATTTTTAATAAGGAGGTACAAGAGGATGTACAAGGGAACAAGCGCTTCTGCAGGAATTGGAATTGGAAAGGCAGTGATTGTGGAGGAAGTCCGGCTGGTGATTACCAGGCAGGCGGTAAAGGATGTGGAAGAGGAGGTGCAGCGTTTTAAGGGAGCGCTGGACGAGACCATCAAGGCCACAGAGAAATTGGCAGAGGACCTGGCAACCAGGGTGGGAGAGAAGGAAGCGGAAATCATGCAGGGACATATGATGCTTCTGGCAGACCCCATGCTGACAGGGGAGATTGAGAACTCTATCAGGAATGACAGCGTAAACAGTGAATACGCCATTGAGAATGTGTGCAACATGTATGCGGATATGTTTGCCTCCATGGGAGACGAACTGATGCAGCAGAGAGCCACGGACATGCGCGACATCAAGACCCGTATGCAGCAGATGCTTATGGGAATCCGGTCCGTGGACATCTCCTCCCTGCCGGTAGGCAGCATCATCGTGGCAAAGGATCTGACTCCGTCCATGACAGCGGGAATCAATCCGTCCAATGTGACCGGTATTGTCACGGAGCTGGGCGGCAAGACCTCTCACAGCGCCATCCTGGCAAGGGCCCTGGAGATTCCGGCTGTGGTAGCTGTCACAGGCTTCATGGACGGCGTAAAGAACGGGGACCAGGTGGTACTGGACGGGAGCACCGGCGAGGTGTATGTGAACCCGGACCAGGCTGTGATGGCTGATTATGAGGAGAAGAGAAAGCAGTTTCTGGTGGAAAAGAAGGAGCTGGAGCAGTATATTGGCAAGCCTTCTGTCACAAAGGACGGTGTGCAGGTAGAAATCGTGGCTAACATCGGAAAGCCCGAGGACGTGGATAAGGTGCTCCAGTATGACGGAGAGGGCATCGGACTGTTCCGCACCGAGTTTTTGTTTATGGACAGGAATGCCCTGCCTACAGAGGAAGAGCAGTTCGAGGCGTATAAGAAGGTGGCTGCTGCCATGAACGGCAAGCCGGTCATCATCCGCACCCTGGATATCGGAGGCGACAAGGAGATTCCGTACATGGGCCTGGAGAAGGACGAGAATCCATTCCTGGGCTATCGGGCAATCCGTTTCTGCCTGGACCGCAGGGAGGATGTGTATAAGCCTCAGCTGAGGGCGCTTTTAAGGGCAAGTGCATTCGGCAACATCCGTATCATGGTTCCTTTAGTAACATGCATTGAAGAGTACCGTCAGGCAAAGGCACTTGTGGGGGAAATTAAGAAGGAGCTGGATGAAAAGGGCATTGCATACAACAAGGACATACAGGTGGGCATCATGGTGGAGACAGCCGCAGCTTCCCTGATCGCAGATATCTTTGCAAAGGAAGTGGATTTCTTCAGTATCGGCACCAATGATTTGACCCAGTACACCATGTCTGTAGACAGGGGCAATAAAAAGGTATCCTATCTGTATTCCACCTTTAACCCGGCTGTGCTCAGAAGCATTAAGCATATCATCGCCTGCGGCCGTGAGGCAGGCATCATGGTAGGCATGTGCGGCGAAGCTGCAAGCGACCCAATGATGATTCCGCTGCTTCTGGCATTTGGACTCAACGAATTCAGCATGAGCGCATCCGCCATTCTGAAGGCCAGGAAGATGGTCACCCAGTACAGCGTGGAGGAACTTCAGGCAGTGGCTGACAAGGCCATGAGCTTTGCCACTGCGGCAGAAATAGAACAATACATGAGAGATTTTGTGAAGAAGGTTACGGATTAATGGCAGTTTATCTGGTTTGTTATATCATAAGCTTCATATTGGCCCGGCAGCATTTTTATATGCTGTCTGGGCTGGTTTTAATTACAGCAGCCTTGTGGCTGTATATAAAGGATTACAGGGAGACAGGCAACCTGATTCACCTGCGGGGGCTTTTCTGCCTCTTTTTTGTGGGCGGGCAGGGAATATCCTGCTTTAAGCTAAGCCGCCTTCAGACGGATTGGAGCACCCAGACATGGGTCTGCCTGGGACTGGCGGTGCTCACCTTCTTTATTGTGTTTGAGGTGCTGCACAGGATATATGACGGCTGGAGCGCGGCGGACATGCAGTCCGTATACCGTTTTTATGCCTCGGCTGAATCCCCTTTGCAGGCAAAGAGACTGCTTCATTCCATGGCAGCTCTGGTGGCCGTATCCTACCTCGCCTTTTTCTTTGAGGCGTGGAAGCTGGGATTTGTGCCATTGTTTTCCTACGGGGTGCCCCATGCCTATTCCTATTTTCATGTCAGCGGAGTCCATTATTTTACGGTCTCCTGTGTGCTGGTGCCCAGTCTGTTCGTGGTGTACAGCCTTATGATTTCCCGCAGGGGAAGAGGACTGACCAGGGACCAGGGATTCTGGCTGGGACTGCTTATGGTTGTGCTGTCCCTGGCCGTGCCGGTGCTGTGCGTGTCCAGGTTCCAGCTGATTCTGGCAGTGGGCATGGCCGCGTTTACCTATATTTCCATGAGCGGTACCTTCAGCCTGGTCTATGTGGGCGTGCTGATGGCCTGCATGATTCCGGCCTATCTGGTCTTGACTGTCATGCGCAGCCACAGCGTGGAATACCTGAACGGAATATTTGAGATGAAGAACAGCCATATGCCAATATTCATCACACAGCCTTATATGTATATTGCCAATAACTACGATAATTTCAACTGCCTGGTGGAGCAGCTGGGATCCCACAGCTTTGGGCTTCGCATGCTGTTTCCGGTGTGGGCTCTTACTGGACTTAAATTCCTGTTCCCGGTCCTGGTGAGCTTTCCTCTCTTTGTGACCAAGAAGGAGCTTACCACCCTTACCCTGTTCTACGATGCCTACTATGATTTCGGCATCTTTGGAATGGTGCTTTTGGGCGGGCTCTTGGGAGCGGCATGCTACTCTCTGGTAAGGCGAAGGCGGAAGATGTCATGTCCGGCAGGCCATGTGATCTATGCCCAGTTTGCCATGTATATGATGCTGTCTTTTTTCACCACCTGGTTTTCCAATCCGGCCACCTGGTTTTATCTGGCTGTCACAGGTATTATTTACATGTATGTCAAGTCCTGACAAGAGCTGTGTTGGGAATTCTGACAACAGGAGTGGGGGCAAATATAAAAATTATATAAAATATTGTTGACTTTTATCTTAAGATTTGCTATGATGCTGTTAGTGAAGCAAATCTTTGAAGTTATAATTAAATAATTAAATAATTAATAAGGATTGTTACTGTTCGGCAGGCAAAACCAGGTTTGTTAAGGAGATGATGTGTACCCGTGCGTATGCGCACATGGATCTCTTTAACAAAGTTGGTTTTTTTGTTTTCATCAGGAGCAATTATGAAAATAACGAAAATAATCAATAATAATGTAGTGAGTACCTGCGATGAAGAGGGCAGGGAAATCATCATTATGGGAAGAGGCGTTGGCTTCAAAGCAAAGGAAGGCAGTATCATTGACGAGGAGAAGGTGGAGAAGATATTCCGCCTGGAGAGTCAGAACACCATGGATAAGTTCAAGGAACTGCTTGTGAACCTTCCCATGGAGCATGTACAGATTTCGGCAGAAATCATCAGTTATGCCAAAGAGGTCCTTAACAGGCCTATTAACCCAAATGTGTATATTACCCTTACGGACCACATAAACTTTGCGCTGGAACGATACAAACAGAAGATGATGTTTTCCAATCCGTTAATCAGGGAGGTTCGCAGCTTTTACCACGCGGAATATCTCATTGGCGAATATGCCATTGCCATGATTGAAAGGGACCTGGGAGTGAAGCTCCCGGTGGACGAGGCAGCTTCCATTGCCCTTCACATTGTCAATGCGGAGTATGACGCACCTATGGGTGATACAATTAAGATCACCAATCTGATACAGCAGGTATTGGAGGTGGTCAGGGAGTATTTTAGCATAGAGCTGGATGAGCAGTCCCTCAGCTATGAGAGGTTTATCACTCATCTGCGCTTTCTGGCCCAGCGGGTATTTACAGGGGAGCATATGAATCTGGATAACCTGGAATTCCAGGAGGTCATTGACCGTCTGTATCCTGAGGAATATGCCTGCAGCCAGAAAATACAGGCGCTCATCAAGCTGCAGTACAGGCATCAGGTAACAGAGGAAGAAGTGGCTTACCTGGCCCTGCACATCAAACGTATCAGGACTAAATAATTATTTTGGGCAGGTCCTTCGGGGACATGAAAGGAGAGCAGTAAGGATGTTTGGATCACTTAAGAAGCTATTTGGGGGAGAAGAAAAGGAAGAAAAGATAATCGTAGCGCCGGTGAGCGGAACAGCCATTCCCATGAGCCAGGTAAGCGACCCCACTTTCAGCCAGGAGATTCTGGGCAAGGGAACAGCAGTCATACCGTCGGACGGCAGGGTAGCTGCACCGGCGGACGGACTGGTGACCATGGTATTTGACACAAAGCATGCCATCAGCATGCAGACAGACAATGGCGCGGAGCTGATTATCCACATCGGACTGGACACGGTACAGCTTAAGGGGCAGTACTTTGAGGCTTATGTGGCTGCTGGGGATAAGGTAAAGAAGGGCGACCTCCTTCTGGACTTTGATATAGATAAGATTAAGGAAGCCGGTTACGATGTGACCACGCCGGTCATTATCTGCAACACGTCCCAGTTCCCGAAGATGGAATGTATGACCGGAATGGAAGTAAAGGCAGGGGAGACAGCCATCATCAGACTATAAGGAACAAAGGTGGTGATGAGTTGATAGAGCGGAGCTTTATCTTAAAAGACGAAATGGGGCTTCACGCAAGGCCGGCAGCCATGCTTATGGCTAGGATGCTTCATGTAAGCTCCTGCGTGGAAATCATCTGCGGGGACCGCAGGGCGGACGGGAAGGATGTTATGAGCATCATGGCCATGAACACCATGGCAGGAGATGAGGTCATCTTCCGCATAGACGGACCCGATGAAGAGGCTGCCATGAAAGAAGTGGAGTCTGTCCTGGCCGCCGATGCCTGATACATTGGCATGGTCCGGCAGGCAGGTCCTAAAAATATACGGAAAACAGTAACAGTGATTTAAACCTGGAAACAGGTTTGAATAGATTATTTACCTGCAATTCAGAGTACTCCTACGGGAAAAGTGTAGAAGGAGGCTCTAAAAAAAGAAAGGGGATTTATGTTATGATGAAGTATTTGCAGAAACTAGGTAAGGCCATCATGCTTCCTGTTGCCGTTCTGCCGGTTGCAGCTATTATGATGGGTATCGGCTATGCCATGTGTCCTTCCACCATGCAGGGCGGTGACGTAACCGGTATCATCCAGGTAATTGGTTTTGCGCTGGTAAAGATTGGAAGCGCCGTAATCGACAAGCTGCCCATGCTGTTTGCAGTTGGTGTGGCAATCGGTTTATCAAAGGATCAGCACGGCGCGGCAGGTCTTGCAGGTCTGGTTGCATTCCTGACTGTTACCACTGTACTTAACAGCGGCGTTGTTGCCACCATGATGGGCGTAGAGGAAGCTCCTCTGGCCTTCTCCAAGATTGACAACGCATTTATCGGTATCATTTCCGGTATCACAGCATCTGTTTGCTACAATAAGTTCAGCAGCGCAAAGCTGCCCACCGCACTGGCTTTCTTCTCAGGAAAGCGCTGCGTGCCCATCGTTACATCCTTTGTAATGGTTGCAGAGTCCGCCATCCTGTACTTTGTATGGCCGGCACTGTTCAATGCCCTTATATGGGTTGGCGAGCACATCATGGGACTTGGCCCTGTAGGCGCAGGTATTTATGCATTTGCAAACCGTCTCCTGATTCCCACCGGACTGCATCACGCACTGAACGCAGTATTCTGGTTTGACATTGCCGGCATTGCCGACATCAACAAGTTCTGGGGCTTCGCAGAAGGCGGAATCAAGGGCGTAACCGGTATGTACCAGGCAGGTTTCTTCCCGGTAATGATGTTCGGCCTTCCGGCAGCAGCATTTGCCATGTATCAGACAGCAAAGCCAGAGAAGAAGCAGTATGCGGCAGGTATCCTGATTGCAGGAGCAGTAGCATCCTTCGTATCCGGCGTTACCGAGCCTCTGGAATTCTCCTTCATGTTCCTGGCTCCCGGACTGTACCTTGTACACGCCGTCCTGACCGGTATCTCCGTAGCAGTAGCAGCCGCATTTCACTGGACCGCAGGCTTTTGCTTCAGCGCAGGTGTTACGGACTTCATCTTCAGCTGCAGGCTGCCAATGGCCAACCAGCCATTCATGCTGTTAGCACAGGGTGTTGTATTCGCAGTTATCTACTACGTAGTATTCCGCGCCGTCATCACCAAATTTGACCTTCCGACACCAGGACGTGAGAAAGAAGATTTAGAGGCAGAAATGGCAGCCGTATTAGCAAACGACGATTTCACCAAGGTAGCAGCTATTGTATTAGAAGGATTAGGCGGCAAGGAAAATGTAGTATCATTAGACAACTGCATTACAAGGCTGAGATTAGAGATAAAAGATTACACATTAGTAGACGAGAAAAAGATAAAATCCGCAGGCGTGGCCGGAGTCATGAGGCCAAGCAAGACATCTGTACAGGTAATAGTAGGAACCAAGGTACAATTTGTAGCAGACGAGATGCAAAAGATGTTATAGCAATGAGCCGGGCAAAAATACGGACGGAAAGCCCCAGGGAAGAGAGCTTGCTCTTTTACCTGGGGCTTTCCGTCCGTATTTTTATGGGGCGAACGCCCCACAGCCCTGGGAACGCCGGGGCGTTTCCAGGGCTGCCGCCCGGCGGACCCGCTCCCTCCCATACCTAACACCACCCCAAGCGCCCCTGGGATTGCGGATGTTACAGATACTTGATGTGAAGAATCAGGCAGTGAGGAGGTCAATGTTTTATGAAATTGTTTAATAAGCAGCGTATTATAACCAGATGCCTCAGAGGCATGCTGGCCGTGATTATCCTGTCCGCCATGCTGGGTCTGGCGGCATGCGGCGCGGATACAGGGAGCCCTGAAAATGAAGCCAGGGCGGGTACGGAAAAAGATGGTATACAGGATAACTCCCATGCATTGGGCAGCTCCGGCATACAGGAAGGTTCCGTCAATACCGCAGATGCCTTTGACACAGGCGTGTTTAATGAATATGAGAAGGCCAATCTGAAGCTGGCGGTTGAAATGGAAAAATAAGCGGAGAAATAGTGTGAGAAGCAGTTTGGTGAGAGCGGCATCCATAGGGTGCCAGGCTGCTGCGGATTATGTGGGAGGAAAGACATATGCCCGGGATATTTGCCTGGAAGGCATCATGTCTTCCTCCCTCTTGACATATGTCGGGAGTTTTGGTAAAATACATTTAGATATTTTGATAAATATCTAAATGAAGGAGAGCTGGTTTCGTAGTTGGACCATACAGTTAGTTTACATGGCTGGTTTGCACAGTCGGTTTGCATAGTTGGTCTGCACAGTTGGTCCACAAAGCCGGTCCATATGCCGAACCAAACAGTCGGCCTGCACGTCTGTCCGGTACCTGCACCGTCCACTATAAAAAACCACATAAAAATCAGGCAAAGTGAAAGGAGGCATTCCGTCCATGTCCTTCGGTGATACATTTAAAGCCCTGTCCGACCCCACCCGCCGCGAGATACTCAACCTGTTAAAGCAGACAAGCATGACCGCGGGACAGATTGTGGAGCATTTTGACACAACGGGAGCAACCATTTCCCATCACCTGAACATACTCAGGCAGGCGGGGCTCATAGAGGACCGGAAATCAGGCAAATATATTTATTATGAGCTGAATACCACTGTATTCCAGGAAGTTCTTTCCTGGCTGCATTCATTAATGGAGGAAGACAAGCATGAAAAAAAATAACAGGAAGATATCCAAGTGGGATGTATTGTACTGGATTCTGGCTCTTGTGCCATTTATCATTTCCATATGTTTTTATAACCGCCTGCCGGAGCAGGTTCCAACCCACTGGGGATCAGACAATGTGGTAAATGGTTATTCCAGCCGCAACATGGCAGCATTTGGCATACCTGCCTTTATGTTTCTCATGGCAGTGATGGTAAATGTGTTTTACCGGATTGACCCCAAATGTGAAAACATCAGCCGATCCAGGGAACTGAAGCAGATTACACGGTGGTTCGTGGTCCTGCTGGCAGTTATGGTCCAGTGTGTGATTGTCCTGTCAGGAATCGGTATGGACATCAACGTGGGAAGCATGGTAAGCATCCCCATTGCATTAATGTTCGTGGCAGCAGGCAATTACCTGCCCAAATGCAGACAGAATTATACCATGGGAATCAAGCTTCCGTGGACCCTGGCAGATGAGGATAACTGGAACAGGACCCACCGCATGGCGGGTTATGTATGGACGGCAGGGGGCATGCTGATGCTGATTATGGGATTTTTTCATCTGGCATCCCTGTTCTTCCTGGTTTTCATGGCAATGGTCCTGATTCCAAGTGTGTATTCCTATCTGATTTACCGAAAGAAGCTGAAAGGAATTTAACCGGTTCCACTTTTTCTGTTGTGCGGATGATTTATGATGCCATGGTGAAACCTGTACGAAAATCCCGCGAAAAAAATCTCCCGAAAAAATTTGGTGCCGCTGTCCTCACATACAGGATTGAATAAATGCAGGGTTTGAAGTATAATAAACGGGATAATGATTCAGAAGGAGGACACTATGGCAGTATCAAACGTATACTACACCAACATGAGGACTACACTTACGGAAAATCTCCTGCAGAAGCTGGAGAGGCTGGTAAAAAAGGCAGGCATGATGGATATTGACTTTAACAACAAATACACTGCAATTAAGATTCACTTTGGTGAGCCAGGAAATCTGGCCTATCTGCGTGCCAACTACTCCAAGGTACTGGTGGATTTAATCCGGTCCCAAAGCGGCAGGGTATTCCTGACCGACTGCAACACCCTCTATGTGGGACGGAGGAAGAATGCATTGGACCATCTGGACGCTGCTTATGAGAATGGTTATAACCCCTTTACCACGGGATGTCATATCATAATTGCCGACGGCCTTAAGGGAACGGATGAAGCCCTGGTGCCTATTGACGGAGAGTATGTGAAGGAGGCAAAGATTGGCCGGGCCATCATGGATGCGGACATCGTCATTTCCCTTACCCACTTTAAGGGACATGAGGCAACCGGTTTTGGAGGCACCCTTAAGAACCTGGGCATGGGCAGCGGCTCCAGGGCCGGCAAGATGGAGATGCACAATGCCGGTAAGCCTTTTGTACATACGAATAAGTGTGTTGGATGCGGCGCCTGTCAGAGAAACTGCGCCCACAGCGCCATCACGGTCCTTGAACGCAAAGCCTCCATTGATACAAACAAGTGTGTTGGATGCGGCCGCTGTATCGGTGCCTGTCCCGTGGATGCGGTAGACTCCATGTACGACGAGGCCAATGATATCCTGAACCGGAAGATTGCCGAGTATACCCTGGCAGTGCTGAAGGGACGCCCGAATTTCCATGTGAGCCTTGTGGTGGACGTGTCCCCCAACTGTGACTGCCATTCGGAGAATGACGCCCCCATTGTGCCTAACGTGGGCATGTTTGCCTCATTTGACCCCGTAGCCTTGGACATGGCCTGTGTGGATGCGGTAAACCGCCAGCCCGTGCTTGCCGGAAGCTTTCTGGCAGAGCAGGATCATCACAGCCATGACCATTTCATCAATACACATCCGGAAACCAACTGGGAGACCTGTATTGACCATGCTGTGAAGCTGGGCCTTGGCAATAAGGAATATAATCTCATCACCATTTAGAACCTGACCATTAGGAGGACACAGGAAACATGAGCAAACAATCATTAGACACAATCTGCATACAGGGAGGATGGGAGCCGAAAAACGGCGAGCCCAGACAGCTTCCCATATACCAGAGCACTACCTTTAAATATACCACCAGTGAGCAGATGGGCCGGCTTTTTGACCTGGAGGAGAACGGTTATTTTTATACCAGGCTGGCGAACCCGACCAATGACGCAGTGGCATCAAAAATCTGCCGGCTGGAGGGCGGCGTGGGGGCCATGCTCACTTCTTCCGGACAGGCAGCTACCTTTTATGCTGTTTTGAACATCTGCCAGGCAGGAGACCATGTAATCAGTTCCTCCACCATATACGGCGGTTCCACCAACCTGTTTACCGTTACCTTCCCCAAGATGGGAGTGGAGTGCACCCTGGTGAATCCGGATGCAGACGAGGAGGAACTGGCAAAGGCATTCAGGCCAAATACTAAAGTGGTATTTGCGGAGAGCATTGCCAATCCTGCCCTGACAGTACTGGATTTTGAGAAGTTTGCCCGTCTGGCTCACAGCCATGGTGTTCCTCTGATTGTGGACAATACCTTTGCAACCCCCATTAACTGCCGTCCCTTTGAGTGGGGCGCAGATATTGTGACACACAGCACGACAAAATATATGGACGGCCATGCGGCCACGGTAGGCGGATGCATCGTGGACAGCGGAAACTTTGACTGGGAGTCCCATCATGACAAATTTAAGGGTCTGACAGAGCCTGATGAGTCCTATCACGGCATTGTATATACCCAGAAATTTGGCAGGCTGGCTTATATCCAGAAGGCCACAGCCCAGCTTATGAGGGATTTAGGTTCCATCCAGTCCCCTCAGAATGCATTCCTGATTAATATTGGCCTGGAAACCCTTCATTTAAGGGTGCCGAGACACTGTGAGAGTGCCTTTAAGGTGGCCTCCTACCTTCAGTCCAGGGATGATGTGGCCTGGGTGAAATATCCGGGACTTCCAGGGGATAAGTATTATGTGCTGGCTCAGAAATACATGCCAAAGGGTACCTGCGGCGTTATTTCCTTTGGTTTAAAGGGTGGGCGTCAGGCTGCTTCCGTGTTCATGGATAAGCTGAAGCTGTGCTCCATTGAAACCCATGTGGCTGATTCTAGGACAGCCGTCCTTCATCCGGCCAGCCATACCCACCGTCAGCTCACGGACGAACAGCTGGTGGAGGCAGGCGTGGATCCGTCCATGATTCGTTTCAGCGTTGGACTGGAGTCTGCCGATGATATTATTGAGGATATCCGCCAGGCGTTAGAAGATTAAGAGGTTTAGTCCGGAAGGGGTCAGAGTCTTATAAGGCTTACGATTTTGACAAATTGAAAAAAGGGAGCCGCCCGCTTACGATTAATATGTAAGTGGACCGGCTCCTTTTGTATTTACAAATGATTAGTCCCAGGCGGCCCCGGGAGAAAACGGCCGGGAAGGTCAGTCATCAGGAGCTGCCGGAGAAGCAGCGGGAAATGCGCCGGCGCAGGCAAACCCGGAGCAAAGCCAGGGAATTAAAAAATAAGTGCATTTTTCTGAAAAAAATGGTATGATTTAATGAAAGACAGAAGCAGGCTGTTACAGGTAGGAAAGGGGAATCGAAAAAGTGACAAGTGAATTTACCATTGCGGTGCATGCGCTGGTTTTTTTGAATCACAAGGGGACGGTGTATTCCAGCGAAGGTCTTGCGGCGAATGTCTGTACCAATGCCGCCAGGATACGGAAGGTCATGGCAAAGCTTAAAAAAGCGGATCTTGTGAAAACAAAGGAAGGTATGGACGGCGGTTATCTGTTCCACCGTGACAGCAGGGACGTGAACCTGTCCATGGTGGCTGAGGCTCTGGATACCCCCTTTGTGGCTGCCGCCTGGAAAAGCGGCAATCCGCATATGGACTGTCTCATATCGTCAGGCATGGCGGGAATCATGGACGAGCTCTATGGAGAGCTGAACCAGTGCTGCCAGGCATATTTAGAGAAAGTGACCATTGCGGATTTGGACAGCAAAATCTTCACTGGTGCCGCAAAGGCTGTAACAGCCATATAAAGACAGAGAATTAACCCTGGTGAATCAGGTCGGCGGATGCCGGTTTTTCACCAGGGATTTTTGAGCTGCATGATGAGTTACATGAGAGGAGACAAGGGACAGGATGAAGAAAATGAGAGGATTATTCCGGATTATATTTGGAAGGACGGCCTTTGTGGTGCTGTTTATGGCCATACAGGTGGGAATCCTGTTTGGCGCCTTCCGGTGGCTGGAAGAGTACATGCACATTGTATACGCCATATCTATCCTTTTGAGCGCGGCAGTCATCATTTATATTTTCAATGAACCCATCAATTCCAGCTTTAAGATGGCCTGGATTGTACCGGTCCTGGTGATTCCGGTGTTCGGAGTCCTGCTGTACATATTTGTGCAGATGCAGTTCCAGACAAAGCTTTTGGCCCGGCGCCTGAAGAAAAACATAGGCGACACAGCTCCCTATCTCAAGCAGGACCAGGAGGTACAGGAGCGAATCAGGGAAGCCAGCAGGAGAAGCAGCCACCTGATTGATTACATGAAGGACCACGCGGGGTATCCCGCCTACGGCAACACCCATGTGGAATACTTCCCGCTGGGGGAGGACAAGTTTGAGGCTCTCATGAGGGAGCTTAAGGCGGCCCGGCATTTCATTTTCATGGAATACTTTATCGTGGAGCGGGGATACATGTGGGACAGTATCCTGAAGGTGCTGGAGGAGAAGGTGAAGGAGGGCGTGGAGGTTAGAGTTATGTATGACGGCATGTGCTGCCTCATGCTTCTTCCGTACCATTATCCCAGGGTGTTGGAGAAAAAAGGAATTCGCTGCAAGATGTTTTCGCCTATCAAGCCAACCCTGTCCACCTATCAGAATAACAGGGACCACAGGAAGATTGTGGTCATAGACGGCCATACGGCCTTTACCGGAGGTGTGAATCTGGCGGACGAGTACATTAACCGCAAGGTGCGCTTTGGCCACTGGAAGGATACGGCCATCATGCTGAAGGGAGACGCGGTCCAGAGCTTTACCATGATGTTCCTGCAAATGTGGAATGTGACGGAGAGACAGCCGGAGGACTACGGGAAGTACGCGGTCCCTAAAGACTATGAGCATCCCCTGGCCGCGGACCATTCCGGTTTCGTCCTGCCCTATGGGGACAGCCCTATGGACAGGGAGCAGGTGGGGGAGCGCGTATATCTGGATATAATGAACCAGGCCAGGAACTACGTCCATATTATGACGCCCTATCTGATTCTGGACGACGAGATGGTCAATGCACTGAGTTATGCTGCCAAGCGTGGGATTGACGTAAAGCTCATCATGCCTCACATTCCGGATAAAAAGTATGCCTACATGCTGGCCAGAACCTTTTATCCGGAGCTGACAAGGGCAGGCGTGAAAATCTACGAATACACGCCGGGCTTTGTCCATGCCAAGGTTTTTGTCAGCGACGACGAAAAGGCTGTGGTGGGCACCATTAATTTGGATTTCCGCAGCCTGTACCTGCATTTTGAATGCGCGGCCTACATTTACCGCAACCCGGTGGTCTTTGACGTGGAGCGTGATTTTGAGGAAACCCTTAAGAAATGCAGTCTTATCACTATGGAGGACTGTAAAAATTACAGCTGGATGGGAAAGAAGCTGGGACGGCTCATGCGCCTCATTGCCCCTTTGATGTAATAGGAGATGAACAGCTGCCGGCTCTGACTCCGGAGGCTGTTTTTTGTACTATATTGGAAACATGGCGGAAAACAATTGATATGGGTCCATCCTTTCGCTATAGTAAAAAAGTATTAACATTTTATAAACACGAAAAGGATAAAGTTAAAATGAAGACGCTCACACCCCAGCTGTTTCTGTCCATGAAACAGTACACAAAGGAACAATTCACAAAGGACGTGGTATCTGGAATTATTGTGGCCATCATTGCCCTGCCCCTGTCCATTGCACTGGCACTGGCCTCCGGAGTCACACCGGAACAGGGACTTTATACGGCCATCATAGCCGGATTCGTCATTTCCTTCTTAGGCGGCAGCAAGGTGCAGATAGCAGGCCCCACGGCGGCCTTTGCCACCATTGTGGCAGGAATCGTCATGAAGAACGGAATGGAGGGACTGGCCACGGCCGCCATCCTGGCCGGCCTCATTCTTGTCATCATGGGCTTTCTGCGCCTGGGCGGCCTGATCCGGTTCATTCCCTATACCATTACAACCGGCTTTACAACCGGTATCGCGGTGACCATTTTTATCGGCCAGATTAAGGATTTCCTGGGACTTACCTTCAGGGAATCACCGGTGGAGACCATGGAGAAGCTGGGGCAGGTTATCACCTGCATAGATACCCTGAACCTTCAGGCCCTGGCAGTGGGAGCCGTTTCACTGGCCATTCTCATCCTGTGGCCCAGGTTCTTTAAAAAGGTGCCGCCTTCTTTGATTGCCGTTGCGGGGGCCGCGGTGCTGGTAAAGGGACTGGACCTGAAGGTCAATACCATAGGGGATTTGTATACCATATCCTCCGGCCTTCCCGCGTTCCATCTGCCGGCTATCAGCTTCAGCCTGGTGCAGAAGGTGATGCCGGACGCCATTACCATAGCTGTGCTGGCTGCCATTGAGTCCCTGCTTTCCTGTGTGGTGGCAGACGGCATGATAGGCGGAAAGCACAACTCCAACATGGAGCTGGTGGCACAGGGAGCGGGCAACGCGGCCTCAGCGCTTTTCGGAGGCATTCCGGCCACAGGCGCCATCGCAAGGACGGCTGCCAACATAAAGAACGGCGGGCGCAGCCCGGTGGCCGGTATGGTCCATGCGGTGGTGCTTCTGCTGATTCTGGTATTTCTCATGCCCTATGCCGCCCTGATTCCCATGCCCGCCATAGCGGCCATCCTGTTCATGGTGGCCTATAATATGAGTGAGTGGCGTTCCTTTGCCGATGTGGTGCGGACAGCTCCAAAAAGCGACACAGCAGTGCTGGTGCTGACCTTTTTACTCACAGTGGTGTTCGACCTGGTCATGGCCATCGGCGTGGGACTGGCCCTGGCCTGTCTGCTGTTCATGAAGCGCATGGCGGATGTGTCTGATATTTACGGATGGAAATATGCAGAGGATTACGAGGAGAGCACGGACAGGGAGCGCATTGACCTAAAACCGGTTCCCAGGCAGGTCATGGTGTTTGAGGTGAACGGTCCCATGTTCTTTGGCGCGGCGGATAAGATTGGACAGATTCCCCTGGATTCGGACAAGAAGGTGATGATTCTGCGGATGAGAAGCGTTCCTGCCATGGATGCAACCGCCCTGAACAGCCTTAAGAAGCTGAACGCAAGGTGCCGCAAGGCCCGCATCACCATGATTCTTTCCCATGTAAACGAGCAGCCCTTGTCTGTGATGGAGAAGGCGGGATTTGACAAGGAGATAGGAAGGGAAAACATAGCGCCCCGCATCGACGATGCAATCTGCCGTGCAGGGGAAATCCTCTCAGGGGCAAATCCTGACGATTGACGGAAACAGGCAATCAGTATAGACTGGAACATAGTACTGACTGACAGAATATTTCCGGTTATCCGGGAATAAATTGGGAATACCAGAGAACAGGAAAGAGGACAGGGATATGAAGGTTGTGGATATGCACTGCGATACCATTGCGGAAATCTATAAAGACCATAAGGAGGGAGGCAGGCAGTCTATCCTTGAGAACCGGCTGATGCTGGATTTGAGGAAGATGCAGGCAGGGGATTACGGACTGCAGAATTTTGCCCTGTATGTCAATCTGGAACAGGCCAAGGGAAGGCCCTTTGAAGCCTGTATGGAACTTCTGGACACCTTTTACCAGGAGATGGAGGCCCATGAGGATATCATAGGAATCGTCAGATCCTACGGGGATATCCGCAGAAACTGGGAGCAGGGCAGGATGTCAGCCCTTCTCACAGTGGAGGAAGGCGGGACCTGTCAGGGAAAAACGGCGTTCCTGCGGGATTTCTACCGGCTGGGTGTACGCATGATGACCCTGACCTGGAACTTTCCCAACGAGCTGGCATTTCCCAATGCCAGGATTACTGAGGAGGACGGTACCTTCAGAATGGCGCCTGATACGGAGCATGGGCTTACGGATACCGGAATTGCCTTTGTGCAGGAGATGGAGCGCCTGGGAATGATTATCGATATTTCCCACCTGAATGACGCGGGCATATGGGATGTGTTCCGGTATACCAGAAAACCTTTTGTGGCCAGCCATTCCAACGCAAGGGCCATGGCCTCCCATCCAAGGAACCTGACAGATGATATGATACGCGCCCTGGCCGGGCGGGGCGGCGTCATGGGCATCAATTACTGCACCGCCTTCCTGCGGGATTTCGGACCGGGGGAAGAGCAGTTAAGCCGCATATCCGACATGGTGGAGCACATGAAGCATATTCGGAAGGTTGGCGGCATCGGCTGTATCGGGCTGGGCTCTGACTTCGACGGAATCAGCGGGAACCTGGAGATGGGGGATGCAGGCAAGCTCCCCATGCTGGCGGACGCCATGGAACGGGAAGGCTTTACCGCCTCGGAGATAGAGGCTGTATTCTATAAAAATGTGCTGCGGGTGTATAAGGACGTCCTGTAACGGGAAAAACTTTACACAAGTTTTGCATTCCCATGAGGTGGATTTTACTTCTGTTTGGTATGCTGTTTACATAGGCTGTATGCAGGGAAAGGCGGTAGTTGGAAAATGGAACGGATTTATATTATAGAGGATGATGAAAACATCAGGAATCTGTTAAAAATTGCCCTGGAGGGCTTTGGGTACGCGGCGGAAGGGTTTGAGACCGCAGAGGAAGGCCTGGCCAGGATGCGGGAGGAAAAGCCGGACCTGGTAATCTTTGACTGGATGCTTCCGGGGATGGACGGGACAGAGGCCATCAAGGAGATAAGGAATACGGAGCAGTTAAAATATGTGCCCGTCATGCTCCTGACTGCCAAGGAAAAGGAGCTTGACAAGGTGGTTGGGCTGGACTGCGGGGCAGACGATTACATGGTAAAGCCCTTTGGGGTGCTGGAGCTGTCGGCCCGCATCCGCAGCCTGCTTCGCAGGACCAAACGGGAGGAGGAAAGGGATGTACTGTCCTACCAGGACATCCAGGTCAACCGCAAGACCAGGGAGGTGTCAAGCGGCGGCCGGCTGGTGGAGCTTACACTGAAGGAATTTGAACTGCTGGCCTATCTGCTGGAGAATCAGTCCAGGGTGGTGACCAGGGATGAACTGCTCAACCGTATCTGGGGATATGAGTATGATGGAGAGACCAGAACCCTTGATATGCACATCCGGACCCTTCGCCAGAAGCTGGGAGAAGAGGGCGGTGCATGCATTAAGACGGTCCGGGGCGTGGGCTACCGCATGGTGAGATAACATGACAGGAAACCAAGGAGGAAGATATGCGTAAGGCATTATTGGAACGTTTTATCCTGGTACTTTTGGCGGCGCTGTGTATTAACAGCGTCATCTTTTATATTGCCAGCAGCAAAATGATGTTAAAAAACTCCAAAGATGACATGACCTACACCATCAAGGCCGTGGACAGCATCCTGGATTATGACAGGGACTTAATGGAGCAGATGGAGCGCCTGGAGGCGTTTACGGACCAGGATTCCAGCAGGGTGACCCTCATAAAGTCAGACGGTACCGTTGTGACGGATTCGGACGCGGACGCGGAGTATCTGGACAACCATCTGGGACGAGAGGAGATACGGGCAGCCATGGAGCACGGGGAGGGATATGCCAGGCGCTATTCCAAAACACTGGGCAAGACCATGCTCTATGTGGCCTGCCGCTCCGAGTATTCGGACATGGTGCTCCGCCTGGCCGTACCCTATTCCGGCATACAGGAATACCTTCCCATGCTGTTTCCGGCAGCCATCTTAAGCTTCCTTATGGCCATGGTATGCTCCGTGGTGACCACCAGACGTTTTGTGTCATCGGTCACCAGACCCCTGCGCGACATCTCAAAAGCCGTGATGAAGGTAAAGGGGGATTACACGGAACTCCAGTTTGAAAGCTGCCAGTACTCTGAAATAAACGTCATTGCCGAGACTATCATGAATATGTCAAAGGATGTAAAGGAATACTTAAGCCAGATAGAAAAGGAAAAGCAGATACGCCAGGAATTCTTCAGCAACGCGTCCCATGAGCTTAAGACCCCCATCACCTCCATCCAGGGCTACGCGGAGCTGCTGGAGAGCGGCATGATTCAGGATGACGGCATGAAGCTGGATTTCGCAAAGAGAATCAAGAAGGAGGCCGCCGGAATGACCGGGCTCATCAACGACATCCTGATGATATCCCGCCTGGAATCCATGGATGCCGAGGTGATTTTCTCCGATGTGAGAATCAGTGTGCTTCTCCAGGAAATCATGGACAGCTTAAAGCCTCTGGCTGCCTCCTGCCGGGTATTTCTCCATGTGGACGTGAAGCCGCTGTGCGTCCGGGCAAACCTGCAGCAGATGAAGGAGCTGTTTACCAATCTGGCCACCAATGCCATCAAGTACAACCGGCCCGGAGGCCAGGTGTGGATTACGGTTGGTGAACAGGGGGATGACATGCTGGTAAAGGTAAAGGACAACGGCGTGGGAATCCCAAAGGAGAGCCTGGACCGCATATTCGAGCGTTTCTACCGGGTGGATAAGGGCCGCAGCCGCAAACAGGGCGGTACGGGACTGGGGCTGTCCATTGTGAAACACATCGTGAACTTTTACCATGGAACTATCCATGTGACCTCTGAAGTGGACAAGGGTACGGAGTTTACTGTCACCCTTCCTCTTGACATGCATAAATAATTATGGAAATATCTTATGGAAATATCTGCAAAAAACAGCGGTTTTTCGCTTTATTACTTTAAAATCACAGAAATTTAAAGTAATAAAATTGACGGCGCAATTTTTTTGTAGTATGATAGGAAAAGTCCTGATAGAGGACGAATTCTTAAGTGGAAGGGAGATAGTATTATGAAAAAGATATCAAAAATCATGTCCCTGGTTGTAGCCGGCGTCATGGTTCTGTCCATGACTGCCTGCGGAGGCAATGCGGCTGAAACCACGGCAGCTGTCACCGAGGCACAGAAGGAGACAGCAGCTGATACGGCAGCAAAGGCTGAAGAGACAACTGAGGGAGAGGCCTCAGAGAGTGAGACTGCTGCGAAAGCAGAGGGAACCACCTATAAGATTGGCGTACTCCAGCTGGTGCAGCACACCGCCCTGGACGCTGCCAATGACGGTTTCATCGCTGCCCTGGATGATGCTGGAATCGCCTACGAGGTTGACCAGCAGAATGCTTCCGGCGAACAGTCGGCATGCCAGACAGTGGCATCCAAGTTCGCCAATGAGAAGAAGGATTTGATTCTGGCCATCGCCACACCGGCTGCACAGGCCATGGTGGGCGCGGTGGAGGATACTCCTGTTTTGATTACCGCAGTGACAGATCCGGCTGAATCCGGTCTGGTTGACACCAATGAAAAGCCGGGAGCAAATGTAACAGGAACCTCTGACCTGACTCCTGTAAAGGAGCAGATTGACCTGCTTAAGCAGCTGGTTCCGGATGCCAGGACCGTTGGCGTGCTGTACTGCTCCGCAGAGTCCAACTCCAAGA
The DNA here is from genome assembly GCF_000424325.1 of [Clostridium] clostridioforme AGR2157. Classification (GTDB taxonomy): domain Bacteria; phylum Bacillota; class Clostridia; order Lachnospirales; family Lachnospiraceae; genus Enterocloster; species Enterocloster clostridioformis_A. The sequence goes on from NZ_AUJR01000011.1 coordinate 37,630, forward strand.
TTCAGGCTGATATGGCCAAGGAAGCCATTGCGGCGGCAGGCATGGAGAGCAAGGAGTATACGGTTTCCGGTTCCAATGAGATTCAGACCGTGGTACAGTCCATGGTAGGTGCCGTGGACGCAGTGTATGCTCCTACGGATAATGTAATCGCAGCAGGCATGGCCACAGTCGGAATGGTGGCAGGAGACAACAAGCTGCCGGTTATCTGCGGCGAGGCAGGTATGGTACAGAACGGCGGACTGGCTACATACGGCATTGATTATTACCAGCTGGGATACATGACCGGCCAGCAGGCCGTGAAAATCCTCACCGAGGGGGCATCACCGGCCGATATGCCGATTGAGTACCTGCCGGCTGAGAAGTGCGAGCTGACAGTGAACGAGGAAACAGCCCAGACTCTTGGGATTGATGTGTCCGGATTAAAATAAACAGTCAGGCAGCTCAGGATGATACAGGCGGTGCTGCGGGGCAGAGACGGTGCAAACCGCTTTGGCCTGCGGCACCCTCTTTTCGGTCATTGGATAAAATGGATCCGGCAGGAAGGGTAGATGGTTTGCTCAAGCTGTAAGGCCCGCAGGAACGGCGGTTTGGGCAAGCTATTTACATAATCAAATGATACAAAGGGACAGAGACAGGAACGGAGGTAAGTATAGGATATGAATTTTGCGAATCTGATGCAGGGCATGGGCCCCAATCTGTTGGATGCAGTGGGACAGGGAGTGCTCTGGGGAATCATGGTGCTGGGGGTGTACATCACCTTCAAGCTCCTGGACATTGCTGATTTGACCGTGGACGGAAGTTTTGCCCTGGGGGGCTGCGTCTGTGCCACGCTGATTGTGGGCAGGGGAATGAATCCGGTGGCAGCCCTGGCCATAGCCACACTGGCGGGAATGGCGGCTGGTTTTGTGACAGGCATCCTTCACACGGTATTTGAGATACCTTCCATACTGGCCGGAATTCTGACCCAGATATCCCTGTGGTCCATCAACCTGTGGATTATGGGAGGCAGCAGCAACATACCCCTTCTCAAGTCCAAGTCTATTGTGACAATGGTTTCTTCCGCCACCGGCTTTAACCAGGCCCAGGCGTCCCAGGTCATCGGCATCGCGGCAGCCATACTGATGGTTGCTGTGATGTACTGGTTCTTCGGCACGGAGATAGGCAGCACCCTGAGGGCAACGGGAAACAATGAGGATATGATACGCGCCCTGGGGGTCAACACCAAGTGGACCAAGCTGCTGGCCCTGATGCTCAGCAATGGTCTGGTGGGCATGTCCGGCGCCCTGGTATGCCAGGGCCAGAAATACGCGGATATCCAGATGGGTACCGGAGCCATTGTCATTGGCCTGGCAGCCATTGTCATCGGGGAAGTGCTCTTTGGCTGGTTCCGCAACTTTGCCCTTAAGCTGTCGGCGGCAGTCATCGGTTCCGTGATCTACTTTGTCATCCGGGCCTTTGTCATCAAGCTGGGCATGAATCCAAACTACATGAAGCTTTTATCCGCTATTGTGGTTACCCTGGCTCTCTGCATCCCGGTAGCTGCCAATAAGTGGAGGACCAGCAGGGAATACTCGGAAGGAGGAAATGCATAATGCTGATCATGACCAATGTGCGCAAAACATTCAACAAAGGCACCATCAATGAGAAGAAGGCGTTAAACGGCATTGATCTGACCCTGAACGACGGGGATTTTGTGACGGTCATCGGAGGAAACGGCGCGGGCAAGTCCACCATGCTCAACATGATAGCCGGCGTGTATCCCATTGATTCAGGAAAGATCGAGATTGACGGTGTGAATATATCCAGGCAGCCGGAATACAAGCGGGCCAAATACATTGGCCGGGTGTTCCAGGACCCCATGAAGGGAACGGCAGCCGGCATGGAAATACAGGAAAATATGGCCCTGGCATTCAGAAGAGGCCAGAGAAGAGGACTGGGCTGGGGAATCAGGGCCAATGAGAAGGACTATTACCACGACCTGCTGACCAGGCTGGGACTGGGCCTCCAGAACCGCATGAGCAGTAAGGTGGGACTGCTGTCAGGCGGCCAGAGACAGGCCCTTACCCTTCTCATGGCAACCTTGCAAAAGCCGAAGCTTCTCTTGCTGGATGAGCACACGGCAGCCCTGGACCCCCAGACGGCCAGAAAGGTGCTGGACCTGACAAACGAGATGGTGACGGAGCAGAACCTGACAGCCCTCATGGTGACCCATAACATGAAGGACGCCATCCAGATAGGAAACCGGCTTATCATGATGAATGACGGGCGGATTATCTATGACGTGTCCGGCAGAGAAAAACAGAACCTGACCGTAGATGACCTTCTGGCCAAGTTTGAAGAGGCCAGCGGAGGGCAGTTTGCCAATGACCGCATGCTGCTCTCAAATTAATCCATATCAGCCGCTAAAATTGCCGGTTTCCGGGGCATTTCATGTAAATACTTCGGGGACCGGCAAAACTTAAGAAATTTTTCACATTTTCGAGTCTGTTTTTATGATATACTTTACGCTATATGAGTTTTTATGGCGAAAAATGAGTTGGAGATTGTAAGAATTATGCTTGAACATAAGGATTATCTATCGAGCCTGAATAAGGCCAGAAAAAAACGGAATCAACGGCTGGATCCCAGATACCTGGTGCTCCTGCTGGCTGCTATCGCGGCAGTGGGAATCATCGTGCTGGGGGTAAAGGCAGTCAAGAAGCCGGTATCCGGCAAAGCAGCGGGACCGGCCCCCTCGGGACAGGTGCGAAACGCCACCCCGGCCCAGGCAGCTCCGGCCAGTGTTTCACCGGAGGAGGTAGCAGCCCAGAAGAAAGCCCAGGAGATTGACAATGTAATCAGCTCCTACAGCAATCTGGGAATCGTGCAGGTGTCCGGCTACCTCAACATAAGGGAGACTCCAAGCACCGACGGCAAGATCATAGGTAAGCTGTCAGGGGACGGAGCCTGCGAGATTCTGGCAACGGAAGGGGACTGGTCCCACATCACTTCCGGCGGAGTGGAGGGCTACATCAGCAATCAGTACCTTCTGACCGGAGACGAAGCCAGGGAAAAGGCAAAGGAGCTTGTTAAGCTGCGCGCCACGGTAACGGCTGACAACCTGAACATCCGCCAGGCACCTGCTCTGGATCCGGGAAATGTCATCGGACAGGCCTTAAAGGGAGAGCGCTACGTGGTCAAGGGACTGGAGGACGGCTGGATTCAGATTGAGGAGGGATACATTTCCTCTGAATATGCTGAGGTGGTCTATTCCCTGAACGAAGGACGTAAAATGGACATGAAGGCCATGGCCATCAACCAGTATGACAATCTGGTCATATCCAAGGTGAACAACTACCTGAATGTGCGCCAGGAGCCAAAGTCAGACGGCAAGATTATCGGTAAGATGACCAGCAAGGCGGCAGGCGAGATCCTGGAGACCCTGGACGGCTGGTATAAGATTAAGTCAGGCCCCATCATTGGTTATATCTCAGCAGACCCCCAGTACACGGCCACGGGTCAGGAGGCAAAGGATATAGCCATGCAGAACGCCACTCTAAAGGCGGTTATCAACACAGACGTGCTGAATGTGCGCACGGAGCCCAACACGGACTCCAAGATTTGGACCCAGATTGTAAAGGACGAGCGTTATCCGGTTGTGGCGCAGTTAGACGGCTGGGTGGAGATTGAGCTGGATTCCGTGGATGAAGAGGACGGAAGCAAGGTGGATAAGGCATTTATTTCCACCAGGGATAACAACGTGGAGGTGCGGTACGCACTGAACGAGGCCATCAAGTTCTCACCTGCCGAGGTGGCAGCCAACAATGCGGCATCCAGGCGTTCCAAGGTGGTGAATTACGCCCTTCAGTTTGTGGGCAACCCGTATGTATGGGGCGGAACCAGCCTGACAAAGGGCGTGGACTGTTCCGGATTCACCATGCAGGTCATGAAACAGTTCGGTGTATCCCTGCCGCATTATTCCGGATCCCAGGCCAAAATGGGCAAGGCAGTTACCTCCGGCAACATGCGTCCGGGCGATTTGATATTCTACGCAGGCAGCGGCGGCCAGGTAAACCATGTAGCCATCTACATCGGCAACGGCCAGGTAGTCCATGCAGCCAGCCGTAAGAGCGGTATCAAGATTTCCACCTGGAACTACAGGTCGCCTGTGGCTATCAGGAATGTGTTAGGCGACTAGGCCAAAAACATTGTATTTTATTCAGAAAGCCGGTCGGCAGTCTCTGCTGGCCGGCAATTTTTGGGTGAAACTGTGTGAAAGGCAGCGCATATTTTATGGTTCACGGTGCAGACTATCCTTAATTGATGAATGTTCACGAAAGGGTGGTCTGATTATGGGACAAGGAAAAAACAACAGGAAAAAAAGAGACAATCAGGTGGAAAACGGAAACGGACAGGTACGCCAGCAGGACGATGAAACCAAAAAGCTTGAGAAGGAAATAGAGGAAAAAGAAGACAGTAAGCTGGAGGAGTATGGCCAGGTCATTCTGGAGGACAACCGCAAACAGAGGAAAATCCATCTCATCACCATCATTGGGGAGGTGGAGGGACACGAGAATTCCTCGGGAAGCAGCAAAACCACGAAATACGACCATATACTGCCGAAGCTGGCTGAAATAGAGGACGACGACAGTGTGGACGGACTTCTGGTGCTGCTCAATACATCGGGAGGGGATGTGGACGCGGGCCTTGCCATTGCGGAAATGATTGCATCCCTCAGCCTTCCCACCGTATCCCTGGTATTAGGCGGAAGCCATTCCATCGGGGTTCCCCTTGCTGTGTCCACCAATTATTCCTTCATCGTGCCCTCAGGCACTATGATGATTCATCCGGTTCGGATGACGGGGATGGTTATAGGTACGTCGCAGACCTACGAGTATTTTGAGATGATACAGGATCGCATACTGACATTTGTATCAAACCATGCCGATATTGCCTATGACCAGCTGAGGGAGCTGATGCATAATACAAAGATGCTCACCAGAGACCTGGGCACTGTCCTGGTCGGGGCCCAGGCCGTGGAGGCAGGGCTTATAAACCAGGTGGGCGGTATCAAGGAAGCGCTTGGAAAGCTTTATGCCATGATTGATGATCGGGAACGCAGGCGGTAGATTCCGTCTTAAGATTCCGTCTTTTGAAACAATCCACTTGAATTTTAACCTCAAATATAGCATAATATAAGTTAACTGTATAAATGAGACAGCCTGCTGTGGGAATGGGAGGCTGATGCGGTATGATAACTTGTAAGAGAATGACAGGAGGCTGTATCAAGTGGCTGAAACAACAAAACGACAGCAGAGTGGGAACAGAAAACCGGGAAGGCCAAAGGCAAGCACGTCCAAGAAGACAAGCACTTCCTCCAAGAGCCGGGGGACAACCGGGAAAAAGGCCTATGAACAGGATAATACGGAATTCATGAGAGCAGAAGTGGTCATCATCTGCTCTTTTGCTGTTGCCATTCTTTTATTTCTGAGCAATTTCAAGCTGTGCGGCGTGGTGGGCGATGTGCTGCGGGGCGTGCAGCTGGGAATATTTGGGATAGTGGGATATTTATTCCCCATCCTGATATTCGTGGGCACCTGTTTTCATCTGTCCAACCAGGGAAACATCCATGCTGCCATGAAGCTGGCAGCCGTGGCGGGGGCTGTGATTACGGTCTGCGGAATGCTGCAGCTGGCCTTCGGTACGGTTCCGGCCGGTGCGAAGTGGATGGAATATTATAAGCAGTCCACCCTGACCGGTACGGGCGGCGGATGGCTGGGAGGCGTCCTTACCTCCTTCCTTACCATCGGACTGGGGAAGCCGGGAACCTTTCTGGTTCTGGTGGTCCTGTTCATCATCTGCATGGTATGCATCACGGAGCGTTCCTTTGTGTCTGCTGTGAAGCGGGGAGGGGACAAGGCCTACCAGTATGCCAGGGAGGATATGGACCGGCGCAGGGAGCTTCATGCCATACGGGAGGAGGAACGCAGGCGCATTCGTGAGGAACAGAGGGTGCGGGGCGTTAACCTGAATGCAACCAGGCTGATGACGCCTGAGGAAGAGGATTACGACGAGGAGGCATTTGACCGTGAGTTTGGAGCGGATCTGGAGGAAATGCCGGATATGCCCGATACATACGAGGAGGACTGGGGACCGGCCCGGACAGCCGGCGCAAAGGACCGCCTGCCGCCGGATGAGTTTGTGGGCAGGTTTGATCCGCCTTTGGAGACTGAGACCGATGGCGGGGATTCCTATGACACAGATGACCTGGGAGCCCTGGCCAGGTCCATAGAGGGCCACAGCCGCACCGGACACAGGGGTGAAGCACCGGTGGTCACCGGCATCCGGGTGGAGGACGAGTATGGGACACACGATGCGGATGATTATGACACCATCCATGTTAAAAAGGATTTGAAGACACTGGATGAGATGGAGTTCAATGTCAGGTCCTCCACGGACAGGAATGAGGGCGCTGTCCGCGGCTATGGCCATGATAAAGGCCGTGAGGATAAGGTTCCCTGGGAAGAAGAGTATGGGACGTCTGAGGATATGGCAGAAGAGGATGCCATGTCTTCTGAAGCAGGAATTCCTGAAACGGTTGACCATGAGACAGATATCTACGAGACAGACGCGTCAGAGCAGGGGATCAATTATGACAGCGTATTTGTGCCGGAGGAGCCCAAGCGGGTGGTTACGGCTTCAGGCAAGGTCATAGAGACCGAGACAGAGCTTCTCCAGAAGAAGATTGAGAAGAAGCGGGAGGAGGCCAAACAGCCAGATTCAAATATGGCCGTGGCCCAGGAAATCAAGGAAAAGGAAGAGGCGGTAAAGAAGGAATATGTGTTCCCGCCCACTACCCTGCTTAAGAAGGGGGCTAAGAATGCCGGTTCCTTCTCGGGGGAGGAGTATAAGGCTACGGCCATTAAGCTGCAGCAGACCCTCCATAACTTCGGGGTAGGGGTGACGGTTACAAATATCAGCTGCGGCCCTGCCGTGACCCGGTATGAGCTTTTGCCGGAACAGGGCGTGAAGGTCAGCAAGATAGTGGGACTGACCGATGACATCAAGCTGAGCCTGGCTGCGGCGGATATCCGCATCGAAGCGCCCATTCCCGGCAAGTCGGCGGTGGGAATCGAGGTGCCCAACAAAGAGAATAATATGGTGTACCTGAGGGATTTGCTGGAGGCAGAGTCATTTAAGAACCACAAGTCACGTCTGGCCTTTGCCGTGGGCAAGGATATAGGCGGACAGGTGGTGGTGACGGATATAGGAAAGATGCCCCATCTGCTCATTGCAGGCGCCACTGGTTCCGGTAAGTCGGTGTGTATCAACACCCTGATTATGAGCATCATTTTCAAGTCCAAACCAGAGGACGTGAAGATGATTATGGTGGACCCCAAGGTGGTGGAGCTCAGTGTCTATAACGGAATCCCCCATCTGCTCATCCCTGTGGTGACAGACCCCAAGAAGGCTTCAGGGGCTCTTAACTGGGCAGTGGCAGAGATGACGGACCGCTATAAGAAGTTCGCGGAGTGCAATGTCAGGGATTTAAAGGGCTACAATGAAAGAGTTGAAAAGATAAAGGATATTGAGGATGACAAGAAGCCGGTGAAGATGCCTCAGATTGTCATTATCATCGACGAGCTGGCAGACCTTATGATGGTGGCTCCGGGAGAGGTGGAGGATGCCATCTGCCGCCTGGCCCAGCTGGCCCGTGCGGCGGGAATCCATCTGGTCATTGCCACCCAGAGGCCGTCGGTCAATGTCATCACAGGACTGATTAAGGCAAATGTGCCGTCCAGGATTGCCTTTGCCGTGTCATCGGGTGTGGATTCCAGGACCATCATTGATATGAACGGGGCTGAGAAGCTGCTGGGAAAGGGCGACATGCTCTTTTATCCGGCAGGATTGCCCAAACCCCAGCGTGTACAGGGCGCCTTTGTGTCCGATGAGGAAGTGGGCCGGGTGGTGGAGTTCCTGACAGAACAGGGCATGATGGCGGAATATAATCCGCAAGTGGAGAGCTGTGTCTCCTCCCCGTCCATGGACGGAGGCGGCGGGGCTTCTGAACGGGATGAATACTTCGTCCAGGCAGGCAGGTTTATCATTGAAAAGGAAAAGGCATCCATCGGAATGCTCCAGAGGATGTTTAAGATTGGCTTCAACCGGGCTGCCCGGATTATGGACCAGCTGGCGGAAGCAGGTGTAGTGGGCGAGGAAGAAGGTACCAAGCCCAGAAAAGTGCTCATGAGCATGGAAGAATTCGAGGAATTGCTGGAGCAGGGGTATTAAAGCCTGGTCCCTGAGACTTTTGAATAAAACGTTGACGGACCTGCAAAGGCAGGAAACCGGGGAGCGTAATATAAGAGGAGGTACAAATCATGAAATCAGATATTGAGATTGCACAGGAGGCCGTGATGCAGCCCATCAAAGAAGTGGCTGCTGCTTACGGAATCGGGGAGGATGACCTGGAGCTTTACGGTAAATACAAAGCAAAGCTGACGGACCAACTCTGGGAGCAGGTAAAGGACCGTCCCGATGGAAAACTGGTGCTGGTAACAGCCATTAACCCAACACCGGCAGGAGAAGGAAAGACCACTACCACGGTTGGTCTGGGCGAGGCATTTGGAAAGATGGGCAAAAAGGCCATCATAGCACTCAGAGAGCCGTCCCTGGGCCCCTGCTTTGGCGTTAAGGGCGGGGCAGCCGGCGGCGGTTATGCCCAGGTTGTGCCCATGGAGGATTTAAACCTGCACTTTACAGGTGATTTCCATGCCATCACATCCGCCAATAATCTGTTGGCAGCGCTCTTAGACAACCATATCCAGCAGGGAAACGCCCTGGGTATTGACCCAAGGCAGATCCAGTGGAAGCGCTGCGTGGACATGAATGACCGCGTCCTGCGCAACATTGTGGTAGGCCTGGGAGCAAAGGGAGACGGCATGGTAAGGGAGGACCACTTTGTCATCACAGTGGCTTCCGAAATCATGGCAATCCTGTGCCTGGCTGACAACATGGAGGATTTGAAGAACCGTCTGGGCAAGATTATCGTGGCCTACAATTTTGCAGGAGAGCCGGTGACCGCTGAGCAGCTCCATGCGGTAGGCTCCATGGCAGCCCTTCTGAAGGATGCCTTAAAGCCCAACCTGATTCAGACCCTGGAGCACACAGGCGCCCTGGTACACGGCGGCCCGTTTGCCAACATTGCCCATGGATGCAACAGCGTAAGGGCCACTAAGACAGCCCTGAAGCTGGCTGACGTGGTGGTGACAGAGGCTGGCTTCGGCGCTGACCTGGGAGCTGAGAAGTTCCTTGACATCAAGTGCCGCAAGGCAGGACTGAAGCCTGACGCAGTGGTTCTGGTGGCAACGGTCAGGGCCCTTAAGTACAACGGCGGAGTGCCGAAGGACCAGCTGTCAGCTGAGAATCCGGAAGCCCTAAAAAAGGGCATTGTCAATCTGGAGAAGCACATTGAGAACCTCCAGAAGTTTGGCGTACCCGTGGTGGTTACACTCAATTCCTTCATATCAGACACCGAAGCAGAATATGCATATATCAGGAAGTTCTGCGAGGACAGGGGCTGCGAGTTCGCTTTGTCCGAGGTATGGGCAAAGGGCGGCGAGGGCGGTATTGCACTGGCTGAAAAGGTAATGGAGACACTGGAGAACAAGCCGACCCAGTACCATGTACTCTATCCGGATGAGATGAGCCTTAAGGATAAGATTAACACCATTGCCAGAGAGATTTACGGGGCGGACGGCGCGTCCTTTGCACCGGCCGCTGCCAAGGCATTAAAGCGCATTGAGGATATGGGCTTTGGAAACCTGCCGGTGTGTATGGCCAAGACACAGTATTCACTGTCGGATGACCAGACCAAGTTAGGACGGCCCGCCGGCTTTACCATCAATGTAAGGGATGCCTATGTATCAGCAGGCGCAGGCTTCGTGGTGGCGCTTACAGGTTCCATCATGACTATGCCGGGACTTCCAAAGAAACCGGCAGCAGACAGCATTGATGTGGACGAGAACGGTAAGATTACAGGACTTTTCTAGGAAATGGGCCTGGCCCGGTGCATCCAAGAAAGGAGCGCCGGGCCAGGATATATTTTGGCATAATATGAGTTGCACGAAAAAGAAATGAGGTATTCAGATGATACTTAGAACCTGGTTAGATGAGCTGGATTATGAACTTGTCAGGGGAAGCCTGGATGTGGAGGTCACAGAGGTGGTCTATGACTCCAGAAAGGCAGTGCCCGGCGCTGTGTTTGTGTGTATGGCGGGGACCCGCGTGGATTCCCACCGTTTTGTCCCGGATGTGCTGCGCGCAGGTGTCCGTGTGCTTGTGACGGAGCGGGACATTGAGGAGGAACTGGCTGCCTCAGGACTTACGGAGGATGAGATGGGCCGGGTGACAATACTTAAGACAGCGGAGGGCAGGAGAAGCCTGGCTCTTCTCTCAGCAGCCAGGTTCGGCTATCCTGCGTCAAGGATGATTACCATTGGCGTGACGGGAACAAAGGGAAAGACCACCACCACCCATATGATAAAAGCCATTCTTGAGGCGGCAGGAAAAAAGGTGGGGATGATAGGCACCACAGGCACGGTGATCAATGGCCAGGTGACCCCTACCATGAACACCACGCCGGAATCCTATGAACTGCACCAGTCCTTCGCGAAAATGGCGGAGGCAGGCTGCCAGTATATGATTATGGAGGTGTCGTCCCAGGGAATCAAGATGCACCGGGTGGACGGCATCGCCTTTGACTACGGCATTTTCACTAATATATCCCCGGACCACATAGGGCCGGATGAGCACGCTGATTTTGCGGAATATCTTTACTGCAAATCACGTCTTTTGAGCATGTGCAGGATAGGGCTGGTGAACTTAAACGACGGGCATTTTAAAGAAATCGTGAAGGATGCGTCCTGCAGGCTTTATACGTACCGTGTAAAGGAAGACGAGGAGACGAAGGCTGACTTTGAGGCCTCCAACATCCGGTATGTGTCCCGGCCGGACTTTGTGGGCACGGAGTTTGACGTCACAGGAAGCCTGGACATGGACGTCCGCCTGGGAATCCCCGGCCTGTTCAACGTGGACAATGCCCTGGCAGCCCTGTGCGTATGCGCCTTTCTGGGACTTCCAAAAGAGAGGATTGTCCACGCCCTGGAGCACATACGTGTCAATGGACGCATGGAAATCGTCCACACCTCATCCAGGTGCACGGTCCTGGTGGACTATGCCCACAACGCGGTGAGCATGGAGAGCCTTCTTACCACTCTGCGCCGGTATCATCCCAAACGGCTGGTGGTTGTATTTGGATGCGGCGGCAACCGTTCCAAGGACAGACGCTACTCCATGGGCGAGATCGGAGGAAGACTGGCCGATCTGAGCATCATCACGGCAGACAACTCCAGGTATGAAAAGGTGGAGGACATCATGGCGGATATCCGGGGAAGCATAGAGAAAACAGGCGGGGATTTCCTTGAGATTCCTGACAGAAGGGACGCAATCCGCCACAGTATCCTTTACGCGCAGCCGGGGGATATGATAGCTGTCATCGGCAAGGGACACGAGGACTATCAGGAAATCAACGGTGTGCGCCATCACTTCCTGGACAGGGAAGTCATTGAAGAAACCATAAAAGAGTTGGGAGACGAGACACAGTATGACAGGAATAACGGTTAAGGAACTGCTTGAGGCCACAGGAGGAAACCTTCTGCGGGGGCAGGAGGATCAGCATGCGGGACACATCAGCCTGGATTCCAGAAAAATGGAGGGGGATGACCTATTTGTGCCCATTGTGGGTGAACGGGTGGACGCCCACCGCTTTCTCTGCCAGGCAATTGCCAGCGGGGCGGCAGTGGTATTTACCAGTGAACATCACTGCGGGGAGGATGTTAAAGCCTCTGTCCGGGAACAGTGCGGGGGAGACAGGGAGCAGGAGAAGAAAGCCCTTGATGCCGCGTGGATTGAGGTGCTTGACACGAAGAAGGCCCTTCAGGACTTGGGAAGCTTTTGCAGGAAACGCCTTACCCTGCCTCTGGTGGGAATCACGGGAAGCGTGGGAAAGACCACTACCAGGGAAATGATAGCGGCTGCCCTGAGCGCCGGATTCCTGGTGTATAAGACTCCGGGCAACAGCAACAGCCAGGTGGGAGTGCCCATTACCATAGCGGAGATCCCGCAGTCTGCGGAGATTGGCGTCATTGAGCTGGGAATGAGCGAACCGGGAGAGATGGAGCGCATTGCCAGGGTTGCCAGGGTGGACTGTGCCGTCATGACCAACATAGGGGTGGCCCACATCGAACAGCTGGGCTCCCAGGAACACATCCTGGAGGAAAAGCTGCATATCCAGGACGGGATGCCGGCAGAGGGCGCATTGTTCTTAAACGGCGACGACCCCCTTCTGGCCTCAGTGGTTCCGAAGGGGGGCAGAAAGAGGGTACTGTACGGACTGAGCCGGGACTGTGACTACAGGGCAGAGGATTTGCACCTGGAAGAAGGTTATCCCGTGTTCACGGCGGTTCACGGGGACAGCAGGGTCCGGGTGCGTCTCCAGGTTATGGGAAGCCACATGGTGAGCAATGCCATGGCAGCCCTGGCAGTGGCGGATACATACGGGCTTTCCATGGAGAAGGCGGCCCTTGCCCTGGGACGGTTTAAGGGCTATAAGGGACGCCAGCAGATATTTGAGTGGGGCGGTGTCACTGTCATTGACGACAGCTACAATGCCAGTCCGGTGTCCATGAAGGCCGGGCTGGAGGTGCTGGCCAGCGTGAAGGGAGAAGGACGAAGGATAGCGGTCTTAGCCGATATGAAGGAGCTGGGCCCGGATACGGTCAGGTTCCATGAGGAAATAGGCGCCTGTATAGGAGAACATCCCCTGGACATGGTCCTTTTGCTGGGAGAGCTGGCAGCCTGCATTGGCAGCGGAATGGATGCCGCCCACGCAGTGACGCCTCATTTTGAAATGGACAGTTTGGCCCAGGTAGAAGTGTGGCTGGATGAGAACATCAAGGAGGGCGACTGCATTCTTTTTAAAGGCTCCAACAGCATGAAGCTGTCCGAGGCAGTGAGGCATCTGAAGGAAGCCAGGGCATGATTCTAACTGAATACTCATATCTTTCCCTCATTTTGGGAAGAATTATAATATGGACAGAAATGTCACAGACAGTACATTCTAAATAAGATAAGGAGAAACATTGTGATGCAGCAGAAAAAAGATGATAAGAAGATTCTCTGGCATACCCTGGCTTTTATGGCCTTTTCAACGGTCTGGGGATTTGGGAATGTGATAAACGGATTCTCGGAGTACGGCGGATTAAAGGCCATTGTATCCTGGATTCTTATATTTGCCATTTATTTTGTGCCCTATGCCCTGATGGTGGGAGAGCTGGGCTCCACCTTCAAGCATGCCGGAGGCGGTGTCAGCTCCTGGATTCATGAGACCATAGGGCCTAAGATGGCTTACTACGCGGGCTGGACCTATTGGGTGGTCCACATGCCTTATATCTCCCAGAAACCAAATTCCACGGTAATTGCAGCCAGCTGGGCCCTGTTTCAGGACAAGAGGGCCAGCGGCATGAACACCACGGTGATGCAGATTCTATGCCTGGTCATTTTTCTGTTTGCCATGTATCTGTCCGGCAAGGGAATAGGTGTATTAAAGAGGCTTGCCACATTGGCAGGCTCTGCCATGTTCATTATGTCCATGCTGTTCATTGCCATGATGGTGGCTGCTCCGGCCCTGACAGACGGTGCCTTCTTAGCCGTTGACTGGTCCCCCTCATCCTTCATACCGGACTTTAACGCCAACTTTTTCCTGAGCCTTTCCATCCTGGTTTTTGCGGTGGGAGGATGTGAGAAGATTTCCCCCTATGTAAATAAGATGAAGGATCCTTCCAGGGATTTTGCAAAGGGCATGGTGGCCCTGGCAGCCATGGTGGCCGTGACCGCCATCCTGGGCACCATTGCCCTGGGCATGATGTTTGACTCCAACCATATTCCCCAGGACCTGATGACCAACGGCGCCTACTACGCGTTCCAGAAGCTGGGAGAATATTATCATGTGGGGAATTTCTTCGTGGTGGTATACGCGCTGACCAATCTGATTGGACAGTTTTCCGTTATGGTCCTGTCCGTGGACGCGCCCCTCAGGATGCTCTTAGACAGCGCGGATTCCCGTTTCATCCCCAGCAGGATGTTTGAGAAAAATGAACACGGTACCTATGTGAACGGACACAGGCTTGTGATGCTCATTGTCTGTGTGCTGATTGTGGTCCCTGCCTTTGGCATCAGGAACGTGGACGTTCTGGTGCGCTGGCTGGTCAAGGTAAACTCTGTGTGCATGCCCCTGCGCTATCTGTGGGTCTTTGTGGCATACATTGCCTTAAAACGGGCCGGGGATGCATTCTGCGGCGAGTACAGGTTTGTAAAGGGGAAAACAGCAGGTATCCTGGTGGGCGGCTGGTGTTTTATATTCACGGCCTTCGCGTGTCTGACAGGCATTTACTCAGAGGACCCGTTCCAGCTGGCTCTGAATATCGTAACTCCCTTTGTGCTGGTAGGACTTGGGTTCATTATGCCATGGATGGCAGCAAAGGAGAAAAAAAGTTAAGCTTCCCGCATTGCCGTGGAGGTTTCTTTATGGTACAGTAGAGGAGAAATAAAGAGACAAAGGAGATATTATATGAATATAGACAGAGAAGACTGCTTAAGCACAGCCAAAGAACTCATCGGTTTTCTTGAAAAAAGCCCCACCTGCTTCCACGCGGTACAGTCCATTGCAGACTGTCTTCTGGAGGCGGGCTTCACACAGCTTCATGAGGGAGAGAAGTGGGTGCTCACAGAGGGAGGTTCCTACTATGTTACCAGGAACGGTTCATCCATAGTGTCCTTTAAGGTGCCGGGAAAAGCATTTTCCAGTTTCCAGATCATGGCCAGCCACAGTGATTCCCCCTCCTTTAAAATCAAGGAAAATCCGGAGATGGAGGCGGAGAACCACTATGTGAAGCTGAACGTGGAGAAATACGGCGGTATGCTGTGCGCTCCCTGGTTTGACCGCCCCCTTTCCGTGGCAGGCCGTCTGGCTGTGAAGGAGGGAAACCGCATTGCCACAAAGCTGGTAAAGGTGGACCGGGACCTGCTTATGATACCGAACCTGGCCATCCATTTTAATCGTGAGGTCAATGAGGGCTATAAGTATAATGCCCAGGTGGACATGCTGCCCTTGTACGGCGGCCCGGACGCAAAGGGAACCTTTATGGAGACTGTGGCTGAGAGCGCAGGGGTCAAAAAGGAGGATATCCTGGGACACGATCTCTATCTCTACAACCGTGTGCCGGGAAGCATCTGGGGGGCTGGCGGGGAGTTCCTGTCCTGCGGCCATTTAGACGACCTGCAGTGCGCGTTTTCCACCATGAAGGGATTTCTGGAGGGCGGCCATCCGGACTGTGTGAGCGTTCACGCGGTATTTGACAATGAAGAGATAGGAAGCATGACCAAGCAGGGGGCTGACTCCACCTTTTTGGAGGATGTGCTGAGACGGATTAACAGCGCCATGGGAAGGAGCGAGGAGGAGTACCTGATGGCTATTGCCTCCAGCTTCATGGTTTCCGCTGACAATGCCCATGCAGCCCACCCCAACCATGGAGACAAATCAGACCCTGTAAACCGTCCCTACATGAATGAGGGTATCGTCATCAAATACAGCACAAAGTACGCCACAGACGGACTTTCAGCCGCCGTGTTCAGGGTATTATGCCAGGAAGAGGGAATACCCTGCCAGACATTTACCAACCGTTCCGACAAGGCAGGCGGTTCCACCCTGGGCAACATTTCCAACAGCCATGTGGCCCTGAACACAGTGGACATCGGACTGCCCCAGCTGTCCATGCACTCCCCCTACGAGACAGTGGGAATCAAGGATACCTGTTATCTGATTCGGGCCGCAAAGAGGTTCTACAGCACCTCCATGAAGGCCATGGGGTCCGGGAGCTGCGAAGTGCGGCAATAGATATGCGGTAACAGATGCCCAGCCATAGCCCTGAGAGGAAGAAACGCCTCCGGGAATCATGGCTGGGTATTTATTGGAACTATGAGAGAAAGAGGAAGGTAAGATATGTTTTCCAGAAAACAAGTGATAAAGCTCCTGGCTCCCCTTATTGCGGAACAAATCATGGCGGTGCTGGTGGGAATGGTGGACGTGATGATGGTGGCCGCAGCAGGGGAATCCGCGGTGTCCGGCGTTTCCCTGGTGGATTCCATCAGTGTTTTAATCATACAAATCATGGGAGCCCTGGCTACCGGAGGAGCCGTCATATCGGCCCAGTACCTGGGCAAGGAGCAGCCCAGGGATGCCAGGAAGGCAGCCGGACAGCTGGTTCTGGTGACCATGCTTCTGTCTGTCATCATTGCCGGGACAGCTCTTGCAGGGGGACGCCATCTGCTGGGAGGAATATTTGGAAAAGTGGAACAGGACGTAATGGACAACGCCCAGACCTATTTCTGGATCACAGCCCTGTCATACCCCTTCATCGGACTTTACAATGCCTGCGCAGCCCTGTTCCGTTCCATGGGCAACTCAAAGGTATCCATGATGACCTCCTTTGTCATGAATATGGTTAACATTATAGGAAATGCAATCTGCGTATTCGGCCTTAAAATGGGTGTGGCGGGTGTGGCGTGGCCTACCCTTATAAGCCGTGTGACAGCTGCCTTTATGATGTTCGTCCTCATACGGAACAGGAACAATTCCATCTGTCTCAACAGCTGGAAGTTCCTGATTCCGGACCGTCATATGATAAAGCACATCCTGTCCATCGGAATTCCCAACGGGCTGGAAAACGGCATGTTTCAGTTCGGCAAGATATTCCTTCAGAGCCTGGTTTCCTCCCTGGGCACGGTATCCATAGCCAGCTTTGCCGTGGCCAGCAACCTGGTGACGGTTCTCTATCTTCCGGGAAATGCCATTGGCTTAGGTCTGGTAACCATAGTGGGCCAATGCGTCGGAGCAGGCCGTCTGAAGGAAGCCAAGAACAACACAAAATCCCTTATTCTGGTGGTTTATGGAATCCTGGCCGTATTCAGCACTGCCATGGTTATCTGGTCCGGCCCGCTGGTAGGAATCTATCATCTGTCCCCTCAGGCTGCTGTCATGGCGCGTGAGCTGATCCTGATCCACAGTATAGCCATGATTATATGGCCTCTGGCCTTCACCATCCCCCACGCCCTGAGGGCCTCCTTAGACGCTAAGTTTACCATGGCTGTATCCGTATTCTCCATGTGGGTATTCCGAATCGGATTTGCATACCTCTTCGTATACATATTTGACCTGGGACTTTCCGGGGTATGGTACGGCATGTTCATTGACTGGATATTCCGGGCATTGGTGTTTTCGGCAAGGTTTAAGGGGTTTGAGAGGAGGGCGGGGGTTGTGGAGTGAGAGGTGAGAGGCGCGGGGGGTTAGGGGGTCGCGTTCGTGGGAGCAAGGGGGAAGGAACCTGGGGATACGGCTGCGGGACAAGTCCGGTCTAAGGACAATCGGGAAAAAGTAAATGGCTGGCTGGGGGAATGTCGAGGATTACAGCAGTTCTGAAAACATAAATCCATGTCTGGTTCTGCCGGTTTCGTACATTGAGTTTGCGAAAGAAGAGACACATCTTTTCAGGCTGTTATTCATAAACCATATGGATCTGAGCATGGAAGAGCCAAAGGATTTCTATAAGGAGGCAGGCAATGAAAAGAGGGAAAAGATATTTTCGGATGCCATTGGAATCGAGTCTTAGCAGCGGCGCAAAAAATAACATTAGACAGGAACCGTATAGAAAAAATGGCTGCAAACATGCTGACACCGCGACAGATGGCTGTGCGCTGCTCATTCGGGAAGCAATCGACAAAATGGACGATGAAACATTCAAATTATATTTAAAATATCACTACGCCACCTGTGAACGGAAAGACTTAACAGGAATTACCAGCCATGCAATTGACATATTCCAAAAATAAATCCCCCCATAAAAAGCAACCCCCATAACAACCAACCCAGCCAGTCATTTTTCTTTCCCCTGGGCGTGGAAGAACCAGCAAACGTGGAAAGCGTAGTGGGTGAGAGGGAGGCGGGCGGGGCCGGGAGTGAATTTGGAGCGATTCGCAGGGACTTAGGAGGCGGGGCGGGCCGGAGGGGAGGTTGCGCAGGGCGCTCAACGCCCGGAGCAAAGTGAACACGGAGCAGAACTCATCAAGAGTTCTGCGTAGTTTTCGCGATCCTCCCCTCCGGCCCGCCCCGGCGCCTTAGTCCCTGCCATCGCGGAAACATCACTCCCGGCCCCGCCCGCCTCCCTCTCACGGACGGAATCCCCCGCCACGTTTGCGTACCCTTCCATCCCCCCACCCCATTTGCATTTTACTCAATTCTCATGTATAATAACCAAAGTACAAAATAACAAGACAGACAGGTGACGTAAGTGGCGCATAGATATGCCAGTATTATCATAGATATTTCCCATGAAAATGTGGACAGGACATTCCAGTACAGGATACCGGAGGAGCTCCAGGGAAAGATTCAGGTGGGGCAGCAGGTCCGCATACCCTTTGGGCAGGGAAACAGACAGCGTAAGGGGTATGTGGTGGATCTGACTGACCAGGCTCAGATAGATGTCCATAAACTAAAAGATGTGGCTGGGATTGTGCAGGGAAGCGTGGCTGCAGAGTCCCAGCTTATTTGGCTGGCCTGGTGGATGAAGGAGCGGTATGGCTCCACCATGAATCAGGCATTAAAAACAGTACTGCCTGTGAAACAGAAGGTCAGGCAGGCCCCCAAACGGAGAATCCGTACTCTGGTGGGCAGGGGTGTGCTTGAAGAACTGGCGGAGGAAGCCGGGAGAAAAAAACATAAGGCTAAGCTGCGGCTTTTAGAGGCGCTGCTTCAGACCGGCACCATTCCCTATGAGGAGGCCATGAACCGGCTGAGCCTTACGCCGGCAGCCATTAAGCCTCTTCTGGAGGCCGGAATTATTGCCGTGGAGGTGGTGGAGAAGTACCGGAATCCTCTGGAGGAGATGAAGCTGCTTATGGGCAGCCAGGAGAATCAGGCAGTTTCGAATGGTCAGAGGGCAGCAGGCTTGTGGGGCGCGCCGCCTGAGCTGAATCCTTTTCAGCGGGAGATAGCAGATGCTGTCATAGGTGAATATGACCGGGGAATCCGGCGGACCTACCTGCTTCACGGGGTGACGGGAAGCGGTAAGACGGAAGTTTACATGGAGCTGATTGCCCATGTGCTGTCGGCGGGACGTCAGGTAATTGTGCTGATTCCGGAGATTTCTCTTACCTGGCAGACCGTCATGCGGTTTTACAGCCGCTTTGGCAACCGGGTGTCGGTGATGAATTCCCGTATGTCTGCCGGGGAACGGTACGATCAGTATGAACGGGCCAGAACCGGCGATATTGACATCGTCATTGGTCCGCGTTCCGCCCTTTTTGCTCCTTTTGAAAACCTGGGGCTTATCATTATTGACGAGGAGCATGAAAATGCTTATAAGAGCGAACTGTCCCCGCGTTATGATGCCAGGGAGGCGGCGGCAAAGCGGGCTCAGATGAATGAAGCCTCCCTTGTACTGGGGTCAGCCACCCCTTCTCTGGAGTCCTACACAAGGGCTTTAAGGGGAGAGTACGGGCTTTTTACCCTGAAGGAGAGGGCAAAGGAGGATGCATGCCTTCCCCAGGTTGAAATCGTGGATTTGCGGGAAGAATTAAAGGAGGGGAACCGCTCCATTTTCAGCAGGCGCCTTAAGGCGCTGATAGAGGAACGGCTGGAAAAGAGGGAGCAGGTCATGCTGTTTATCAACCGCAGGGGCTATGCCAATTTTGTGTCCTGCCGTTCCTGCGGCGAGGCTGTCAGATGCCCTCACTGCGATGTGACTCTGACACTGCACCGGGATGGGCGCATGATGTGCCATTACTGCGGGTACTCCATTCCACAGCCAAAGAAATGTCCTGTCTGCGGCTCCCCGTACATTGCGCCTTTTGGTACCGGAACCCAGAAAATTGAAGCCATGGCAGCAGAGCTTTTTCCTAAGGCCAGGATTCTCAGGATGGATTTGGATACCACCTCCAAAAAAGGCGGTCATCAGGAGATACTTTCCTCCTTTGCCCGGGGAGAGGCGGATATACTCATAGGCACCCAGATGATTGTCAAGGGCCATGATTTTTCAAAGGTGACCCTGGTGGGGGCTCTGGCAGCGGATCTATCCCTCTATGCCTCGGATTACAGGTGCGGGGAACAGACTTTTGCCCTTTTGACCCAGGCAGCCGGGCGGGCGGGAAGAGGGCAGCTGGCTGGAAATGTGGTGATACAGACCTATCAGCCGGATCATTACAGCATACGCACGGCGGCCACCCAGGATTATGAGAGCTTTTACAGCCAGGAGATGGCCTACAGAAGACTGCTGGGATATCCTCCGGCAGTGGCCCTGCTGACCGTACAGATGGCGTGTCCGGCAGAAGGGACCCTGGCCCGTACAGCGGATCTGGCAGCAGGGTGGGTGCAGCAGTGGGCGGATCGCATGGAGCAGGAAAAAGTACAGGGATACAAGTCCTTCCGGCTCATAGGACCGGTCAATGCAGCGGTATACAAAGTTAATGATATTTATAGAAAAATTTTATATATAAAGCATGAAAATTATGATATACTGATACAGATTAGGAAAATGACGGAAGAGGGCCTGAAGGGGTTAGAAGGCCGTGATGGACTGACTGTGCAGTACGATTTAACATGATGAAGGAGATTGAAAAGAGATGGCAGTTCGGCAGATAAGAATTATGGGAGACGAAATTTTGACAAAGAAGTGTAAGCCCGTGAAGGCGATGAATGAGCGCACCATGGAGCTGATTGAAGATATGTTTGATACCATGTACCGGGCCAATGGCTGCGGCCTGGCCGCCCCCCAGGTGGGAGTGCTAAAGCAGATTGTAACCATTGATGTGGATGACGGGAACCAGTATGTCCTGATTAACCCTGAAATTACAGCCACCGACGGCAGCCAGACAGGCTACGAGGGATGCTTAAGCCTGCCGGGCAAGTCCGGCATCGTTACCCGCCCAAACTACGTAAAGGTGAAGGCGCTTAATGAAAATATGGAGCCCTATGAGCTGGAAGGCGAGGGGCTGCTGGCCAGGGCCATCTGTCATGAATGCGCCCACCTGGAAGGCCAGATGTATGTGGAGCTGGCGGAAGGTGAACTGGTGGATACAGCTGCCGACGAGGAAGAAATCACAGAATAGGAGTGTAATTTATGCGCATTGTATTTATGGGAACACCGGATTTCTCCGTGCCTGCGCTTAAGGCGCTGGTGGAAGCCGGTCATCAGGTAATTGCAGTGGTCACCCAGCCCGATAAGCCCAGGGGCAGGGGGAAGGAAGTCCAGATGACACCTGTGAAAATACAGGCCATGGAATACGGCATTCCGGTGTATCAGCCGGCGAAGGTGCGGGAAGCCTCCTTTGTGGAGGTCCTTCAGGGACTGG
Source organism: [Clostridium] clostridioforme AGR2157 (assembly GCF_000424325.1). Classification (GTDB taxonomy): domain Bacteria; phylum Bacillota; class Clostridia; order Lachnospirales; family Lachnospiraceae; genus Enterocloster; species Enterocloster clostridioformis_A. The sequence goes on from NZ_AUJR01000011.1 coordinate 59,131, forward strand.
AGGCGGATGTATACGTGGTCATAGCCTTTGGCCAGCTTCTTCCGAAAGCAGTGCTGGAGCTTCCAAAGTACGGCTGCATCAACATCCATGCGTCCCTGCTTCCGAAGTACCGGGGCGCTGCACCCATTCAGTGGTGTGTCATAGACGGCGAAAGGGAGACAGGCATCACCACCATGATGATGGACGTGGGCCTGGATTCAGGGGACATGCTGGAAAAGGCGGTAATCCCCATAGAGGAAAAGGAGACAGGCGGCAGCCTGCATGACAAGCTTTCCCTGGCAGGCGGAGATTTGATTTTATCCACCCTTAAGAAGCTGGAGGAAGGCACGCTGGTTCGTACGCCACAGACAGATGAGGGCACCTGCTATGCCAGGATGCTGACAAAGTCCCTTGGGGACATTGACTGGAATCAGAGCGCGGTGTCCATAGAACGCCTGATTCGCGGATTAAATCCATGGCCCAGTGCATATACCCTGTGGAATGGGAAGACAATAAAGATATGGTCGGCAGATGTGATTACAGGCCGGGAGACGGCAGTTCTTCTGTCCGAATCAGGTGTTCCCTCAGAAACAGGGATTACTCCCGGCACTGTGGTGTGTTCGGATAAGCACGGCCTTGTGGTCTGCACTGGCGACGGCCTGCTGTCCATCAGGGAGCTTCAGATGGAAGGAAAGAAACGCATGGATACTCCAGCATTTCTCCGCGGATATCCCATCCCGGAGGGGGATGTGTTTGTAAAGAAAGAGAGTGATTGATGATGTTTTACCCTATGTTTTATTTTGACCCAACCTATGTGCTGATATTGATTGGCGTAGTCATATCCATGGCAGCCTCCGCCAAGCTTAACTCCACGTATCAGCGCTACAGCGCTGTCAGGAGCATGTGTGGCATGACGGGTGCGGATGCAGCCAAAAGGCTCCTTGCAAATCAGGGAATCTATGACGTGACCGTGCGCCGCGTACCGGGCAACCTGACAGACCATTACGACCCCAGGAGCAAGACCGTGAACCTGTCCGACGCAGTGTATAATTCCACATCCATTGCAGCCATCGGAGTGGCGGCGCACGAGTGCGGCCATGCCATGCAGGACGCCAATGATTATTCCCCCTTAAGGATACGTGCAGCCCTGGTGCCGGCGGCTAATCTGGGATCCCAGCTGTGCTGGCCTCTGATTATCATTGGACTTTTACTGGGAGGAAGCTCTGTCCTGTTGAATCTGGGCATCCTTCTGTTTTGCCTGGCAGTGCTGTTCCAGCTGGTGACCCTGCCTGTGGAGTATGATGCCTCCCACAGGGCAGTGACCCTTTTAGATTCCACCGGCATCCTGGCGGGACAGGAAGTGGGACAGACCAGAAAGGTACTGAACGCGGCAGCCCTTACCTACGTGGCGGCAGCGGCTGCTTCCATCCTTCAGCTTCTCCGCCTGCTGATATTATTCGGCAACCGCAGGAATGATTAAGGTGCCGGGTACAGAAGATTTTATGGGAATTCATATTCAGACAGGCCCTGAGAGGAGAAGATTCAGATGGCAAAGACCTTAGACAGAGGGCTGGAAAACCGGGAGATTGTCCTGGACATATTGACAGAGGTGCTGGAACAGGGGGCTTTTGTCCACCTTGTACTGAACCGGGCCCTGCAGAAGTACCAGTACCTGGGCAAGGCGGACCGTTCCTTCATCACACGCGCCGTGGAAGGAACACTGGAATACCTGATACAGATTGACGAGGTTATAAACCGGTATTCCAAAACAAGGATAAACAAGATGAAGCCGTTCATCCGCAGTCTTCTGCGGATGAGTGTGTATCAGATATTATATATGGACCGCGTGCCTGATTCCGCTGTCTGCAATGAGGCGGTGAAGCTGGCGGTGAAGCGTCATTTTTCCGGGCTTAAGGGTTTTGTGAACGGCGTGCTGCGGACCGTTTCCAGGGAAAAGGAGAATCTGACCTTTGACACTCCCTCCCTGCGATACAGTATTCCCCAATGGATGTACGCCATGTGGGAAAAGGAGTTTGGGAAAGAGAAGGCGGAGAAGATTGCCGCCTCTTTTCTTGAGGATAAGCCCGCCTGGGTCAGGTGCAACCTGCACCGGGCAGACAGGGAGAGTATCCTGGCCTCCCTTAAGGCACAGGGGACATTGGTTAGGGAGCTGCCTTTCATGGAGTCCATGATAGCCATTGACGGGTACGATTATCTGGAGGGGCTGGATGCTTTCAGGAAGGGCTGGATACAGGTGCAGGATGTGACCTCTGCCCTTGTGGGGGAGATTGCGTCCCCGGAGAAAGGCAGTTATATCATAGATGTGTGCGCTGCCCCCGGAGGAAAGAGCCTCCATCTGGCGGATAAGCTGGAGGGCACCGGGATGGTGGAGGCCAGAGACCTTACATACCAGAAGACAGCTTTGATTGAGGAAAATATGGCCCGCTGTAGCGTGACCAACATGAAGACCCTGGTGTGGGACGCCCTGGAACCGGATCCGGCAGCCATCAGAAAGGCGGACATTGTCATCGCGGACCTGCCCTGTTCCGGGCTGGGAATCATAGGGAGAAAACCGGACATCAAGTACAATATGACGCCTGAGAAGCTTGAGGAGCTGGCAGGGCTTCAGCGGGAGATTCTGTCTGTTGTCTGGCAGTATGTGAAGCCGGGCGGCCTTCTCTGTTACAGCACCTGTACCATTGACAGGCTGGAAAACCAGGACAATGCCGCCTGGTTAAGGGAGCAGTTCCCGCTTGTACCGGTAGATTTGACGGACCGGTTCGGCGGACTGCCCCAGGAGCCCTCATTAAAGGACGGATGGATTCAGTTCCTGCCGGGAGTGCATCCCTATGACGGATTTTTCATCAGCGTATTCAGACGTGCGGACGGTGAATCAGGCCCGGATGGGATTTAGAGCGTGTTTTGGAAGGAGTTTTTATGCTGGATTTATTGGACTGCAACGGAAAGAAAGATATAAAATCCATGACACTGGAAGAAGTGACAGCACAGATGGCGGCCCTGGGAGAGAAATCTTTCAGGGCAAAACAGCTTTATGACTGGATGCATGTGAAGCTGGCAGAAGGATTTGACGATATGAGCAGCCTGTCTAAGGATTTGAGGCAGAAGCTTAAGGAGAATTACAGCCTTACCTGTCTGAAGATGGTGGATGAGCGCATTTCCCAGGTGGACGGCACCAGGAAGTATTTGTTCGGCCTGGAGGACGGCCATGTGATTGAGAGCGTGTGGATGCAGTACCACCACGGCAATTCTGTTTGCATCTCCTCCCAGGTGGGCTGCCGCATGGGCTGCCGGTTCTGCGCTTCCACCCTGGAAGGCCTGGAACGGAACCTGCGTCCTTCAGAGATGCTGGAACAGATATACAGGATTCAGTCCATTACAGGGGAACGTGTTTCCAATGTGGTGGTCATGGGTTCAGGAGAGCCTATGGATAACTATGACAATGTCATCCGCTTCCTGCGGCTTATTTCCCATGACAAGGGACTGAATATCAGCCAGCGGAGTCTTACCATCTCCACCTGCGGAATTGTTCCGGGCATCCGGAAATTTGCACAGGAGGGCCTGGCAGTGACCCTGGCGCTTTCCCTTCATGCGCCCAATGACGAGGTGAGGAAAACCCTTATGCCCATAGCGGGCACCTATAAACTGCAGGATGTGCTGGAGGCCTGCCATTACTATTATGAGAAGACAGGCCGCCGTCTTACCTTTGAGTACAGCCTGGTGCGGGGGGTCAACGACAATCTGGATGAGGCCAGGGCTTTGGCAAAGCTTATAAAGGACCAGCACGGCCATGTGAACCTGATTCCGGTAAACCCCATCAAAGAGCGGGATTACGTCCAGTCCGGCCAGAAGGCCATACAGGATTTCAAAAATCTTCTTGAAAAAAACGGTATAAATGTTACTATTAGAAGAGAAATGGGCCGGGATATAGGCGGAGCCTGCGGCCAGCTGCGCAGAAGCTATAAGGAAGCTTCGGCGGCACCCCAATGCACGGAAGGAGAGGGATGACCATGGAAGCATATGCTTTGACAGACATTGGCCGGGTCAGGACCATGAATCAGGACTATATTTATTCCTCACCGGAAAAGGTGGGCTCCCTGCCCAACCTGTTTCTGGTGGCAGACGGCATGGGCGGCCACAGGGCCGGCGATTATGCCTCACGGTTCGCGGTGGAGAACCTGGTGATATACATAAACAGGGCAGGGGACGGCTCTCCTGTAATGCAGCTGAAAAAGGGCATCGAGGCAGTTAATGGGATGCTGTATGAAGAATCATTAAAAAGGGAAGAACTGAAAGGGATGGGATGCACCCTGGTGGCCGGCGTGGTGGAGGACAACATCCTCTATGTGGCCAATGTGGGCGACAGCCGTCTCTATCTCATAAACGGTGATTCCATACGGCAGGTCACCAGGGACCACTCCTATGTGGAAGAGATGGTGGCCATCGGACAGATGAGAAGGGGAAGCGCGGATTATAACAGGCGCAAGAACATCATCACCAGGGCCCTGGGAATCGGCAGGGAAGTGGAGCCGGATTTCTTTGAGGTGGATCTGGAGGACGGGGATTATATCCTGCTCTGTTCCGACGGTCTCAGCAACATGCTGGAGGACCAGTCCATGTATGAAATCATCACAGGAGAGGGAAACCTTAAGGAAAAGGCAGCCCTTCTTATAGAGGAAGCCAACCGTCAGGGAGGCATTGACAACATTGCGGTGGTACTTGTAAATCCGTCAGGAAGGGAGGCAGGCGTATGTTAACTCCCGGAACATATCTCCAGAACCGGTATGAGATTCTGGAACGGATTGGCTCAGGCGGCATGTCCGTGGTGTATAAGGCACGGTGCCATACTCTGGACCGCCTGGTTGCCATCAAGGTATTAAAAGAGGAATTTGCCTTTGACGAGAATTTTGTAAGCAAGTTTAAGATGGAGGCCCAGTCAGCGGCACGCCTGTCCCATCCCAATATCGTAAGTGTTTATGATGTTGTGGATGAGGATATGTACCATTATATTGTCATGGAGCTGATTGAGGGCATTACCCTTAAAAATTATATAGAGAACAAGGGCTATCTGGAGAGCAAGGAAGCCATTGGAATCGCGCTTCAGGTGGGACAGGGCATTGCGGCTGCCCATGAACAGCACATCATACACCGTGACATCAAGCCTCAGAACATGATTATATCCAGGGACGGCAAGGTGAAGGTGGCTGACTTTGGTATTGCCAGGGCCGTGTCTTCCCAGACCATGAACGCTACGGCAGTGGGCTCTGTCCATTATATTTCGCCGGAGCAGGCCAGGGGCGGCTACTGCGACGAGCGCAGCGACATTTATTCCTTTGGCATTACTATGTATGAGATGGTAACCGGGCGTGTGCCCTTTGAGGGGGATAACACGGTTACAGTGGCCCTGGCCCATCTGGAGGAACCGGTGACACCGCCCAGCCAGTACGTGCCGGACATGTCCCACGCACTGGAGCAGATTATATTAAAATGTACCCAAAAACGTCCGGACCGCCGCTATTCCTGCGTGACGGATGTGATTGAGGACCTGCGGGCTGCCCTGATGGACCCGGACGCAGACATTTATGCCCGCAAGGACGGGGAAGAGGATGAGTTTGGCAAGACCAGGCCCATCACAAGGGAAGAGCTGAACAGCATCCAGGAAGGCAGGAAGAACTATCCTGAGGAGACGCTTGAGGAACCGGAGGAGGAACAGCCGGAGCATCCGGACAGGAACCGGTCCAGGGAACAGCGCAAAAAAGAAGGACGCATCCATACCAGGAAAAGGAATGAGGGGGATGATGTAAGTACCCAGTTTGAGCGCATCATCACGGCCTTTGGCATCGTGGCAGCCATCATTATCGTGGCAGTGGTGCTGTTTGTATTTTCACGGCTCACCGGGCTTTTCAGGCAGAGCAGCAATAAGCCTGCCACAGAGACCGTTGCCATGACCACCGAAGGTTCCACCACCGTGGTGGATATCAACACGGAGGACCAGATAAATATGCCCAGCGTCCTGGGACTGCCCCAGGATATGGCCAGGGAAAAACTGAAGGAGAGCAGCCTGGTGATGGAGGTCACAGGCAGCGAGTATTCTGATAACTATACGGAAGGCCAGGTCATGGGCCAGGATATCCTGGCAGGCACTGTGGTGAAGAAGTGGAGTACCGTGGGAGTGACCATCAGCAAGGGCAGCGATAAGGTGGACTTAAATGCCATGGACCTGACCCAGATGACAGGCGAGGATGCCAGGCTTCTGCTGGAGAAGAAGGGGCTGGCTGTAGAGGTCAGGGAGGAGAACAGCGATACCGTCATAAAGGGCAATGTGATTCGTTTCAGCCCTCAGGTGGTGAAGGTGGGCGAGAGCGTCAGCCTCTATGTGAGCAAGGGCTCACAGAACGTGGCGGGCCGGGTTCCCAATCTTCAGGGACAGACTTCCACATCCGCGGACGCCCTTCTGGCAGGGGCAGGTCTCGTAACAGGCAATGTAACCGTGGAAGCCAGCGAGACGGTGGAGGAAGGCCTGATTATCAGTCAGTCAGAGCTTCCGGGAACCATACTTCCTCCAGGCACGGCAGTGGATTATGTGGTCAGCGGGGAGCCTGCACAGACCCAGGCATCAGATGAACGGTATTATATCGGTTCCATTGATGAGGCATGTTCCCTGAGCAACTATATAGGACCGGCCTCCCAGACCAGCAGCGTGCGTGTGCTGATTCGTCTGAACCAGACCAATAATGAGGGTGCTTCTGTTTATACGACCCTTATGAGTCCAAGGCTGGTTGTGGGCGCCCAGACCGTGCCCGTGGTATTCTCCAGAATCAAGGGAGCGTACGGCGTGGACAGCGGTATGGTGGAAGTGGTGGATGCAGATAATTTAACAGTAATCAAGTCCTATCCGGTGGCATTTTTTCCGGTAGGATAAGAGGAGTATATGACAGGTAAGATAATCAAAGGAATTGCAGGCTTTTATTATGTCAATGACGGCAGGAACCATGTGTACCAGTGCAAGGCAAAGGGCGTGTTCCGCAACCGTAAAATCAAACCCCTTGTAGGGGATAATGTGGAGTTCTCTGTTTTGGATGAGGAGGAGAAGGAAGGCAATATTGACGCCATCCTTCCCCGTTCCAATGTCCTCATACGTCCGGCTGTGGCAAATGTGGACCAGGCCCTGGTTGTGTTTGCCATCACCCATCCGGAACCCAATCTGAATCTTTTGGACCGCTTTCTGGTGATGATGGGAATTCAGGGCGTACCGGTCACCATCTGTTTTAACAAGATTGATCTGGGGGAGGCCGGGCTTGTGGATAAGTACCGCACCATCTATGAGAGGGCAGGGTATGAGGTCCACTTTGTCAGCACCTACGACGATACAGGAGTGGAAGGAGTGAGAAAATTTCTCAGAGGAAAAACCTCAGTGCTGGCAGGTCCGTCGGGCGTCGGAAAATCCGCACTGACTAACTGCATCCAGCCCCAGGCTGCCATGGAGACAGGGGATATCAGCCACAAGATTGAGAGGGGACGCCATACCACGCGTCATTCTGAATTGTTTTATGTGGAAGAGGATACCTACATGATGGATACACCGGGATTCAGTTCCATGTTTATTGATTGTCTGGAGTCCGGAGAATTGAAGGATTATTTCCCGGAGTTCGGGCCATATGAGGATGAGTGCAAATTCCTGGGATGCGTCCATGTGGGAGAGCGTGTCTGCGGTGTGAAGGAAGCCCTTAAACGGGGGGAGCTGAGCCGCAGCCGGTATGACAATTACATCCTCATGTATGAGGACCTGAAAAATAAAAGGAGGTACTAGATATGTATTACAAATTAGCGCCGTCTATTCTTGCGGCTGATTTTACCCGCCTGGGGGAACAGGTGAAGGAGGTGTACGGGGCAGGTGCCGAGTATCTCCATTTGGACGTGATGGACGGGGCCTTTGTGCCCAGCATCTCCTTCGGCATGCCGGTAATCAAGAGCCTGCGCCCATGCATCAGGGCTGTTTTTGACGTGCATATGATGGTGGAGGAGCCGGGACGCTATGTGGAGGATATGAGGGACTGCGGGGCGGATATCATAACAGTCCAGGCCGAGGCCTGCACTCATCTGGACCGTGTGGTAAACCAGATTAAGGAAGCTGGACTGAAGGCCGGCGTGGCCTTAAATCCCGCCACACCGGTGCGTTCCCTGGAGTGCATCCTTGGGCAGCTGGATATGGTGCTTATCATGACCGTGAATCCCGGTTTCGGAGGTCAGAAGTTTATCCCTTATACCCTTAACAAGGTACGCGAACTCAGGAACATGCTGAATGAGCAGGGACTAAAGACGGACATCCAGGTGGACGGCGGCGTAAACGCGGGAAATGTCCGGGAAATCATAGAGGCGGGCGCCAATATATTTGTGGCTGGTTCCGCTGTTTTTGGCCGGGACCCGTCTGCCAGAACCAGAGAATTCATGGATATTTTAAAGGAATATGAGAAATGAAGCGTTGTCTGATTATAACCGGCGGAAAACTGGACCTGTCCTTCGCCGGTTCTTTTTTGGGACAGGAAACATTTGATAAAATCATTGCGGTGGATGCGGGGCTGGAGGCCGTGAAGGCCCTGGGACTGGAACCGGATATGATAGTAGGTGATTTTGACACGGTGAAGCCGGAGGTGCTGGCATTTTACAGGAGGATGGAACACATTGTATGGGATGCCCGCCAGCCGGAAAAGGATGAGACAGACACGGAGCTGGCCCTCTTAAAGGCCCAGGCCACGGGATGCTCCGAGGTGGTGGTGCTGGGGGCCACCGGCGGACGCATGGACCATATGCTGGGAAATATCCATCTGCTGTTTCCCTGCCTGCAAAAGAGAATGGAGGCCTATATCCTAGACAGCCAGAACCGTATCTACCTCATTGACGGGGAACGGACGTTTAAGAGGAATGAGACCTGGGGAAAATATATTTCCTTCCTTCCGCTTACCGAGGAGGTCAGGGGCATTACCCTCACCGGCTTTAAGTATCCTCTCCATGAAATGGACATTGAGATAGGGACAAGTCTCTGCATCAGCAATGAGCTTGCGGAGGAGGAAGGTACCATTACCTTTACGGACGGGGTGCTCATTGTGGTGGAATCACACGACTGACAACTCTGATAGAAACATTTGTTTTTGATAAAACTGGACTGGCCAAAACTTCTCAAACTGGATATTTAAAACATTCCACCTTAGTGATACCATAGGTGACATGAATGAATGCAGTTGATGCAGAGAGAAATATACAATATGAGGAGAGAGTTTGTATGAAGACATCCAGTGCAGTGACAGCAGGCCATAGGGGCCTGGAGGACGGCCGTATCTACAAGTTGGCCCTGACCGGCCTGTTTGCGGCATTATCCTATGTGGTTTTTACATTTTTACAGATTAAGATTACCCTTCCCGGAGGCGACGCCACTTCCATCCATCTGGGCAACGCGGTCTGTGTCCTGGGAGCCCTGATATTAGGGGGCTTTTACGGCGGACTGGGCGGGGCCCTGGGAATGACAATTGGGGATTTATTTGACCCCATCTATGTGGTATACGCGCCAAAGACCTTCCTGCTAAAGCTCTGTATCGGCCTGATAACCGGTCTGGTGGCCCACAAAATCGGCAGAATCAATGAGAGCTCTGATAAGGGCCATGTGTTGTGCTTCGTGGTGGCGGCCTCTGTCTGCGGTCTGCTGTTCAACGTGATATTTGACCCGCTGGTGGGATATTATTACAAGCTGGCGATTCTGGGCAAACCGGCAGCAGAGCTGGTACTGGCCTGGAACGTTGCCTCCACCTCCATCAATGCTGTGACGTCTGCCATTGCGGCGGTGGCCATCTACATGCCCCTTCGCAGTACACTTATAAGGGCCGGGCTCTTTGACCGGCTCAGATGACAGGAGATTTGACATGAGTGTTTACCGACAGAAAAAGATTGCCATGATTAATGATTTATCCGGATACGGCCGCTGTTCCCTGACAGTGGCTATTCCCATTTTATCTGCCATGAGGGTCCAGTGCTGCCCCATACCCACCTCCATTTTATCCAACCACACAGGATTCCCTGTCTATTTCTTTGACGACTATACGGAGAAGATGGGGGAGTTCATTCACAAGTGGAAGGAGCTGGAGCTGACCTTTGACGGCATTGTCAGCGGTTTTTTGGGTTCCGAGGCACAAATTGAGATTGTGATGGATGTCATACGGCAGTTCGGGCAGGAATACACAAAGGTAATCATAGACCCCATTATGGGGGACCACGGGGAGACCTATGCCACCTATACACCTGCCATGTGCAGCCGCATGAAGGAGCTGGTATCCATGGGTGATATCGTAACTCCTAACCTGACAGAGGCGTGTATCCTGACCGGCCGGACCTACCGCAGGGATGGATGGAGCAGGAAAGAGCTGGGCAAGCTGGCCGGGGAAATCCAGGCCATGGGACCGGAATGCGTGGTCATTACAGGTGTGAACCAGGGCGGCTTCATCATGAATGTGGTGGCTGAGGGAGAGAGGATGGCTTTCCCCAGAACCAGGCGGGTGGGCCATGAGCGGCCGGGAACAGGGGATGTATTTTCCTCCGTTGTGTCGGCTGCTGCCGTAAGGGGATGGAGCCTGGACAGCGCTGTGCGTCTGGCTGCCTCATTTGTAAAGGTCTGCATCGCCAGGTCGGAGGAGCTTGACATCCCCATTGCCAATGGCGTGTGCTTTGAGGAACTGATGGATGTGCTGGTCCGCGCGGCGGACAGCAGACATGAGGCGGGAAAGCTGGCGGAACGCGCAGACAGTCCGGACAGTCAGGGCCGGCCGGGAAATGTTGAAAAACGTTGACAGCTTCAGCCTTAAATAGTATGATGTTAAGGCAATGTTAAAATATAGGATGCGATAGAGGCGCGGTAAGCATTAGTATCTGTGTGATAATGGATGCCATCCACAGGGTGGCGGACAGCGGGGATTTTTGTCCCGGAGGCCGGCAGGCCGGAGAACACAGGGAAAGGGATTACTGCCGAAACAGATTCTGTCTGCCGGCGGAATGTGTTGGGATGCAGTCAAACAGGCTGCATACTCTCACTTTTAAAGTGGTGGCGCTATTGGCTGGATTTTCTTAAGCAGATACATGATTATGGAAAGCAATGGCCTGGGGTCATTGCTTTTTCTGTACAGTGCCGGAACGTGTCTGACAGTGCCCCATGGGCCGCCATGGTATCGCGCTCCAGAACCAATAGGGGGAATTAAGAAAATGACAGAATTTTTAAACTGGTTAAACGGTGAAATCATATGGGGGCCTCCTCTGATTGCGCTCATCATCATTACGGGTATCTACGTGACGGTCCGATCCAGATTCTTCCAGGTATGCCACCTGGGGTACATCTTTAAGAGGACCCTTGGATGCATCCTGAGAAAGGACCATGCCACCGATGAAAACGACAAGGGACTTTTAAGCCCTTATGAAGCGATTGCAACGGCTGTAGGCGGTTCTGTGGGCTTTGGCAATATCGCCGGAGTGGCGACAGCCGTCACCACAGGCGGACCTGGAGCAGTGCTCTGGATGTGGCTGACAGCCTTCATGGGCATGCTGATTAAGCAGGTGGAGGTTACGCTGGCCGTGTATTACCGCCGTACGGACGAGGAGGGAAATCCATACGGAGGACCTACCTATTACATGGAGTACGGTCTTGGGGAGGAGCGCCACTGGGGTAAGAAATGGCTTCCTCTGGCCTTTGTGTTCGGCCTTGGCATATTCTCCACCTTCTTTATCAGCGCATCCAACTTTACCACGTCAGAAGTGCTGGCCCAGTCCTTTGGCATTCCCCAGGAACTGGCATCCCTGCTGCTGGTGGTGTTTATCTATGCCCTGATCTGGAGAGGCGTTAAGAATTTGAGCAAGATATTTGTGAAGCTGGTGCCGGTTATGAGTCTGGGGTACCTGATTTTCGGCCTGCTAATCATTGTGCTGAACATCGGCAACCTGATTCCCACCATTGGCTCCATCTTTACCCAGGCCTTTACGGGTACAGCTGCCATGGGCGGATTTGCCGGAGTCACGGTGTCCAAGGCCATTGCTACCGGAATGCAGAGAAGCGTTTATTCCAATGAGGCCGGCTGGGGTACAAGCCCCATGGTCCACGCCTCCAGCAAGACACGCCATCCCGTGGAGCAGGGACTCTGGGGCTCCTTTGAGGTATTTGTGGACACCTTCATTGTGTGTACCATTACGGCGCTCAGCGTGTTGATTACCGGTGAATGGACCTCCGGGGCAACCAATGCAGCCCTTGCCCTCAACGTGTTCCAGCACAATCTGGGATTTTTCGGCACCGTGTTTATGACGGCCGCCATGGTGATTTTCTCCGTAACCACTTCCGGAGGCTGGTATGTGTACTATGAGGCGACCCTGCGTCATTTGGCCATGAACCATCCCACGGTGAAGAAATGGCTGCTGCGCATGTTTAAGTATTTTTATGCCCTTCCTCCCTTTTTACTTACCCTTTACCTGATTCATGTAGGTGATTTGAGCATATGGACCCTGGTGGACATCACCAGCGGTATCCCAACTTTCATCAATGTGTTCGTCGTGCTTATCCTGTCAGGCACATATTTCAGGCTTCTGAAGGATTACAAGGCCCGCTATATGAATATCGGAACACTGGAAGATAGGGATATGCCGCTGTTCTATGAGGATAAAAAGAAGCTGGAGAAGGCGGAATAAGGAGAGGGACGACATGAGGACAATATACCTGAATGGAGCCGTATACACAGGGGAGCTTCCCCTGTGCCAGGCCTTTGTGGTGGAGGATGGAAGGTTCGTCTGCGCAGGCACCGACGAGGACGCCCTGGCCATGAAGGAATCAGGAGATGAAGTAAAGGACTTAAAGGGAAGGTTTGTGTGCGCGGGCTTTAATGATTCCCACATGCACCTTTTGAACTATGGAAATGCCTTACGCGCAGCGGATTTGTCACAGCACACCCAGTCCCTGGCCGGGATGAAGGAATATATGAAGGAATTTATCCGGGAACAATCCCCAAAGCCCGGCGCCTGGGTAAGGGGCAGGGGATGGAATCACGATTACTTTGAGGATGAAAAGCGGTTTCCCAACCGCCATGATCTGGATATGATATCTACAGATTACCCCATCTGCCTCACAAGAACCTGCGGCCATGCCTGTGTGGTGAATACCATGGCCCTTCATCTGGCAGGCATCACAGGAAACACGCCCCAGGTGGAAGGCGGGCTCTATGAGGTGGACGAAAGCGGGGAGCCCAACGGAGTATTCCGGGAAAATGCAATGGACCTGATCTACGGATGCCTGCCTGAGCCCGCCAAAGAGGACATAAAGGAAATGATACTGGCAGCGTCCAAGGCTCTCAACCGTTATGGAGTCACTTCATCCCAGACAGACGATTTGCTGGCTTTTAACAATGTGCCCTATGAACGGGTGCTGGAAGCATACCGGGAACTGGACGCAGAGGGAAGAATGACAGTCAGGGTTTATGAACAGTCCCAGTTTACGACTCTGGATGTGCTGAAGGGATTCGTGGAAAAAGGATATAACACGGGCTGGGGAAATCATTGGTTTAAGATTGGTCCGCTTAAAATGCTGGGAGACGGTTCCCTGGGAGCCAGGAGCGCCTATCTCAGCCAGCCCTATGCAGACGATGCCTCCACCCGGGGAATCCCCATTTTCACCAGACAGCAGTTCGAGGACATGGTGGGATATGCAAATTCCCAGGGAATGCAGGTGGCCATCCATGCCATAGGGGACGGAATTCTGGATGATATCCTGGCAGCCTACGAAAAGGCCCTTTCCCAGTGTCCCAGAAAGGACCACCGGCACGGCATTGTCCACTGCCAGATTACTAGGCCGGACCAGCTTGATAAATTTGCGAAACTGTCCCTGCACGCATACTTCCAGTCTATTTTCCTGGATTATGACATCCACATCGTGGAGGAACGAATCGGAAAGGAGAGGGCGGCGTCCAGCTATCATTTCAGGACCCTTTATGAAACCACCCATGCCTCCAACGGTTCCGACTGCCCGGTAGAGCTGCCGGATGTGATGAAGGGAATACAGTGCGCGGTCACCAGGACAACGGTGAAGGACCATGTGGGCCCATACCTTCCGGAACAGGCACTGGATATAAAGCAGGCCCTGGATTCCTTTACCGTGGAGGGCGCCCACGCATCCTTTGAGGAAGAAGTGAAGGGGCGGATTGCGCCAGGGATGCTGGCAGATTTTGTGATACTGGGGGCCAATCCCTTTGAGACCTTTCCTGAGGAGCTGGCCGGCATTCCGGTGGAAGCCACTTACGTGGCCGGCGTATGCCGGTACAGCAGGGAGGCGGAAGGAAAACAGCAGTAGGAAAACAGCAGCAGGAAAAACAGAAAAAGGGCTTTTATTTCCTGGTAAAATGTTATATACTCTTTAACAGTACAGGAATACCTGTCCAGAATTGGAAGGTATTATATCAAGGAAATCCAGGAGGAATACCATGTTAGATTTAAGATTCGTAAGAGAGAACCCGGACATTGTAAAGCAGAACATTAAGAATAAATTTCAGGACAGCAAGCTGCCGCTGGTGGACGAAGTGATTTCACTGGACACAGAGGCAAGGGCCACACAGAAGGAAGCCGATGATTTAAGGGCCAGCCGCAATAAGCTGTCCAAGCAGATTGGCATGCTGATGGGCCAGGGGAAGAAGGATGAGGCAGAGACCGTGAAGCAGGAGGTCAACGCCAATTCCGCGCGTCTGGCGGAGCTTGAGGAAAAGGAAGGACAGCTTTCTGAGAAGATTACCAAAATCATGATGACCATTCCCAACATCATCGACCCAACCGTGCCCATCGGCAGGGACGACAGTGAGAACGTGGAAGTGGAGCGGTTCGGTGAGCCCGTGGTGCCGGATTTTGAGATTCCTTACCACACAGATATTATGGAGCGGTTTAACGGCATTGATCTGGACGCGGCCAGAAGAGTGGCGGGAAACGGTTTCTATTACCTGATGGGCGATATTGCCAGACTTCATTCCGCAGTGATTTCCTATGCAAGGGATTTCATGATTAACCGCGGATTTACCTACTGTGTACCTCCTTTTATGATCCGCAGCAATGTGGTCACAGGCGTCATGAGCTTTGCCGAGATGGATGCCATGATGTATAAGATTGATGGAGAGGACCTGTACCTGATTGGTACCAGCGAGCACTCCATGATTGGTAAATTCATCGACACCATCACTCCGGAGCAGCAGCTTCCCCTTACTCTGACCAGCTATTCCCCCTGCTTCCGCAAGGAGAAGGGCGCCCACGGAATCGAGGAGAGAGGCGTTTACCGTATACATCAGTTTGAGAAGCAGGAGATGATTGTGGTCTGCAAGCCTGAGGAAAGCCCCATGTGGTATGACAAGCTGTGGCAGAACACCGTGGATCTGTTCCGCTCCTTAGATGTTCCTGTCCGCACTCTGGAGTGCTGCTCCGGCGATCTGGCTGACCTTAAGGTGAAGTCAGTGGACGTGGAGGCATGGTCCCCAAGACAGAAGAAGTATTTTGAGGTGGGAAGCTGCTCCAACCTGGGAGATGCCCAGGCCCGCCGTCTGAGAATCCGCGTACAGGGAGAGGACGGAGGAAAGTATCTGGCCCACACCCTGAACAATACCGTGGTGGCGCCTCCGCGTATGCTGATTGCTTTCCTGGAGAACAACCTTCAGGCGGACGGCAGTGTGAAGATACCGGAAGTGCTGCGTCCTTACATGGGCGGCATGGAAGTGATGGTTCCCAAGAACTGAACGTATGAAACAATGTATAAAATTGTATTTTAAGACATGCTCCAGGACGTAATGGAATGTTTCATGTGCCGGTCTGCATCTTGCGGTGCAGGCCGGTTTTTTAAAAAGAGAAAGGAGAAACCTATGATTACATTTAACCATTTTAATTTTAATGTACTGGATTTGGAGAAGAGCCTTGCTTTTTATAAAGAGGCGCTTAACCTGGAACCGGTGAGGGAGAAGAATGCTTCGGACGGCTCCTTCAAGCTGGTGTACCTGGGAGACGGAGTGACGGACTTTACCCTGGAGCTGACCTGGCTGCGGGACAGGAAGGAAGCCTATGACCTGGGAGAGTGCGAATTCCACCTGGCATTCCATGTGGATGATTTTGACGGCACCCATAAGCACCATGAGGAGATGGGCTGCATCTGCTACGAGAATCCGGGCATGGGAATTTATTTCATCAAGGACCCGGACGGTTACTGGCTGGAAATCGTGCCTGCTGATAAGTAGGGAATATATTAGGAAAGGCAGGTGTTTTTTTGAAAGAACTGGGTATACTGCTCATGGGAGTGTCGCTGATTTTCTTGTTTGTGATGGTGGTGGTGCTTGTCCTCTACATCCTGGCTTACTGGATGATATTCAGAAAGGCAGGGGAAGCCGGATGGAAGGCCCTGATACCAATTTACGGCACCTATACAGAGTATAAGCTTTTCTGGAATGACAGGATGTTTGTCCTGTGGATAATCATGGCATTGATTGCCGTGGCGTTCCGGTTCATGTCCGGTCCTGGCGCCATGGTGTCCCAACTGGCTTACTTCGGCGTTTCGGTCATGCATATTCTGATATCGGTTAAGATGTCCTATTCCTTTGGACATGGGGTTGGGTACGCGCTGGGGCTTATTTTCCTTCCCCCCATATTTTTGTTAATTCTGGCCTTTGATGACTCTGTCTACATAGGCCCGGAGGGAAAACAGGAAACAGACAGGAGAATGTATCTGTAGGGCGTGGTATGGAAGGATACGGTACATGCGCCGGGGAATGGATATGGATAAAAAAATAAAGGGGGCTGTCGGGAAATAGACAGCCCCCTCTTTCATGAATTTAAGGCAGCGCCCCATAATCATCCTATTTAAATTCGCTGTACTTCTCTTCGCAGTACTGGCAGCGGTAAACCTCTGCCTTCTCATCTGCCAGGTAGAAGATATGGGGAAGCTCCTGCTCAATGGATGTGATGCAGCGGGGGTTCTTGCACTGAATCACATTGGTGATTTTCTTGGGAAGCTTTAATGCGCGCTTTTCAGCAATCTTATCCCCGCGGATAATGTTCACCGTGATGTTGTGGTCAATGTAGCCCAATACCTTTAAGTCAACCGTATCCAGTCCGCCCTCGATTTTAATGATGTCCTTGCGTCCCATCTTGTTGCTGCGGGCGTTTTTGATGATGGCTACCTGGCATTCCAGCTTGTCCAGGCCCAGGTGATAGTAGATGTCCAGGCTCTTTCCTGCCTCAATGTGGTCCAGGACAATGCCTTCTTGTAATCCGCTGATGTTTAACATGGTTTCTGCACCTCCAGTAATCTCATGATTAATGCCATACGCACGTATACGCCGTACTGTGCCTGCTTGAAGTAGGCAGCCCTTGGGTCGTCATCCACTTCCACGGAGATTTCATTAACCCTGGGAAGAGGATGGAGCACATACATGTCTTCCTTGGCAAGTTTCATTTTCTTCTTATCCAAAATATAACAGTCTTTCAAACGGATGTAATCTTCCTCGTTGAAGAAGCGTTCCTTCTGCACACGTGTCATGTAGAGAATGTCTAACTGGCCCAGAGCGTCGTCCAGGTTGCCGACTTCCTCAAAGGGAACATTATTTGCAGTGAGCACGTCGTCGCGAATGTTGTCCGGGATGCGCAGCTCAGGCGGGGATATCAGTATGAACTTGACGTTGGGGTAGCGGACCATGGCGTTGATTAAGGAATGTACGGTACGGCCGAATTTCAGGTCTCCGCAGAAGCCGACGGTCAGGTTGTCCAGACGTCCCTTCATGGAACGGATGGTCATAAGATCAGTTAAGGTCTGGGTGGGATGCTGATGGCCTCCGTCTCCGGCGTTGATGACCGGAATCTGGGCCTTCTGGGCAGCTACGAATGCAGCGCCTTCCTTTGGATGCCTCATGGCACAGATGTCAGCATAACAGGAAATCATGCGGATGGTGTCGGCCACGCTTTCACCTTTTGCGGCAGAACTGGAATTGGCGGATGAAAAACCTAATACACTGCCGCCCAGATTCAGCATGGCAGCCTCAAAGCTTAAACGTGTCCGTGTACTTGGCTCATAGAAAAGGGTGGCCAGCTTCTTGCCGTCGCATACATGGGCGTATCCTGGAAGATTCTGTTCAATGTCCCTTGCAAGGGCCAGAAGGTCATCAATTTCTTCCACAGAGAAGTCTAAGGGATTCAATAAATGTCTCATGGGAGTCTCCTTTGCGCATTATATTGTAAAATATTGAATTTGGGAAATAGTTCACACTCTACCAGTGCGATAGCCGGACCAGCCAGATATGGCACTGATTTGTGCCTCGTCATATTCTTACATAGAATGCGGTATAAGTCAAGTAAAAATTACAGGCTTTTAAGAAAATGATTGCTTTTTATTTGCCGGGTCTTCCAAGGACCTGTGCAATGTAGGCGCTGGGAGTCATGCCTGTTTTTTTCTTGAACAGCTGGGAAAAATACTGGGGGTTATTTCCCAGTCCCACTTCCTGGGCCACGTCCTGTATCTTATCCAGACCCTTGGAGGCCAGCAGCTCCTTGGCTGTTTTAATCCGCATGTCCGCCAGGTAGGTGGAAAATTTGGTACCGGTCTCCTTCAGGAATTTTTTGCTGACATAGTCCACATTCATGAAGAGATAGTTTTTTGAAATATATTTAAGGGTCAGGTTGTCATCCTGCAGGTTCTGGCTCACATAGTCAAATATCTGCCGGGTCATGGTGCTTACGGTCTGCCCGCTGTCAGGCTCCCTCAGTATGTCCTCCACCCGTTCAATGGCAAGGTTTTTTAAGTCCGTTAAGCTCTGTTCATTTTCAATCCGGACCAGGAGTTCGGTCAGCCAGGCGGAGGAGAGGGAGGGACTGTTCAGGGTGAGCTTCATGAACAGGTTGCTGGCAATCTGTTTTAAAAAGGTGATGTCATTTATATCCTTTATGAGATCGGTCAGCTTCTGCACGGAATCCGGCTGCCGGTCCAGGATAGACTGGCACAGCTGCTCCAATTCATTGATATGGGTGTTGTAATTGCAGGTGTAGAGCAGATGAAAATTATTGATATAATAAATCATCCCATAACGCCTTATTTTCTTGAGAACCACAACCAGAAGCTGTTCCAGGTTGGAATACAGTGTGGATTCGGTTTCCAGGGTTACGGCCTGGCCCGGATAGTGCCTCTGGCAGATGAAACGCTCCAGATCCTGGTAGTTTGCGGCAAAGTCCTTAAAGAACAGAAGCAGTGTGTTATTGACGTATACGCCGTGGATGATGACGGAGGAAATATTTTCGCTGCAATACAGCCTTAAATCATCCAGAAACTCCTCCAGGTGCTCAAAGGGCAGAAAATACACATAGAACAGCCTGCAGACCGTGAATTTAAAGTCGATATAGGACTCATAGGAACGGATGATGTCCGGAAAATCTCGGTTCTGGCATATGCTGTCATTGATGATGCTGAAAATGACATTGTGATTCATGCTGTTGATTGCCATGAAGCGGTCGGATACAATCCGTTCCATGAGTTTCTGCTGGTAGCAGTCCTTCTTGCACTGCTCGATACAGTCAATGATCTGCAGTTCATTACAGGGCTTTAGAAGATAGTATTTAACCCCGTTTTTCATGGCTTCCTTGGCATACTCAAATTCCCCGTAGCCGGAGAGGATGATGAACTGTACGTTCAGGTCCGTGCCGGAAATCCTGCGAATCAGTTCCAGGCCGTCCATGCCGGGCATCCGGATATCGGTCAGCACGATATCCGGCGTCTCGTCCATTATCATGTCATATGTTTCCATTCCGTTTTTGCACAGGCCCACCACCTCGATGTCGTATTCCTTCCAATTGATGATGGTGGATATGGTTTCGCGGATGATGCGTTCATCGTCCGCAATGATTAATTTAAGCATAGTCATCTTCCTCTGTTTTGTATGGTATAGTGATGATTGCAATGGCTTTCTCATCCTTGTTCTTAAAGGACAGTCCATAGGCTTCCCCAAAAAGCATCTGGATGCGCTGGTGGATATTGACCAGGCCGATGCCAAAGCCGTGGGCATTCTTGGTGCCGTCCTGAAGCTTTTCAAGAAGGCCGTCCTCGAATACAGAGCCTTCATTTGACACCTCCACTATCAGCAGGTCCCCTTCCTTCATGGTCCGTATGCTGATTTCACAAGTATCCATCATTTCCTCCATGCCGTAGCGTATGGCATTTTCCAGAAGGGGCTGGATGGTAAGGGGCAGGATAAGGGCTTT
This sequence comes from [Clostridium] clostridioforme AGR2157, assembly GCF_000424325.1. Lineage (GTDB taxonomy): Bacteria > Bacillota > Clostridia > Lachnospirales > Lachnospiraceae > Enterocloster > Enterocloster clostridioformis_A. Next base: position 79,405 of record NZ_AUJR01000011.1, read on the forward strand.
GCCCAGCTCTTTAGGACACTCCACATGGAACAGAAGCCGGTCCTCAAAGCGTATTTTCTGAATGGTCATGTAGCTTCCGGCCAGGCCAATCTCGTAATCCAGGGCCACAAGAGGCTTTTTGTTGCTGAGGGTAGCCCGAAGCAGGGTTCCCAGGGATTCCACCATGGAGGAAATCTGCTGGTCCTTTAAGGCCTTGGCCCGCCAGTTGATGGTTTCCAGGGTATTGTATAAAAAATGTGGATTGATTTGGGATTCCAGCGCCTTAAGCTTTGCGTCGCGGCTTAAAATCTGATTCACATAATTGTTCCGGACCAGGTACTGGATACGGCCGGCCATGGTGTCAAAATGCTGGTGCAGCCTGCTGATTTCATCGGTCCGTTTACTGTAGTCCACCTCCACCTCAGGCATCTTAAGCTCCGTGCTGCTGAAAAACTCCATCTTCTGTATTAAAAGGTCGAAGTCCTTTAAAATGTAGCGGGTCAGGCGCCTGGAACATGCCAGGGCAGCGATGAAGCCCACAATGAGCATGGCCAGGATAAGTCGGTAGGCCATGCCTGTGGAATTGGCAATCTGGTCATAGGGGACCAGGTTTATGTAGGTCCAGTTGTAATAGGGAATGGTGTTTTTAACTGCAAAATAGCTGTGTCCGTTCTGGTGTACGATGCTGTAGGGCTGGCCGGTCTGTTTCATGAAACCATTGGCGGTTTCCGGGTCAATCCCGTCAGAGGTGTATATGAGCTGGTCCCCGTCAAAGAGAATATAGCCGGAGTCGCCGTAGGTGGTTACCGCGCGGTTGGCATCCCTTACAATCCGGTCCAGATCCACAAAGACCAGCAGGTCGCCCAGATGGTCCAGCTCCAGGTTGTATACCTTCCTGACGCTACGGCTGAGTATATACAGACCATGGTCATAGTCAATGGTCCAGGTAATGGCTCCTTCCCGCTCCCTGGCCTTGTCCACCGCGTCCTGTACCGTGTCCGTATCCGCATTGTTGATGACCACGAAATTAGTCAGGTTTTGGAAATAGCGGTTATTTAACGCAATAGCGGATACGCCGTTATTTTTGTAGGCCTGCTGGTAATTGTTGATGGCTGCGCTGATTCGGGGGGTGTTGCCGGACCATATAAGAGGATCCTCCGTATTGTCAATGCGGTTTAAGGAATCCTGAATCACGGAGGAGGAGATGATGACAGAGGAAAGGGTCTCGATGCTTTTTAAGTTGCCGGAAATGGTCCCGGAGGAAAAGGACAGATTTCCGGCAATGGCCTTGTAGAGCTGTTCATTGTATGCGTTGGAGGAAATACGCAGCCCCATGAGCGCTATGAGAAGAATCAGCACCACATTGGACAATACAACGGCCAGCAGTTTATTTTTCATGGAGAGATTTTCAAAATCACGTTTTATCCGTTTCAGGTAACTCATAAGTTACTCCTGTTTTCAGTGGGAATTTCCTGTCTTAGTTTAATATATACCATATCTTTCAACAGGACAAGGGAAAGTTGCATCCGCATAAACTGTATGAAAAAGTCGGAAAAATAACCATGGACATCGGTTTTATTGATTGGTTTGAAAGCAAAAAGCAGGTATAATCAATTCATCAAAAGCAACTTAAGAACGAGGGAGGTTTTAATCATGAAAAAGAAATGCGCACTGGTACTCACAGCTGCCCTGGCAGCAGCAAGCCTGACAGCATGCGGCGGCTCCGGTACCGCAGTTACCAAGGCAGCCGGTTCACAGGCAGAAGGAGCATCCGGGGAAAAGGCCGCAGCCGGGGACGGCTCGGAGATGGTGGTTGCCTGGTGGGGCAATCAGGTAAGGAATGAGCGTACACAGGCCATCCTGGAGCTGTATTCAGAACAGAATCCAGGAGTTACATTTGACGGACAGTTTTCAGAGTGGGCAGATTACTGGAACAAGCTGGCGACTGCCGCCGCCGGACATTCCATGCCGGACATCGTCCAGATGGATTACAAATATATCCAGCAGTATGTAAACAATGATTTGCTGGTGGACTTGACACCTTATATTGAAAACGGCACCATCGACGTGACAAACTGCAATGAAGATGTACTGAGCTCCGGTAAGGTAGGGGACGGACTCTATGCAATCTGCAACGGCATCAATGCGCCTGCGCTGCTGTACAACAAGACAGCCCTGGATGAGGCAGGAATCACGGTAAAAGACAACATGACCATGGATGAGTTCATTACCCTCTGCAGGGAAATCAGGGAAAAGACAGGATATAAGACCAATATTGCATATAACAACGGCGAGAACTTTATCGAGTATTTCCTGCGCGCCAATGATGTAGTTATGTTCGAGGACGGAAAACTGGGCGGAACAGCAGAGGACTATGTATCCTATTTCAAACTCTATGAGGATGGCATAAGGGAGGGATGGGTTGTGGATCCTTCCATTTTTGCAGAGAGGACCATCGGCTCAGTAGAGCAGGACCCAATGGTATATGGTTCCAATCCTGAAACCATGTCCTGGTGTGCGTTTAACTATACCAACCAGCTCACAGCCATCAGAAGCGCTGCACCTGAGGGCGTGGAGATTGCCATAACCACCTGGCCTTCAGCAGACCCTGTCAAGTCCGATTATCTGAAGCCAAGCCAGTTCTTTGCCATCACAAAGGACAGCGCAAATCCGGACGAGGCGGCAAAGATCCTGAACTTCATCACCAACTCAGTGGAATGCAATGAAATACTTCTGGGAGAGAGAGGTATTCCTCTGTCAGCATTCGTAGCTGATTCCATTGCGCCTAAGATGGATGAGACCAGCCAGGAAGTGATAAAGTTCATCAATGAAGTTGTATCCGACAATTCTTCCCAGATCAACCCGCCTGCTGCTGACGGCTCAAGCGAGGTAAACGATCTTCTGAATAAGCTGGAGGAACAGGTATGTTACGGCCAGATGACGGCTGAGGATGCCGGACAGCAGCTGTTTACAGAAGGGTCAAAGCTCATGGAGTCCAAGAAAAATTAGCAAATTAAAAAAGATCGGCTGTTGGAGGTCGCTCTTTTCATAAGGCGAGGAGGAGAGGCTATGAAGGCATTAAAGCAGCGGCTCAGCAAGGAAAGTGTGGCAGGTGTCCTGTTTACACTGCCATTTACCATTGGATTCCTGCTGTTTATGATTGTACCAATGGGGATCTCATTGTATTATTCGTTCTGTGACTATGACATACTTTCACCGCCTGTTTTTACAGGACTTAAGAATTTTATTTCCATGTTCCAGGACGAGACGTTTTTTAAAACGCTGAAGGTAACTTTTTTCTTTGCATTTGTGTCTGTTCCGCTCAAACTTCTGTTTGCTTTGATTGTGGCCATGCTTTTGCTGGAAAATTCCAAAATGTCCGGTTTTTACAGAGCGGCCTATTACCTTCCTTCCATCATCGGCGGTTCCGTGGCAGTCTCCATCCTGTGGAAGAGGATGTTTGCCATGGACGGCGTGGTGAATAAGCTTCTGGGAATGGTGGGAATCCAGACCAGCTTTTCATGGCTGGGAGACACCAGAACAGCCATATGGGTTCTCATATTACTGGTGGTCTGGCAGTTTGGTTCATCCATGCTTATTTTCCTCTCATCCTTAAAACAGGTTCCACAGTCCCTGTATGAGGCGGCAGAGGTGGACGGCGCCAGCGCACCCGGAAAATTCTTTAAGATTACATTGCCTCTGCTGACCCCCACCATATTTTTTAACCTGGTCATGCAGATGATTAACGGCTTCCTGGCCTTTACCCAGTGCTACATCATCACCCAGGGAAAACCCATGAATTCGACCCTGCTCTATACCGTGTACATGTATAAGCAGTCCTTTGAATTCTACAACACAGGATATGGCGCGGCCCTTGCATGGGTCATGCTGGCTGTGATTGGTCTGGTAACCCTGTTCCTGTTTGCAACGAAACGGTTCTGGGTATATGAAGGAGGGCTTTAATCATGAAAGAGAAGCGAGTGGTTAAAAAAGCAGTATACCATGTGATTGTTTTCGTCATTGGCATTATCATGATTTATCCCCTGATATGGATGGTCATGAGTTCTTTTAAGGAGAACAGCACCATATTCTCCACAGCGGGCAGCCTGATTCCGGAGAAATTCATAGTCAGCAATTATTCCACGGGATGGAAGGGGTTTGGAAAGATTTCCTTTGCCACATTCTTTAAAAACTCCATCTTCATCTCAGTAGTGGCCACTCTGGGAACCGTGGCATCATCCGCCCTGGTGGCCTACGGGTTTGCCAGATTCAAGTTCAGAGGCCGTGGAATCCTGTTTGCAGCCATGCTGCTCTCCATGATGCTTCCCGCCCAGGTACTCATGATTCCCCAGTATCTGTGGTATCAGAAGCTGGGCTGGGTGGGGTCCTACATGCCGTTAACTGTTCCGTATTACTTTGCCATACAGGGATTTTTCGTGTACCTGATATCCAACTTCATCAGCGGTATTCCTACGGAATTGGATGAAGCGGCCAAGATTGACGGATGTTCCTATGCAGGCATTTTTACACGCATCATGCTGCCTCTTATAAAGCCGGCACTGGTCACGGCCTGCATATTCTCCTTCATGTGGAGATGGGATGATTTCCTTTCAGCCCTGCTGTATGTCAGCAAGTCCAGCATGTACCCTGTCAGCCTTGCGCTTAAGCTTTTCTGCGACCCCGGCTCGTCATCGGATTATGGCGCAATGTTCGCCATGGCTACCTTGTCCATCCTGCCGTCAATCCTTATATTCCTGTTCTTCCAGAAATATCTGGTTGAGGGCGTCAGTACCTCCGGCCTGAAAGGATGATGAAAATGGAACATGAAATGAAGATAATAGACGGACACGTCCATCTGGTACAGTACATAGCCGGGACAGGGGCAGGGGGAGAGCTGCGCTTTGCCGGAAACGGCATGGCGGAATATGCGTCAGGGGAACGGTTCCGAATGCTTCCGGATGAATTCAGCCAGGGTGTGGTGACTGCTGAGGACATTCTCAGAAAGATGGATGGAAACGGAGTGGAGAAAGCAGTGCTGCTCCAGGGAAATTACTTTGGTTTCCAGAATCTCTATTCCATGGAAGCGGTGAAAAAATATCCGGACCGGTTCCGGGCCGCTGCCTCCTATGACCCTTTTTGCAGAGGTAAGGAACAGATACGAAAACACCTGTTTGAAGATTTGGGGTTCCCAATCGTGAAGTTTGAGGTGAGCACCGGTTCCGGGCTCATGGCCAGTCATTTCACGCTGCCGTTAGACGGGGACATTATGAAGGCTGAATATGATTATGCGGATGAGCATGGTCTCGTGTTTGTCATTGATATCGGCAAATACGGCAGTGAGAGCTGGCAGACAGACCGGCTGTTGCGTGTGATAAAGGAGCATCCATCCATGAAGTTTGTGGTCTGCCATCTGCTGGCCGTGTCCATGAGGGACGAGGATAAGCTGGTGGAAGGACTCAAGACGCTGGCCCTGCCCAATGTGTGGTTTGATTTGGCCGCCCTGCCCCATAACTGCGGCCCTGATGCCTACCCCTATCCCAATGCGGTGCGGTATCTGAAGCATGGAATTGAGATAGCAGGGGCAGACCGACTCATTTTCGGAACGGATATACCCTCTGTGCTGAAGGAGGACAGTTATCAGCACTTGATTCAGTACATCACCTGCAGCGATGTATGTTCCAGGGAAGAAAAGGAACTAATCATGTACAGAAATGCAGAGCAGGTGTATTTCAGGTAAACATAAAAAGGAGGAAGCTATGAAGTATAGTGATAATAAAGTTAAGGATATCCAGATTGCATATATAGGCGGCGGTTCCAGGGGATGGGCCTGGACCTTTATGACAGACCTTGCCCTGGAGGACCAGATTAGCGGAACCATACGGCTGTACGATATTGATGGCGACGCGGCAAAGAACAATGAGGTGATTGGTAACCGCCTGATGCAGAGGGACGACGCCAAAGGAGACTGGAAGTTTGAGACCAGCTTAAGCCTTAAGGATGCTTTGACTGGATGTGATTTCGTTGTCATCTCCATCCTGCCCGGCACCTTTGACGAGATGGAATCGGATGTTCACCTTCCGGAGCGCCTGGGAATCTACCAGTCTGTAGGTGATACGGCAGGACCAGGCGGAATGGTCCGCGCCCTGCGCACCATTCCCATGTTCGTGGAGATTGCTGAGGCCATAAAAGAGTATGCGCCAAAGGCATGGGTGATTAATTATACCAATCCCATGTCACTGTGCGTAAAGACACTGTATCAGGTGTTCCCGGAAATCAAGGCATTCGGCTGCTGCCATGAGGTCTTTGGCACCCAGAAGGTCCTTAAGGGAATCTGCGAGGAGAGCTGCGGGGAAAAGGAGATTGACTGGCATGACATCCATGTCAATGTGCTGGGCATCAACCATTTCACATGGTTTTCCAGCGCTTCCTATAAGGGAATTGACTTGTTCCCTGTTTACCAGGACTATATTGACGCACATTTTGACCAGGGATATGAGGTGGAAGGCGAAAACTGGATGAATTCTTCCTTCAAGTGTGCCAACCGGGTCAAGATGGATCTGTTTAAGAGGTATGGCCTGATTGCGGCGGCAGGCGACAGGCATCTGGCTGAATTCATGCCGGGAAATGAGTATCTGAATGATCCGGAGACAGTCGCATCCTGGAAATTTGGTCTGACTACGGTGCAGTGGAGAAAGAATGACCTGAAGGAGAGGCTGGAGAGGAGCCGCAGGCTGGCAGCCGGCGAAGAGGAAGTCAAGCTGGATCCCACTGGTGAAGAGGGGATCCTTTTAATCAAAGCACTCTGCGGCCTTACAAGGGTTGTCAGCAATGTGAATATTCCGAATACGGCCTGCCAGATTACCAACCTGCCCGCAGATGCCCTGGTGGAGACCAACGCGGTCTTTGAAAAGGATCACATCTATCCGGTGGTTGCGGGAGCCGTGCCGGAAAATGTAAAGGAACTTCTGATGCCCCATCTGGAGAACCATGAGCTGATTATGGAAGCAGCCCTCCATCCGGATAAGGAAAAGGTGGTCAGGGCATTTATGAACGATCCCCTTGTAAAGGGAAAGAACTGCCGGGAGGAGGATGTCAGGCTTCTGGTGGATGACATGATAAAGAACACGCTTACGTATCTTCCAAAAGGATGGGAATAGACGAAAATGAAGTACGATGGCGAATTACTCAAATTCACAGACGCATTTATTATCAATCTTGCGCCGGTACCCCAGAAAGAACCGTTTTACGATGCAACCGGAGGACCGTTTACCCATTCCAAGATAAGCAAATATGTGAAGCTCTATACGGAGGACGGCATCAGGGGCGTGTGCCCCTGCTCGTCCATCATGGAAAAGACCATTCTTCCCCTTATTATGACCGGTGAGAAAAGGAGCTTCGCTCAGTGGATGCACAAGGTATACTGGTCATGCCGAAATTCCGGTTTTGACGGGGAGACGGCAGGGGAGGTGGGAAAGCTTGAGTACCTTCTCACCGATATTCTGGCAAAGCGTGCAGGCATGCCCTTCCACCGGTTCCTGGGAGCTTTAAAGGACAGTGTTACCGTATATGGAAGCGGAGGGAGCACACACCTGAGCGGCGCCGCTCTGGCCGGGGAAATGGAACATTTCATGGACTGCGGGCATAAGACAGTAAAGATGAAGGTGGGAACAGATTTTGCCACCAAGATTGACTATGACGTGGAGCGGGTCAGGCTGGTGCGGGAGACCATTGGAAATATGATATTGCATGGTTTGAAGAACCGATTCACGGATTTGATTTTAAGGGCTATGGTGAATTGACAGAGAGCTGTCCCATTCCCGTGGCTGCCGGCGAGTCGGTGCGTAACCACTATATGTTCACACCCTACCTGGATGCGGGCGTCCGCCATTTCCAGCCGGTCCCTTCCTCCTTTGCAGGCATAAGGGAATAGATGCAGGTGCGGGATATGGCGGTTCAAAACAACATACGTTTTTCCTCAGGCGGCCTGCCCCTTCTTGCCTGTCCGCTCATTGCTACGGCAGGGGATGATGCCATGGAGGAATTCCTGGAGGTCTGCAACCAGCCTGTGCTGGACTGCATGGAAGTGACCGTGGAACGCAGGGGCGGGAGGTTTTATCTGCCGGACATCCCCGGACTTCCCTTCAGGTTGGACATGAAATGGCTGAAGAAAAACGGCTATCTGCTGTCCTATGAACGCTACTCCTGAACCGTACTGTGAAATATAAAGAACCCACCATGACCGGGCCCCGCTTAAAAACCAGCGGGGCCCGGTCTTTTACTGCGCTCCGGCCTGATTTACTTTACAATTACCTGTTTTCGTGTTACATTTGCTACTGAAAACTGATAGGGTGTAAGGAATTATTAAAGGAAGATTAAAGAAAAACAGAAGAACAAATCACGTTCTCTGTGCTATACTGAACAAAATCAGTAACAGTCTGTCCATAGAGGCTGTTATCCGGATTGGAGCGCTTTTACGCCCCGGAAAGGAGGCTGGATTTGGCAGAGGAACAGTTGGCCGTGTCGTCGGTCCCTGAGAAACAGGATGCAGGAGAAAAAGACACAGGAAAAGAAAACAGGCCCGTGGTCATACGGGTAAAGAATTTATATAAGATATACCGGGTAGGCGATATCAAGGTCCGGGCCCTGGACGGACTGGATTTTGACATATATAAGGGAGAATTCGTTGCCATTGTAGGAGCCTCCGGTTCCGGCAAATCCACTCTTCTCAACATGCTGGCCGGATTGGAGAAGCCCACCAAGGGGGAGATTGAGATTGGCAGGGTCCATATAGAGAAGATGACGGAGCGCCAGCTGGTGAGCTTCCGCCGCGAAAAGGTGGGATTTATCTTCCAGGCATACAACCTGTTAAATACCATGAATGCCCTGGAGAATGTAGCCCTTCCCCTTTCCTTTCGGGGCGTTTCCAGGAAACAGCGGCTTAAGGAAGCCAGGAAATACATGGATCTGGTAGGTGTGGGAGGACAGGCCAGGCATATGCCCAACCAGATGTCCGGCGGACAGCAGCAGCGTGTGGGAATTGCCAGGGCCCTGGTGGTAAAACCTCAGATTATATTTGCCGATGAGCCCACGGGAAACCTGGATTCCAAGACCACCATGGAGGTGCTGCGCCTGATGCAGAAGATTGTCAGGGAGCAGAACCAGACCCTGGTCATGGTTACCCACGACAACAATCTGGCCTCCTATGCGGACCGGAGAATCCGAATTATGGACGGCCGGATTGTGGGAATCGAGACAGGCGGCAGGGAAGCGTTATATGGGAATGCAGAGAAAAAGGAGTGCAATGATAATGAGAGCAAATAAATGGTGCAAAGGCCTGACGGCGTTCCTGGCAGCCTGTATGCTGGCCGGGATTTATTCGTCCAGTGCGGCGGCCAGCGATTACAGACTGGGCTATAACACCAATGCCAGTGAAAATGATTATGTATTTACTACAAAATCACCCAAAGGGACCATAGGAAAATCCATGTCCATCCCATTCCGTATCAGGGCCACGGATGAGGACATGGAGAACCTGCGCATCAGTCTCCTGGAGACCAATGATTTCCAGCAGATAGAGGAGCGGGGAAACGGGGATTACTCCGTTGACTATTATCCGTTTGAAATCATGGAAACCACCTTTGTGGCCAAGAGCGTGGGAACCATCAAGAAGGGCAATGTAAAGAGCGTGTCCCTGTCAGCCAGGGTGCGGCGTGATGCCCTTCAGGGATACTACAGCATCCCTGTACTGCTTGAATGGGACGGCGGTTCTGATACGGATTATATCAATGTATGGATTTCCACCTCATCCACATCCGGAGCAGACGACGAGGAGGACAAAAAGGAAGGCAATTACTTTGTGGTGGGTGAGAATCAGCCCACACCGCGGGGCGTCTATCCCAATGTCATGGATTACACCGTGAATTTCCGCAACAAGAGGGAGACCACGGCACAGGATGTGACGGTCAGCATGCAGCTCTCAGAGGACGATGCCAAGTTCCCCTTTGAAATCAATGACGGTAACTATGACCGCACCTTTGAGCGCGTGCAGCCCGGGGAAACCGTGTCCGCCCCCTACAGCATGGCAATCCGCAAGGATTCCTACACAGGCTATTATCCAATCAAATACACCATCACCTTCCGTCTGAGCTCTGAGGGAGACCTGCACACGGAGGAGGGAACCTTTTACGTACATATCGTGTCCAAGGATAAAGAGGACGACCTGGGAGATTTTAACGCCAACGACAGGACCAGGGCCAGGTTGATTGTGGAGAGCTATCACACGGTTCCGGAGGAAATCTACGCAGGGGACGAGTTTGAGCTTATTCTTAACATGAAGAATGCATCCACCTCGGTTCCTGCCAGCAACATCCTCTTTAACCTGGAGTCGGAGAAGGTATCGGACAGCGCCGTGTTTACCACGGAGTCAGGCACCTCCTCTCTGGTGGTGGACAATATGGCTCCCGGACAGACCACTGAGGTGAGGGCCAGATTCACGGCTAGGGCAGGCGTGGACCAGCGCTCCTACGCCATCACGGTAAAGGAGAAGTACGACAGCCCTGAATTCAAGAACGCAGAGGAAAGTATTGTAGTGGACATCCCTGTAAAGCAGTACGCCCGGTTAAGCACCAGCACCATTGACGTTATGCCGGACAGCATGACCGTGGGCTCTGAGTCCAATGTCATGTTTGGAATCAATAACACGGGAAAGGTCATTCTTTACAACGTGACCGTGACCTTTGAGGCGGATTCCATCAAGACCACGGACGCCTATGTGGGAAACATTAAGCCGGGTGAAACAGGCAACGTGGATACCATGCTGACAGGCGTGGCTCCCACCCAGGATGAGGGAACCGTGCGCATCCGCATTGATTACGAGGATGAAAACGGCGTTCCCGCTGAACCGGTGGAAAAGGAGCTGACCCTCATGGTCATGGAGGAGATGGAACAGAACTGGGATGATACGGGAGCGGCCATGGATGCAGGCAGCATGGACGCAGAGGCAGCCCCGTCCTTCTGGGGTAAATACAAGTTCCTGATGATTGCCGGTGTGGTGGCAGCGGCCGGTATTGCAGCCGCAGTTGTCATCCGAATCAGGAAGAAACGCAAGGCAGCAAGGGAAGAGGATGTGGACGATGAGATTTCCTGATCTCGTAATCATGAGCATTAACAACTTAAGACGCAGGAAGCTGAGAACAGTCCTGACTGTGCTGGGAGTTATCATCGGTACGGCGTCCATTGTGGTCATGGTATCTCTGGGAATCGGACTGGACCAGATGTTCATGGAACAGATTTCCTCCTGGGGAAGCCTGACCACCATCAACGTGTATTCCGGTTCATCCTATGGGGGCGCAGTGATGGTTGGAGGGGGCGGGAGCAGCAGCAAATCCTCGGATCCCACCTACATCACAGACGATGTCATAGAACAGTTTAGCCGTCTGTCCCATGTGTCCGGGGTATCCCCGGTTCTGGAAATCAATGTGGTTATGCGTCAGGGAGCCTACGAGGCCCAGTATCTGTCCCTCATGGGCGTAAGCCAGTCCTTTCTGGAACAGATTCCCTTAGGCGAGGGCAGGCTGCCGGAGCCGGGAGAGATGGGCTTGGTGGTGGGCAACACGGTCCAGCAGAATTTTTATAATTCCAAGACAGGCCGCGGATACTGGGACACAGGCGAGATGCCGGATGTGGACTTTATGAATAAGCCTCTCTTTGTTATTTTCGACGTGGACGCTTATTTCCAGACCAGGAATGGTTCCGTCAGCTCATCAGAGGACGGGCAGACGCCTGTAAAACCGCCGAAAAAGTACATGATGAATGCTACCGGCATGGTGGAAGGCGGTCCGGATGACTGGAATTCCTATTCCTATAACGTATACACGGACATCGACGGACTGAAAGCCCAGCTGCGCAAGGTGTTTAAAAAGGGAACCGTCATACCGGGACAGCCCACCAATAAAAAGGGAAAGCCCCTTAACTATCTGACCTATAACCGGGCACAGATATTTGTGGACGATATGGAATATGTCCAGGAGGTTCAGAAGCAGATAGCGGACATGGGATTCCAGGTCAGCAGCCAGGCGGACTGGATGGAGAGCACGAAACAGCAGTCCAGCATGATACAGGCTGTTCTCGGCGGTATCGGAGCCGTTTCCCTGTTCGTGGCAGCCATCGGCATTGCCAACACCATGATGATGTCCATTTATGAGAGGACAAAGGAAATCGGAGTCATGAAGGTGCTGGGCTGCGATATGGGAAATATCCGTAACATGTTCCTCATTGAATCCGGCTTTATCGGCTTCATGGGAGGCATTGTTGGAATTCTGCTCAGTTACAGTATCTCGGTGGTTATCAACCGGTTTGTTAATCTGGAGGAAATGAACGGCCTGACAGGCAACCTGTCCAGAATACCGCCCTGGCTTTCCGTGGCCGCCGTAATCTTTGCCATCTTTGTGGGCATGGCCGCAGGATTCATGCCGGCTATGCGTGCCATGAAGCTGAGTCCCCTGGCAGCCATCCGGAATGAATAGGGGGAATATGCCGGTATTGGAGACAGCTTTCTTGAACTCTCTTGATTAGTAAAACTTCTAAAGAGGGGTTGCAATATTAGAAAAAAAGATATATATTAATAGTAGGGCGTGTGACTGGCGGATAGTGGAGCAACCACAGGGAGCACGCAGTACCATGAACTATTTTGAGCCGACCGCCTGGGCATGCATATTTTTTGCGTGTCCGGGAGCCGGCTCTTTTAAGTTTCAGAAACCTATTAAGCCGAATGGAGGAATCAGTATGAATCAGATGTCACTGGAACAGGAACTGAAAAGCAATGCTTATCCCGGACGGGGAATCGTCATCGGGCGCTCTGAAGATGGAACAAAGGCAGTAACCGCCTATTTTATCATGGGCAGAAGCGCCAACAGCCGCAACCGTGTGTTTGTGGAGGATGGGGAAGGAATCCGTACCCAGGCATTCGACCCCGCCAGGCTGGAGGACCCAAGCCTGATTATATATGCCCCTGTACGGGTCCTTGGAAACAAGACCATTGTGACCAACGGAGACCAGACCGATACCATCTACGATGGAATGGACCACCAGATGACCTTTGAGCAGTCCTTAAGATGCAGAAAATTCGAGCCTGATGCGCCTAACTACACACCCCGAATCTCCGGCATCATGCACATTGAAAACGGCAATTATAACTATGCCATGTCCATTTTAAAGAGCGACAGCACAAATCCGGATTCCTGCCTGCGCTTCACCTATGCCTACGAGTCACCGGCGGCGGGAGAGGGACGTTTCATCCACACCTACATGCATGACGGCAATCCTCTTCCCAGCTTTGAGGGAGAGCCTAAGAAGGTGGGCATAAGCGGGGACATCGATGCCTTTACGGATTTGGTCTGGAACAGCCTTAATGAGGACAACAAGGTGTCACTGTTCGTGCGTTTTATCGATATTGCCGCCGGCACATATGAGACAAGAATCGTAAATAAAAACAAATAAGGAGAGAGGTATCATTATGAAAGAACTGGCACTTAAATACGGTTGTAACCCAAATCAGAAGCCTTCCAGAATCTTCATGGAAGGGGACAGGGAGCTTCCAATCACAGTACTGAGCGGCAGACCTGGCTACATCAATTTCATGGACGCGTTAAACGGCTGGCAGCTGGTAAAAGAGCTGAAGGCAGCCACAGGACTCCCGGCAGCCGCCTCTTTCAAGCATGTATCTCCTGCCGGGGCAGCCGTGGGCCTGCCTCTTGACGAGACGCTGAGGAAGATTTACTGGGTGGATGACATGGGTGAACTCTCACCTCTGGCCAGCGCATATGCAAGGGCAAGGGGAGCAGACCGCATGTCCTCCTTCGGGGACTTTATCTCTCTGTCCGATGTGTGCGACGCTGACACGGCCAGAATCATTAAGCGCGAGGTGTCTGACGGCGTCATCGCTCCGGGATATGAGCCGGAAGCCCTGGAAATCCTTAAGTCCAAGAAAAACGGTAATTACAATGTCATCCAGATTGACCCGGATTATGAGCCGGAGGCCCTGGAGCGCAAGCAAGTGTTTGGCATTACCTTTGAGCAGGGGCATAACAACCTGGAGATCAACAGGGACCTTTTGGAGGATATTGTCACTGAGAACACGGAACTTCCGGATACTGCCAAGATTGACCTGATGATTTCCCTCATCACCCTGAAATACACACAGTCCAACTCCGTATGCTATGTAAAAGGCGGACAGGCCATTGGCATCGGCGCGGGACAGCAGTCCAGGGTTCACTGTACGCGTCTGGCAGGCAGCAAGGCGGACAACTGGTATCTGCGCCAGGCTCCCCAGGTAATGAACCTTCCTTTTGTGGACAGCATCAAGAGGGCTGACAGGGACAATGCCATTGATGTCTATATGGGAGATGATTACATGGATGTACTGGCTGACGGAAGATGGGAAAAGACCTTCAAGGTAAAGCCTCCTGTATTCACCGCTGAGGAAAAGAGGGCCTGGCTGGACACCATGACAGACGTGGCCCTGGGCTCCGACGCCTTCTTCCCCTTTGGGGACAACATAGACAGGGCCAGCAAGAGCGGCGTGAAATACGTGGCGCAGCCCGGCGGTTCCGTCCGTGACGACCAGGTCATCGAGACCTGCAACCAGTATGGAATGGTGATGGCATTTACGGGAATCCGTCTGTTCCACCACTAATCGTTTTATAAAGTGAAAAGACTTCGCCGGCGGCAAATCCCATAAAAGGGAAAGCCCCATGGTTCTGACCGTGTTGGGATATGCCTTCTGCGGGGATATGATGCGGGTAATCCATACCCAAAACAACATATGCCGGAATTGCCTGTGCCGCCATCGACAGACAGCGGTGGCTGTTTTGTATGGAAGCATTTAACTCTTGAATCATTAAATCCTTTATGTTAGGATAAGTTTATTAAAAATTATTAACAAAATTCTAACAAAAAGGCGACAATGGTGACAAAAGAAAATAAGATAAAGATTATAAAATATATATGGTATATAGTGGGAACCGTGAGTCTGTTAATGGCCCCAGTGGTGTCATACTTTATGTTTGAGTACGTCACGGGGAACCTGGACACGGTTCCTTATTATATGGCTGCTCTGAACATAGGATGGATTTATGTGCTGTATCTGGCTTTATTTGCCGTCATGGGGAGGACCAGAATCGCTGTGCCCGCGGCCTCCTGTGTCCTCTATGTCATTTCCCTGGCAGAGACCTTTGTGGTGGCCTTCAGGGGACGCCCCATCATGCTGTGGGATGTGATGGCATTCAGGACAGCCATGACCGTATCCGGCAACTATGAATTTTTCATCACCCATCAGATGAAAACGGCTTTTGTCCTGCTTCTGCTCATGAACGTGTTCCTGTGGTTCACGCCGCGCCGGGTCAGGGGCTGGAGGCTTCGCCTGGCAGTGGGAGGGGGAATCGCTGCGTCCATAGCGGGCTATGGGGCCTGGTTCTTCGCCTGTCTGGTCCCTTCCTGGGGGCTTGGCATCAACATGTGGGCCATCAACGGGACATACCAGGAATACGGCTATGTGCTGTCCACTGCGGTCTCCTTTCAGTATGTGGTAAAGAAGCCGCCCCAGGGCTACAGCAGCGCCAGGCTTAAGGAGATATATAACCGCCTGGAGGAGGAAAGTATATATACGGAACCGGGAAATGGCCAGTCCTATCCGGGGAGCCCGGAAAAACGGCCGGAGGACGGGCAGCCTGTGACACCGGTCAATCTGATATGCATTATGAACGAGAGCCTGTCAGAGCTTAAGACGGCAGGTGATTTTACCACCAATACAGAATATTTCCCCTTCATGGACAGCCTGGAGGAAAATACGGTCAAGGGAAGCCTTTGCATGCCCGTGTTCGGTTCCATGACAAGCAATTCCGAGTTTGAGTTCCTTACAGGGGACTCCATGGCCCTGCTGCCTGCCAACTCCATTGCCTACCAGTTCAATGTAAAGCCAGGTACCTGTTCCATGGTCAGCACCCTGAAGGACCAGGGGTATTACAGCGTGGCAATGCACCCTTATCCCGGAGAAAACTGGAACCGGGTGGAATGCTATCAGAATATGGGATTTGATGAGTTCCTGGACCAGGATAACTACGAGGGCAGCGAGGAACTGCGCAACTATGTAAGCGATCAGGCGGATTACCAGAAGCTGATTCAGGTGGTGGAAGCCAAGGAAAATCCTGAGGACAAGCTGTTTATATTCAATGTGACCATGCAGAACCACGGCGGATATGTGGGGACCTACGATAATTTTGAACAGGAGGTATGGCTTACCGGCGAGTACGAGGGAAAATATCCAAAAACGGACCAGTACCTGTCCCTCATGAAGCGGTCGGACCAGGCATTCCAGTACCTGGTGGAGTATTTCAGCCGGATGGACGAGCCAACCATGATTGTCATGTTCGGGGATCACCAGCCCAGCGTGGAGGATGAATTTTACGATGACATAGCCGGCATGCCCAGTTCTGAGGTTCCGGTGCAGGACCATCTCATGTGGTACGAGACCCCCTTCATTATATGGACCAATTACAGCATGCCTTCCGAGGACATGGGGCGTCTTGGGGCGGTCTATTTGTCCTCCGAGGTCCTGTGGAGGGCCAATCTTGAAATGACGCCCTATAACCGGTTCCTGCTTGCCATGAAGGAGGATCTTCCGGTGGTCCATTTCCTGGGCTGCTATGACAGGGAGGGAACCTATTATTGCTGGGCCAAGGCAGAGTCGGAGCGTTGTCCGTATCAGGACACGATACTGGATTATGAGGCCCTTGTGTACAACCACAGCCTGGACCGGAAGAAGCTAAAGGAGCTGTTCGTCATAGCTTCGGAAAATAGTACCAGCCAATAAAAACTTGTAAAAGCACTTGGCAAGCTGCCCTCGCATAGAATAAGATTAAGAATATGCAGGGTGGCTTTCTTTGAAGACTTTTCCGAAACCATTATCAGCAGGAGAGGAAAAAGAGTATCTGGAACGCTGCAAAGAGGGCGACCAGTCTGCCAGAGATATGCTGATTGAGCATAATATGCGTCTGGTAGCCCATGTGGTAAAAAAGTATCAGGGCTCTGATTACGACATTGAGGACCTGCTGTCCGTGGGAACCATAGGCCTTATTAAGGCAGTGAATACATTTAACGTAGATAAAGGCTCACGACTGGCCACCTATGCAGCCAGATGCGTGGAAAATGAGATACTGATGCTTCTGCGAGCCAGCAGGAAGTATTCCAAGGAAGTGTCCCTTTTTGAGCCCATCGGAGTAGACAAGGACGGCGAGACCGTCAGTCTGGTGGATGTGATAGAGATGGACAATAAAGAGACGCTGGATATCATGATTTTAAAACAGGACGTAAAGGAGCTTTATGAGGCCTTTGAGTCCTGTCTGACGGAGACGGAGAAGACGGTTCTGGGGATGCGCTACGGGCTGTACCGTGGGAAGGAGCATACCCAGCGGGAGATTGCCGGCAAGCTGGGCATCTCCCGTTCTTATGTGAGCCGGATTGAGAAAAAGGCCATAGAGAAGATACGGGCAGAGTTTGCAAAACACGGTTAAGGGGTGTCATCCAAAAAATATTATAAAAAGATAGAAGAATTGTGCATTGTTTTATGACAGCTTTCCATTTATACTAGTCATAACAGGCGGAACGGTCAGACAGCTTAACCTGTTCCGCCTTTTTGCAGCAATCAATTGTTCGTAAGGAGGAGATACCATGGCTATTTTAGTGACTGGTGGCGCCGGCTATATCGGAAGCCATACCTGTGTGGAACTGCTGACAGCGGGTTATGATGTGGTTGTAGTAGACAACCTTTATAACTCCAGCGAGAAGGCACTGGAGAGAGTGGAGAAGATAACAGGCAAAAAGGTGAAATTCTACGAGGCGGACCTTTTGGACCAGCCGGCCCTTAAGGAAGTGTTTGACAAGGAGAAAATTGATTCGGTCATCCATTTTGCAGGCCTTAAGGCAGTGGGAGAATCCGTGCGCAAGCCTCTGGAGTATTATCACAATAATATCACAGGCACCCTGATTCTCTGCGATGAGATGCGCAGCCATGGTGTCAGGAATATCGTATTCAGTTCCTCCGCTACCGTGTACGGAGACCCGGCTGAAATCCCTATCACTGAGAACTGCCCCAAGGGAGAGATTACCAATCCTTACGGACGGACCAAGGGCATGCTGGAGCAGATTCTGACGGATTTACATACAGCGGACCCGGAGTGGAACGTAGTGCTGCTGCGCTACTTCAATCCCATCGGCGCCCATGAGAGCGGACTGATTGGGGAGGATCCCAAGGGAATCCCCAACAACCTGGTTCCCTATATTGCCCAGGTGGCAGTGGGGAAGCTGGACCATCTGAATGTATTTGGCGATGATTATGACACGCCGGACGGTACCGGGGTCAGAGATTACATCCATGTGGTGGACCTGGCAAAGGGCCATGTAAAGGCAGTGCAGAAGCTGCAGGATAAAGAGGGTGTCAGCATCTACAACCTGGGAACCGGAGTGGGCTACAGTGTGCTGGATGTGCTCCATGCATATGAGAAAGCCTGCGGCAAGACGCTGAAATACGAGATTCAGCCCCGCCGGGAAGGTGACGTGGCAACCTGCTATTCCGATTCAGCCAAGGCAAGGCGTGAGCTGGGCTGGGTGGCGGAGAAGGGAATCGAGGAGATGTGTGCTGATTCCTGGAAATGGCAGTCCATGAATCCCAACGGGTACAGGGATTAAAGATAAATCCCGGACAGAATGATGTTTCATTGATTTTTCCCATATTTAAGAGGCCTGCGGCCGGATTCGCGTCATATGATATGGCGGGGACGGCTGCAGGTCTCTTTGCGATATGATAAATAAAAAGGAACAAATGTTCTGATTTTCAATTGCGTTTACCTCTGTTCTGTGCTATACTATCAGAACAAACATATGTTCCGGATGGTGATATCATGTTGATACAGGAGAATTTAAGCGTTCAGGAAAAGTTAAAGATA
This sequence comes from [Clostridium] clostridioforme AGR2157, assembly GCF_000424325.1. Classification (GTDB taxonomy): domain Bacteria; phylum Bacillota; class Clostridia; order Lachnospirales; family Lachnospiraceae; genus Enterocloster; species Enterocloster clostridioformis_A. Next base: position 98,382 of record NZ_AUJR01000011.1, read on the forward strand.
CTTACGGATGCAGCCAAGTATGATGTGGCCTGCACATCCAGCGGGGTAAGGAGAAAGGGAAAGGCAGGCAGCATAGGAAACACTTCAGAGGCCGGAATCTGCCACAGTTTTTCAGCGGACGGCAGATGCATTTCCCTTCTCAAGATTCTGTTTACCAATCAGTGTATCTATGATTGTAAATATTGTGTGAACCGCTGTTCCAATGATGTGGTGCGGACTGCCTTTACGCCGGATGAGGTGTGTAAGCTCACCATTGAATTTTACCGCAGGAATTACATTGAGGGCCTGTTCCTGAGTTCGGGCATTCTGTATAACGCCAATCACACCATGGAACTGATTTACGAGACCCTGCATAAGCTCAGGAACCAGTGGCATTTTAACGGATACATCCATGTGAAGACCATACCGGGGGCTGACCCTGAGCTGGTGGAGCGGATGGGCTTTTTAGCTGACCGTATGAGCATCAATCTGGAGCTTCCCACGGCCGAGGGACTTAAGAACCTGGCTCCCGGTAAGACCAGGGATAAGATATTAAAGCCCATGCGTCAGGTGCAGCAGGGGATTGCGGTGTCCAGCCACCTCCTGGGATATGACAGGGAATTTAAGAAGCCCTATGCGACGGAGCGGGCCGGTTTTGCAGGCGGCGCCGCTCTGATTCGTCCGGAGCTGGTGCAGTCAGGTGCCTTTTTGTTGGGAAACCATGGTTTATCCGGCAGCGGTCAGGATTGTCCGGGGGATGGGCAGAATGACAGGCAGAGGGCTGGGGGAGGAAGAAGGCACCTTCCCGACTCTCAGTATGCCAAAACTCCCTTTGTGCCTGCGGGTCAGAGTACCCAGATGATTGTGGGGGCCACCCCGGAGAATGATTACCAGATGATGGCTGTCACACAGGCTCTGTATGAGAATTACGGCCTTAAGAGGGTCTTTTATTCCGCCTATGTGCCGGTCAACGACGACAGCTGCCTGCCTTCCGTGACAGCCAGACCTCCTCTGTTAAGGGAACACAGGCTATATCAGGCGGACTGGCTGCTCCGGTTCTATGGATTTAAGGCAGAGGAGCTGCTGTCAGAGGAACAGCCGAATTTCAATGTATTCCTTGATCCCAAGTGCGACTGGGCACTGCGCCATCTGGAGCAGTTCCCGGTGGAAATCTACAGGGCTTCCTACGGGGATCTTCTCAGGGTCCCCGGCATCGGGGTAAAGTCGGCCCAGAGGATTGTGAATGCCAGAAAGCAGGGCGGAATTCAGTTCGAGGACTTAAAGAAAATGGGGGTGGTCCTGAAACGTGCCAGATATTTCATCACCTGCAAAGGTCGCATGATGGAAGGAGCCAGGCTGGACCAGGACTATATCACAGCCTGTCTTGTGGGGGATGAGCGGCGCAAAGCCTGGGACATTGAGAACAGGGACAGCTTTCGTCAGCTAACCCTGTTTGATGACATGCATCTGGAGATGCCGGTGACAGGCGATGACTATTATGCTTCGGTGACGGGAAGCTTGTAAGGATACAGGAGGTGGGCGATATGACGGTTTATATGTGCGAACCCTGGCTTGAGGGGATTCTCTGCGGCGTATATGATGCCTGGGCGGACCCGGCCGGTCATGGGAATGTCCGGCTGGCCGTAAAGGGAGAATATGAGGAATTGGAGCTTTTTGCGGAGTACAGGGATTTACAGATTTGCCCGGAGAAGGCGGAGAAAGTCATCCGTTCTGTGTGCGCTAAGCTCTCCCAGGAGGTATACAGGAAGGTGTACACTGCCTCTCTGAGCCAGGACAGGAACCGGGCAGATAAGATATACAGGTTTCTGATACAGGCCTTTCGCCACGGCCCGTCGGTGCTGGACATGCTTCAGCTTCCGGCCTGCTATGACTTATTCGGGCTGTGCCGGAATGTGTACAATGAGAATCATCTCCTGACAGAGTTTCTGCGCTTTTCAGAGACTCCTGGAGGCATACTGGTGTCACGTATCGGTCCGAAGAACGATATCATGACCCTTTTGGCCCCTCACTTTGCAGACCGGCTTCCGGAGGAAAACTGGGTCATTTATGATGAGAACCATAAAAGGGCGGCAGTCCATCCGGCAGGCTGTTCCTGGTTTCTGGTAAACCAGCCCCTTGAACCGGAACAGGAGGGCAGCGACCGGGGGTGGAGCCACTGGCTTAAGGAGAGGACAGACGAGGAGACTTATGAGGACATGTGGCGTATGTTCTGCGATACCATTGCCATCAGGGAACGCCATAATCCGGTATGCCAGAGAGCCCATCTGCCCCTGCGTTTCCGGCCTTATATGACGGAGTTCCAAAAGTAGGATGGAGCAGTGGGAAGCAGTCCCTGATAGTCCCATGGAAAACAGTCATGGAAAACAGTCCATATTGCCCCTTGTAATTTTGCGTCCCCTTTAGTATAGTAATTATATCTTTCATTCAAGAGGATAGGGTTCTTCCTATCCTGTCTTATATTTAAATCCGGTACGGTATCGTGCCAAAGTTCCACTGATTCATGAAAGTATATTATAGTTAAGAGAACAAGGTGAAAGGGGCGGATGGATGTTTACACAAATCAACAGCGGAGGTATATGGGCTGTGGAAGGAGTCCTGGTTTCGGTGGAGGCAGATGTGGCTGACGGACTTCCGGGATTTTCCATATCCGGACAGCTGGCGTCAGAGGTAAGGGAGTCTCAGGAACGGGTCAGGACAGCCCTTAAGAATTCGGGATTTCGTCTCCCGGCTAAAAAGATAACTGTAAACCTGTCTCCGGCAGGCATACGAAAGGGGGGCACTGCCTATGATCTTCCCATTGCGGTTGCCATATTGGGCGCGTTTCAGATTGTGGGTACGGATGTGCTGAAGGACAGCATGGTAATTGGAGAGCTGGGTCTGGACGGCAGGGTGAAACCTGTAAGCGGGGTGCTTTCCCTGGCAGCCATGGCCAGGGAGAATGGTATCAGAAGATGTTTCCTGCCATTGGAAAATGTGGAGGAGGGCCTGGTGATGGAGGGCGTAGACATGGTGGGAGTGGAGTCTCTGAGCCATATGGCAGGTATTCTTAAGGGCGCGGTTTCCATGGAGCCGTGCCGTGCGCCGCTTCACCGTCCGGAGGACTGTCGTCAGAAGGAAGGGGGACTGGATTATAGGGAGGTCAACGGGCAGGCCATATTGCGGAGGGCAGCGGAGGTGGCGGCAGCAGGCATGCACGGACTGCTTCTGACCGGCAGCGCCGGAACCGGTAAGACCATGATTGCCAGAAGAATCCCCACCATCCTGCCTGCCCTGACACGGGAGGAGGACATAGAGATATCCAGAATCTACAGTATCTGCGGACTCCTGCCGGCAGGGCGTCCCCTTCTGTCTGAGCGGCCTTTCAGGAGCCCTCACCACACCATAACAGCCAGGGCGCTGGCAGGAGGAGGTGTTCCTCCCAGGCCCGGAGAACTGTCTCTGGCTTCGGGCGGCGTACTTTTTTTGGATGAGCTGCCCCATTTTGGCCGTTCCGCGGTGGAAATACTGAGACAGCCTTTGGAGGAACGGAAAATCACGGTGACAAGGGTGTCTGGAAATTATGAATTTCCGGCAGATTTCATGATGGTAGCTGCCATGAACCTGTGTCCATGCGGATTTTATCCGGACAGGAACCGCTGTAATTGTTCGGAGAATCAGATTAAACGATATCTGGGGCATATATCCAGGCCCATACTGGAACGGTTTGATATCTGCGCGCAGGCGTCTCCTGTAACCTTTGGGGAATTGAACCCGGCTCAGGGAGAAAATGAGGATTCGGCATCCATACGGCAGCGGGTGGAGTATGCCAGAAAACGTCAGGAACGCCGGTTTTCGGGCACCAAGATACGTTTTAACAGCCGCATGGGCATGAAAGAGGTAGAACGGCATTGCGGCCTGGGACCTGAGGAGAAGGCTTTTGCCCAACGGATTTACGAATCAGGAGGCTTCAGTGCCAGAAGGTACCATAAGGCGCTGAAGGTTGCCAGGACCATTGCCGACCTGGAGGACAGCAGGGATATAAAAAAGGAACATCTGGCTGAAGCATTGGGATACGGGGGACTGGAGGAAAAGATATGGGGATAGGGAACGGTATGGAACAGAATTCAAACAGGAACGCAGATTCCGGCCCGGGGATGGCGCGGGTCCAAAAACTTGAAAAAGAATATCTGTACTGGCTCACCCGTATTCCGGGCTTTGGGGCAGTGACCATACGGCGCATATGGGAGATGGCGGGAAGCTTTGAGAAGGCATATTATATAGAAGGAATGGAATTAAAGAAACTGGGAATCTTACAAAGCGAGGAAAAATGCCGTACGTATGACCGGTGGAAGGAACGGTTTTCCTGCATGGTCCGGGAATATGACCATTTACAGGAGAAGGGAATCCGTTTCATAACGCCCATTGACAGGGAATATCCGAAACGGCTTCTGCATATTTATGACTATCCCATGGGACTTTATGTAAAGGGAGAGCTGCCGGATGAGGAATGTCCCACCGCAGCCATCATAGGGGCCAGGAACTGTACGGAGTACGGGAGGCAGGCCGCCGGATTCATGGGTAGGGAGCTGGCAAAAGCCGGTGTACAGATTGTCAGCGGTCTGGCGCTTGGCATAGACGGGGCCGGACACGAGGGAGCCCTGAAGGGAAAGGGCAGGACATATGGGGTTCTTGGGTGCGGAGTGAACATCTGTTATCCCAGGAGCAATTATTATCTGTATGAAGCCATTCCGGCCCAGGGAGGCATTCTCTCCGAGTTTGGGCCGGATGAGGAACCTCTGGCCAGGAATTTTCCCATGCGCAACCGTATCATAAGCGGCCTTTCCGACGTAATTTTGATAATGGAGGCCCGAAAGAAAAGTGGTTCCCTCATAACAGCCAGCCTGGGGCTGGAACAGGGGAAAGAGATATTTGCACTGCCGGGCCGGATTACGGACGCCCTGAGTGCAGGGTGCAACGAGCTCATACAGTCAGGTGCAGGGATATTGACCAGCCCTGAGGATGTGCTGGACTATATGGGCATTTTCCACGAAAAAAAGTGTATTAACCGTGAAAAAGACGAGAAGGGACTTGCCAAGATTGAAAAAATGGTGTATAGTTGCCTAGATTCCGAACCCAGACATCTGGAACAGATTATGGTACAGACAGGACTTTCGGCGGGACGCTGTATGAGCGCCCTTCTGGAGCTGGAATTGGAAGGATTTGCGGTGAGAACATCAGGGCAGAACTACATGAAAACAATCACATAAGTGTCAGTATTTTGGATATCCTCCGGCATTCGCCGGTGTGTGTCTCCATTTTGTGAAAATAAATGATCAGCGAGTAAGGAGTTTTACAATGGCGAATTATCTGGTAATTGTGGAGTCACCAGCAAAAGTGAAAACCATCAAGAAGTTTCTGGGCGCCAACTATGAGGTGGATGCATCGGGAGGCCATGTCAGGGATCTTCCGAAGAGTCAGTTGGGATTTGATGCGGAACATGACTATGAGCCCAAGTACATTACAATCAGAGGAAAGGGGGACGTTCTGGCCAAGCTGCGCAAGGAAGTGAAGAAGGCAGACAAGATTTATCTGGCAACGGACCCTGACCGAGAGGGAGAGGCCATCTCATGGCACCTGATGAAGGCTCTTAAGCTGGATGAACTTAGGAGCAAGGGTGTTTACCGCATCAGTTTTAATGAAATTACGAAAAACGCGGTAAAGGCCTCCTTCAAGGCCCCCAGGGAGCTTGACATGAACCTGGTGAATGCCCAGCAGACCAGAAGGATGCTGGACCGTATGGTGGGTTACCGGATTAGTCCTCTTTTGTGGGCAAAGGTCAAGAGAGGATTAAGCGCAGGTCGTGTACAGTCCGTTGCTCTGCGGATGATTTGCGACCGTGAGGACGAAATCAATGCATTCATTCCCGAGGAATACTGGAATCTGGAGGCGGACCTTCTCCTGAAGGGGAATAAGAAGCCTCTTGCGGCAAAGTATTATGGGACCAGGGATTCCAAGGGCGGTAAGGCAGTCATCCGCAACAAGGAGGAACTGGATCAGATTCTGAGCCAGTTAGAGGGATGCAGTTACGAGGTGGAGGAAGTAAAGAGAGGGGAGCGGGTGAAGAAGGCTCCCATCCCGTTTACAACCAGTACCCTTCAGCAGGAAGCCTCCAAGGTACTTAACTTTTCCACACAAAAGACCATGCGTCTGGCCCAGCAGCTCTATGAAGGCGTGGAGGTAAAAGGCAAGGGAACACTGGGTCTTATCACCTACCTGCGTACGGATTCCACCAGAATCGCAGACGAGGCGGACACAGCGGCCAGGGCATTTGTAAAGGAGCATTACGGCGAGAAATATGTTGCTCAGGGAAGCCAGGCTAAGAAGGAGGGCGTTAAGATACAGGATGCCCACGAGGCCATCCGTCCCACTGACATAACATTGACTCCTGCCATTGTAAAAGAATCACTGCAAAGAGACCTGTTCCGGCTGTACCAGTTAATCTGGAAGCGATTTACAGCCAGCCGTATGGCGCCGGCCGTATATGAGACCACCTCCGTAAAGATTGGGGCGGGCAGCCACCTGTTCACCACATCGGCTTCCAAGCTGGATTTTGAAGGCTTTATGTCTGTCTATGTGGAAGCGGACGATGAGGAAGAGAAAAATCAGGTTCTTGGCAACCTGGAAAAGGGAACCATCCTTAAGCTGGAACGTCTGGACCCAAGCCAGCATTTCACCCAGCCTCCGGCTCATTATACGGAGGCATCCCTGGTAAAGGCGCTGGAGGAGCAGGGCATAGGCCGTCCAAGTACCTATGCGCCCACAATAACCACCATCATTGCCAGAAGATATGTGGTAAAGGAGAATAAGAACCTCTATGTGACGGAGCTGGGGGATGTGGTAAACCGCATCATGAAGAACTCCTTCCCAAGCATCGTAGACCCTAACTTTACAGCCAATATGGAATCCCTGCTGGATAAAGTGGCAGACGGTACCGTTGCCTGGAAAACCGTTGTCAGCAATTTCTATCCTGACCTGGATGAGGCGGTTAAGACAGCTGAGAAGGAGCTGGAATCCGTAAAGATTGCGGATGAGGTATCCGATGTGGCCTGCGACCTGTGTGGACGCCAAATGGTGATTAAGTACGGTCCTCACGGCAAGTTCCTGGCATGCCCCGGATTTCCGGAGTGCAAGAATACCAAGCCCTACCTTGAAAAAATCGGGATTCCATGTCCAAAGTGCGGTAAGGAGCTGGTGCGCAGGAAGACAAAGAAGGGACGTCTCTACTATGGATGCGAGGCCAGTCCTGACTGTGACTTCATGTCCTGGCAGAAACCTTCCACCCAGAAATGCCCTGTCTGCGGTTCTTATATGGTAGAGAAGGGAAATAAGCTTTTGTGTGCCGGTGAGACCTGCGGTTACCGCATGGATAAGACTGAAAAATAGAAAAATTTGTAAAAACAAAAGAGGAAAAATATCAAAATATTAAAATAATCGAAAACTTCAAAAAACTCTTGTTATTGCTTAAAAATTGTGTTAAAATTCTATTATTAGTAGAGTATTTTTGGGTGATATACAATTTGGATAAGGAGGCTTTCGGAGATGAGTGTTCAATTGTTGGACAAAACAAGAAAAATCAACAAACTCTTGCATAACAATAATTCACATAAAGTTGTTTTCAATGACATCTGTAAAGTTTTAAGTGAGATATTGTTATCCAATATCCTGGTAATCAGCAAGAAGGGCAAGGTTCTGGGGGTGAGCATCTGTTCTGGGGTTGATGAGATAGAGGAACTTATCGAAGACCAGGTCGGAGGTTACGTGGATAAGATGCTGAACGAACGTCTTTTAAGCGTTTTGTCCACCAAGGAGAACGTGAATCTTGCCACCCTTGGCTTTGCTGAGGAGAACGTAAAGAAGTATCAGGCCATCATCACTCCCATAGATATAGCAGGAGAGAGGCTGGGCACTCTTTTCATTTACAAGTCGGATTCCCAGTATGATATTGACGATATCATACTAAGCGAATACGGAACCACCGTGGTAGGCCTGGAGATGATGCGTTCTGTTAATGAGGAGAATGCTGAGGAGACCAGAAAGGTGCAGATTGTAAAATCAGCCATCAGCACCTTATCCTTCTCTGAACTGGAAGCCATCATCCACATATTCGAGGAATTGGACGGAAACGAAGGCATCCTGGTAGCCAGTAAGATTGCCGACCGCGTGGGTATTACCCGCTCCGTGATTGTCAATGCGCTCCGTAAGTTTGAGAGCGCCGGTGTCATTGAATCCCGATCCTCAGGCATGAAGGGAACCTATATCAAGGTCCTGAATGACGTGGTGTTTGATGAACTGAAGACAATCAAGGCATCCAACTCAAATTTAAAGTAGATATCAGACAGCCGGATAAAAAGCAGATGACGGATAGCCGGGTAATAAAGAGTCAGATAAATATATATGGCAGTTTGCAGGAAAACTTACTAAAAGTGCTTGCAAGCTGCCATATTTTGTGATATATTTGAAAGGCTGACAAAAAACACGTCTGTGGATTCTGCGGGACGGTGCCTGGCCAGTAGTTTGGCAGGTCTTCCGGGAAGTGTCAGAAGCAGGCGGAAGAGCCTGAACTCCCATACGCGACGGAGCAGGCTAAAAACCAAATGGAGGTAAATAACATGAGCGTAATTTCTATGAAGCAGTTATTGGAAGCTGGTGTACATTTCGGTCACCAGACAAGGAGATGGAACCCTAAGATGGCTCCATACATCTATACCGAGAGAAACGGTATCTATATCATTGACTTACAGAAGTCCGTAGGCAAGGTAGATGAGGCTTACAAGGCTGTATCTGACATTGCTGCAGACGGCGGTACCATCCTGTTCGTAGGTACCAAGAAGCAGGCTCAGGAAGCCATCAAGGCTGAGGCAGAGCGCTGCGGAATGTACTTTGTAAATGAGAGATGGCTGGGCGGCATGCTGACCAACTTCAAGACCATCCGGAGCCGTATTGACAGACTGAAAGAAATCGAGACCATGTCTCAGGACGGAACATTCGATGTTCTTCCTAAGAAGGAAGTAATCGCCCTGAAGAAGGAGTGGGACAAGTTAGAGAGAAACCTTGGCGGAATCAAGGACATGAAGAGACTGCCGGATGCAATCTTCATCGTTGACCCGAAGAAGGAGCACATCTGCGTACAGGAAGCTCACACACTGGGTATACCGTTAATCGGTATTGTTGATACTAACTGTGATCCGGAAGAACTGGATTATGTAATTCCTGGCAATGATGATGCCATCAGAGCCGTTAAGCTGATTGTTTCCAAGATGGCTGATGCTGTTATCGAAGCAAAGCAGGGCGAAGTTTTAGAGGGCGCAATGGAAATCGAGATTCCTGCCCAGGCTTTCGAGACAGAGGCTGTTGAGGCTTAATTAAAACTTTAAAATTGGAGGAAGATGAAATGGCAGCAGTAACCGCAGCAATGGTAAAAGAGTTAAGAGAGATGACCGGTGCCGGAATGATGGACTGTAAGAAAGCTCTTGCAGCTACTGACGGAGATATGGATAAGGCAGTAGAGTTCTTAAGGGAAAAGGGACTTGCCGGAGCAGCCAAGAAGGCCGGACGTATTGCAGCAGAAGGCATCGTAGCAACAGCAATAGCTGCTGATGAGAAGAAGGCTGTTATCGTAGAGGTTAACGCTGAGACTGACTTTGTTGCCAAGAACGAGAAGTTCCAGACATATGTTGCAGATGTTGCAGCACAGGCGCTTACCACTTCCGCTAAGGATTTAGATGCATTCATGGAGGAGAGATGGGCTAAGGACGAGACATTGTCCGTAAAGGAGGCACTTGCTTCCCAGATTGCCATTATTGGCGAGAACATGAACATCCGTCGTTTTGAGCAGGTTGAGGAGGCAAATGGCTTTGTCGCATCCTACATCCATGCAGGCGGAAAGATTGGTGTTCTGGTAGACGTAGAGACAGATGTTGTCAACGATGACATTAAGGATATGGCTAAGAACGTGGCTATGCAGGCAGCAGCCTTAAAGCCAATGTTTACCAGCAGAGACGAAGTGAGCGCTGAATACATCGCAAAAGAGACAGAAATCCTTACAGCTGCAGCAAAGAATGAGAAGCCGGATGCCAACGACAAGATCATTGAGGGCATGGTAAAGGGCCGTATCAACAAAGAACTGAAAGAAACCTGTCTGTTAGATCAGGTTTATGTAAAGGCAGAAGACGGCAAGCAGAGCGTTTCCCAGTATGTTGCAACTGTAGCCAAGGCTAACGGCGCTTCCATCAAGGTAAAGAAGTTCGTACGTTTCGAGACCGGCGAAGGTCTGGAGAAGAAGAACGAGGACTTTGCTGCTGAGGTAGCTAAGCAGATGGGGGCTATGTAGTCTGTCAACGTCCCAATTAAAATCGACCAAATGTCCGTAAAGTTGGACATAAAAAAGGTTAAAAAAGGATAGTTCATTATAAAAAGAGGTTCCAAGATACAATTCAAAGTATCTTGGGGCCTTTTTTTGTCGGAAAATCCAGAAAAATGAAAATGAGACCCAAAGAGAGATAAAAAATGAAAAACCGAGTTTTAGGGATTCCGTGTCTGTCTCTGCCCCAGAAATTTATTTTTTATGTAAAGTGCGGTATTCTAAAACGAAAGGAATGAAAGGATTATGAGTACAGCGCTTATGGCAAGAAGAAAAAGAGACCCTAAAACAGTGGCAATCGCTAAGGCGATCCTGGAGAAGTATGACTGCAAAAATGTAGAAGATATGCAGGACGCAATCAAAGATATCTTCGGTCCCATGTTTGAAGCGATGCTTCAGGGGGAAATGGATTCC
>NZ_AUJR01000012.1 GCF_000424325.1 [Clostridium] clostridioforme AGR2157
CCCAGCCTTTTAGCGAAGTATACTGCATATGGATGCATGGCAGCCAGATTCGGCGTCCGGTGTCATGTTTATGGCATCAGAAATAAGCCTCCAAAGGAAGCTTAAAAAATATTCAGTTGCCTTTTTTAACATAGAAGATGCGGTTCTGGCATTGTACAAGGCTGCCCTGCCGGTAAAGGAATGATCCTTCCGCCGCAGGAAGAACACCTGCAGATATCCTTATTGTAAAGCAGCCGGATCATGGCAGGGGCATCCAAATCTTTCAGCCTTGCGATATACTTTCTACAGCCGAGGAGATTCCGGCACAAGGTGATCTTCTTATTCTTGTTCCGGGATGACAGCAGGCCATAGTGGCGTATCCGGACAAAACGCTTTGGCGGGACATGCATCAGAAATCTGCGGATAAACTCCTCACCGGAAACCGTAATCTCCTCCCACTGGCCCTGGTTTTTATAATCTTTTGCAGTAAATGTGACCATAGAATCCGTCATGCATTTGATACGATAATTGCTGATGGCAATCCGGTGTGTGTACCTTCCAAGGTACCTGATGACGGATTCCGCGCCATGGAACGGCTTCTTACAGTAGGGTATCCATTCTTTTTTGTAACAGGTATCCAATAATTCCTGTAAGGCATAATGGTTCCTGTAAGGCTCTGCCGTACCGTGGAATTCGAGTTTTCCATCTTTCCATAGCTGTTTCAGTTCAGCAAGATATTTTCCGCGGAACAGCCGGGAGACCACCCTGACCGGAAGGAAGAAGTCCTCCCCGCTGCCTTTCCAGTGATTTCCTGCATCCAGCCCGCCTCCCAGAACAATGGCATGGATATGGGGATGGAAGTTCATGGCGCTCCCCCAGGTATGCAGAATGCAGATATAGCCGATGTCAGCGCCAAGGTATTTCGGGTCAGCCGCAAGTTCACGCAGGGTATCGGACGCGGCATGGTAAAGCGCTGTATATAAAAGTTTCTGATTGCTGTAGATAACAGGGTTCAGATTTTCCGGCACAGTGAATACCATATGGAAATATGGCGCGTCCAGCAGATCCTCCCTGCGCGCGTCAACCCATTTTTCTTTCGGGAATTCCTGACACATAGGGCAGCATCTGTCACGGCAGGAATTATAGTGGATGGAAATACAGCCGCAATCCTCACAGACGCTCACATTTACGCCAAAAGCACCGGTCTTGCAGTTCATGATGTGGTAAGCCGCCTTTCTCTGGGCAGGGGAAACATCATGGGAAGATGCATAGGAAGGATAAAAACGGTTAAAAACATCCTGGATTGTGCAGTCAGTGTTCATTCCTCACCGCCTTGCGGACCATCGAACGGGCTGCGGATGCCGAGGAGGGTCTTGTTGCTTACATGGAGGTAGACATCGGTAGAGCGGGGATCCACATGCCCGAGAAGGGACTGGATATATTTGATATCGGTCCCGCTTTCAAACAGGTGGCTGGCAAAACTGTGTCGGCACGCATGGGAAGAGACACGGCGGGTAATACCGGCAAGCCTGGCGCTTTTTTTAAAGAACTGGTTCACACTGGTTATATCCAGGTATCCACCAGTCCAGGAGCTTGGGAAAAGTATCCCCCTGGGCCGGCCGCATTTGTACCAATACTCGGTAAGAAGGTCAAGATTCTTCCGGGAGAGGATGGTATACCTGTCGATCCTGCCTTTGGTTTCACGGACATGGATGGTCATGTTGGTACGGGAAATGTCATCGTAATGGAGATGGACAGCCTCTGAGACGCGTAATCCGGAAGAGTACATCGTCGCAATGATAGCTTTATGCTTCAGGTTTTGGGTGGCCTCAATGATCGCGTTTATCTCATTACGGCTCAGGACGGCGGGAAGGTTCCGTTCCCTTTTCATGGCAGGAACTATGTCATCATCCCAAAGGATCCAGAGCACTTTTTTGTAGAAGAACTTAATTGCTGACCGATAGTGGTTGTGAGTTTCGGGAGACCTGCCTTCCAAACGTTTGGCAGAGAGGAAACTTTCCGCATCGTCAAGTGTAAGCTCAGAGGCGGTTTTCCCAATACAGCGGAGAAAGTAATTGACATTGGCACAGTACAAGTTTATGGTACTTTCCCGCAGGTTCCGTTTTTCCGCTTCATAGCGGATAGATTCAAAAATATCATCGTACATAATAAAACCTCCTGAAATAAGCAGCGTTGATCGTGGCAGCTGCCTGTCAGGAGGGGCATTGGCATCATAATTCCGCTTGCGGAAGACACCAAAAAATGCTATTGTATTCATAGGCAGTGGAGGTTTCCGTATTTGGTTGTTTTGTGTGGTAACTTAACAATACCGTATTGCGGAAGATTTTTCCACTGCTTTTTATTTAGAGGAACGTAAAAACTGCGCCACAGCCTTGGCAGGCCATCGCGTAGCGATTTTGTTCAATTTCAATTTATCGTTCTGTTTCTTCCATTTTACCACAATTCCGAGAGCGTGGAAATAGAGAGTTTTTCGGGCGGATTTCCTACCTTTCGGACATACGGCATAGGCGGTCAAAAAAGTGTAGACTTGAGATAGTTCATCAATGGACAGTACCTTGAAAACAGAATGACCGTCCGAAAAGGAATATCCGGTGGGGGAAGCACGCAGGGAGCCGACTTCTGGACAAAGTGTCCAGAAGTCGCTTCGGGCCACAATGCCCCGAAGCTGTGGGGAGCGTGCCAACGCCGGAAATCCTTTCGTGGAGAACGGCAACGGAGAACAGACGGAGGGACGCATGATAGAAAATCCATATAAACGCCTACCGCCGTTAGAGCGCAAGCCGGACGGCACTCCCTACCGCATGACACCAGCACAGCGCAAGCAAGCCAACGCCTTAATACGGCGGGAGTGCTGTAACTGTGAGGACGGCAGCTGCATTGTCCTTGACGATGGGGACACCTGCACTTGCCCGCAGATGATTTCTTTCTCTGTCTGCTGTAAATGGTTTCGGTGGGCGGTCTTGCCGCTTGCCGGAACGCTGGAAGCGGAGATTTACCGGGACAGGGACTTGAAACGCTGTGCGGTCTGCGGCGGCGTGTTCGTCCCCAAATCCAACCGGGCTAAATACTGCCCCGACTGCGCCGCCAGAGTTCACAGGCGGCAGAAAACAGAAAGTGAACGGAAAAGGAGGTCTGCTGTGGACAGTTAGACAGGAAAAAAGCCTTGATTTACAAGGCTTCGCAAGCCCCAAACCGGGGCGGGTGGTATCAAGTATCATCTTCCCCGGAAAACGGGCTTCTAACCGTCCACAAAACACGCTATGACAAACACGATTTACATTCATCAGCCGGAAAAGGCGTTCAGCTTCACCCGGCTCCCGAATTTCCTCTTTGAAGCACCTACATTCCAGCCCTTGTCCAACGAAGCAAAGCTATTGTACGCCTTTATCCTGCGGCGGGCGGAGTTATCCCGCAAGAACGGGTGGGCGGACGAGTACGGGCGCATTTACCTGTACTATCCCATCTGTGAGCTGGTGGAATTGCTCCACTGTGGACGGCAGAAAGCCGTCAACACCCTGCGGGAGTTACAGTATGCGGAGTTGATTCACATTAAGAAACAGGGCTGTGGAAAACCCAACTGTATTTACCCAAAATCCTATGAAGCGGTTTCAAACACCGACTTCAAGAAATCCGGTTTTGGAACGCGGGAGGGCTGAAAACCGTACCCGACAAGTACGATAATCAATCCTCTTGAAGTACGGAAACCGGACGGTATATAGAAATACAGAGATTAAAAATATTTTATTTATATCTATTCCATTCCAATCCTATCAGAGATAGTTTCGGCGGGATTTTCCCTGTGGAAAACCCGCCGGAAAGGAATGGAATGGGGAAAGGAGCAGAATGTCACAACACGCAATTTTGCGGTTTGAGAAGCACAAGGGCAACCCGGCAAGGCCGCTGGAAGCCCATCACGAAAGACAGAAAGAACAGTACGCCAGCAATCCTGATATTGACACCAGCCGGAGCAAATACAACTTCCATATTGTCAAGCCGGAGGGACGCTATTACCACTTCATTCAGAGCCGTATCGAACAAGCCGGGTGCCGCACCCGCAAGGACAGCACCCGGTTTGTCGATACGCTGATAACCGCCAGCCCGGGGTTTTTCAAGAAGAAATCCCCAAAGGAGATACAGGCGTTTTTCCAGAGGGCGGCAGAGTTTTTAATCGGGCGGGTAGGCCGGGAAAATATCGTGTCGGCGGTGGTACACATGGACGAGAAAACGCCGCACCTGCATTTGACCTTTGTTCCGTTGACAAAGGACAACCGCCTGTGCGCCAAAGAAATCATAGGCAACCGGGCGAATTTGACGAAATGGTAGGACGATTTTCACGCCTACATGGTAGAGAAATACCCGGATTTGGAGCGTGGGGAGAGTGCCAGCAAGACAGGCCGGAAGCATATCCCCACCCGGCTTTTCAAACAGGCGGTTTCCCTCTCCAAACAGGCCAGAGCCATTGAAACCGCCCTTGACGGCATTAACCCGCTGAACGCCGGGAAGAAAAAAGAGGAAGCCCTCTCCCTGCTGAAAAAATGGTTTCCACAGATGGAGAACTTCTCCGGGCAACTGAAAAAGTACAAGGTCACGATAAAAGACCTTTTGGACGAAAATCAAAAGCTGGAAGCAAGGGCAAAGGCCAGTGAAAGCGGCAAAATCAAAGACCGCATGGAACGGGCGAAGCTGGAAAGCGAACTGGAAAATATGCAAAGGCTGGTTGACCGTATTCCGCCGGAGGTGCTGGCGGAACTAAAACGGGGTCGGCATTATGGAAAGGAAAGGTGATTTTATAAGTATCAGATACAAAAAGGAAACAGAGGTCGTAACTTTTCAGGGAAAGGAGATCACGCTGAAAAATCTCTCCCCGGTGTTCACGCCGGAGCAGGAAGCGGCCAAACGCCGGGAACTGGAACAGCAGCTTTATGAGGTGTTCCGCAAGTATGCCGACAGACGGCAGAATGAGGAAGCCAGGGCGTAAGGTTTTCCGAAGCCATCGTTGATTTGCGGGGCTGCTGGCGGTATAATATAAGTGTCAGCAGCTCCGTTTCTTTTTCAAGAAAAGGAGCGACAACATGAACAATAGAATAGACGCGATCTATGCAAGACAATCGGTAGACAAAAAGGACAGCATTTCCATTGAAAGCCAGATTGAGTTTTGCAAATATGAATTGAAAGGCGGGAACTGCAAGGAATACACAGACAAAGGGTACAGCGGCAAGAACACAGACCGCCCGAAGTTTCAGGAACTGGTGCGGGATATTAAGCGGGGCTTGATTGCAAAAGTCATTGTTTACAAACTTGACCGTATCAGCCGTTCCATTCTGGATTTTGCCAATATGATGGAACTGTTCCAGCAGTACAATGTGGAGTTTGTGTCCTCTACGGAAAAGTTTGATACCTCTACTCCGATGGGGCGGGCTATGCTGAACATCTGTATCGTGTTCGCCCAACTTGAACGGGAAACGATACAGAAGCGGGTGACGGACGCTTACTATTCCCGCAGTCAGCGGGGCTTCAAAATGGGCGGGAAAGCCCCTTACGGCTTCCATACCGAGCCTATCAAAATGGACGGTATCAACACAAAGAAGCTGGTAGTAAACCCGGACGAAGCGGCCAATATCCGGCTGATATTTGAGATGTACGCCCAGCCCATAACCTCCTACGGGGACGTTACCCGGTATTTTGCGGAACAGGGGATTTTGTTCTACGGCAAAGAACTGATACGCCCCACGCTGGCGCAGATGCTACGCAATCCCGTTTATGTGCAAGCGGACTTAGATGTGTACAAGTTTTTCAAAAGTCAGGGGACGGCCATTGTCAATGACGCCGCCGACTTTACGGGAATGAACGGGTGTTATCTGTATCATGGGCGGGATGTAAAGGCCAGCAAGAAAAACGACTTGAAAGACCAAATGCTGGTGCTGGCTCCCCATGAGGGCATTGTCCCGTCTGAAACATGGCTGGCGTGCCGCAAGAAGCTGATGAACAACATGAAAATCCAGTCCGCCCGGAAAGCCACCCACACATGGCTGGCGGGAAAAATCAAGTGCGGGAACTGCGGCTATGCGCTTATGAGTATCTTCAATCCGTCCAGAAAACAATATCTCCGCTGTACGAAACGGCTGGACAATAAAAGCTGTCCGGGCTGTGGGAAAATCATCACCTCCGAACTGGAAGCGGTGGTCTATCAGCAGATGGTGAAGAAGCTGGAAAAGCACAAGACGCTGACGGGCAGGAAGAAAGCGGCAAAGGCCAACCCGAAAATCGCCGCCCTGCAAGTGGAACTTCTCCATGTGGACAGCGAGATTGAAAAGCTGGTGGACAGTCTGACGGGCGCAAACAATGTCCTGCTCTCCTATGTGAATGTGAGGATAGCGGAACTGGACGGGTGCAAGCAGGAACTTGTGAAGCAGATAGCCGAACTGACGGTGGAAGCCATCAGCCCGGAACAGGTCAGCCAGATTTCCGGTTACCTCGATACATGGGACAGCGTATCCTTTGACGACAAACGGCGGGTAGTGGATTTGATGATTACTACCATCGCCGCCACAAGCGACAGCTTGAACATTACATGGAAAATCTGACGGGCGCAACCGCTCCCGTCAGACCGTTACCCTGTGTAGTCTCTTGTAAACTGTACTTTCCTGCGCCATAAAAATCAGCTTATCCCGCAATCCGGCTGCGGGAGCCATCTTCCCGCTCACGCCGCAGGCAAATATCAGTCCAGATACAGCAAAGCCTCTGCCAGCGCCAGTATGGTCAGCGACTGCCCGTAAGCCATGGGGGCAATCAATATATTCCTATAGTGGTCCGCGTCATAACCCATGCCGGTGCCGCCGGACACATTGAGCACAGTGCCGTCCCTGTCAATGTTGTCCAGAATGGCTTCCACTGCCTTCCAGGCGCAGGGCAGATAGGAATCGTCCAGGATTCCGCAGCGGATTCCCTTGAGAATTCCCGCGGTGATGGCGGCGCTGCCTGACACTTCCTCATAGCTGTCCCCGTCGGTCAGCACCGTGTGCCACAGGCCGCTTTTGCCCTGAAGTCCCTTAAGGGCCTCCACCTGGGCCTTATATGTATCCACCACAAACTCCTTTACACCGGCATTCATGGTACCCTTGAACATGTCGATATAATCCAGTATTCCTAAGGTAAACCAGCTGTTTCCCCTGCACCAGTAGATACCGCCGAAATTATTCCTTTCATTGAAGGTCCATCCATGGCAGAACAGTCCTGTCTCCTTGTCGCACAGATACTTAATGTGCATCAGCACCTGGTGGATGGACTCGTCAATCCATGCCTGGTTTTGGTATTTCTGCCCCATCCGGTTGAGAAAGAGCACTGTCATGAAAATGGTGTCAATCCACATCTCATTTTCATTGAGCCGCACTCCCTGACGGTCCCCGTTGGCGCTGGTCACATGCTGGAATCCCCTTTCCCTGGTCCTGGGCAGGCAGTTCATGAGCCAGTCCGCCCATTTCAGGCACAGCGCTTCAAATTCCTGGTCGTGATAATACTCGTTAAGCTCTGCCAGGGTGAGAAGGGGCGTGGTGGTATTGATGTTTTTTGAGGGAAGCCCTTCCCTTATATTGTCCTTGAACCACTGGTACAGGAACTCCTTATAATCCTCGTTTTTCCGGGCCTGCATGATTCTTAACAGGCCGTACAGTCCCACGCCCTGGGGCCAGTCCCATTCCCGGATTCCAAAATCCCGTTTGAAAAAGCCAATGGCCTCACCGCCCTCAGCCAGCTCCTCCCCGTTCTCCGGTCCGCCCAGATTCATGAGCTTTTCAATGACAAGGTCCAGCTTATCCTGCACTTTCTTTCTATCTGCCGTCCTCATTTTTACACTCCTCATTCTGATTCCCTATCCTCCCTATTTTAACAATCCCAGGACACCGGGGAGCCACATGCTGAATCCGGGCACAAAGGTTATGAACATCAATGCCGCAACAATCGCTGCAAAGAACGGAAGCAGCTTCCTCATCACGTCCTCCACCTGCAGCCTGGCAACGCTGCAGCCCACAAATAGTACATTTCCCACCGGAGGTGTGATGGTGCCGATGGACAGGTTCATGACAATCATGACGCCAAACTGGATGGGGTCCATTCCCAGGCTCTTTACAATGGGAAGGAAAATAGGCGTGAATATGAGCAGGGCCGGGGCCATGTCCATAAAGGTTCCCACAATCAGCAGCGTTATATTGATGATTAACAGTATGACAATCCGGTTATCGGAGATTCCTAAAAGCAGGCTGCTGATGGCCTGTGGCAGTCCTGTGAAGGACAGGACAAAGGACAGCACAGAGGACGCTCCGATAATCAGCATGACGATGGTAGTCATAACCGCTGTGTCCACCAGTATCTTGGGGATATCCTTAATCTGAATACTCTTATAAACAAATACCGACAAAAGGAAGGCGTACACAACTGCCACGCCCGATGCCTCGGTGGGTGTGAAATAGCCGGAAAGGATGCCGCCAATGATGATGACGATGAGGAACAGGCTGGGAATGGCCTCCCATATGGTCTTTGCAATGATGGACGCGGTCAGCTTTTCCCGCTTCATCACATATCCGTGCCTTGCGCCGTAGACGCAGGCCACCGCCATGCAAAGGGCTGCCCACAAAAGTCCCGGCACCCAGCCCGCCATGAGAAGGGCCGCAACAGAGACACCGCCGCTGGCAGCTGAATACACGATAAAGGAGGCAGTGGGGGGAATCAGCTGGCCTACAGGCGCGGTGGCTATGTTCACGGCTGCTGAAAAGCCCTTGTCGTATCCCTGCTCCTCCTCCAGCGGAAGCATGACGCCTCCGATGGCTGTTGCCGCCGCTATTCCTGAGCCGGATATGGAACCAAACATGGCATTGCCTGCTATGTTGGTCATGGCCAGGGAGCCGGGAACCTTGCCCAGAAAAAGCATGGCCAGGTTAATCAGCCGTTTTGCTATGCCGCCGCTGCTCATGAGCAGTCCTGCCAGAACGAAGAAGGGCACGGCCAAAAGTGTAAAGTTGTCGATGCCGCTGACAATCTTCTGGGCAGAAACAAACATTCCAAACCCGGGTGTCAGAAACATGATGATGGTCAGCAGTGACGCTGAAATGATACTGAATGATACCGGTACGCTCATGGCCAGCATGAGAAAGAATACCAGGACCAGAACAATGGCTGCCTGAATTTCCATACTATTTTTCCTCCTTTAATTCCTTTGTGAACATGATGAGACGCTGCAGGCAGTATAACAACATCAGAACGCCGCTTATGGGTACGCAGATGTAATATACCTGCATGGGCAGCTCCATGGCCGGTGATATCTGTCCGGCCGAGTTAATGGTCACCATGACGCCTCCCGCTATCATCACAAAGACGCTGATGAACAGGACCAGAAATTCGATTCCTATTTTTGTACTGGTCAGGTTCTTTGGCTTAAATGTCCTGGTAATCAGGTTAATGGACAGGTGGCTCTCCTTGCCGTAGGCATAGGGCACCCCCAGCATGGTAAGCCATATGAGCATGTATCTTAACAGTTCTTCCGTATATTTGCTGGGATTGTGCAGCAGGAAGCGGGTGATTACCTGCCAGAAGCACCCCACTACCATAAGCGCCACCAAAATGGCCAGCACGGTTTCCAGGAAACGGTTCAATATTTTCATCATCTTGCTTTCCCCCTTTTACTCTGCATACTTCTGGATATCGTCATACAGTGCCTTATAACTCTCGCCCTTTGCACAGAATTTGTTATGGATGGGCTGAACCGCCTGTATAAACGCAGTCTTGTCTATGTCTCTGTAAACGTGCACACCGTTGGATTCGGCCTCTTCCATGGCCTGGTCCATCATTCCGTTGTAGAGCTGCTTGAAGCTCTCGTTGGTCTTTTCAAATCCCTTTACCAGGTAGTCCTGCTGCTGCTTCGTCATACGGTTCCAGGTCTTGGTGCTGATGATGTAGATGTCCGGGGAGTACTGGTGCTCCGTATATGTATAGGATTTCACCAAATCCTGATGTCCGTCCACGGTAAGGGCCAGCTCCGTATTCTCCGCGCCGTCCACGATTCCCTGCTGCAGTGAAGCGTATGTCTCTCCCGCCGCCATGGGCACCGGGGTTCCTCCCATGGCCTCAATCATATCCATGGAGGTGGTGTTGGGCATGGAACGTATCTTCTTTCCCTTTAATGCAGACGGTTCCACGCAGGGCCTGTCTTCCTTCAGATAGAAGTTCCTGGCGCCATTGGCATAGTAGCCTATGGCTATGTAGCCATCCTCCTCCGTGGACATAAACAGCTCTTTAACCTTCTCTGATTTCTGCATGGCATCGTAATAATGCTGCTGTCCGTTAAAAAGATATGGTACGGCAAATATGGAGTACTCTTCTTTAAACTGCCCCAGGGTGTTGGAGCTGACCTTGGCCATGTCCAGGATTCCCGCCTTCACCATCTCGATGATATCCTTTTCTGTCCCAAGGACGCCGCTGGGATAAATCTGTACCTCCATGTTCATGGATGCATCCTCTGCCGTGATATCTGATATCAGGGCAATGGAATCCGCTATCTCGGAGCCGGCCGCCTGGTTGTGGGCCAGTCTGATTACCAGCTTGTCGCTGGCCTTTGCACTTGTCACCTGGAAAAAGGTCACACATATTACGGCTATGCTTAAAAGCGCTGCCGCGATACCGATTGTTTTCCTGCAAAATTTCATGTTCTCTCTCCTTTTCATACGTGATTCACGCTGAATTGCTGCTGTGCTTTTGTTTGACTAGATTAATCTTCTTTATTCCGCCTATTTCTCGTACAGGAATTTCTCAGGCAGGTTCACATGGAAATCCACTGCCAGATTTCTGAAATCCTGTGGTGTGATGGTCTGGAGCTTGTCCGGACGGATGCTCAGCACCTTTACCAGGATTTCCGCCGACTTCTCAATGGTATGCATCAGGCCAAAGGTCAGATCAAAGTCCTCGCCCGCGCAGAACAGGCCGTGGTGGGCCCATACAGCTGCGTCGTACTCTTCCATCAGCCTGCTGGTGGCCACGGCAATGTCACGGCCGCCCGGCACCATCCAACCCACCACGCCTACGCCGGCCGGGAATACCACCGGGCATTCCGTGGCCATTTCCCACAGTTCCCTGGTAAACACCTCGTCTGTCAGCGGCAGGACAAAGGTCAGCGCAATGATGTTGGCCGGATGGGCATGGTAAATCACCCTGTATCTTCCCTCTGTTGCCTTCATCTTCACCTCATGGTTCATCAGATGGGTGGGCAGCTCGCTGGTGGGCCTTCCGCCCTTTACAAGTCCCCAGCAGATGCGGTAGTTCTCCCCTGCCTGGTCCACTTCTATGATGCAGCAGTTGGTCTCCGGTTCCAGAATCATGTTGCGCATAAACCTGCCGCTTCCCGACACCATGAAATATTCCCCTGACAGGGCAGGAATACGAGTGCCGATGGGCTGCCACTTCCCGTCATAAGAAAGCTCCTCCTTCACGGACGCCACTTCCTCCGGTTTGATGCGGTAGCTTAAGTTGCCGCCGTTCCTCTCATGCCAGTTCTGGTTAAAACCATCATCACATACACGTATGAAGCCTTTTGCAAAGGCTGTGTCCAATACCTTCATTTTCTAATCCTCACTCTCTTTCTTTTGCTAAGATTCATTCTTCTGAATTTATGTTACAGGGATTAACCGCCTCCGGCTCCTTGAACCGTATTATCCGCGCTTTAAGAGCACTTCCTTCTCGTAGGCTTCGGCTTCCTTAAACCACTGCTCCTTCACCGGAACCTGGTTTATCTGGCAGAAATAATCCCATACGTCCCCAAATGGATATGTTTTAAGCTCTTCCTGCTCCATCATAAGCTCCGTAAACCTGCGCTCCTCCTGAAGCTTTGCAAGCTTCTCATTTGGCATCAGCAGGGCGTATAAAAGGGCCTTCTGCATGTTTCTCATGCCCACCACCCATGCGCAGATTCGGTTGATGCTGGCGTCAAAGAAGTCCAGGGCCAGAAGCACCCTGTCCGGGTCATTCCTGACGATTTCCTTGGCAATCTCCCTTGTCTCGTCGTCAAAGAGCACCACATGGTCGCTGTCCCAGCGCACGGGACGGCTTACATGGAGGGCAACCTTGTCTGAAAACAGCAGCATGGAGGATATCTTATCGGATATCATTTCCGTGGGGTGGAAATGGCCGCTGTCCAGCAGGCACATGATTCCCCTGGCTGCCGCATAGTTCATATAAAACTCATGGGATCCCACGGTACAGCTCTCCATGCCAATGCCGAACACCTTGGATTCCACTGCGATAAGCACCTTGCTCTTGTCGTAATCCATGGCCAGAATCTGGTCCAGGGAATCCTTAAGCCTGGCCCTGGGACTCATGCGGTCGGCCGGAATATCCTTGAAGCCGTCGGGAATCCAGATATTCATGGAGCAGGGACTTCCCAGCTCCTGGGCAAAGTACTGGGTAATGCGCACACAAGCCTTGCAGTGGTTAATCCAAAATTTTCTGATTTCAGGGTCCTCACTGGACAGTGTGGCATTCTCAGCCTTTGGATGGGAGAACATGGTTGGGTTAAAATCCAGTCCCAGGCCTCTCTCCTTGGCATATTCCACCCACTTTGCAAAATGCTTTGGCTCCAGTGAGTCGCGGTCCACTTTTTCCCCATCCGGGAAAATGGCGTAGCTGGCATGAAGGTTGATTCTGTGCTTGCCCGGAATCAGGCTGAGCGCCTTGTCAATATCCGCCATAAGCTCCTGGGGATTCCTGGCCTTTCCCGGATAGTTGCCCGTTGCCTGGATGCCGCCTGACAGACTGTCCGCGCCCTCAAATCCCATAACGTCATCCCCCTGCCAGCAATGCATGGAGACAGGGATGTTCTTAAGCCGCTCCACTGCAGCGTCCACGTCAACCCCTAATCCGGCGTAAATTTCTTTTGCTGATTCATATCTTTCCTGTATATTCATAGTTCTCTCCTTTTCATTATCAAATCTTACTCAAATATCGGTCAACTGTTAATCCAAATGAAACACCGGTACAAAATCCACGCATATCGGACTGTTGTCTGCATGGGTTTCCATGATGTCAGCCATATAGTCCCACCATCTGCGGTTTATGGGCGTATCTGCTGATTTGGCCCAGAGCTCCTCGTCCTCCACCTCCAGATACCCATAGAGCACATTGGTTTCCCTGTCCAGAAAAATGCTGTAATTATGTCCGCCGTACTGGTGTATCATCTCTTTCATCTCAGGCCACAGCTCATTGTGGCGCTTCTCATATTCCTCTGCCATACCCGGATTGAGGAACATCTTAAATCCCTTCCTTACCATACGTTTCTCTCCCTTCGTCAAATCCTTCAGCGTAACAGTCTGGGCTGTTACCATTTAGCAAACCTTCTCAGAAGGTTCATAGGTCTTGATTTCAAATGAGCGGAAAATACTGTCCCTGGCCTCCTTAAGGCTCTTAAACTCCTTCCCCTCTATCATCTGCGCCGCCAGGTTGCCGATGGCCGTGGCTTCCGTGGGCCCCGCGTATACGGTCTTTCCTGTGGCCTTTGCCGTCAGGCGGTTTAAGTAGTCTGCATTGGCTCCGCCTCCCACGATATGGATGCAGTCATAGCGCACGCCTGTAAGGGCCTCGATTTCCTGGCAGCAGATGCGGTAGCAGTCCGCCAGGCTGTTGTAAATCACAGCCGCCATCTCCCACTTAGTCTCAGGAACCTGCTGTCCGCTCTCCTCACAGTATGCCTTCACCGCGCCGCACATGCTCTCAGGAGCCAGAAAACGGCTGTCATTGCAGTCCACGATGGAGGAAATGGTTTCGTGGGAAGCCCTCTCGCATATCTCGCCAAAGGAGTAATCCTCCCCTGATTCCTTCCACTCCTTTTTCACGGACTGAATCATCCACAGCCCCATGATGTTCTTAAGGAAACGGTACCTGTACTCATATCCGCCCTCGTTGGTAAAGTTGGCCTCCATGCTCATCTCCCGGCATTCAGCGTCCTTAAGCTCTGTCCCCATCAGAGACCATGTGCCGGAGCTGATATAGAGCACATGGTCGCGGTTGGACGGTACGGCCGCCACGGCGGAACCAGTGTCGTGGGTGGCCGGAAGCACCACCCGGCAATCCAGTCCTGTCTCTTTCTTCACATCCTCACTGAGCCTTCCCACCACGGTTCCCGGCATGGACAGCCCGCCAAAAAGCTTCTGCGGATATCCCAGAGTCTCAATCAGTTCCCTGTCCCAGGTACGTTCAGAGGGATTGACCAGCTGAGTGGTGGTGGCATTGGTGTACTCCTGTTTCTTTACCCCGGTCAGCAGGAAGTTTAAGTAATCCGGTACCATGAGGAAGCTTTCCGCCTGGGAAAGGATATCGGGCTGTTTTTCCTTTACAGCCATCAGCTGGTAAACCGTGTTAAAAATCTGTTTCTGGATACCGGTCCTCCGGTACAGTTCCTCCCTGGAAATCCGTTCATATACCTTTAAATCCATTCCCTCGGTACGCCTGTCCCTGTAGCCGGCCGTCTTGCCCAGCACATGTCCCTGTTTATCCAGAAGTACAAAGTCCACGGCCCAGGTGTCGATGCCCATGCTCTCCGGGTTGATGCCCAGTTTTTTACATTCTCTCATTCCGGCCTTGATTTCCTCAAAAAGCCCATTGAGATTCCAGCACAGAGTCCCGTCCACCATTTCCATTCCATTGGAAAAACGGTAGATTTCCCGAAGGTTCATCCTTCCATTCTCCATCCACCCCAGGATATGGCGGCCGCTGGACGCCCCTATATCCACTGCAAGATAATAACGGTTCACTGTCCTACCTCCTCGTTATGAGCACTTGGCGTCTGTCTTTTAGACGCTTACGTGCGATACATGTCACTGGCACTTAGCGAGGTCTTTTACGAGCTTAGTGCAGTGACTCATTGCTTCCATGATATAACAGATAAAGCAAAAAAATAAGAACGGCATTTATGAAAAAATGCGTCCTTATTTGTACATAAACACAATTTGAAACTGAGGGGTATTCCATGCCCGGGACATTCTATCCGGTCTTCCTGTACTCCCTGGGCGACATACCGTAATAGGTCCTGAATATCCTGTAAAAGTAGCTGGTATTGTCATACCCCACAGCAAAGCTCACATCCGCCACCGGCATACGCGTATTGTGCAAGAGAAACGCGGCCTGGTTCAGCCGCTTAATCTGCAGCAATTCCTTGTAATTGCGGCCCAGCAGGCGGTTTATGGCCCGGCTGAGCCAGTATACGTCATATCCCATCAGGGCTGCCAGCTCTGTCAGGCTGCCCTCCCGGTAATGCTCGTCTATGTAGCGCAGCACCTGTAGGGTGAGCTGCTGCTCAAAGGATTGTTCGTTGTCGCGGTTTACCCGGATCCGTCCCGTATAATGCATGAGATGCCGCAGCAGCAGGCCCATGGTGGTCTGGTTCATGGCCTGCATTCCCTCCCGCTCATGCATAAGGGACCACACCAGGTTCTCCACCAGGTTCTGGACCGGCAGCACATCCGCTATCTGGAAATGAAGATAGCGTCCATACCTGGTATCATCGCAGAGACATCCCACGATAAAATCCCGCAGCAGGTTCTCCTCCTCCCCCATCATGCGGAAGGCCGTGTCAAAGAATTCAGGAAGAATAATGAAGTTCACCGCAATGTCATCCTGCCCGGCAGGCTGGATTTCCTGGACCGCGTGCTGGTTTAAAAACAGCAGCTCCCCTTCCTTAAGCTTCAGCTCCCTGCCGTCCACCACATGGGTGGTCTCCCCCCTGCACATGTAGATTACCTCCACATAGTTGTGGGTGTGCTCCGGAAAATGCACAAAACGGGTATGGGGCCGGATGGTAATAAGCTGTCCGGCCTCCAGTAGCTTATCGCTGTCAATGACCATGTCCTCGCGGTCCATATACAGGGTTCTGTCAATATCCGCACTGCCTGCCAGTATCTTCTGTTCTTCTTCCGTAATGACGCTTAGGCTTTGAATCAGCTCCTGGTTCATGTAAATCCTCTTTCTGTATTGGAGAAAACTGACGAAAAGCAATTTTCAGACACGCATTAGTGCCGCCCGGCGCGTCAGCCGTATTGATTGAATCAGCTTCACTCAAAGAATCCGGTAAAATTATTTTCCGGTATGCCTTTTTTGCAAAGATATCCATATCCATTACCCAGATGTCACTGTCAACCAACGAAACCTTACTCTCGCCGCTATATGATGTTAACCGCATATCCGAACATATTTCTAATGAAAACCCATGATATGACATATATTGATTCATGAGTTTCATAAAATCATCAAATTTACTCATCCTTTGTATCTTCCATCTGAAATTTCAATTTATCAAGTGCAATACTGGCGTCTACTAGTTGAGAAAGCATCTCGGTTGGGTCCTCTGTCACATTCTTAAATCTACACCCCGATTCAGATATTTCAGACAAATAGTAGGTACACTTATCGTCCCTTTCATACTTCTCAGCATAATACTGCAATGCCTCCACAAAATGCGGACTATGGGTTGTAAGTATTATGGTAAGCTCAAATACTTTCTGCAAAAGTACGATAATCTCCGCATAACGAAGCTGCCAATCCGGATGTAAATGAATTTCCGGCTCATCTAAAATAAGTACATCCTTCTGTTTCAGGCTTCCATTTTCCAATAAGGTTTTTATTATTACAAACGATTTCAACCCTGTGGACAGGTTATTTATATTCAACCTCTCACCAATTTCACGCTCCTTATAATAATAGGAATGGCTCTCATCCATTAAAAGGGTTCCCGATGATATCTGGTTGATTTTCTGCAGTACCTCCTGTACTTTATCTTCAATCAGCTCCAGCTGTACAATATCCTCAACCACATCAGACTTTCTTTGCAGTTTTTTAATTGTATTCCTTTCCGTTTCATCCGTTCTAATCTGAATAGTATTCAAAGAATCCAGTACAAAAGGATTATCCAGATAGACTGCCTCGTTCAATATATTCACTTGCTGCCGCAACTCAGTACAATTGTTATTTGAAAATATAATCGAAATAGTCTTATTGCCAATTACCGCATCAATCGCAGCACTGGCTGATGGCTGATAAATATTATTTATCTCCGAATAAAAAATACGATTGAAATAAGCTGACACTACCGATTTTGTCAATCTCTCTATCGGCAAATGTCTGATCCTGTCAATTTCACCATTAATGTCCTCTAAAGTTTCATCTTCGTTTGTTTTTTTATCTTTTAACATACCAGCAAATTCTTTGAGGATTTGTTGCTGTTCTTCCTCCGAATCCAGTATGGCAAGTTCTTCCGCATAGCGTATCATCCGGTTATGAAATCTGGAAGCCGAACCAAAATACCCATCACTTTGCATTGATATATCTTCCATTTTTCTCTTCAATACTTGATATATTAAATCCCGTTTCTGCTTTACGATTTTTTCTTCTAAGTTTACCAATGAATTAAACAACGAAAATACAATCTTGCCAATCGTACTTTTTCCTGTATTATTATTACCCGCAATGATAGTGATTCCATTTAACTCCAGGTCCGCTTCTTCTATTTTGGCAACATTCCTAATTCTTAATTTCATCTCAATCTCCTTGAACGGCGCTGTCATTTTGTTTACAAATTAGTATAACAAAAGGCAGACACTTTGAAAAGCCTTTCATGTACAATGTTTACTACAATATGTTCAAAAAAAGCTTTCCTCCCCCTGCCAAAGGTTCGGAAAGCCTTTCCTTTTATTTATATCCAAAATTCGGAATCCCATTCCACCTGCGTCTGAGGCCATGGGCTGCCAGCTTGGGAGTACGCTCCCTGGTAAAGATTCCCTTGCGGTTGCCGCCCACACGCATGGGCCCCTGTACCGTTACAAAATCAGCGAAATTCCATATATGTTCTCCTATGAAGAAGGGACGTTTATCATTCTCACAGTTAATCCGCTCATAGTACTGGTCCTGGTATTCCTCACTGAACATTCCCGGCACCATCTGATGGATGCCCGCCACTGCGTCGGCCCCGTATTCCGTCAGCATAACAGGCTTTTCCTGTTCCGCCCAGAAATCCAGTTCCATGTTCCATCCATTACAGGCAGCATCCAGGTCGCCGCCCAGGTTATACCAGCCATAGTAGCGGTTCAGGCATACCACGTCCATGGTCCTGGTGGTGATATCCTTTGTGTAGTCATTCTGGCAGCACACCAGCGTCACAGGACGGTCCTGCGGGTCCTCCCTGTGGGCCAGCTCATAGAGGGGATGCCAGTAGTCATATGCCTCCTGGGGATAGTGCTCCAGATCCGGCTCATTTCCCAGGCTCCACATCACCACGCAGGGGTGGTTCTTGTCCCTCTTAATCAGGTCCTTTATAACCTGCTCATGGTGTTCCCTGGTGCCGCAGGCATAGGGATTTCCATTTCCGCCCATGTTCAGTCCCACCGCAGTTGTCTCGTCAATTATCACGATTCCTTCCCGGTCGCACAGGTCGTACATCTCCTCCGCATATGGGTAATGGCTGGTGCGGAAGGAATTGGCTCCCAGCCAGTGAATCAGGTTCACGTCCTTTACATCCAGACAGAGGTCCAATCCCCTTCCCCGGAAAAAGGAGTCCTCATGCTTTCCGAATCCCTTGAAATAAAAAGGCTTTCCGTTGAGCAGGAACTGTTTTCCCTTTACCTCCACAGTACGCAGGCCAAAGTGCTGTTCATACATATCCGCTCCATCTTTCCCTGTCAGGGTGACGCGGGCAGTATACAGGTAGGGTGTTCCCGGCCATGGTTCCCACAGGCGTGGCTCCCGGATGGTCATGGTTCCTTTGCGCCCATGGGACCGTGCGGCCACATTTCCCTCCCGGTCAAGGACCTGAACTTCCACATCTCCCTGTCCGTCTGTCTCTATCTCATATTCCACGTTTCCCTCCAGGTCAGGCACCAGAGTAATGTCTTTAATGAACTGCAGGGGCGTGGTATAGAGATACACGGGCCTGAAAATGCCTGCATAGTTGAAAAAGTCAAAGTTAGGGCGGTTCTGCAGCTTCTGCTCCCGCTTGGCCTGCTCCACGCTTGGAATGCCCGCATTGTCAGAACCGAAAAACGCTGTCTCTGTGGGGTCATTTCCGGCAGGCAGGGTGGAATGGTCCAGCCGGTTATCCACTGCCACGGTGAGAAGCAGGCTGCTTCCAGGCTCTGCCAAATCCGTTATCTCTGCCTCAAAGGGCAGAAATCCGCCCTTATGGGTACAGAGCAGGGTATCCCCCAGCCACACCATGGCACTGTGGGCCACCGCGCCGAACCGCAGCCACAGTCTCTGCCCCTTAAGCAGAATGGGCACGGTAAGCGTCCTCTGATAATAGGCCCACCCATAATGGTCCCTGTATTCCATTACATCCTTCTGGTCATTGTAGCTGGCCGGCACCGCCACAGGCTCCCCGTCTCTTAAGACTCCAGGCATGGGGGCCTGTGCCGCCGAAGTCTCCTGGTCCAGCTTAAAATTCCATATTCCTCCCAGTTCAACGGCCATGCGGCTTTCATTCTGTCTCACGCTTAACATGGTGATATCCTCCTTATCTAATAATCCAGGACTGTTCCGGCCAATGTTTCCCTGGTCCGGTCAAATACGATTATGGTTCCAAATCCCATACAGCCCTCTGCCTCCACCATATCCGTAGGGGAATTCACCTCCTGGTGGCAGATTACAGCCACATAATCCCGTCCATTGCCTTTCAGTCTCACTGCTTCCGCCATGGAATCCGGATATGTGATCCCCTTAAGAGCAGACTTTACAGGCACCTTTTCCACCTCGCAGGGCCTGTAGCCATCCCCGGGACCGCCCTGGATGACCGTCAGAAGGGAGGAAAATCCCTTCCTGTCCGCCTTCACCGTGATACAGTCCCTGTCCACGGCCCTGTTATAATCCCTGGCAATACGGCTGGCTCCTTTTTCTGCCTCCAGCCCGCTTCCCAGAAAGGAAAACAGCGCACGGGTATGACTGGTCCAAAACTCTGCTTCCAGAGACGGCCCTGTTCCTGCTCCTGTTTCCGCCGTGTCCGCAGCAGTCCGGCCCTGCCCGCGTTTATCCGCTGCCCGCAGCGTAACCCGGCCTTTTTCACTGAAATGCCAGTACTGTCTGTATTCGTGGCTTCCCCCTGTGTACAGCTCATCCGTCACAATATAGATATCAGGTTTGATATGGATAATCCTGCGGTTTACCGCCACTGCGTCTTCCCTGTCCATGTATCCCAGGTGAGCGCCCTGTACCAGCTCGTATTGTTCCGTAAATCGGTGCTGCCGCTTCACGGGAGCGCAGAGCTTGGAGCACTCCCAGGAATCCCTGCAAACAGTAAAAAACCGGTTGTCCACAGTGATGGTATTGTGGGCCGTAGGGTCCTTAAAGGCGAAGCGGTCCGGTCCCGGCACATAGGTAAACCGGCCTGCGTCTGTCAGCACATCCTCCCCGCCTATAACCAGGTCCACATGGAGCTGGTCTGAATGTCCGTGTCCTGCCCCCATGGTCCCGCAGTGAAAGTGAAGCAGGTTTCCCTCCTCTCCCCATCCGTCCCTGAGGTAGTAATTTCCGCTGTCCTCCAGGGCGGCCGACTGAAACTTTGGCATGGCGGTTTCCATGTCCCGGTATTCCTTTGCCGCCCGGATTCCCAGATCCCATGCCATGTCATACTCCAGGCAGGGCGATGCGCCAAATTTCAGTACCGGGTCGTGAAACAGCCATGCTGCTGCTGAAATGGTGTCCCGTATATCCGCAT
This sequence comes from [Clostridium] clostridioforme AGR2157, assembly GCF_000424325.1. Lineage (GTDB taxonomy): Bacteria > Bacillota > Clostridia > Lachnospirales > Lachnospiraceae > Enterocloster > Enterocloster clostridioformis_A. The sequence goes on from NZ_AUJR01000012.1 coordinate 20,729, forward strand.
CATCGCTGTCGCCCATCAGGAACTGCCTGTGGTCCGGTTTTTTCCAGGCAAGATTGACATAGGCCATTTTCCTGACAGCGGACCGGATGGACTCCGGCACATGGATATGGTTTCTCTGAGCCAGAACCAGCACATCCTCGTAGCAGTGCAGCACCTCATTGTGGTAAGAGGGCGACTGTTCCCACTGTACCCCGTCCCCCATAATCTGAATTCTTGCCTCCATCTCCAGATGGGAAAGGGCAGTGTCCACATACCGTTTCCTCAGTGCGTCATCCGGCATGGCAACGCCTATTTCAAAGAGACCATGGTTTTCAATGACACCCCAGTTGCTTATGTAGCGGTATGGGGAATGCATGCGGATAATGTACTCGGCATGCTGAATCAGGCACTTATAAAACGCGTCCATTACCTGGTCTGTCAGCGCCTGGCTGTCCTTAAAATACCAGATGGCCTTGACCCAGAACTCCCCTCTGAAACCAGCCTCCAGGATTCTCCATGTGGTATTTTCCGTCTCCGGCGTCAGCGTCTGTGTGCCGATCCAGTCCATAAGCAGGTTCACAAACGTTCCGGCGTACTTCTCGTCCCCGGTCATCTGGTAAGCCTGACCTAAGCAGATAAAGAACCTGTGACGGTTAAACTGGAAAATGAATTCCTTGTCATCCCCTGGCATATACCCCCAGTCAATCCTTCCCTCCGGAAATTCCACCGGCACCCAGGTTCTCTCCAGGTCCTGTTTTAAGTCAAAGAGAAACGAGTTCCGGCACACCTGGTCTGCCACCCTGAGGATGTGGCTGCATTCTCCGGGCCATTCCCTCATGCAGTAATCCGCTATGGCAGCCGGGTCATCCATGAACATGGTCCCCTGTTTTCTGTCAAAAAATATCTGTTTCGTCATCTGTGTCATTCCAATCTGAGCCATTTCAATCTGAGTCATTTCATATACCTCTCTTGCCGCGCCGGATTTACCAGTAGGGATTCCAGTCCCTGCATATCCTGGTCAGGGCCTCCATGTAGAAATAATCCCCCCACAGATTGCACTCATCCACCCCATAGTGATTGCAGGTATTGTAGGGCGAATGATTGGAGTAGGTGCTGTGGAGCACAAGGCCGTTGGACTTGCTGTAATCCTTCACGGCATAATTGTCGGCCAGGGATTTCATCAGCCTTCTTGCCATACCAGTGTATCTGGCCCCCTCGCCCGGCTCCATGTAACGCGCCATCTCCAGGAGACCGCAGGCCGCAATGGAGGCGGCCGAGGAATCCCTTGGCTCCTCATCCCCATCCCCAAATTCCAAATCCCAGAACGGTACCAGGTCCTTTGGAAGGCGCCTGAAAAAATAATCTGTCACGCCTTTGAACAGATTGACGTAAGACGGTTCCCTGGTATACCTGTATCCAATGGCCGTACCGTAGATACCCCAGGCCTGGCCTCTGGCCCAGGCAGAGCCGTCCCTGTAGCCCTGGCAGGTGGCGCCATGGTCCGGCTCCCCTGTTTCCCTGTTAAAGAAGAAGGTGTGCCAGGTGGAAAAATCCGGGCGGATTACATTGGCCAGGGCCGTGCGGATATGGGCCTGGGCTATATCCCTGTATACGGACTTCCCTGTCTCCTCACATGCCCAGTAAAGAAGGGGCAGGTTCAAAAGACAGTCAATTATCAGCCTGTAATTGTCCGGGGCATTTAAAGGACCCCAGGCCTGGATGAACTGCCCCCGTTCATGGAACCGGGTGGTCAGCTGGTCAGCCGCCTTGACGGCAGCCTCCCTTCCCACGCTGCTGCCTGTCAGTTTATAACCGGCCACACAGGAGGGCGAGTACATGAAGCCCAGATCATGTGTCTCCACATCCGTCTTTTCATTGATTCGCTTCAGGAAGCTTTCCATCTGAATATCACCGGCAGCGCGCAGACGGCTGTCCCTGGTGTATTCGTATGCCAGCCATATCTCGCCGGTCCAGAATCCGGGCGTCCAGTCCACATTGTCCGCGGGCGGATAAAATCCGTTCTCGCTGTAGGCCCGGGGGAACCGGCTTGTAAACTGGGGCAATACCCGAAGCACCTGCCCGGTTGCCGCTTCGAGCGCCTCCCTGGCCTCTCCTTCCGTTATCTCTGGCATATCAGCCAATCTGTCCATATCAATCCATTTTTTCATCATGTCTACCCCTTCACGCCGGTGGCTGCCACGCCTTCCACAAAATACTTCTGAAGTGAAAGGAACACAATCAGCACAGGAATCAGGCTCAGGACAGATGCGGCCATGATTAATCCGTACTCAGAACCAAACTGGCTGATGAACATGCGCAGTCCCAGCTGCAATGTCTTTTTTGACTCCGTTGTCAGGTAAATGAGCGGTCCAAGGAAATCATTCCATGTATTTACAAAGGTAAATATGGTGAGCGTGGAAAGGGCCGGTTTCGACAACGGCAGCATAATTTTGCTCCAGATGCGGTATTCGCTCATACCGTCGATTCTGGCCGCCTCACACAGTTCCGTGGGGATTCCCTCATAAAACTGCTTCATCATGAACACGCCAAAAGCCGAAAACGCCTGCAGAAAAATGATGGACAAATGGGTATCTGCCAGTCCCATGGAACGCATCATCATGAACTGGGGAACCATGTATACCTGCCACGGCACCGCGATGGTGGCAATGTAGGCCATAAACAGCAGGTCCTTTCCCTTAAAGCTCAGCTTGGCAAAGGCATACGCGGCAAAGCTGCTGGTAAGAAGCTGTAAGAAGGTGACAATCAGAGTCAGCTTCACAGTGTTAAGCACAAATTTCCCCAGGGGTATCCTGGTCCAGATGTCCAGATAATTCTGCCATCTGGGGTTGGTGGGAATCCACTGGATGGGAAAGATGAATACGTCCTTATCCAGTTTAAAGGAAGCTGAAAGCATCCACACAAAGGGCACCAGCATGATAAGGGCCATGGCTGTCAGCACGATGTAGAGAACCACCTTAAATATCTTTGATTTTGTATTCTGAACTTTCATTCCGGCTCTCCTCCCTAATTCGCATATTTTTTCTCACCGCGGAACTGGACCAGAGTGATGGCCAGAACGATGAGGAACAGCACCATGGCAACCGCGCTGGCATATCCCAGATTCCAGTTGCGGAACGCCTCTTCGTAGATATGGTACACCAGGACAATGGCGGATTCGTTCAGCACCCCGGTGTTGCCTCCTGCCAGCATATACACGATGTCATACACCTTGAAGCAGTTGATGGTCAGTATGATGGTCACGAAAAATGTGGTGGGCCGAAGCTGCGGCCAGGTTATGTAGCAAAACCTCTGCCATACATTGGCTCCGTCCAGGCTGCATGCCTCATAGAGCTCTGCGTTGATGCCCTGAAGCCCGGCCAGATAAATGACCATATAGTAGCCCATGTTCTTCCACACTGAAAAGGTGATGACCGTAAACATGACCCAGTCCTTGCCCGCCGACCATTTGGGGAGGGATTTGGCGGCAACGCCCAGGTTGTATAAAATCATGTTCACAGGGCCGCTTTTTGCCGGGGAAAACAGCATGTTCCAGACAGCTGCCACCGCAACCAGCGACGCCACGTAGGGGAAAAAGCTCACGGTGCGGAAGAAATTCCTTCCCCTTATTTTCTGGTTCAGGACCACGGCCAGCCCCAGAGCGACGGCCAGGGTCAGGGGAACCGTGGCCACGCAATAGATAATTGTATTTCTAAGAGATGCCAGAAAACGCGTATTTCCAATCATCTTGGCGAAATTATCAGGTCCCGCAAACTGGATGGGACTGTTCCCGTCCCACTGCAGAAAAGCCAGCACAAAGGCAAATATAACAGGTCCCAGGGTAAATACCGCAAAGCCTATGAAATTAGGCGCTATGAAGGAATAGGCCACAAAATTCCTCTTGGTCTGGCGGCTGAACCGCTCTCCTGTCTTGGCCTGCCTGATTTTATCCTCTGTCTTTTCTATTTTTTTAATCAGCTTTTTCTTTTGCCGCGAATCCTTTTCCCGCTGTACCTTAAGCTCCAGTTCTTCCAGCTGCGGTCTCAGGACAGCCAGTTTCCTTTCGGCCTCTGACGGGTCGGTTGTTGTTACCTTGGCCATATCGCTCCTCCATTCCTCATGTTCTTCTTTCTTTAAATGAGGCAGACGGTTGATGTCCCGTCTGCCTCTTGGTGAATCCTGTCTGATGTGATATGGGCCTACTGTCCCAGTACAGCCGCCACCTTCTGTTCCATGTCTGCGATACCTTCGTCTACGGTCATGTTGCCGGTCATGATATTGTCATGAGCCTCATTCAGCACGATTTCCACCTCAGAACTCTTGGCATTGACAGGCATCTCCAGATAGAGATTGGCAGTCTGAAGCGCTTCCCTGCTGGCATCATCTGTGGGGAATCCGCTGGTGGATGCCACGGTACTTACAATGTCATCGGTCATGATGGCAGGGAAATTGCCTGTGGACGCCAGGACCTTTGCCCCCTCTTCACCGCATACGAACTGCATGAACTTCCATGCCGCATCCTTGTTGGGAGCGCTGGCAGGGATGGCCAGGGATGTAATCTGGGCCGCGGTGGAACCTGGTTCCACGCCCTCAGCATGAGGGTACTTCACAATAGCCCAATTTGCACAGTCTGTGTACTCCCCGCTTCCAACCTTTTCAATCAGGGTGGAAATGAACCATGTACCCATGTTCATCATTCCGATGTTTCCCTGTGAAAACGCACCTGAGTAATGGAGATTGGATGTCTTTAAGGTTGCGTAATCCTGGCAGATTCCGTCCTCCTGCTCCTTTAATATGGTTTCATAATACGGTTTCAGGAAATCATATTTCCCATCCAGGATGGTGTGCTTTCCATCCAGCATCGCAAACATCTGGACCGTACTTCTCCATGTATGGTAGTGGGAACCATAGACCTCCTGTCCCGGTTCCGTGTTGGCAATCCTTCCGGCCAGCTCATCGTACTGCTCAAAGGTCATGTCATTTGTGGGATATTCCACTCCGGCCTTGTCAAATATATCCTTATTATAATAAATCACCCAGAAATCGCTCTTGAAGGGCAGCTCATACAATTTACCGTCCACCGCAATCTGGTCGGTTAAGCCTTTATATCCGCTTAAGTCCACTCCGGCCTTCTCGATATAGGAATCAAGCGGTTCCAGAATTCCCTTGTTCACCAATGTGGTATATCCGGGGGTATCCTTGATGGACACCACGTCAAAGCCGGATCCGCTGCCCGTAAGCTGCGTGGTCAGGACCGTGTTGTAATCAGAACTTCCCAGGTCCACCATTTCCACCTTAATGTCCGGGTTGCCGCTTTCAAATGCCTCAATCAGCGGTTTATAGTAAGCGGTCAGGTCCTTGTCCCACATAGCCCATTTGATGGTGGACTGTCCCGAGGCATCCTGCGCCTGTGTACCTGTCTGTGTACCTTCCGTGGTTCCTGACTCAGCGCCTGAGGCTGTGCCTGGGGCTGTTGTATCTGCTCCTGCTCCCCTTCCGCAGCCTGCCAGGGAACCTGCCATGACTGCTGCCATCATAAGACTGATTAAACGTTTCTTCATCTTCTTCCTCCTGCCTTTATACAGCTTGTTTGTTATGCCTATATTATAGCTGCCGGGCTCTGGATCCTGAATGGAATATCTATGAAAAAAGATTCATTTTTTATTCACAAATAAGGACATTTTACAGGAACACCCGGATAATACCTGTATTTTTTTACGATAAACAAGTAATATTTTACAATACATTCAAATAGTACGCCACGTTTTTTGATTCTATTTGACAAATGATTTTCCATTGTCTATAGTATTGGTGAAAGGCAGGTATTCCTATGATAAAACGAATCATGCCATCCAGCATACGCAGCAAAATCATGCTCTGCACCGGGGCCATCACCCTTTTGATTGCAGCGGTCACGGTATCCATCTGCTTTGTGGTCTTTCAGTCTTTCCTTCGCCGCAATCAGATTCAGTCGGCTGAGTATAACCTTCAGGTGGTATCCCACAATGTATCCAATGACATGGATAATATTATCTACTTCAATAAATGGTGCACTTCCAGCACGGATATCATCCAGTATCTGGAGGGCTTCCAGAACCAGGTTAAGATGCCGTCCATCTCATCCGCAAAGGCGCCCCTGCGCTCCATGGCCTTAAACGCCTATAACCGGCTGAAAGAAGAATTCTTTAAAACTTCTTCCTCCCAGTATATCATCCGGGCCATTGTAAGCCCTGAAAACTGCATGAATTACCTCCAGGTCAATGACAAGGCGGCTTCCTCCATTCCCAGAGCCGCGTCCACGGTACAGGACCTGCCATATTTTCATGAGCTGGTCACTGCCGGCCAGTATGTCTGGATGGGATTAGAGGACTGTCTCTATCCAACCTCCGACTCCTCCCTGTGTATCCCCATGGCACGTCCTGTAAAAAACCAGTACAATACGGAAACCGTTGGCTGGACCTATCTGGCTGTTTCCGACCGCATTTTTCTGGACTACCTGAAGGCATTTCCCCTGGAACCGGACAGTCTCCTTTACATAACCATTGGGACACATTCCTATCAGTACAAGGACGGTCTGTTTACAGAGGCCTCCCCTGACTATACCGCTGTCAGGGAAATAAATAAGGATGTTCTGAACAACAGCACCACGGTGCGTTTAATACGCATGGCAGACAACACCACAAGACGGATGATATCCCGTCCCCTGTGGGACCAGGGCTGGAGCATTTCCCTGGTACTCTCGGAGCAGGACTACAATGCCCAGAACCAGATGTATCTGCTGCTTATCGGCACCATTGTCATCATCATCGGCCTGATGGGACTGATGCTGGCCTATATACTGAACCGCACCATCAGCCAGCCCGTGAACCAGATTCGGGACAAAATCCGCCTTATATCGGAAGGGGACTTTTCCAGGGATCCGTCCATAGAATGGAAGGACGAGCTGGGAGTCATCGGGCGGGGCATTAACCAGATGTCGGAAAACGTGGTCAGCCTCATGGAAAGAAAGGTGGAGGATGAGAAGCAGAAAAAGGACCTGGAATACAGAATCCTCCAAAGCCAGATTAATCCTCATTTTCTCTACAACACCCTGAACTCCATCAAGTGGATGGCCACCATCCAGAATGCCCCCGGCATCGCGGAAATGACCACTGCCCTGGCCCGGCTCATGAAGAACGTATCAAAGGGAACGGATGTGAGAATTTCTCTCAGAGAAGAGCTGGATTTGGTCAGAGATTATTTTCTCATCCAGCAATACAGGTACGGAGGCAGCATTTCCATTGAATACGAGATAACAGATGAAGCTCTGTACCAATGCCAGATTCACCGCTTCACCCTGCAGCCCCTTGTGGAAAATGCCCTGTTCCACGGTATCGAGCCAAAGGGATGCGCGGGAAAAATCGTTATACGGGCTGAAAAGGCTGCCGTAACCGGCTCCCGCCCTGCCCTCGTCATATCCATTACGGATGGCGGCGTGGGCATGAGTCCGGAGACCATCCGCAGCGTATTAAGCGGCGACGCATCACCCAGCGCTGATTTCTTTAAACAGGTGGGCATTAATAATGTAGATAAACGGATCAAGTACAGCTTCGGACCAGAATACGGAATCCGTATAGAAAGTGTAGTGGATGAATACACCACCATGGTAATCACCCTGCCTTATATGATATCGGAGAGGATATGACATGATTAAAATACTGATAGCAGACGACGAACCACTGGTGCAGATTGGCATCAAATCCATGATAAACTGGGAGGAATTTGGCATTGAGGTGTGCGGCGCTGCCATGAATGGACAGGCTGCCCTTAAAATGATTGAGGAATATGCTCCGGAATTAGTCATCACGGACATCAAAATGCCCATTATGAACGGCCTGGAGCTGGCAAAAAAATGCCGGGATACCTATGGACCCATCCCCCTCTTTATTTTCCTTACCAGCTATGAGGAATTTCCTCTCATCAAGCAGGCTCTTTCCTACAGGGCCGTAGACTATCTGATTAAACTGGAGTTGGATGCGGAGGGCCTTAAGGACACGGTGAGAAAGGCTCTGGATCGTCTGGAGGAACTGCGGGCCAGCCAGGCCTACCGCCAGGAAGGGGAAGGCAGGCCCCTGCTGCAGAATTATAACGACAAATTTTTTATGCGGCTCCTCCACAACCTGTTTGACAGCAGGGAGCAGTTTGAGATTCAGGCCAGGGATTTAAAGCTGGACTTTTCCGCCCGCTGTTTCCTGGCCGCCCATGGGGAGATGCACAGTCAAAAGGCAGGAGAGATGAACCCGGACCAGCAGATGAAGCTTTATTCCAGCAGCCTTCAAATGATACGGGAAATCCTCACGAAGTATGCCTCCTGCCATGTCATATCCCTGGACAAACAGCATTTTGCCGCCATCTTCTGTTTGGACAGGCAGGAGGAGTTAAATTCCGGCGTGATGGATGATGCCTGGGAAAATACCTGCCATATGGTCCACAATTACTTTTCTGTAGAGCTCGCCGTGGGCCTGGGAACTCCGGTGGAGGACCCCCTTAAAATCAATGAGTCCTACCAGGAAGCCCGCCAGGCATCCGCCATGGCGCACGGCAATACGCCGGTGATATCCTTTGCCGGGATAGCGGAGGACTCCATTAAGAATGCCTTCAACATCGCTGTTTTCAAGGAAGACCTGACCAAGGCCTTTGAGGAATTTGACACGGATGTGCTCCATGCCGCCATTTCCCAAATCATAGAGCTTTTTGCCTCCCATCCCATGCGCTACATACAGGCTCTGGATGGCGCCTGCAACATCCTCTACCTGGCCCTCTCCCTTCTCCCGGACGGTGAGGATACCATGGACCAGGTATTTGCGGGATACACAGACGGCTACCGGTCCATCTATAAAATGCAGCAGGCGGAACAGATCAACGGCTGGCTGGCCCAGTTTCGGGACGGCCTGTGCCAGGTGTTAAAGAGCCGGAGAAAGACCTATAAGGACCATGTGGTTACCAATGTCCAGAAGTACATCCAGAACCATATCGAGGAACGCCTTTCCCTTAACGAGGTGGCTGCCGTATTCGGCTTAAGTCCCAACTACCTAAGCTCCCTTTTTAAGAAGACCTGCACCATTGGTTTCTCCGAATATATCACCCAGAAGAAGATTGCACGCGCTAAATCCCTGCTGCTGGACCAGGATGTAAAGATATACGAAGTGGCTGACCGGCTGAGCTTTGACAGCGCCTTTTATTTCAGCAAGGTGTTTAAGAAGGTGGAAGGAATCTCCCCAAGGGAGTTCATGCAGTCCCATATGCCGGGGAGCATGAAGAATAGCGGTGAGAAATAAAAAAGAAGCGCACAGGGACCTCCCACCCTGTTGAATTATCCGGTGCTGCCGCTTTTAGCGGCGGCACATTTATCTTAGCATTCCTGATGGATTTCTTCCATGGACATATCATCGTTTATCCTGTAAAATTTTATCCTTTCCTTCCCATTGTCCTTCCTGACCGCATACCGTTTTCCTCTGAACGGCACACTCATCGCGAAATGGCTCAGCTTTGCCGGAATATGGGGAAGCAGCCCAAAGCCCCGCGCCTGGCCGGGGTCCGGCACAAAACCTGCAATCTCCTCAATCAGCACAGGGATGGGAGCGCTTGCCCACGGATGGCAGAGGCTGGTGTTCCACTTCTGTTCCTTCCCCCATGCCTCAAAGCAGGTATCTGCCCCCTCTCTCAGCATATTCACCCATCCATGTTCGGATTCATTCACAATAGACCGGAACACATCTTCATACCGGCCAAGTCTGGCCAGGGCTTTCAGATAAAAATAACTTACCAGCACACCGCAGGCCAGTCCCTTTTTTACCAGAAAATCCCCTATCCCGCCGGAGGCTTCCCCGGGCTCTAATCCATAATATGCAGCATAAACATTGGAGTGCAGGGCACAGTGGCTGCTTGTCTCACTGTCCGCAAAAAGCCCCTTTTTCGGACGGTAAAATGCCTTTATATAGGAATTCCGCAGTTTTTCCCAATCCATGGAGTGAGCCAAACCCAGTATTTCTTCTATCTCTGTCAGATTCTTCGCCGCCCCGGTATACAGAGCGTTTATGACGTTATGACATCCATAGGCCACCACCGGACGGCTCAGCTCAAAATCATATCCATCCCGCAGATTTTCCGGCCAGTCCACCAGATTCCACTTATCCCCTGCCCGAACCAGCAGTCCGTCCTCCCTGGCATATGTTCTGAAATGCCCCATCACACCGGCGGCCGTCCGGTAATGGGACCGCAGGAAATCCTTATCCCCTGTAAACCGGTAGTCAATCAGAAGCAGTTCCAGCCACAGCAATGAAAAGTCCGCAATTTCCTGCATAAAAGAACCGGGCGCCACCGCCATAAGACCGGGGCAAATGTGTCTGGTAAGGGCAAACTGTCCTATACACTTGCGAAGCATCTCCACGCTTCCCGTAAGCCATACCTGGGAATGGGCCGTCACCACGGCGTCTCCCAGATACTGTCCCTTTTCCCTGGTAGGGCAGTCCAGGTATCCTTCCTGGGTGCCCAGCCTTACCCCATTCTTACAGATGGCAAATATGCGGTCTAAATTTCCGTCACTGCTCTTTACGGTACAGAGACCTGTGTCCATAGGATAATGGCGCACCAGCCCCTTTATATTCTCGATCCTCACTCCGGTATCCGGTATGATTCTGGCGTAGCGGAATCCTTTATAATCATAAGGCTCCAGGGTGCTTACGCCGTTGTCCAGAGTCCATATCTCCTCGTAACGGCAGTTGCAGCGCATATCATAGCGGACATCCCCGTCCCGGCACTCCTCCGCACACCGTATGATGACCCTGTCCCCGGCCTTCCCCGCTGCCCGTATTACCAGGGCCCCGGTTATCTCCTGTCCCATGTCTACGAACCAGGATGAACGGGATGGATTCTCTTTTGACTGTGGGGACCTTTCTTTGTTCGGTGGGAGTTCTTCCTTTGCCGGCGAGGTTTCTTCCTCCGCCGGTATTGGCTCTTCCTTTATCTGCCTCGGCTTAATCTCATATATATCCAGCATCTTCACAGGCTGTTTTGTAAGCCGGTAATCCGTCCATTCTGCCTGTACCATGTATGGCCAATCCCTGTCCTCGTACTCAGGAAGCTTCCATCCCTCATCCCATTTCCGGCTGTCAAAATTCTCCAGAAATTGTGTATCATATCCGATGACATCTCCTGAGTAGGCATGGCAGATTTGGTATCTCCAGCGCAGACCGCAGTCCGGGAAGGCCGCTCCCGCCGGCTCATCCGCCGCGGTCAGTTCCGCCATCTCATCCCCAGCGGTCAGCTCCGCCATCCCATCCGCCGCAATCAGTTCCGCCATCCCATCCGCCGCAATCAGCTCCGCCGCCACGCCAAAACGGCCGTCCCCGCTGTTCCAAACCCGGTTGACCAGGCCCTGGTAATAGAGATGGACGGCCACTATGTTCTTTCCCTGATGAAGGAAAGGCGTAATGTCCAGTGTATTGTAATAATAATGTTCCGGGTATGACGGCGCCGGTCCCTGGGCGATGAAGATTCCGTTGATATATAGTTTATAGTAGTCGTCTGCTGATATCCGCAAAATAACTCTCTTGATTCCGTCCCATTCCATGCCGGACCTGGCCAACACATGAAGATTGCGTACAGGTTCCTTCTTCTGTCTCTCCCTGCTGTCAGCCAATTCATTCTCCTTGTGGTATACACAGACCGGAATCTCTTTTGAGAATTCAGGAATGGTATACCATATTGGCTGGAATATCTGCATCTGCTTTTACCTCCTTCTGGGCAAATTCATACTGTGCAGTCAAGCATAACACCAGCCAATCCAATGAACCATGGCAAAATCCAGGTAAATGATGTAATTTTTCCGGATACATTCTGCATTCCGTTAATATCCGGCTCTGCCATGGAGACGCAGCCACGCATAGGCGGAATCGGAAACAGATACTTCCGCCCCCGGATTGGCCTGCATGTCCTTATACACCTCCTTCCGGTTATTGATTTGCCACAATTATTTTAATGTATTCTAATATTTTTTGTTGAAAAATCCCAGTAACTCTGTTACAATCCCATTAAGAAGATCTTATCTTAACCAATAATTAGGAGGGTATTATGGAACAAATGTTATTCTTAGTCCCAGTAGTGGGGCTGCTGGGACTCCTGTTTGCCGTCATTCTAAGACAGCAGGTCGTCAAGGATGATCCAGGCACTGACAAGATGCGTGAGATTGCCGACGCAATCGCAGAGGGCGCCAATGCGTTCCTGGCTTCCGAGTACCGCATACTGGTCGTCTTTGTAGCTGTGTTATTCTTTGTCATCGGTTTCGGAACACGACTTTTCATCGGCGGAATGCTGACTTTCCTCTTCTCCGCCATGACCATGGAATCCGTATCCAAGGCCGCCCATCAGATGATTGAGGAGGTACGCCGCCAGTTCAGGGAAAACCCCGGCATTCTCAAGGGAACTGACCGTCCTGACTACGCTTCCTGCGTATCCATCTCCACCAAAGCCGCCCTTCGCGAGATGTTCCTGCCAGGTCTGATGGCAGTGCTGGCGCCTCTGGCAACCGGCCTCATCCTTGGCCCTTCTGCCCTTGGCGGACTTCTGACCGGCGCTCTGGTAACCGGCGTATTAATGGCCATCTTCATGTCCAACTCCGGCGGCGCATGGGATAATGCAAAGAAGTACATCGAGGAAGGAAACCACGGAGGCAAAGGCAGTGATTCTCACAAGGCTGCTGTAGTTGGCGATACCGTAGGCGATCCCTTCAAGGATACCTCAGGTCCTTCCATCAACATTCTTATTAAGCTGATGACGATTGTGTCTCTGGTATTTGCTCCTCTGTTCCTGCAGTTTGGAGGATTAATTTAATCACAAAGCCGAATTCTATTTACGGCTATACAACAGTTAATGGGAAGGAAAATCCAAAACACGGATTTTCCTTCCCATTGTTTTATTAAAATGCTGTTGGCAAAGGGCTGTATCAGGCGAAAACCTCCCTCCATCCACTCCCATCACTCATCAAAAATACTCACAATTTCCCCATCCAATATCCTGTTCATGTTTTTCACCGCACAGAAATTACCGCACATGGAACAGGTGTCCTCCTTTTCCGGTTTGGCTGATTCCCGGTATTTCCTGGCTTTTTCCGGGTCAATGGACAGCTCAAACATACGCTCCCAATCCAGTTTTTTCCGGGCCGTACTCATCTCGCGGTCCCACTGTGCCGCCCCTCTTATGCCTTTTGCAATATCAGCTGCATGAGCGGCAATCTTGGACGCCATGATGCCCTCCTTAACATCGTCCAGGTCCGGCAGTCTCAGATGTTCAGCCGGCGTAACATAGCACAAAAAGGACGCTCCGCTGGCAGCGGCCAGGGCTCCGCCTATGGCTGCGGTGATATGGTCATATCCCGGAGCAATGTCTGTCACCAGAGGGCCAAGGACATAGAAGGGGGCTCCCTGGCATATGGTCTGCTGTATCTTCATATTGGCCTGAATCTGGTCCAAAGGCATGTGGCCCGGTCCTTCTATGATGACCTGCACATTCTTCTTCCACGCCCTTCTGGTCAGCTCGCCCAGCGTCACCAGCTCCTCAATCTGGGATATATCCGATGCATCCTCAATACATCCCGGACGGCAGGCGTCTCCCAGGCTCAGGGTCACATCATAGGCCTGGCAGATATCCAGTATCTCGTCAAAATGCTCATAAAACGGATTTTCCTTTCCCGTCATTTCCATCCAGGCAAATATGATGGAGCCTCCCCTGGAAACAATATTGGTAAGGCGCCTCGCCTTCTTGAAGCGCTCCGCTGTCTGCCGGTTGATTCCCACATGGATGGTCATGAAGTCCACCCCATCCTCTGCATGCATCCTTACAATATCCAGCCACTCCTGTGAAGTAATTTCCTTCAGCGGTTTGTGGTAATAGACCACGGCATCGTAGATGGGAACAGTGCCTATGATAGCAGGGCACTGGGTGGTCAGCTTTCTTCTGAACGTGCGGGTATCCCCCCATGAACTCAGATCCATAATGGACTCTGCCCCCATCCTCACAGCATCGTTTACCTTCTGTAATTCCATGTCCAAGTCCTTGCAGTCCCTTGAAGTGCCAAGGTTTACGTTAATTTTCGTCTTAAGCCTGGATCCGATTCCATTTGGCTCCAGACAGGTATGCAGCCGGTTGGCAGGAATGGCAGCCTTGCCCTCGGCCACCTGCTGCATCAGTTCTGCTGGTTCAAACAATTCCTTTTCCGCCACCCTTTTCAGTTCCTCTGTCAGGATTCCTTTCCTGGCTGCGTCCATCTGTGTGGTATAATCCATGTTTTCCTCCTCTTCGCCCGGAGCCCGCATGTGGTAAAAAGCAATTTTCACACATAATCCATTAAACCGTGTTCATTTGCCCACGTCACGCCAGATATACTTCAGGACGCAAAAGGGCCCATACCGGTAAGGAATGGACCATTCATATCATGCAAGCTAGTGCATACTCCATATTTCCCTACGTTGGCATTATCCAAATCAGGTTTAATAGGTCGAAGTTCGATTACTTCCTCTCAGCCTGCTCCACAAGCTCCCTGTTGTAATATGACTGAATACGGCAGCTCTCCTGCTGTATCCGAAAGGCATTTTCGCCTCACTCTGTCAGTTTATATGGAAAATATCTGCTTGTCAACCATTATTCTCAAATGTTTATCCAATATTCTCCTGCCAATACCCCGGGGCTCATGGGTTAGAACTTCGGGCTTAAGCCTTCTTTAACCTCTTATTCTCCAGATGGGAAACAATCACTGCGCAGGCAGCGTCTCCTGTAATATTCACCGTGGTACGTCCCATGTCAAACAGACGGTCAATACCAGCCACAAGGGCAATGCCTTCCACAGGAAGCCCTACACTCTGAAGCACCATAGCCAGCATAATCATACCGGAGCCCGGCACGCCGGCCGTGCCCACGGAAGCCAGAACAGCTGTCAGTATAATGACAATCTGCTGGGGCAGAGTCAGGTTGATTCCATAACAGGAAGCGATGAACACAGCGCACACGCCCTGGTAAATGGCGGTTCCATCCATATTGATGGTAGCTCCCAGTGGAAGCACAAAGCTGGCAACCTCTTTTCTGGCCCCTAACTTTTCCGCGCATTCCAGGTTAAGAGGAAGGGCGCCTACAGAGGATGCGCTGGAAAACGCCATTATCATAGCCGGTGCCATGCCCTTGAAAAACTTAAGCGGTCCAATGCCCGCAAGAGACCTCACGGTCAGCGAATACACCAATGAGGCGTGGAGTATGTACCCAATATAGGCCACCAGAAGCACAAAGGCCAGGCTGCCCAGTATCTGAGGTCCGTTGGCAGCCACCACAGGCGTAATCAGACAGAACACGCCGATAGGGCTCAGCTTGATGATGAAGGACATAACCGCGATGGACACATCATTGGCGCTCTCCACAAAGTTTCCAAACACCTCTCCCTTCTTTCCCGCCACAATGGTGCCAAAGCCAAAGAGCAAAGCTACCACGATTACCTGAAGCATGGATGCCTCGGCCATGGGCTGTATGATATTGCTTGGGAAAATGCCAATCAGGGTCTGGATAAAACTGGGTGCTTCCGCTGCCGTATACTCCAGGGAGCTGGTGGACAGCACCGGAAATCCCTTTTTGAACAGATTCGCTATCAAAAGTCCCAGGGTAACCGCAAAAAAGGTAGTGCACATATAATAGATGACTGTCTTACCTCCAATGCTTCCCACCTTCTTAATATCCTTCATGGAAATAACACCGTTCATGATGGAGAACAAGACAATGGGGACTACGATGAATTTCAGCAGGTTCAGAAACAGGGTGCCAAAGGGCTTGATGTAAATTTCCGCAATGTCCGGCCGGCTCATCAACAACATACCTGCCACAATACCTAATGCCAATCCAATAAAAATCCATAGTGCAAGTGGTTTCTTTTTCATACGCATAATTCCCCTTTTTTAGTATTTTTATATAAATGCAATTATAACACAATCTTAACACTATTACTACCACATACTAAAAAAGTAAATGTTTAACAATCTCTGAAACCAACCACGCCAACGCTTAAAATGAAACCTATTAACGACAGTTATTATACAAGAGAAAATCATGGAAAGGGAGGCAAACGGTTTGGATCACATGTTTGCCGTATAGAGGACATAAAGTTTTTCCGGAAGCAAGTATCAAAAGGCCGGCCAGACATGCCTTTGTTCGTTTCATCCTTTCCTGCCAAGCCACCCACCCGGCGCTTTATTTACATAATGGGCATCAAATTCAACCACCCTGTACTCCTGTATTCCGTGGACAAAAAACGGCTCGTTGTCCAGGTATTCCTGTAATTCACCTGCATCCTCTGCCCTCATGACGGATATGCCGCCGCTCATATCCGCCTTCAGACCGGACATGAATATCATCCCCCGAGCCATGGCTGCCTGGGTGTAGGCCATATGCTCTTTCATGATATCATCCGTCATCCTGCCGGCGTCTTTTATGTTTCCTTCCACTAAAAAATACTTCATAATTTTGCATCTCCTGTTCTGTTTTAATTTGTTTTATCTCTGCCGCGCTGATATATATACCGAAGACTGCCGGGCACAAAAAGCGCTGGGGTGAGGGGACCTCCACCCGACAGGAGCTTCGTCTTCGCAATCACCAGATTTACAGTGATTATCTGTCCGGCGCAAGTACGGACGAGCTGTCCTCCCTATACTGTCTGTCACTTAAAAGCATACAGCGAATCATAGGCCAGGAAAAGAAAGGCAAATAAGCATAAAAGACCCGGACCCATGCGAATCAACCGCATCTGTCCGGGCTTTTTGCATCCCATCTGTATGTCTCAACTTTATTTATCAAACAAGAATTAGGTTGGTATCCGCCTGTCAGGATGTTACACTCTTTACTGCCCGCAGAACCCGTGCTCCGCCAGACAGACAGGAAAGGAATACAATATGAAAGACATCAAATGGACCATACAGTATGACAGGCCGCCTGCTCCTGTGAGATACTGTAAAAAATGCAATACCAGACAGGAATTCATAAGCTCCGGACAGTTCCGGGTCAATGCCCAGGGAAAGTACCTGGATATATGGCTGATTTATAAATGCTCCTGCTGCAGCTCCACCTGGAACGCAGCCATCTATTCCCGCGTAAATCCCGGAAGCCTTCCTACCGGGCTGCTCTCCCGCTTTCACGGAAACGACCCTTCCCTGGCTATGCAGTACGCCATGGACACCGGCTTCCTCCGCCAGAATGGTACCGTAATACAGCTGCCTTCCTACCACGTAGAAGGCCAGGTTTTCCAACTGGCTGATTCACCTGCATCTGCTGACCCAGCCTCCTCCATCGTCCTGTTGATTGATAACCCATACCCGCTTCCCGTACGGGTACATGCCATATTAAAAAGTAAACTGCACCTGTCCCAGCGCAGACTGGACCAGCTGACTGACAGCGGCAGGATCCAATGCGCAGATGGCCGGGAGCTGAAGAAAAGCAGGGCAGGAAACCATATCAGACTTTACATCACCGGCGTTTTAATTCCCTGAGTATGCCCTCTGCGTCCAGGCCGGAACACATACGTCCGTCCACCATGACATTGGGCGCCTTTCGGCAGTTCTTCAGGCAGTTCCTGGTCTTAAGGCACACGGTCTCGTCTTCTGATATGCCGTTTTTTCCCACTCCCAGTCTCTTTCTCAGTTCATCCATGACTGTGAGACTGCCCTTTGCCGCGCAGTTCCTTCCGGTGCAGAGTATGATCTCATGGTTATAGGGTGCTGTCTTTAAGCTGGGATACCGCTTACATATAGCCTGTACCATGGAGTCCCGTACCCCGGCAGCCTCTGCTGCCTGCTCCAGCACATAAGGGCTGATGCAGCCATGGACGTCCTGTAGTTCCCTCAGCATCTCCACAATGGCCTCCTGTGAAGAACGCTCCGGCAGCCCGCGGTAGTAGTCCAGGATTTCCCTCATCCGGTTATCCCGGGCTTCATCTTCATTTATCTGCATATGCAAAACCTCGCTTCCAGTATAACTTTGGGCTTCCGGGACGGATTTTATTCACAAGAATCTGTTTTTACCGGATCCTTTTACCGCATCTTTTATATTAATCCCCCAGGTAATAGATTGCGGTAAAGTGCCCCCTGGCATTGTAATAGAGCCGGTTCCCCGTCACCCGGCTGTAAATAACCTGCCCTGTTTCCGGGTCCACCGGACCGGGGCAAATCTCCCGCTGATACTGTGATGCCCTCAAAAGCCCGTTATCTGCACCAGAGACAGCTCCCTTCATGATATAGATATCTCCCCTGTAGACCGTCTTCATCACCGTATCCCAGCTGGTCTGCCACAGGTGGTATTCATCCGTATTGTAATCCAGCCTGATTCCTGTCTCGTATCCCTGGCCTGCCGGCTCTTCCCCCGCTTCATGAAGCAGGAATCCATAAGGCGTATCTTCCTGACCGGGATTCAGCGTCAGCATCCGGCTCTCGCCTGTAAGCTCATCCAGAGTCACCCTTACCTGGCCGCCCTCCATGGCTGTCTGAAGCTGCTCCCTGGTAATGGAAGCAGGAACCGATATCTCCCCCGGCACAGCGTAGTATGCCCCCATATCCCTGGCCTGAGTCAGGTCACCGCTCAGCCCGGTTTCATCATACCTGCCCAGATATGACAGATAGGGCGCCGGAGGAAGGTCCTCCAGCCCATACTGATTCCGCCCGTCCAGTTTGTCTCTGTTCGTATCATTTTCCATTTTCTGTATAAGGGAAATGTTTCCGGATTCCACATCCGACAGAATGGAATCTGAAAAGGAATCCGGTGCAATGATTCCTCTGTACCATCTTTTTTCCGAGAAATACCGGCTCAGCACATCGGATTTAAACTGTCGTCCATTGGCTGCATATATTTCATTCCGAAGAAGCCACAAATCCTCCGTGGGCCACAGGCAGAGATCTGCCCTGGACAGATAGCGCGAAAATACATCCGGAAAGGTCAGGCTGTCCTCAAACAGATAATAGTCGCCGGCCAGTCCTCCCTCCCCTTTCACTGAAATATGAGGGTCAGAGACATCATCCATGGCAAATTTAATGGTATATGTTAGCGCCGGGACCCGCGGAACCTCTTCCATGGTCTCCGGTGTTATCTTATATGCCTTTTTCCCCTTCTCAGTCAGGATTTCAGCGCTTCTCATGCTGTCATAATAGCTGGCATGCATCTCATCCGGAAGGGTAAAAACACATTTCAGCCGGTCCGATTCCCAGCCTTCTCCGGTGAGTTCAAAGGACAGGCCGCACCGTATGTCCCCCGCCTTAAAGAACCTGCCTGTTATAAGCCGGTTACAGGCTCCCAGGTTTTGTACTGCTCTGACAGCGGTTCCCGGCCCTTCCAGTCCGGCACCCCCTGCTGCTTTGGCATCCCCGGCTGCAGGCTTCCGGGACAGCCCCTTTTCCTCATGGGTTTCAGACTGACCGACAGCCTTAGTCTGCTGTTGCGTGATACCTTCCGGATATGTCTGCTTCGTATCCTTCATCCGGCAGGAGGTCAAAACCAGCAGGACCATTGAGGTCCATCCAGCCCTGTATATCTGTTTCCTAATCACCGTAACCCCATCCCTTCCATTAATTCGGATCGGATATATCCATCATTTCGTCCTGCCTGTCCTCCTTGGTCCGCAGAGGCTCCACAATGCTGCACCGGCGTTTATCTGCCGGTGAAACCGCTTATCATGCGGCCGAACCAGGCACCATCTTCATTTCCTACTTATATAATCGTGGTTTCACCAAAACAGACATTCTTTTGACAAATTTCCAATGGTTTAAATATAACAAAAACAGGTGGAAAATGCAATAGGACGCCACAGAAACCAAATCATATAAGCATGCACCTTTTTCATCATCCCGGCACCATTTTTGTGTATATTACACAATATTGTGTCCGTAATTTTCACAATTATTGCCGTAGACTAAAACTTTTTTAGGTACTATAATTCTTTTTAAGATAACAATTTAACATTTCTTTTGCCAATATGTATATCCTGGGGATTGGCCCAGAGTCTCTACCAACTACCGCAAAGAGTTGGCTACATATCTTAATGTAGCCAGCTCTTTTTTTCTATTTGTGTAAAGATTCGCACTAAAATTGGCAGGAAAAGTAAGGAGGAAATCAAAAAATGAATATTGTAGGGCAGCAAGTAAAACGTGTTGATGCTTACGGGAAGGTGACCGGTGAGGCCAAGTACACCGCGGACCTGGAACCAAGAGACATCCTGCACGGTAAGGTCGTGCACTCTGCCATTGCCAACGGACTGGTCAAAAGCTTTGACTTGACAGAGGCCTATCAGGTACCTGGTGTGGTGAAGATTGTCACATGCTTTGATGTTCCCGACTGCCAGTTTCCTACGGCAGGCCATCCATGGAGCGTGGAAAAGAAGCATCAGGATATCTGTGACAGGAAAATACTGAACCAGAGGGTCCGTCTGTACGGGGATGACATAGCGGCTGTCATCGCTGAGGATGAGGTGGCCGCAGCCAGGGCAGCCCGCCTGATTAAAGTGGAATATAGAGAATATACTCCTATTGTTACAGTGGAGGCAGCCATGGCAGAGGACGCCACTCCCCTGCACCCGGATCTCAGGAAGGACAATGTAATCGTACACTCCCACATGACCATGGGTGACAGTGATTTCACCTATGAGGACGGACTTAAGAAAGCCGGGTCCTGTTACGGACCGGAGGAAATCATTTCCCTGGAAAAGGAATACGATACCCCAAGGATTTCCCACTGCCACATAGAGCTGCCAGTTTCATGGGCCTATGTGGACACCAACGGCAAGATAACCGTGGTATCCTCCACCCAGATTCCCCACATAGTCAGGCGCTGTACGGCACAGGCCCTGGGAGTTCCAATCGGAAGGGTGCGCATCATAAAGCCTTACATCGGAGGCGGCTTCGGCAACAAGCAGGACGTGCTCTATGAACCCTTAAACGCATTCCTGACCATGTCCGTCGGAGGACGGCCTGTCAGGCTGGAAATCAGCCGGGAGGAAACCATCTCCGGCACCCGCACCCGCCACGCCATCAAGGGAAAATGTAAGGGCCTGGTGACAAGGGACGGACGCATCCTTGCCAGGAAGCTGGAGGCCTATGCCAACAACGGCGCCTACGCATCCCACGGCCACGCCATCTGCGCCAACTGCGGCAATGTATTCAAGGACCTTTACAGGGATGAGCTGGGTACTGAGGTGGACTGCTTCACCGTATACACCTCCTCTCCCACGGCCGGCGCCATGAGGGCCTACGGCATTCCCCAGGCAGCATGGTTTGCGGAATGTCTCACCGATGACCTGGCAGACGCCATTGGCATGGACCCCTGTGAATTCAGGCTGAAAAACTGCATGGAGGACGGATTCGTGGACCCGGCCAACGGCATCACCTTCCATTCCTACGGTCTGAAGAAATGCATCGAGGAAGGGCGCAGGCACATCCGCTGGGACGAGAAGTGGAGCGCCTACCGCAATCAGACCGGTCCGGTCCGAAAGGGTGTGGGTATGGCTATCTTTTGTTATAAGACAGGCGTGCACCCCATCTCCCTGGAAACAGCTTCCGCCCGCATGATACTCAACCAGGACGGCTCCATGCAGCTGTGCATGGGCGCTACGGAAATCGGCCAGGGGGCCGACACCGTATTCACCCAGATGGCTTCACAGGCAACCGGCATAGCCTTTGACAAGGTCTACATCGTATCCACCCAGGACACGGACGTGACCCCCTTTGACACCGGGGCCTATGCATCCCGCCAGACCTATGTGTCCGGCATGGCCTGCAGGAAATGCGGTGAGGAATTCCGCCTTAAGATACTGGAATACGCCGCCTACATGCTGAGCCACGATGTAAGCGACCTCTCCAAAACCGTGTACGCCGACGAAGTAAAGGCAGCAGCTGCCCTGCTCCGGGAGACTCTGGGACTTAAGGAAGGGGCACTGGTGTCGCCGGATATGCTGGACATAGAGAACAGCAAAATCGTGGTAAGCGGAGGGGATCCGGTGCTCTTCGACCTGTCCGTGGTAGCTGACACTGCCTTTTATTCCCTGGACCGCTCCGTACATATCACAGCCGAGGTCACCAGCCAGTGTAAGGACAACACATTTTCCTCCGGCTGCTGCTTTGTGGAAATCGAGGTGGACATTCCCCTTGGACTGGTGACGGTGAAGGATATCATCAATGTCCATGACTCAGGAGTGCTCATCAATCCTATGACCGCGCGGGCCCAGGTCCACGGCGGCATGAGCATGGGACTGGGATACGGGCTTTCGGAGGAGCTGCTGGTAGATGAAAAGACAGGCAGGCCCTTAAACAATAACCTGCTGGATTACAAGATTCCCACTGCCATGGATACGCCGGACTTAAACGTGGCGTTCATCGAGCTGGAGGACCCAACCGGCCCTTACGGAAACAAATCCCTGGGCGAGCCTCCTGCTATTCCGGTGGCCCCCGCTATCCGGAACGCCATCTTAAACGCCACCGGAGTCCACATGGATGTGACTCCCATGACCGCCCAGCGGCTCATAGAAAAATTCAAAGAAAAAGGTCTGATATAAGGAGAAGGTTATGTTTGATATCAAATCATTTTATGAGGCCAAGGATGTGGCTGACGCCATAAATGCCCTGGTAAAAAATCCTGACGCCGAAATCATAAGCGGCGGCACAGACGTTCTGATTCGTGTCAGGGAGGGAAAGGATGCCGGAAGGTCCGTTGTATCCATCCATAATATAGAAGCATTAAAGGGAGTCCGCCTCCTTGATGACGGCGATCTGTGGATAGGTGCAGGCACTGCATTTTCCCATATCACCAACGACGCCCTGATCCAGAAATACATACCCATGCTGGGGGACGCTGTGGACATGGTGGGCGGACCCCAGATACGCAACACCGGAACCATCGGCGGCAATATCTGCAACGGCGCCACCTCGGCTGACTCCGCTTCCACCATGTGGACCCTGGAGGCAGATGTTCTGTTAGAGGGCCCGGAGGGCAGACGCAGTGTGCCGGTCTGTGAATTCTATACAGGTCCCGGCCGGACGGTCCGTGAACGGACCGAGGTCTGTACCGGTTTCCTGGTACACAAAAGCAGCTTCGAGGGCTGGAGCGGCCATTACATCAAGTATGGCAAGAGAAAGGCCATGGAGATTGCCACCCTGGGCTGTGCGGTGCGTGTAAAGCTGAGCCGGGATAAGGAACGGATTGAGGACGTCAGGCTGGGATACGGCGTGGCCGGTCCTACTCCCCTGCGCTGCCGGAGGGCAGAGGATGGTTTAAAGGGTCACGCTGTCAATGACAGTGCGGCTATCCTGGCTTTTGGCAAGGCTGCCCTGGAAGAAGTGAACCCCCGCTCCTCATGGAGGGCGTCAAAAGAATTCCGTCTGCAGCTCATTGAAGAATTATCCAAACGGGCCCTGGCAGAGGCAATAAAAAAAGCAGGAGGTGCGGTCAATGATTAAGATTGTACACATGAAAGTAAATGGTAAGGAAGTGGAGCTGGCTGTGGATGAAAGGGAATCCCTGCTCGATACCCTGCGCCAGCGTCTGGGGCTTACATCCGTGAAAAAGGGCTGCGAGGTCGGGGAATGCGGCGCCTGTACCGTACTGGTAAACGGAGAAGCCATAGACAGCTGTATCTACATGACCCTGTGGGCCGAGGGAAAAAGCATCATGACAGTGGAAGGTTTAAAGGGGCCCAACGGGGAATTGTCACCCATTCAGAAGGCATTTATCGAGGAGGCAGCCGTACAGTGCGGTTTCTGTACCCCCGGCCTTATCATGAGCGCGGTGGAAATCGTGGGAACCGGAAAAAAATACAGCCGGGAAGAGCTTAAGAAGCTGATATCCGGGCATCTGTGCAGATGTACCGGCTATGAGAACATCCTCAACGCCATGGAGCGCATTGTGGATGAGGTGTACCAGGTCAGCCACAGAACCAGCGGGACCGATTAACTATTATTAAAATAGGGGGAACAAATCATGAACAGCAATACCAATTGCAGCATCAACAACATATACAGACTGGAAGGCAGGGTGCCCATTGCCAAGGCCATCCCCTTCGGCCTCCAGCACATCCTGGCCATGTTCGTCTCCAACCTTGCGCCTATTACCATCATAGCAGGCGCTGCCCAGCCGGCCCTAAGCCAGGCACAGACAGCCATCCTGCTTCAAAACGCAATGTTTGTGGCAGGAATCGCCACCATGATTCAGTTGTATCCCATCTGGCGGATTGGCTCTAAGCTTCCCGTTGTCATGGGCGTCAGCTTTACCTTCGTCACAGTCCTCAGCACCATTGCCGCCAACTACGGTTATCCCGCCGTGGTGGGAGCCGTGCTCATAGGCGGTATCTTTGAAGGAACCCTGGGACTTCTGGCCAAATACTGGCGCAGAATCATTACCCCTGTGGTGGCTGCCTCTGTGGTTACAGCCATCGGATTTTCCCTTTTTACGGTGGGCGCCAGGTCCTTTGGCGGCGGATACGCAGACGACTTCGGTTCCGCCCAGAACCTGATTCTGGGTACCATCACCCTGCTGACCTGTCTTTTGTGGAACATCTTTGCCAAAGGATACTTAAAACAGCTGTCCGTACTGGCCGGCCTGATTGTGGGGTATGTAATCGCCATCTTCCTCGGGAAAGTGGATTTGAGCCTGATTATGTCCGGCGGAATCATCTCCTTCCCCCATCTGCTGCCCTTTATGCCTGAGTTCCATGCAGGGGCCATCATCTCCGCCTGCATCATCTTCCTGGTGTCTGCGGCAGAGACCATAGGCGACACCTCGGCCCTGGTTTCAGGCGGTTTAAACCGCGAAATCACGGGAAAGGAAATATCCGGCTCCCTGGCCTGCGACGGCTACGCATCCACCCTCTCCACTGTATTCGGATGTCCTCCCGTGACCTCATTCTCCCAGAACGTGGGCCTGGTGGCCATGACAAAGGTGGTCAACCGTTTCACTATCATGACAGGGGCGGCCTGTATGCTTCTGGCCGGACTCCTTCCGCCTGTGGGAAACTTTTTTGCTTCCCTGCCCCAGGCAGTGCTTGGCGGATGCACCATCATGATGTTCGGCACCATCCTTACCTCCGGCGTACAGATGATTGCCAAATGCGGCTTTTCCCAGAGGAACATAGTCATTGTCTCCCTCTCCCTGGCAGTGGGCATCGGCTTTACCACAGCCAGTGAAATTGGGATCTGGGATATCTTCCCTGAATTGGTCCGGTCCGTATTTTCGGCCAATGTGGTGGCTGTTGTATTTGCCGTTTCCGTATTTTTAAGCCTGGTGCTTCCAAAGGATATGGATATCAAGACCCTGGAGGGGTAAAGACTGAGCACTTTTTTATATTATCTTCCGTTTTTCATCATTTTTATAATTATTTTGCATAAATCTCTGTCTTTTTCCTCCAATATATGATACAATCTGTATAAATATCCAACACCAATCAGGGGGAAATGTTATGGCTAAAGAAATGATTGCAATGCTTCTTGCCGGCGGCCAGGGTTCCCGTCTCTACGCGCTGACCCAAAAACTGGCAAAACCCGCGGTTCCTTTTGGCGGTAAATACCGCATCATCGATTTTCCGCTTTCAAACTGCGTGAATTCCGGAATCGATACAGTGGGCATCCTGACCCAGTACCAGCCTCTTGTCCTGAACGAGTATATCGGCAATGGACAGCCCTGGGATCTGGACCGTCTTTACGGCGGTGTTCATGTACTCCCGCCCTACCAGAAAGCATCCGGTTCAGACTGGTACAAAGGCACGGCCAATGCCATCTATCAGAATATCTCCTTTATTGAACGGTACGACCCGCAGTATGTAATCATCCTTTCAGGAGACCAGATTTGCAAACAGGACTACAGCGACTTTCTTAAATTCCACAAGGAAAAAGGAGCCGAATTCAGCGTGGCTGTCATGGAAGTACCATGGGAGGATGCATCCCGTTTCGGACTCATGGTGGCTGACGGGGATGACCGCATCACCGAATTCCAGGAAAAGCCAAAGAATCCAAAGTCCAACCTGGCTTCCATGGGCATCTACATATTCAACTGGGACATCCTCAGACAGTACCTCATAGAGGATGAGGCTGACCCGCACTCTGAGAATGACTTTGGCAACAACATCATTCCCAACCTGCTGCGCGACGGACGCAGGATGTATGCTTATCACTTCAACGGATACTGGAAGGACGTAGGGACCATCTCCTCCCTCTGGGAAGCCAACATGGAGGTCCTGGACCCGGAGCACAGCGGCATCAATCTCTTTGATGAAAACTGGAAGATTTACAGCCGCAACAGCGGTATGACCGGACACAAGATAAGCGGCAATGCCCTGGTAGAGAATTCCATGATTACCGACGGATGCCGTATAAACGGACAGGTCAGGCACTCCATCCTCTTCTCAGGCGTAAAGGTTGAGGCCGGAGCACAGGTGGAAGACGCTGTTGTCATGGGCGGCACCACCATCAAATCAGGCGCCGTGGTAAAACATTGTATTGTGGCTGAAAACGTGGTAATTGGAGAGAACGCAGTGGTTGGAGCCATGCCGTCTGACGGAGAAAAGGGCGTGGCCACCATCGGTCCCGGCATTGAAATCGGGCCCAATGCCAAGATTGGTCCCAGTGCCATGGTAAAGAATAATGTAAAAGGCGGTGAAGAACAATGGTAAATTCCAATGCAAATGCCCTGGGCATCCTTTTTCCCAACAGCTATGATTCCCTGGTTCCCGACCTGGTCAGCGAGCGCCTGATGGCCTCCATTCCTTTTGCCAGCCGTTACCGTCTGGTGGATTTCATCCTTTCCAGCATGGCGAACTGCGGAATTGACAATATTTCCCTGATTGTCCGCAGGAATTATCACTCCCTGATGGACCACCTGGGCTCAGGCCGTGAATGGGACCTGACGCGCAAAAACGGCGGCCTTAACCTGGTCCCGCCCTTTGCCGAAAAGACAGTGAGCATCTACAACGGACGCGTGGAAGCGCTGGCCAGTATCCTGGATTTCCTGAAGGAGCAGAAGGAAAAGTATGTGGTCATGGCCGATACAAACCTGGCTGTAAACTTTGATTTCAACGCATTGATTCAGGCCCATATGGACAGTAATGCCGATGTTACCGTGGCATACAGGGAGGAACCCCTTCCCGGCGACCTCACCGGACACCGAGACATCGGAAAAAGCCTCTACTATACCCTGTCCATTGACAATGGCCGTGTTACCAAGATGTACATGAACTCCAAGGAACCGGGAGTGCAGAATTTCTCCATGAACATCTACATCATTGACCGGGAGCTCCTGATTGACCAGATAAACACTGCCTATGTGCGCGGACAGGTATTCTTTGAGCGCGATATCCTGGCACCTCAGATAGGAAGGCTGAACGTGCATGCATTCCGCTACGACGGATATGTGGCGCGAATCAGCAGCATGAAGAGCTATTTTGACGAGAATATGAAGATGCTGGACGATGCCAATGTGCATGCACTCTTCTCCGCCGGCAATCCCATCTATACCAAAATTCGCGACGACAATCCGGCCCGGTATATCAACGGAGCAATGGCCAGCAACATCATGGCTGCCGATGGATGCATCATCGAGGGAGAGGTGGAAAACAGCATCCTGTTCCGCGGTGTCAAGATAGGAAAGGGCGCCAGGGTAAAGAACTGTGTGCTCATGCAGGATACGGTGATAGAAGCAGGCGCCAGCGCGGAGTATGCTGTGACTGATAAGAATGTGACCATCACAAAAGGCAAGGATATAAAAGGCACTGATACGTTCCCGGTGTACGTGGCAAAGTATCAGGTTGTATAGGAAGCAGCTGAACGGGCTGAAAAAGGAGGGTGTCCGCCCTGATGGGGACATCCTCCTTTTATCCGCCGATCCTCTCCGGCCGGAACCTGAGATAATCCGATGAAACCAGCTTATACTCGATTCCGTCCACCTCCCCCAGAAAGCTGTCCTGATACACCTATATATTTTTTCAATCTCTAATCAAATGTCATTCAGAATATCGATTGGACTATTTTTTCTCAGTTATTTATACTCAAATAGGTATAGAAGCGAAAAAACAGTGGAGTTTATATGTTTAGTTTAGGGATTGATTCAGGCTCAACCATGACCAAGGGGGTCCTGTTCGACGGAATGAATGTGGTGGGATGCCACATGCTTCCCACCTCCATGCGTCCGGGCGAGATTCTAAGAGACATTTACGACCAGCTTTACACAGAGGACACCGGGTTCGTGGTGAGCACCGGGTATGGCCGGGAACTTTTAAAGGAGGCGGACGCAAAAATCACAGAAATCACCTGCCACGGCGCAGGCGCCTCCTATCTGGCCCCTGGCTGTGATACAGTCATTGATATCGGCGGACAGGACTGTAAGGTCATTACCCTTGACAGCCATGGCCAGGTAAATGATTTTTTAATGAACGACAAGTGTGCGGCCGGCACCGGACGTTTCATGGAAATGATTATGGCCCGGGTAGGAAGCGACATCTCACATCTGGACGAGTTCGTCCATGGATGCCGGCCGGTACCCATCAACAGCATGTGCGCTGTCTTTGCGGAAAGCGAGATTGTAGGACTGATGGCCCAGGAGACGCCTCCGGGCGACATTGTACTTGGATGTGTCCACTCCATCTGCCACAGGACCGCCATCTTTGCACAGCGTCTGACAGGAGGACATCCTGATATTTTCTTTTCAGGAGGCTTGGCACAGTCAGAAGTCATGCGGTCCGTACTGGGAGAATATATGAACACCTCCCATATAACCACTCACCCACTCTCTCAGTATACCGGAGCCATAGGAGCCGCCGTACTGGGATATGGGAAACTAAAGAAAAGGAGCCGAAGCTGACATGGAGCTGAAAAAAGAACTGCCTGAAATATTTGAAGAATTTGCGGATGCAAGGAAGAATTCATTTCTTGCCATAAAAGAATTAAAGGAGGAAGGCATACCTGTGGTCGGTGTCTTCTGTACCTATCTTCCCAGGGAAATCCCCAATGCCATGGGCGCCTCTGTTGTGGGACTCTGCTCTGTTACTGACGAAACCATACCTGACGCTGAGAAGGATTTGCCCAGAAACCTCTGTCCCCTCATCAAATCCAGCTACGGCTTTGCCAAGACGGATAAATGTCCCTTCTTTTATTTCTCCGACCTGATTGTAGGCGAGACAACCTGCGACGGCAAAAAGAAAATGTATGAGATGCTGGCTGAGTTTAAGCCCGTCCATGTCATTGAGCTGCCAAACTGCCAGACAGAGGCCGGAATAGGTCTTTACCGCCAGGAACTGATACGTTTTAAGGAGGTACTGGAAAAGAAATTCGGCACTGTCATCACAGAGGATGCCATCCGCCGCCAGATACATAACAGAAACCAGATTCTCGCGGCCCTTAACCGCCTCCAGTATGTGATGGCCCAGGATCCGGCCCCTGCCCTGGGACTGGATATCGTCAACATTGTTTACGGCACCGGGTTTAAGATGAAAATTGATACACTGGCAGAGGAAGTTAATGCCATCACGGATAAGATTGAGGCTGAATACACCCAGGGAAAGAATATTGGAAAGAGGGCCAGAATCCTTGTGACCGGTTCTCCCTCCGGCGGTGCCGCCCTCAAGGTGGTGCGCGCCATTGAGGATAACGGCGGCGTGGTGGTCTGCTTTGAAAACTGCTCCGGCATGAAACCGTTAGACCCCATTGATGAGGATAACCCCGACGTATATGACGCCCTGGCCAGGAAGTACCTGAACATCGGCTGTTCCTGCATGTCCCCCAACCCCAGGCGTATGGAACTGTTAGACAGGCTAATTGACGATTTCCATGTGGACGGCGTGGTGGATTTGGTTCTACAGGCATGCCACACCTACAATGTGGAGACCTCCCTGGTCCGCAAGCTGGTGAAGGAGAAAAAAGGACTTCCCTATACCGTTGTGGAGACAGACTATTCCCAGGCCGACGTGGGACAGCTGAACACCAGGATGGCTGCTTTCATCGAGATGCTATAATGTAATATCCAAAAGGACAGCCTCAGGAAAAGAGACTGTCTTTTTTCGCTCATCACAGTCCCCGCTTAAGCCCAATCCTCATAAATATAATCCGGGGCACAATACATAATTTGTCCATCCTTTACCGTCATCTCAGGCTTCAGCAGTTTATCTGCGGTAAAGGCAGTTCCCTTCCAGTCCTTATAGGTCTGCTTACAAGCCATCCACCGGAAGATTGCTACATCCGCCCTGGACCCTTCTGACAGGCATCCAATCTCACCCTGCATTTTCATCAGTCCGGCCGGACGCTCCGTGGCCATGCTGACCACCTGGTTCATGGGGATTCCCATGCAGATATACCGGGACATCAGATTTGGCAGTGAAAATATGGGTCTTCTGAACATGCTTCCCAGCACCAGGTCCGTACTGCACATGTCCGCAATAAAACCCTGCTCCATGGCAGCCAGCATTACGTCATAATCACCGTGCTTCCTTCCCTCTGCCGTGTCAAAGATGATGCCCCGTTTCCTGGCCTCCCTGACGCTAGTATATAATTTGCCGTTTTCATCAATAATTGTGTTCTTCACGCCCTGATATACATGCTCAAAGATATCTCCCGGACGCAGAACCTTAAGCACCTCGCTGGTGGGTACCGGTATATTGGTGCAGTGCACTTCCACCGGACAGCCCACCATTTCGGCAATGCGGACTGTTTCCTTCAACGGCTCAATGCCCAATCCCTCTGCCAGTTCCTCACTCTGCCGGATTTTAAGCCCCAGAATATTGTCCTGGTTATCATGGTACATCCGGTCAATCTTTTCCGGGTTGAAAAACCTGGGATTGATGCATTCATGGTAACTGGTGGTGGTCAGCCCTGCGGAACACACCTGAAGGAAGCTTTTGATGGTAACCCTGCTCCTGGCTATCACTGCCGACCGGAAGATGGGATAATTGGCAACTCCTGCCGAGAAGTCTATGGCAGCCGTGACCCCCGTTGGCAGATAGGCCACATCCGGATATATGCCGATTTCCGTCCCTTCCCATAACATATGGGCATGGGCGTCAATCAACCCCGGAAACACATATTTTCCCCTGGCATCCACCACATGCCTTGCAGGCTCCCCTTCCTCATATCTGGTGATTCTCCCGTTATAGATTGCTATGTTCCCCACCTGGTCTGTCTGGTTTGCCGGGTCAATCACATGTCCGTTCTTAATCAATAAATCTAGCATTCCTCCACCTCCAGGTATCTTACCAAAGTCCAATGAGCTTCCAATAAGGCAAGCCAATCAAAAAGAATATAACAAGGGCCATTGCCACCATAATGGTGCCAACTCTCCAGAAATCCTTCTGTGGCACATAGTCCGATGCAAAGGTTATCAGACCGGCTCCATTTCCATAATGAGTCAGAAGGGCTCCAAAGCTGGCGAAAAACGCAAGCAGCAGTCCCACAACCATGGGGGTTGCCTTTGTGTTCACTGCAAGTGAGAACAGGACCGGATAAAAGGATGCCACAAATGCACTGTTGGAGACAAAGAAATAGCGGACTGCCAGGCTGACAAGGACCAGAATCACAGTCACCACCATGCCGTTCAGCTGGGAAAGGTCCAGCACAACACCCAGCTGGTCTGCCAGCCAGGTGTAGAATCCGGCTGAGGACAGGGCTGAGGCAATACCATAGAAAGCGCCGTACCAGATGAAAATACTCCAGGCTCCTTTGGCAGCCATCACATCGTTCCAGTCCAGCACATCCAGAAGCAGCACCAGTGCCAGGAATACAAAGCCCACCACCTGCATGCTCAGGTTGACAACCGGAAGCTTCGGTCCAAACATCCAGCCCAGAATGGCAAGAAGGAACAGCACAAAGAGTTTCTTTTCAGCAGCCGTAACAGCGCCCAGCTCCTTTAGTCCCTTTTCTGCAAGGGGCTTGATATCATTCAGGGATTTCAGTTCCGGCGGATAGTTTTTGTAAATCACATAAGGAGCCAGCAGCAGGAACAGGCCAACCGGTACAATGGATGCCAGAAACCAGGTTCCCCAGGTAAGGGTGATTCCCAGCATCTCACTCATCAGGGAGACCGTTATGGCATTGGTGGCCATTCCGGTCAAAAACAGGGCCGAGGTTCCCTGGGAGCTTGCATACATGAGTACGGTCAGATACGCGCCCAGCTTCCTGGGAGACTTTTCTGCGCTTGAACCAGTGCCCTCTGCGATATTCTGAAAAATGGGATAGATGATGCTTGTCCTGGAAGAATTAGAGCCTGTTGCAGGACTTAATACAAGGTCCGTGAATACCATGATATAGCCCAGGCTCAGGGTATTGTTACCGGATTTAAGCAGCAGGTTATAGGCAATCCGCTTGCCCAGCCCTGTCTTTACAAAAGCAGTGCAGACAATGGTAACCATGGCGATAAACCATGCCATGTTGTTCCCGTATCCCTTTAACAGAATGGATGTATCCATGAACATGGCTGCAATGCCAACGATGATAAGGGTAATGATTGGCTCTGAAAATGGTTTGATTACCAGCCCCAGCAGCAGCCCCAGATACAGCGCCGCAATATGCCATGTCTCCACTTCCAATCCGGCCGGCGCCGGTATGTTCCAGATAGCAATGGTTGCAGCAGCTATCAGGAATAATTTTATAAACCGTTTCTTCTCCATATGTTTCTCCTCCAAATGTTCCAATCAGCCGGCAATGTCTGCCGGCCTTTCCTTCTGTTAAAAAACGCAAATCCGGCCACGGCAAATCCAATCATCATGGCAAGCCCCACCCCAAAGGTCTGGCCAATTCCATTCATGAGTCACACAGGTGTCAGGCCCACGTATATGTCCTTCCAGGACATGATGGCAGAGTAGACGCCATGGGTATCCCCTGCCCCTGACTGTGAGTCCGGGTCTATTGCCCGCACCAGGGCCAGTCCGGTGGATGTGTTGCCGGTAGCGGCCCCAAAGGCCTGTAATTTTAAGCCCCATTATAACATGAATCCCCGTACCGCCATAAATTAAAGGTCAAACATGCCGGAACTTTTCCTGTTTGGTTTTTTTGTATCTGTATAGGCAGGTGCGGTGACGTAATCAATATCATTGATTGGCCAGGTAGGTGCTTTCCCCTCGTAGACCTCCTGTATACCCATAGCCGCAAAATAAGATGCCCTGTGGGCTGCCTCCACGGTATTTCCTCCAATGTGGGGGTAAATGATTACATTGTCCAGGGTCAGAAGCGGATTGGCGGCATCCACCGGTTCCTTCTGGATGGCATCCAGTCCTGCTCCTGCAATAGTTTTATTCTTACATGCCTCGTACAGGTCCTGCTCCACAACACAGCCGCCCCGCGCCGTATTAATCAGGAATGCAGTGGGCTTCATCATTTCCAGACGCTCCCTGTTTACCATCCCCCGTGTAATCGGCGTATTGGGCACATGCAGGGATACATAATCGCTTTCCTTAAATATCCGTTCCAGGAACCTGACCACCTCAACTCCCTCAGGAAATTCATCCGCCTTCTTATAAGGGTCATAAGCCATAACGTTCATTTCCATGCCAAGGGCACGAACTGCCAGACGGCTTCCGATATTTCCGCATCCAATGACGCCCACCGTCTTGCCGTTTAAGGTAGTCTTCCTGGTCTTAAGCTTTGCCTTATAGTAGTCCTGGACCCATGTTTTCCTCAGCTCTATCACATTGCGGCTGCATTCCAGCATCAAGAGCATTGCTGTCTCTGCCACTGAGGTACTGTTTGCCACTGGCGCGTACAGGGTCTGTACCCCGTTGTCATGGCATGCCTTCACATCCAGTGCGTCAAAACCCGCGCCATGGCGTACCACCACCTTCAGATTGGCATTGGCCTCGATTACTTCTCTGGTGATTGGCGTAATACGCACAATCATTGCATCCGGCTGGTGCTCCTTCATGTCGGCCAGCACGTCCTCTGTCTCAAATCCGCGTCCCCTAACCAGGGTATGTCCTGCATCCAGTAATAACCGCTCTCCTTCATCCATGATTTCCTGCGGCAATAAAATCTTCCATCCCATTTTCTAATCTCTCCCTGTGAATTTTTTTAATGATTTGCGGCTTATATTTTAAGACGTTCTAAACTGTTACGATTTATCATGGTCTGTAAACATCGTCAATGATTTCAAATCCCTTTGCTTCCAGCGTCTTTTCCACCCATTCGCGTTTGGCTGTGCCGTTTTTGGAAGCTTCCAGCTTGGCCTCGTCCGCTGCCTGGAATTTCCTGGCTTCCTCCAGAATCACCGCTGCATCCTTGCGCGGTATGACAATGACACCGTCCGGGTCTGCCAGGATGATATCGCCCGGATTTACGCTGATTCCTCCGCAGGCAACCGGCACATTGACCTCGCCCGGTCCTTCCTTATAAGGGCCGCCTGGCGTGGTCCCCGTACAGTAAACAGGGAAATCCCATTTGCCAATCTCGTGGATATCGCGGATTGGACCGTCCAGCACAATGCCTGCCACCTTCTTTGTATATCTGAGATACGCCATCATGACCTCTCCAATCAGAGCCCTTGTGCTGTCCTCCTCATTGGAAACCACAATCACGTCCCCCTCGCTGCACATGCTGAGAGCTGCGTGCAGAGCCAGGTTGTCACCTGCCCGGCATTTAACCGTGCAGGCAGGCCCTGCCATCATCTGTTCCCTTGGACTGCTGACCAAACGGATACGCGGGTTCATGGCGCAGCTCCTGCCCATGACATCCGCTGTGTTGGAGGCCGGTATGGTCTTAAACTGGTTCATCACCTCCATATCCGGCATCTCCCTTTTTAGATAAATACGTTTCCCTACTGACATATTTTTACCTTCCTTTCCAACACTTTTATGGATTAGCATATTCTCTTTTATTGTGATTTTACTTAAAACCATTTGCTTTCCTGATGATTTTATTGTAATATATAGCTAATCACAAATCAAACAATGTATTTTCAAATTTTTAACAAAATATTTTTGTGGAGGTCAAAATCATGGATACACTAAGTCTGTATTATTTCTCTGAGCTTGCCAAGGATTTGCACATCACCCGCACTGCCAGCCGGTTGTTCATATCCCAGCAGACCCTCAGCAACCACATCATGAGGCTGGAAGAATATTATGGAGTGAAGCTGTTAAACCGTAAGCCCTCCCTCTCCCTTACATATGCCGGCGAATATGTGCTGGCATTTGCGGAAACCATGAACCGCGAGAATGCAAACCTCCAGGATATTCTGGCAGATATACAGCAGCAGAAACGGGGACTCATCCTGTTCGGCGCCAGTACCCTGCGCATGAGCGCCAGCCTGCCTGACATCCTGCCTGAGTTCACCTCCCGGTATCCAAACGTGGAAATCCGCATTACGGACATGAATTCCAAGCGATTGGAACAGCTGATTCTAAACGGAGACCTGGACCTGGCCATCGTCATATCAGGAGGCGAGCATCCCAGTATTGAAGAAACGCCTCTGATGTCCGACCAGATTTACCTTTGTGCTACGGATACACTGCTCAGGAAATATTATGGAAATGAGACAGAAGATTTGAAACGGAAAGCCCGGAACGGGGCGGATGTAAAAGATTTTTCCAGGCTGCCGTTCTGCATTCTCAATAACCGCATGGGGCAGAACATACAAAAATGCTTTGACGAGGCCGGATTTGTCCCTAATACCTATACCACCAGCGCCTATGTACAGATTAGTACTTCCATTGGGTTAAAAGGCCTTGCCGCATGTTTCGCCACCCGCAACAGCATACTGAACCAGAAGGGAGAAATCTCTGAGGATATCAATGTATTTCCCCTGTACTGCAGGGGGAATCCCCTACTTCAGCAGATATCCGTGATTCATCATAAGGAACGTTACCTGTCCAGCTATACACAGTATTTTCAGGAATTAATCCTGAAGTATTTCCATGAGGCGGAGCAGATTCCCATTGAAAAGCTTGTTAGCTCTGCCCCAAACCGTCATGTGCATCGATAAAAAATATAGAAAATACTTATCTATAGAAAAAATAAATGCCAGCCGCCTAAAGGGGCAAAAGCGTTTGCATACCATCCCAAACCTGCTATAATTAGAGACATGTGATGATAATTTCAAAGCACACTTCCGGGAACAGGAAGAATCAGATACATGCTTAAGGAGGATACGAAACATGAAATTAGATGAACGCGGAAAGCAGTGCCCAAAGCCGGTCATTGACACTAAGAAAGCATTGGAATCCTGTAATCCAGGTGAGACAGTTGAGGTTTTGGTGGACAACGAGATAGCTGTCCAGAACCTGAGCAAGATGGCAGCCAGCAAGGGCCTTGCAGCTGTTTCCGAAAAAATAAGCGATAATGAATTCGCTGTAAAAATCGTAGTGAGCGAGGGAGCAAACGCTGCTTCCGGCTCAGATGCAGCAGCGGATTCCGATGACGAACCGATTGTCTGCCAGCCTGACAGCCGCAGAAAGGGCATGGTAGTGGTTCTTTCCTCCAACCTTATGGGACACGGAGACCCGGAATTGGGAAAGGCCCTGATGAAGGGTTTTGTCTACGCACTTACACAGCAGGATGCCCTGCCGGAAACCGTGCTTCTGTATAACAGCGGCGCCCGCCTTTCCTGCGAAGGTTCCGATAACCTGGAGGATTTAAAATCCCTGGAATCCCAGGGCGTGGAGATTCTTACCTGCGGAACCTGCCTTAACTTCTATGGTTTGGGCGAGAAGCTTCAGGTGGGAAGCGTCACCAATATGTATGAGATTGTAGAGCGCATGACAACCGCAAAATGTCTGGTGCGTCCTTAATCTCCCGCTCATGCCAACTCAGACGAACTCCGACGAACACTCAGCCAAAGGGCCGCATTCAAGACAATGCGGCCCTTCTCATCTATAGGTATGTCACTTTACTTTTTTCGATACTTCTTCGGCCCGTATCTCAGGCACGCTCAGCCATGTCTCATAAATATTGTCCTTAAACGCCTTCACGTCCCCAAGGACCGGCAGATTACATGTACATCTTTCTCCTGCCGTCTTGTCTGCCATCCTATCTGTAATCCCGTTTAGCCCCCCATCTGTATCCATCCTCAGATATCCTGTCTCCAAATCCTGCTCCGACAGCCGCAGGCATTTCACATCATCTGCAAACAGTTCGGGATGCATGAGATAGGCAGCGGCCGTCACATCCCAGTTATAGAAACCGGGTATGCCGTAATCCTCTTCATTGTATCCGAACCAATAATCTGTCTTTTCCATGATATATGCGGCCGCCCTGTTTCCCTTTTTTGAGAACCGTTCCCTGTATTCCTGTTTTGTAAATAAAGCTTTCAGGCAATTGTTGCCTGTTATCACAGAAACATTCCTTCCCTTTGTAAGTACGGTCCAGGATGCCGGCGGGTCGCAGGAAAAATTCAGCTCATCCATCACCTTCTTATCAAATACAAGGGGACCTGTGATTCCGCCCATCAGGACAATTTCTTTTACCTTCTCAAAGAAATGCCGGTCCCTCTCATATGCGCCTCTCAGGTTTGTCAGGGAACCAGTGGCGAGAACCGACAATTCCCCCGGATGGCGGTCCGCCATTTCCGCCAGGAAGTCAGCCGCCTGGCTCTGGTAATCTCCCCGCTTCTCCCCGCCTCTTTTTACGGGAATATCCTGACGTCCCAGCTCTCCCAGCATCCGCAGATTCACTGCCTGTACCACATCCAGGTTGTTATTTCCATAGGTAGAAGTGACTCCCAGCAATTCAGCGTCCCTGCTTCCCAGCAAATACATCAGGGCCAGCCCGTCATCCACATCGCAGTCTTTTGTTCCAAAGGTATTGTCACAGTCAAATACGATTTTCTTCATCTTTTTTCCTTTCATGCATGTTTTCCCATTACATGTCTCTCCCGGTACATTCCTCTACCGCTACATTCCTCTACCGGTACATTCCTCTCATGTCATGCCATGTCTGAACAGTACAACCCCATCTGTTTCCACGGAAAGTCCTACCTTCATACCTACCTGGAATTTTGTCTGCAGACCAATGCCTTCCATCCTCTGGCACAGAATGCTTCCTCCGGGAACGATTTTCTCAGGAACCCTTACCCTTATTTCTGTCATCTCCCCCATAAAGGTGACTTCCTCCACCTCAAAATCCCCGTCCTTTTGCAGTTGGACTGAATACGGGCGTATCATGGCTTCATAGGTCCCATCAGGCAAATCCGACCTTTTCTCAAACAGATTGCTGGCAAACCTGCCTCCAATCACCTGTCCGGGAACATAATTCACCTTACCAAAATATTCTGCCACTGTTTTTGTCTCCGGTTGATAAAACATCTGCTCAGGAGTACCGTACTGCAGGACCTTCCCATGGCCCATCAGCGCAATGCGGTCAGACATGCGGAGGGCCTCTGCCTTGTCATGGGTGACCAGAATGGTGGTGATTTTCCATTCCTCATGCAGTTTCCTTACCAGCCGCGCCATCTCCGTCCGCAGCCCCTCGTCCAGACCGGAAAACGGTTCGTCCAGAAGAAGAACCCTGGGATTTGCTGCCAAAGCCCTGGCCAATGCCACTCTCTGCATCTGCCCTCCCGACATCTCCTTCATCTTTCTCTTCTCAAATCCGGCAAGCTGCACCGCTCCCAGGAGTTCCCCCACCCGCTCCTTCTGTTCCTTTTTCGGCACCTTTTTTAATTCCATGGGAAAGGAAATATTTTTCTCCACCGTCATGTGGGGAAACAACCGTAAATCCTGGAACACGATTACCGTTCCCCGCTTCTCCGGCAGCTGGTCCGTCACAGATGTTCCCTGTATCCGTATATCCCCGCTCTCCTGCTCCAAAAGACCTGCTATGCATTTTAACAGAGTGGTCTTTCCGCAGCCGGATTCCCCTAAAAGGGACACGAACTCTCCCTCCTGTATTTCCAGGTCAATTCCGTGCAGTATCACCCTTTTCTGAAGTGATACTGTCAGATTTTCTATGTTAAGACTCATAATATCCTCCAACCATCTGTCTTGTCCAATGCCCTGCAATCCGTTCAAATACAGCAAATACCATCAGGGTAATGCCCATGAACAGAATGCTGTAAATGCAGGCAATGTTCCGGTTGCCGCTCTGTAAATAGGGAACCATCACAATCGCAAAGGTCTTTATCCTGCCGCCTCCAAGAAGCAGCGTTAGAAAATACTGACTGAAGGATACGATATAGGACATGCTTACTGCTGACAGTATCACCGGGACCAGCATTGGCAGGGTGGTCCTTCGGAATGCCTGAAAAGAACTGGCTCCCAGCACCCTGGCCTGCTCTTCCAGTGTAATGCCGACTGCCTGGGAGCCGTCCATGATAAGGCGCACAGCGTAGGGCAGGGAATAAATCAGGTGTGCCAGGATAACCCCCGACACAGTGTTATTAAGCCCCAACCGTATAAATGTAATCTGTATCCCCATGGCAAACACAGTAGTCGGCACCATCAGCGGAAGGACTACAAGAAAGGAAATCACATCCTTGCCCCGGAACTGGTACAGGATAAGGGCCCTGGACGTCAATACCCCAACAGTGGCCGATAAAAGGGCCACTACAGAAGAAATCATGATGCTGGACGTCATGAGGGAGGCCAGCTCTCCCTTTCTCCTGACAATTTCCATGACAGCCCGGTCCGAGAACACCTGGGGAAATAAGCCGGGCCAGGCCCATCGTTCTGTAAATACCCATATCACCAGGCTGGCAGCGGGAATCAGGATGGCTGCACACAGCAGGGCTAGAATCATACTTGAAATAAACGATTTTCTTTTCTTCATAACCTTTTGCTCCATATCCTTCTGCTTCGCAGTTTACTGTTCCATCAACGCCTTCATGTTCTTCCTCATGATGAAATAATAAATCCAGGCGCTGAGCACGGAGAGTACGATGATGATTCCATTCAGTGCCATGGCATAAGGCCGTTTTCTTAAATCCGGATGAATATACTGCTGATATGCCAGCACCGGAAGAGCCTTAGGGGAGGTTGCTCCCAGAAGAAGGGGAAGCTCATAGGCTCCCAGTGCAAATACAAATATAATCAGGAATCCGCTGATTACCGCATCCTTACACAGAGGCAGGGTGACCTTACAAAACGCTGTCCACCGGTCCGCTCCCAGGTTTATGGCCGCCTCACCCAGTTTTTCATTGATATTTGCCATCAGCGCAATGACAAAATAAATGATGAATGGAATCTCTTTCCACAAATATGCCAGTATGACCCCAACTCCCCTTGTATCGTAAATGAGCATGGGAAACTGCTGCTGTTCCTGCAATAATCCAAGGGCATAACCAAGCCTGGCCAGCATCCCATTCTGCGAGAAAATATTAACCATGAAAATGGCCACCACCACATGGGGGACAATGATGGGAAGCTGTATCACCCGCATCATTGGGCCCTTTGTCTTTTTGTGCATTACACACACAGCGCTTAAGCACACGCCTGCCGCAGCGGCAATCCCTGCGGACAAGAATGCCGCCCTGAGGCTGTACAACACGGATTTAAGCATTTCCGGCCTGGCCAGTACTTCCCTGTAATATTTTAACGTTGGTTCCCTTAATCCAAAAGCTGGAATCACCCCCAGACTTTGGGTGATTCCAGTTGCCAATCCTATGATAAAAAACAGGGACAGGATGATTTGGGGAACCAGAAGCAAATACGGTGTCAGCTTTCTTCTCATTCCATTTCCTCCCATCAGTTTCCTCCCATCAGTTTCCTCCCATCGGATTCCTAATTATTTACCAACTACTTCCTCCGCCCAGATTTCCTCAATGATGGGAACCAGCTGCGCAGGCATCTCAGGAAGGCGCTTGGAGAGGAGCTCATCCTGGGGGATTGTTCCCTTACCCAGGTCCACCCGGTCAAAGGCTGCCTTCTGTTCATCGGAAAGCTTTTCATTGTCCAATACCGGAATGACCCTCAGCTTCTCGTAGCGGTCCGCCTGGATTTCCGGTGACAGCATCTCATTGATTGCCACCATGGCGCCGGCCTTATTGCCGGAGTTGGCTGCAATTGCCATGAAATTGGTATTGCCAATGGTGCCCTTGTCAAACTGGAAGGTTTCCGTGGTATCCGTATATTTGCCGTCCTCAATATTCAGGGCCACGTCATAGGCTCCGTACGTCATATTCATCACCAGTTCCCCGTCCGCGAACATATTGTCCACAGTAGTGGATGAATCCGGGAAGGTGACTCCCTGGTTCCAAAGGTATGGATTCAGCTCCCTTAGGTACTCCATGGCCGGAGCCACTGCCGCTCTTACGGTCTCCTTGTCAGCCTCCATATCCATGAACTGTTCATAGCCGCAGATTTCATAGATGATATTTCTTACAAATGCGCTGCCTGTAAAATCAGGAAGCGCCGGATACGTCACCTTGCCCGGATATTTCTGCACGAATTCCATCAGTGCCTGGGCGCTCTCAGGCACATCCGGCGTCACCGCCAGGTCCGCCACCATGACCACCTGGGCCTTTCCGTAAGGCGCCTCATACCCCTCAATTGGATAAGCAAAGTCCATGGTCACATCCTCGCTGTCCCCATCCACATAATCATTGAAATTAGGAAGCTTGTCTGTAAAGGGTCCGTACAGCATGTTGTTTTCCTTTGCCGACTGGAAATTCTCCCCGTTAATCCAAATCATGTCAATGCTTCCGTCCTTCTCGCCCGCCTGTATCTCTCCGGTTAACTGGCTCAAAACCTGGTCAATATCCATAGGAACACGTTCCATTGTAATGTCATATTTTTCCTTCATGACAGGCGCAAATACATCGTCCAGCCATTGGTTCAGCTTATCATCCCCGCCCCAGCCGTAGAACGTGACCGTGGTTCCCTTTGCAGCCTCCTTCATCTCATCAAAGGACATGTTTTCCATGCCCTGACTACCGGTGCCTGAACACCCTCCAAGAGACAGCATCATTACGGCTGCCAATATCGCTGCTGTGATTCTTCTCTTCATTTTCTCATCCTCGCTATTAGCACTTTTCCCCCTGCCGTGATCTTATGCAGTACGGCAGGGGGAAATAACATCACCGGAAGGGTTATCCTATTCTGTCACAAATGCAGCCTGGATATCCTTATCCTTTGCGCCATTTTCAATAATGAACAGATTGTCAACATCAAATCCCGCATCCTTCAAAACAGAAATGCCGGTCTTTGCACACTTGTTGCCGCTGTAGCAAAGCAGGTATACTGGTTTGGACGGGTCCATCTCCTCTTTTGCCATCTTGTACATGGCAGTCTGGGCATCCGGGTCCTCAATCTCCTTTAAGGGGCACTGCAGGGAACCCTTTAAATGGCCTTCTGCATATGTATCATTGTCACGCACATCCAGAATCTGAACATTGTCTCCTCCAACTTCCTTTAAGGCATCTGCCGCCGCAACGGTCTTCCAGTCAATGTTCTCGTCTGCGCGGTTGGTGGTAAGGGCGCCTTTCTCAGATCCCAGGGCTTTTGCTCCGCCCTCCACAGTATAAATCAGGGAGCCGTCGATACCAGCCTCCTTAAGCACTCCGGTTGTCTTCTCAGCACCTTTCTTGCCGCTGTTGCAGATAATGTAGATTTTCTGTCCGTCGCTTAAGTTCTCCTTTGCATACGTGCTCATGGCATCTGCCAGCGAATCATCCTCCAGTGGGAAAATAGGGCACCAAATGGAATCAGCCACTCTTCCCTTCACATAGTTATCCCATTCCCTTACATCCAGCACATGGGCGCTCTTATCTTTTGCTGCCGCCACTGCATCTGCAGGGGATACGTACTGATAACTGTCATCTGACTGTGCAGCCGCTGTTGTCTCAGCACCTGCTGCATCAGCTGCCGTGGTATCTGCGGCAGCTGCATCTGCTGCTGTAGTCTCTGCTGCTGCCTGAGCTGTTGTTTCATTTACTGCTTTCTGGCCGCATCCGGCCGCCACTGTCATGGACAGCGCCATCATGATTCCTAATGTTACGATTTTCTTTTTCATTTCTTCCTCCTTGAATTATCTTGTTTTTCTATATATATTTTCCTTATCATGACAATTAAAGCAGATAAGGCAAATAATATCATTAATCCTGTGACAAAAAACTTGGCGCCGCCGGTCAGCATTCCACCCACATAGGAGTACACGATGGTTGCCGGAAGCTGCCCAATACCCGTGGCAATGAAAAATGACAGGAAGGGCATGGATGTAAGCCCTGCCGCATAGCTTACAATGTCAAAGGACACGAACGGCAGAAGCCGGCAAATCAGTATTGTATTTTTGCCGTATTTATCAAAAAAGGGGTCAATCTGTTTAAGCCCTGACTTACTGGTCAGCTTTTCCGCTGCATCCCTTCCCAGTATTCTGGCTATGTAAAAGCAGAGCGCTGCACCAGCCATGGCACTGGACCAGGACAGGATTGCCCCCTGCCACCATCCAAAGAGATTTGCATTGGCAAAGGTGATGAGGAAGGCCGGAAGAGGCGCCATGACAGACTGAAGTACCATCAGACCAAAGGATACCGCAGCAGCATAGCTTCCATAGGAAGCTACAAATTCCCTGACCACGGTAAAGTCCCCGGCAGCAAACATAGTCACAATTCTATTAATCATTTCTTTCACGGATGGTATGCATATGTAGCTCAGAATTGAAGCGGCTATGCATGCAGCCACCACGATTTTCCATATCCATTTACTTTGTTTTTTTTCCATTCAAATTCCTTTCTTTCAACGTAAATCCAATATCTGACAAACACGCTCCAGGCCGTCATGCCCGCAGCAGCCTGTCCATTTCTTCCAGAAATCCCATGTCCAGATACTGCCCCAGCTTTTGAAACGTGGACTGGTTAAACAGCAGCTTATCCGGCTGCCGGTACTGCACCCAGGCCATAGCACACCAGGTAATGCCCCTCAGACAGGTGATGGGAATATAGGCAAGGGTACGCTCCCTCAGCCCCTTTGTGTCAAATCTGCCGTCCACCTTTTGGATGTACTGATTTATGAAGTCTTCCATCTCCTTCCGGTCCAGAATCACATCCGTCTTCCAGAATGTGGTGGTAGGCGCAAGGAAATGCCCCAAATCCTGTGCAGGCTCCCCGTAAACAGGCTTCTCCCAGTCCACCAGATAGTTACCCTTTCCCTCTCCGTTGATTAGGAAATTGGTGGAATTAAGCTCTGTGTTGATGCAGCATTCATAGCCTTTGCAGCCAGCAGCCTCCTGACGGCGTTTCCACCCCAGGTCCAGCATTTCTCTTATCTTCATTTTGGTTCCATGGTCTCCCAAATCTGAATCCATGTAGGTCCGGACCATCTCCTCGCATTCTGTCAGAATGGCCTCCAAAGGGTCCGCCGGCCGAATCAGATGGCTGTCATTCCCCACCTTGATACTGTGGATATCAGCCAGACACTCCGCTCCAAAGGACAGCT
This sequence comes from [Clostridium] clostridioforme AGR2157, assembly GCF_000424325.1. Taxonomy (GTDB): domain Bacteria; phylum Bacillota; class Clostridia; order Lachnospirales; family Lachnospiraceae; genus Enterocloster; species Enterocloster clostridioformis_A. The sequence continues at coordinate 65,067 of NZ_AUJR01000012.1, forward strand.
CTGTCCTGTAATCCATGCCATGTCCCGGCAGGAATTCCATCACCATGATGCCATGAGGAATTTTTTCCAGGCTTCCGTCCACATAGAAGGGGGCCGGTGTCCTGCCCGACTGCAGCAGCAGCTTTAAGGTATCGTATTCATACTGTATCTGATGTTTCAAATGCATCTGGCTGCCGCAGTTAACACGGAGCACCAGCTTTCTGCCGGTGACAGGATGGGTGAACAAATAATTTCTGTTGTACTCCCCCTGGGCCAGCAGACTGTATTCCTCCGTCACCTCATCCGGCAGCCCCAGAGCGCTGCGGTACTGCTTCCAGGTTACATATTCCCTTAACCCTGCTATCCGTTCCATTCCATATCACCTCACATCCCTGTACATCCGGTCAATCTCTTCAATGGGCACCTGGTCCCGGTACATCTTTCGCAGCCGGTTCATTTTCCACATCAGTTTAAGCTTAGGCAGGGTTCCTTTTGGAAAACGCCTATCCGATGTATAAATGCGGCGTCCTGTCATTCCCAGCTTTACCCCCCGCTCCTTAAGCGTCAGCGAAAACTGGTAATCCTCCATCACAGGAATCTCCGGAAACATGCCTGCATCGAAGAACAGACTGCGGTCCACAAAGATGCCCTGGTCCCCAAACATAACCTTGCGGTCCTTAATCCGGTGGTTTGAAATCACACGGCAGGTGAACATGAAAAAATTCCGCGAATGAAAGGCAATGCCGAAACATCCTGCACTGTGGTCCCTCATCACCCTGCGTATCTCAGCCAGCGGACGGGGAGGCAGCTCACTGTCGCAGTGGAGAAAAAACAGGATGTCGCCATGGCTCTTCACAGCTCCCGTATTCATCTGCTTTGCCCGTCCCTTTTCCGAATGTATGACTCTAACCCATGGACGAATCAATTCCAATGTCCTGTCTCTGCTTCCGCCGTCCACAAACAGGATTTCGCATTTCCCTCTCAACGGTTCCAGCTGGTCCTGCATCCGGCAAATGGTCTTCTCCTCATTGTAGACAGGGACAATGATGGAGATGCGGCTGGTTTTTGCCAAATACCGCCCCGTGGATGTCTTCTGCAGCCCCTTGTCCTCCCGCATTCTCCGGCGGTATGCCTGAAGGTCCCGGTAAGTATCCATGTCCTGCAGGGTTTCCGTAAATCCAACCGTGCATCCCGCCGTCTTAAGCCGTAACACGGTATCGCGAAGCACGGAGCCATGTCCATATTCTTCCATGTCAAACACAGTCCGCCAGGGTTTCTTCATGCCCACCAGATAATATCCCCCGTCCCTGGTAGGTCCCAGAACCACATCGTGATGTTTAAGCAGGTCAAATGCACGCTCCAGATATGCTGCCTTTACCTCAGGCACATCGGTTCCCATGAGTATACATGAGTCATATCCCCGGCCCAGCACCTCACGCACAGCCTGATACATCCGCTCTCCCAGACCTCTGCCTCTTTGGGGAATGTAATGTTCACCCCTGCCAAAAACCGGATATAAAAGCTCCCTGCCATCATCCGGTGTGAAGCAGATAAAAAGCTCCCCTTCCACGTTCCCGCATTCCCTCTTTATGTCTTCCAAAAAGCAGGTATGAAGGCGGGCGCATTCCTCCGGGCCAAGAACAGGCATCATCCTGGTCTTTGTCTGTCCGGGAGCCGGAACCCTTGTAAAAATAATGATTGCACGATTCATCTATAAGATTCTCTCCAATATCTCTATTACATCCTCCACCAGGGCCGTTTATCCAAACCATCACCAGAATTTTGTCATCATCCGGTTGACCATTGACTTCCTGATATCCGGCCGCTCGTCACATTCCAGAATCTCAGGCAGCAGGTGCATGACCCCCTGGCAGCCGTTGCGGGTGAGGTTCCCCGCACAGGACGCGCAGTAAGTAAAAATATGTTCATATCCCTGTCCTGCAATCCGGCCAGCCATATTTCCAGCCAGGTCCGGCTCCTTGCCCCCGGCACACCCTCCCAGGCCGCAGCACTGCACATCCCGCACCGTTTCAGGCGCATTCTTCAGAAATGGAGACAGCCATTCCACCCACTGTCTTCTCTCCCTGTCAGGGCACGGGAGGAACAGGGCCCCATTTTCTTCCACCTGCCGTCCGATTCCCAGCCGGGATAATTTCTCATAAATACTGATGACCCGTACCTCCAGCTTATCCTTCAGGAAATCATAACAGTTGGGACAAAGCATCACGGCCTCCGAAGCCCCTGCCTTACGAACATTTTCATTTATCCTCCGGACAATGTTGTCCTCGTCCCTTTGAAGGCCAAGTTCTGCCACCGGTTTGCCGCAGCAGTCAAACAGGACTCCCATATCCTCCTTTTCTTCCAGCAGGCTGACTAATTTCCTGGTGGTCTTTGGATAAAAGGAAGGGAAATTACATCCCGGAAACAGGATGCTTCTGCCCGCAAGACGCCGTTTGTTCCGGTAAATATAATTCCGCTTTTCCGCAAGGAGCATGGCATATCCTTTTTCCGGACATTTCCCGTGATTTTCCTCCACGCTTTCCCTCCGCATTTCCAGGATAACAGACCTGCCGTCAATTCCCAGCGGGCAAACCTGGGTACAGGTCCCGCACAGAAAACAGTGATAGGCCAGTTTCTTAAGTTCTGACGTGTCGCCGACATCAAGGCCGTACTTACTTAAGAAGGAGCAGTTTTTCTGGCAGATGCGGCAGTGTATGCATTTATCGCTGTCCTTCATCCTGAACATTCCGTCCATTCTCTTCCAACCTTTCCTCAGTCTCCTGCAATACGTACTTTTTCTTAAAGAACATGCCAAATCCAATGACAACAGCCGCCAGCACAGCTGTAATGATAAAATAGAAAACCCGGTTCTCCTTGTCAGCCAGGCCCGCTGTTCCCACTGTGTACATGGCTGTTCCGGGCAGCATGAAGAAGAAGGAACATATGGAATAGGTACCAAAGGGAATATCCGTGACTCCATATGCGAAATTCTGCAGGTTATAGGGAAACAGCGGAACCAGCCTTGTAATCATCAGCACAAACAGTTCATTTTTCCCTGTCTCGTCAAAAAGCCATTTTTTCAGGTATTTATTCTTCATAACCACAGGTTTGATACTGTCCTTCAGGAAAAAACGTCCTGTCAGGAAAGCAGCCATGGCCCCCAGGGTGGCTGCCACTGTACAGCAGGCAGTTCCCAGCACCGGACCAAACAACAGGCCTGCCAGGATGGCAAAAGTAACCCCCGGCAGTGTGAGCACCACACAGCCAATCACTGTGATTACCATGTAGGCGCCAATTGCAGCCGCCATGTGTTCCTCTGCCATCCGTCCCAGGAACTTAAGCGTACCTTTCCCGCTTAAATAGGCCGACCAGCCAAATACATGGTTGCAGACCAATACCGCCAGGATGATTCCGGTGAATGATGCCAGCTTTTTAATATTCTTTTTATTATGCTTTTTGCTTTCCTTCATCCTCTGTTCCTTACCCTGCGTTTCATCCCATTCCCTGCCGGCCATGCCTGCACACCAACATTCCAATCCATGTCTTCACAACCTGAATCAGGGACACGCCCCCCAGTATCGCACTGATGAAATAGTAAGCCCGAACCTCATCCGCTGAATTCATCCATGTAAATCCCCCATAAGCAGATGTCAGCGCTATCATACCTGCATTCATAAGCCACACTGTTTTTGTCAGGTTCCTTCTCTGTCTCAGGAAATAGAGAAGAAGCATCACGGTCAGGACCACCATCAGAAGCGCAGCCCCATTTGCCAGCAATTCCATGGGATATCTGGCTTCCCAGCCCCGGTTTTTATACACCACGTACCGTGCCATCCCCATTTTCCTGCGGGTAAAATACTGAACGGCCCATGCCCCTGCCAGGCACAGGATTTCCAGTATTGTCACAGATATATATGCAGCTTTCTTCATAACCATTTTCCCTTTTACATTTAATAAGCGTTGGACTTAATCAAGACGCAACGCTTATCTACATCATTCTTTATTTCTTAGCCTTGTCCGTGGACAGCTGTCCCACCGTGGTAAACCGGCAGTCACTTTTTGCCGGGTCCCCCACCTGTACCGGAAGGGAATCATCCATCTGCCACTGGTACCAGCCGCCGTCGTACATGGTCATGTTGGTCATTCCATTTTCATAGCAAATGAGGAACGGGATGGCAGCTCTCCAGCCTGTGCCGCAGTAAAAGGACAGCTCGTTGTCAAGGGAAGCCCCGGATTCCTCCAGATATCCTTTTAATACATCCAGTCCGGCAGTGGTTCCGTCCTCATTATTATAAGAGCCATCATCCGTATCATGTCCCCAGACAGCGCCCTCAGGTTCGCCTGCCCTGTCAATGTATCCATATCCGCTTGTCTTGCCCAGGAATTCGTCCCTGCTGCGGATGCTGACCAGCTTAAAGTTATCGTCATCTGCCAGCTTTTCCTTTACCTGGTCAATGGACAGGATGTATTCAGGATGGGCCGGGATTTCCACGCCGAACTCCTTGTCAGCGGCCTGCGGGGTATTGATAGTTTTCTCAGTCTCGTAGCCGCTCTCAAGCCAGGCCTCATAACCGCCGTCCAGACATTTTACATTCTCCACTCCGGCCCATAAAAGGGTGAATGCCACCCGGTCATCCGCTGAATTCGTACCCTTATCGCTATAGCAGATAACAGTTGTATCTTTCGTGATTCCGTATTCAGCCATCAGGTTCTTTATTTCTTCCGGAGTCCGGATATTCCAGTACTCATCCGATTCAATATCATCTGTATTCATATGGTAGGCGCCCTTGATGTGGCCGTCCTTATAAGCACCAGCATCCTGGATGGTTCCCCAGGCACATTCCAGAATCATGTAATCCTCTGACTCCTCCTGGTTCCCGTCCAAAACACTCTGTACCCAGTCAGGTGACACATAGACCTTTTTCTTCTCAACCGGGTCCGCCTTTACAGCAGATGGATTCCCTGTCTCTTCACCTGTTTCTACCTTTGCCGCGGCTGTGTCCTTTGTCGTATCCGCGCTTGTATCCGCTGCCATGCCAGCTGCCGCGCTGCTGTTTGACCCGGCTGCCGTCATTGAAGCATCTGTATTGGAAGAACACCCTGCTGCCAGTAATGCAGCAGTGCATAAAACAATGCCTAAAAATCTTCTCTTCATAATTATTTTCCACTCCCGGTTTCGTATTGTCTCAGTATAAATAATGTAATGTTACTTTGATTATAAAAACACCTGCTTGTTTTGTCCAATCGACGTGATATATATGTTTTGTGTTATATATAGTTTTTTTTTATAACATAAACCTCTAAAAAGTCCCGGACTTCCCGGTACCACGAAAACTCCTCTCGGTTTTGACATCTATCTCTTATCCGCCTTTAAATCAGTCTGGGCAGGATTGTCAATCAAACTGCCATTTTCAGAAAACCGAGAGCCATGGCATGGACAGTCCCAGCTGTGTTCCTCCTGGTTCCAGGACAGCCTGCAGCCCATATGCGGACATCTGGGAGTCCCGAAGGCGGTAAGACCGCGTAAAGCGTGATATCCTTCCTTAAAAAAGGAGCCCGCAGATGCCCTCCATGTCCATCTCTGAGGAGAAAAAACCTGTTCCCACGGGCTCTCTATGCCCATGACCAGATTCCTTAAAATCAGTGCCGAGACCATGGAACCGGTCATTCCCCATTTCTGGAAACCGGTTGCTATATACCAGTACGGCCGCAGACGGGAATATTTTCCGATATAGGGAACAGCATCCAGCGTCATACAGTCCTGTGCCGCCCACTCTGAAACAATCCTCAAATCCGGCCACAGGGTTCTGGCCTGACCTCTCAGGTATTCAAAGGAAGATCTGTCACACCCTTCTCCTGTGCGGTGTCCTCCGCCTCCAATCAGAATATAGGGACCTGCCTTTCGAAAGGACAGTCCATCCTCATCAACGCCATAATACATGCCGTCCAGATTAACCTGCTTCCCGCCTACGGCCTCCAGTGCCAGCACATAGCTGCGTTCCTGATGCATCCTGGCAAAATAAAATCCAGGCACATTCTGAAATGGATAATGGCAGGCAAAAATAATTTTCTCTGCCTCCATGATTCCCCGGTCCGTAATCAGACGATGCCCCTCCACCTTTTGCACCGCAGTGTGTTCAAAGACAGGGATTCCCTCCCTGACAGCCTCAAGAAATTTCAGCGGATGAAACTGCGCCTGATTTTCAAATAAAAGCGCCTCTGTTACCGGAAAGGGCAGGCTGGTGTCAGATGTCAGGACAGCCGGAAGTCCAAGGCTTACAGCTGCACTGTACTCCTTTTCCAGATGTATCCTTCCTCTTTCCTCCTTTGAATAGAGACAGGCAGGAAGACGGACAAAGCCGCAGTCAATGTTCCGGGCCCGAATCATCCTCTCATATTCCTCAATGGCGCTTTGGTTAGCCCTTGCATACAGCAAAGCCCTGTCATGCCCCATTGTCCTGACCAATTTGTCATAGATAAGGCCGTGCTGGGATGTGATTTTTGCCGTGGTATTCTTTGTCTGACCGTGGCCTGCCACCCTGGCCTCCAGAACCGCCACATCTGCGCCCTGGTCCGCAAGCATGCGGGCGCATAGCATTCCCGCAATTCCCGCGCCTATCACAGCCACCTCTGCCCTGGATGGAAGGTCTGTCCTGCTTTTGCGGCCCGTGTCCGCGGGACCTGACTGTGCCGGATGTTCCGTATTCTCACGTATATCTTTTAACCATATAGATTCCATTTCATGACCTCCCAGCAATGCGTACTAATGGTTATTGTTCCCCGGAAAAGACAAAATATGAAAGGTATTATTTTGAAACATTCTGTTTATAATGAAACACGCGCTTGGCCCGGCTCTCTCAACCCGTCTCTCATCGACCCACGCAAAAAGGCGGACCCGGCCAATGCGCCGGTACCCGCCCTCCTGTTTTATCTGTTGCAGGGACGCCAGTTCCGTCTCCCGTCTTCAAATCCCACTCTGTATCCGTCGTTAAAGCCGGCGCGGTTAGCCCACCGTCTCTCACCTGCACACGGGTCCCATACCGGCCACCAGTTGTTGTCCCAGTCATTCTGATTGGAGCCACACCCTCTACAGCATCTACAACACCTGCAGCATCTGCAGCAGCATCTATTACAACACATATCAAATCCTCCTTTTAAATATGATTATGGTATATTGTATGGGACAGATGGACAATGTGTGACTCTTCTCAATGGCTTTTCCTTTTTGTCTCTGCCAGCCGTGGGGGAAGCTGCCATCTGTATGTCCTGCGGTTTTTCTGATTCCAAATATTTTAACAGCGGCTTCAGGCGGCAGTATGGCTGTTCCCCCAAGGAGTACCGCCGGAATTTCCGCCATGAAGAACTGAAGCAGCATCAAAAGTCCATGCTCACCACACAGGAATTTTTGTCCGCCGCCTCCAGCATTGTGATTTTAGAGCGCTGCCTTCTTCCATTTCAGTAATAAATCTGAGTTAATAATGACAATAACAGAACCGGCATATCTGAATTTTCAGGGAATGTCTCCGTCTGTTCAAAAGACCTATACCATGGCTTATTATGATGCCAAGACAGACGCGGGGCGCGCCAGGCGCTTTGCATGGATGGTGGAACGGCTGGAGAAAAAGAACCTTTCCCTCCTCCTCCCCGTGCACCAGCGCAGCAGGCCGTAGCGCCATTGGTGGTATCTATGATGTTGCTCCAGCGCCGGGACCTTATCCTGTTATTCATTCCAATCTTCACTCAATTATTCAAGGGGCTGGCAATATGTAAATTGTATCCAGTGGTTAACCGCTGTCCGGGCCGCCGGACCGTTTTTCAATGTAACGGCACTATTTTTCAAAGTAGCGATAGAGTACTTTTGTAAAGGGAGGTATATTTGCACTCATATTTCGGATAGAGTTATCCTCCTCAAATTTTCTTTCTTTTTCCCGGCAGCTTTTGGCATACTCCATAAGCTGAATAAAGTCCGCTTTAACGCCTGTCCTGTATGTGAATAATTCCGCCATCAACTCCATTGCCTCCCTGTTGTTTAACAATGCAAACGAAGTAAAAATACAGAATCCCAGATTTTCCAGAACAAATATCTGGTCGTACAGGTACTCTATATCCGGTACCGACTGGTAGCGTTCATCTATCTTTTCCAGGCGGACGTCAAACCGCATTTCATCATCAATTGCCTTCCGGTCCAACAGGGGAACCAGGTCCTCTCTGTCCGGGTACAATCTTAAGATGCCTTCTGTTCTGGATGCCACAATCCTTCCGGTCAGTGTTCCCTGGTCAATCTCCTCCAACAAGCCAAGAATACTCTCTCTGTCCTGCCTTTTCCCCTCTGCGCTGAGGTACATCTTAGCGGCAGTGACAAACTCTGTCCCTGTTATGCCAAGGTCCATGGCTCTTTTCTGTACCTGTTTTGTAAATGCCATATCATCAATATTAAAGCCTCTTTTTAAAGCCGCCATGACCTCGCTCTGGTCAGGAGAAATATATGCCTCTCCATCATTGGACATATGCCGGTTTAAACACCCCACCACGCACATAGGCGCGCAGCAGTAGTTAGTCTTTCTGACTTCCCTCCGCCCCTCTTTCTGCTTCTCTGCCGCTGATTTCCTTACGGAAGGTTCCTGCATCCTGCCGTAAAGCTTCTGACTGTCCCTTTTCAGGAAATCTGTCCTCTTTTCTTTATCCTTTAGGAGTTCCAGCAAAGTGATGGAGCCATAGGCCGGAAGGGCCTGACCGCACACCTCGCTTTCCAGGATGATACGGGCCAGCCTTTTTCCGGTTTTAAAAAAGTTGTCCCTATCCCGGCACTCACGCCCAAAATATCCGTTTCCTGTAACCACCACTGCCCTGAGCCCCTTGCTTCCCGGAATATCCCCAAACCCGTTTCGGGGACAGTGGTATTCCGGATCCCCATCCGGGTAGGTACAGAAAAAAGTACTCAGGGAAAGCTGCATGTCCGCTGTTTTCCCGACTCCCAGTATGGCTGCATCCGCCCCGAACCGTTTCTTTAAGCGTTCCACTATGGTTCCTGTATCTTTCCCCTCTAATTCCGGCATGTGGATTATTTCAGCCGAATCTTCCCTTATATGCAAGACAGCATTTTTCTCAGTGGATTTCCCGCAAATCAACAGACCTGCAATTGACAGGGATGCCATCTTCTGCGGAAGGTTCCCTGAAACATTACAGACCTGCAGGCCTTCTCCCTTTCCTCTTTTGGAAGCAATGGTAACCCTGCAGCAGCTGGCAACCTTACATCCGGTCAGTATGCCCGGAACAAGGGCAATTGCATTTTCCGACGAATAGCGCCCTGCATAATGGGGTACGCTGGAAGCCACCAGTTCCAGGGCAAGCCCCCGCCCATAACAGCCCCACGACTTTGGCTCATAGTCCAGGACTTCTATTCTTTCAGTGGTCAAATCCGCTTTTAAAATCTTCTCCATTTCAATCCCTTTCTATATGGACTTTACCAGAACGAATTTCTCATTATGCTCTAATATTTCTATCTTATAGAATAATAGGGACATCTTCTTCTGCACCTCCCCGGCGCTCAGAAGTCCCGGCATGAATGAATCCCTGACTCTCCCATTTTTCAGAATCAGAATCTCGTCACAATATTCCAATGCAAAATTAGGGTCGTGCAGTGTAATCAAACCGCATTTTCCTTCCCTGTGAATAAGTTCCCTTATTTTTGACAGAATCAGATGGTGGTTCAAAAAATCCAATGCGCTGTCCGGCTCATCAAAAAGCATGACCGGGGCATTTTGTACCATTGCCCTGGCCAGGATAATCAGCTGTTTCTGTCCCTCGCTCAGCGACATAAAGTCCGCATCCGCCTTTTCCTCCAGCCCCAATTCCCGGATGACGCCCCGGGCCTCTTCCTTTTGCCCTTTGGACGGCGTGGAAAAAAAGTTCAGATATGGATTGAAACCCATGGCAACCACATCGGTTGTGGAAATACTGTAGATGATTGTGTTTTTCTGAGGGACATAACTGATTAACTGAGCTTTTCGCTTTTCATTCATCTTATAAGCATCCTCGCCGCAGACCCTCCAAACCGCAGACCTTCCCCTAAGGAGTCCGCAGGATGCCTTTAGCATGGTTGTCTTACCGGACCCGTTCAGCCCTAAAAGCGCAGTCAGTTTTCCTTCTCTCAAGCTTATGTCACAATGCTTGATTACTTCCCTTTTTCCATAGGAAACCGACATATCCTTAATCTCTAACAGAACCGTTTCCATTCTAGTCCCCCCTTTTACAGAGAAGGTATACCAATAAGGGAACCCCGCATACGGATGTCAGTATGCTGATAGGAACCTCGCTTCCAGCCATACTCCTTGCGAAGCAGTCCGCAGCCATCATGATTGACGCGCCTGTCAGCCCGCTTAGTATGCATGTCCCAAAATCGCTTTTCTTAAGCAGCATTCTGGCAATATGCGGGGCCACCAACCCAATAAAACTGATGATTCCTGTTACACAGACCGTGGAAGCCACCAGAAGCGTAGAAAATCCCAATACAATACACCGTACCAGATTTACCCTCATCCCAAGCATCCGCGCCTCATCATCTCCCAGGGACAGCAGCGTAATCTGCCATCTTAACAAAATGATTCCAATGAAGCCCGCCAGGAAAACAGGAAAAATCACTCTCAGCTTATCCATTGTGATATTTGCAAAGCTTCCCATTGCCCAATAATCAATGGCAGACAGCTGTTTGTCCGGGTCAGCAAAATATTTCATGGCCATGACAAACGCTTCTGCCGCAGCCTTTACAGCAATGCCTGCCAGCACATAAGTTGCCGATGTTCTCTGTCTCACAAATCCAGCCAGGACAACCACGGCAGCCACCGCTGTTATGCCTCCCACAAACGAACTCCCAGCTGCCAGAATCATCCCCCCATGAAGGCATACAATTGAAAATGCAGCACCCGCAGTAGCACCATTGGCTACACCAATCAAGTCAGGTGCAGCCAATGGATTTTTAAAAATATTTTGATATACGGCCCCTGCCATACTCAGGCCGAATCCTGCCAGCAATGCCATGATTGTTCTGGGCAGACGCAGTGTGAAGAACACATTGCGCGCCATTCCCTCATAGACAGTTCCGGTACAAATTTGAAATATTTCCTTCAAAGTCAGATTGTATTTTCCAACATAAAGGGAAATCAGGAATGCAGCTATGGTAACGGCAGCCGCTCCCAGGTAAATGTGTGATTCTTTCTGTTTCAATCGTGTATACCTTTACTTTGTAATCAATGCCGTATCAATGTCTGTATGATAAAATTCTTTATAAAAATCAGCTGCTTCGCCTGCAAATGTATCAAAGGGATACTTATCCTCATTGATAATACTGGAAAGCCACATGCATCCCAGGATGCCGGAAGGAACCGGTGAATCCCATGCCTCGAAGTCTTCCGGCATTTCATACACCTGCGCGTTCTTGACTGCATTGATTTCAGCCAGCTGCCCATCCTTCATCACATCTTCTTTTGTAAAATCCGCTTCCGGGATGATTACAAGAATGTCAGGATTGTACGCAATCAACTGTTCATACGATATATTGGCCCAGCCTTTATCGGTCAAATCACTGGCAGCATTTACACCTCCTGCTGTTTCAATCACACTGTTCTGGTACATGGCCGGAGTAGCCGCTGTCAGTACGCTGCTGGTTCCTGCAATGTAGACCGATGGCTTTTCCGTCTTTTCCCCTGAAATTTTATCTAATTCCTCAAGCTTTGTATCATAATATGAAATCAGTTTCTCTGCCTGTTCTTCTGCCCCTGCTGCCTGTCCAATCATGGAAATGGTCTGCAAAAGCAAATCCGTATCCTCCGGATTGACCACTAATGCTGCAATACCCATGCCGGATAAAGTCTCGGCCTGTTCAGACAAACGCTTTGGAAGTACTACAAGGTCCGGCTCAAGGGATATGCACCCCTCTAAATTAAATTCCCTCGCAGTCCCCACATCCGGTAGATTCAAAAGTTCAGGCGCCGCCAATCCATAAATGGGCCTGGATGCTGCCTTTGACTCGATACCAACCAGTTTATCCTCAATCCCCAATGCAATCATCATGGAGGTGGTGATATAATACCCGCTTACGATTTTGTCCGCCGGCTTATCTAATACAACTTCCCTTCCAACCGCATCCGTGATTTTTATTGCCCCTGATGTTCCGGCATCCGCAGCCGAAGAGGGCTCCTCTTTTACCGCTTCTACCTCCGCTGCTTCTGTCTGGGTTTGGGTATCCGGCACAGCTGCCTGTGATTCGGCCTTCTGTCCTTCTGTCTCTGACTGGACCTGGTTTTCTCCTGTCTGTGAAGAACAGCCGGTCATGGAAGCCATGACAAGCGATGCGCTCAATAAAATTGCCAATATTTTTTTCATCTTCTTCTCCCCTGTCTGTATCATATGTATATTTACCCTATACATTATATCATTTGAGAAAATTACCACAAATAGCTTATATTTATACTCTTTTATCTGAAATTGTTTTTATCTATACACATGACTGAAATAGCAGTGGTATTCCTCCCGCATATCCCCTTTATTTTTATTGGCATCGGGAACAATGCGAGGCAAATTTCATGTTGACACAGGCATTGTGTTATGAGATACTTTTATATATAGTATTTAATACTACGTATGGAGGTGTTGTATGAAAACTGTTATTCTAATTGACTCTGGCTGCGACGTATCCCATGAGATAGTCCAGAGATTTCACATGAAGGTGATGCCCCTTCATATCATTTATCCGGAACGGGATTATATTGACGGCGTGGACATCCTTCCTGAGGCCATTTATCAGCGTTTTCCGGGCGAAATTCCCGCCACTTCAACACCCAGTCCCCAGGATGTGAAAGATATGGTTGAAGAAATCAAGGCAGAGGGTTATACTCATGTGCTGGCATTCTGTATTTCCAGCGGCTTAAGCGGTACATATAATACGGTTGCCAGTGTTCTGGGGGATGAAAAGGACCTGACTTCCTTTGTGCTGGACACCAGAAACATATCCTTTGGGGCCGGTATCCTGGCTGTATGGGCCGGGATGCAGTTAGAAGAAGGGAAAAGCTTTGATGAACTGAAAGAAATGCTTCCCGGAAAAGTTAAGGATTCCAAGGTATTCTATTACATGGATACACTGACCTATCTGCGCAAGGGAGGCCGAATCGGTCTGGTCACCTCTGCGGCAGGCAGCATCCTAAACATTAAGCCCATCATCTCCTGCAATGATGACGGGGTATATTACACTGCTGCGAAGATACGCGGCGCAAAGCGGGGACTCTTCAGACTGCTGGCGGAAGCCAGTTCCTTTGCTGGCGGCCGCCCCTGCCTGACCGCCCTGTTGAACGGCCAGGGACAGGAAGCGTCCGATGAACTGAAGCCCCGGCTGATTGCCGGCATCCCGGAAGGACGTCTGATTATGGAAAAAGCCATCACTGCCTCCCTGGCCGTACACACCGGCCCCGGTCTGGTGGGAATCGGCGTGCTCCGTCTGTAGCAGGTATGTACCTGCAGGCCGGCCCGGAAACAGTTGGACCGGAAACAGTTGGACCTATAAAAGTTACAGTGCCTCCGCCGCCCTTGCCAGTTCTTCCCGAATGGCAATATGCTGGGGACAGACCTGTTCACACTTGCCGCATTTGATACATTCTGCGGCTTTCTTTTTTCCATGCCCTCCAACCAGCCAGTCCTCCTGATGAGCGGCAGCCGCCTTATCCCTATAAAGGGTCAGATAATTCATGGCTGTAAATGAACCGGATATGCCAATGTTATTGGGACATACCTTGGCGCAGTAATTGCAGGTAGTGCATGGAATCAGGGGAATCCGGTTAATCTCCCTCTGTGCAGCATCCAGTGTCCTCTGCTCCTCCGGGGTCAGGCCGTTAAAATCCTTCATGCTGGAAAGATTATCCTCCATCTGCTCCAGGCTGCTCATACCGGAGAGCACAGTAATAACGCCTTCCAGACCGGCCGCAAAACGGATGGCCCAGGACGCAGCCGACCTGTCCGGTTCTGCCTTCTTCAGAATGTTCAGGACAGACTCCGGCGGATTGGCCAGCATACCGCCTTTTACAGGCTCCATGATTACCACTGGTTTTCCGTGCTTTCTGGCCACCTCATAGCATCGTCCGGACTGCACGGCCGGGTAATCCCAGTCAGCATAATTGATTTGAAGCTGGACAAATTCCATTTCCGGATGCCTGGTCAACAGTTCATCCAGCTCCTCAGGCGTTGAGTGGAAGGAAAATCCCACATGCTTAATCAGACCCTGCGCCTTTTTCTCCTGAACAAATCCCCACATATCATAGTCATCGAAAAAATGGGTTCGGCTCTCTCCCAGGTTATGCAGCAGGTAAAAATCAAAATATCCGGCTCCTGTCTGCTTTAAGGAAGTGTCAAACTGTGCAGCTGCTTCCTCCCTGCTCCTGCAGTTAATCCATGCAGCGTTCTTGGTCGCCAGCTGGAACCGGCTGCGGGGATACCGTTCTACCAATGCCTGGCGGATGGCATCCTCGCTGCCTGCATAGGCCCATGCCGTATCAAAATAGGTAAAGCCTGCCTCCAGAAACAAATCTGTCATTTGTTTCGTCTGTTCTATGTCAATTACGCCGTCTTTTTGCGGCAGCCTCATCAGGCCAAAACCCAGCTTCTTTATTTCCTCACCTAAATATGCCATCTTTGTGCTTCCTCCTATAATCCAAGGCCGTCCACCCATGACTTAAGATCAGCGGCCTTCACACTGCCGAACCGTCTGCCCTGTTTCCAGCGGGTATCCCGGGAACAGCAGCCTTTTAATACCCGGTCCGTGTCACCCATGCCGCTGCCGCCGGAAGTCGCAAAGGGAATCACTGTCTTGCCTGAGAAGTCATAGCTTTCCAGGAATGTGTTAATGATGGTGGGAGCTACGTACCACCAGATGGGGAATCCCACAAAGACCGTATCATACTGCTCCATATCCGCCACCTGATTGCCAATGGCCGGTCGGTAGGACGGGTCATTCATCTCCACGCTGCTGCGGCTCTTCTTATTTGTCCAGTCCAGGTCAGCGGATGAATACGGCTCTGCGGGCTGTATTTCGTGCAAATCAGCACCTGTTACCTGTGCCAATGACTTTGCCAGCTTAGCAGTGACGCCGCTGGCGGAAAAATATGCTACTAATGTTTTACTCATCGTGTTTTCCTCCCTGATTCATATTAATTTTTATCATCCGGTTCTCATATAAACTGTTTCCATGAGTTCCCAAGTCATTCCTCAGCTGAACTAACCGCCTTTCCAATTCCAGTGACAGACAGCAGCACATTATAAAGGGTGGATGCAGCCTGTATCCGTCCTCTCCATCCTCCAATGCATTCAGGACGGTTTCCGGGAGTTAACCAATTCTTCACCTTTTACTATGTATGTATCATTTACCTGCGGCCCAGCTGCCAAAAGGCAACCGCGCTTGCTGCTGCAACATTTAAGGAATCCACGCCATGGGACATGGGAATGCGGACCGTGTAATCGCAGTCAGCAATGGTCCCTGCTGCCAGCCCGTCCCCTTCCGTGCCCAGGATAATGGCCAGCTTTTCCTCTGACATCAATCCTGCATCATCAATGCTGACAGAATCATCATTTAAAGCCATTGCCGCAGTCTTAAATCCCAGCTCATGCAAACGTCCAATTCCCTCCTGAGGCCAGGATAATCCGCTGTCCAGAAACGTCCAGGGTATCTGGAATACAGTCCCCATGCTCACCCGGATGGCACGGCGGTACAGAGGATTGCTGCAGGCAGATGTCAGCAGGACTCCATCCATGTTCAGGGCTGCAGCGGAACGGAATATGGCACCTACATTGGTGGGATTCATGACATGTTCCAGCACAGCAATCCGCCGCGCGCCTGCACAGATTTCCTCAGGCCCGGGCATAGGCGGACGGTACATTGCGCACAGCATCCCCCGCGTAAGATGAAATCCGGTCAGCTGTGTCAGCACGTCAAATTCTGCTGCATACACAGGAATATCACCGCAGCGCCTGATGATTTCCCTGGCCTGGCTTTCCACATGCTTCATTTCCATCAGCATGGATATGGGTACGCACCCCGCGTCCAGAGCGCGCTCTATGACCTTGGGACTTTCCGCTATAAAAATGCCCTTGTCCGGTTCGTGGCGGTTCAGCAGCTGCCCCTCTGTAAGCCGGGCGTAAACATCAAGCTCCGGAGCGGCAAAATCGGTTATCTCAATTATATTTGGCATATGGTATCTCCTGGTTTCCTTTTGTTGGTTACCTTTTGTTGGTTACTATTATTGTTTTCCCCTTCTGATTGTTTATTATAGTATATAGCGTCCTGAGAATCCATGGTTTTCTGAAAAAAGACAGGACAAAACACTTGGTTTTACAGTGATAAGGAAGCATTTGTACTAACACATCACCTAGGATTTACCGCATAAATGCAGGGCAAATCGCCCCTATTGCGTAACATACCATACACCCCTGTTGAAATGCCCTTGATATTTGAACAAATGCTTAATGCGTGTGCTGCAATGCTGCAAAACGGTGTTTACGGCTTCCGGCTCTCCGGCGACTGCTCACAGCAGAAGATTTTCCGTAATACCCATGAAGCGATGGAAAAGGAATTGAAGCGCAGGCGGCGCTGGTTGGACAGGCAAAGAAACGGATTGCGGAACTTGACCGTATTTTCAACCGCCCTGGCTAATGCAACAATGGCGGTAATGACATATACTTCCATTTTAATGATTTTGGGCATCATCTTTACTTCCTTCTGTTTTATGTAAAATCAGCCTGGCAATACATTACCTTGCCGCCTTTTATGGTCATTTGCGGAACAATGACCTGATGTCCGGTAAATGTATGTCCATTCCGGTCGCTGTAACATACCTCCTTTTCTACCAGCTTAAGAATGGCCACATCCGCAGTACTGCCCATGTCCAGGGACGCCAGTTCTTCCCTTCCAATCAGCTGTGCCGGGCAAACGGTTGCTGCATCCAGCACCTTTTCCAGGCACATTCCCATATCCAGATATTTGCTCATTATCCTTGGCAGGCTGTGAAGGGGCTGGAGATAAAAACCAGCGGTATTGATGTCAGAACTGATAATGTCCGGTATAAATCCCTGTTTCACGGCCTTCCGGGAGATCTCCAGGTCATAATTATTACAGCCATTGCTGGCATCAAATAATACTCCCCTCTCCCTTGCATCCATGATTCCTTTTCGAACCGCTCCGTTTTCATCCAGAATCGTTTCTCTGCCCTTTCCCTGATAGACATGGCATATCACGTCTTTCCTGCGCAGCATCCCTGCAAGCTTCTCCAAATCCATCGCGGGGTCCGTGATATGTACGCATATATTACAGCCAAGTTCCTCTGCAACCGCAACCGTAGCTCTCAGGGATTTCTCCGCCTCATTCTCCCCGATGATGTCCGCTGACAGTCTCAGTTTCAGGCCTACCAGGTTGTCCGGGTATGTCCTGAACAATGTGTGTATTTTGTCACGGTCAAAATACCGTTCCTCCAGGCGTTCCGGATACTGATTCGTGGTCTGGCCCCCGCTTCCCATAAGGAGCATGTTCAGAATACGCACATCGCTGAAAGACATCACGCTCCTGCGGTACATCTCGTAATTGGCAGCGCCGCAGCTTCCTCCGTCCACAACGGTGGTGATTCCGCATGGAAAGGAAGCCGCGTCCGGATTTACACCGTTTTCTGTACCATGGTTAAAATAATGAACATGGTAATCAATCAGTCCTGCTGTGACGATACAACCAGAAGCATCCACCACCTCACAGTCTCCTGACGGGAGTCCTTCCATAATCCTTCCATCCTTAACCGCAATATCCTTATAGCTCCATTCATGCCTGGCCGGATTATATACTTTTCCACTTCTGATTAATAATGTTCCCACCTGTTTACTCCTTATTTCGCTTCATTGATTGCTGCCAGCAGCTGATCCACAAGCTCATCACCCGTGTTTTCCCTTACCATGTCATAAACCACGGATGCTTTTTCTTTTAACTCTCCCATCACCTTGTCGTCCAAGACAATTATCTCACATCCGGCGTCTTCACATGTTTTCTTATATTCTGCTATACTCTCATCTGCCTTGCTGTTCGCATAGGCCGTTGCCTCCTCAGCACATTCATCCACAAGAGCTCTTACATCTTCCGGGAGGCTCTGATACAAATTATAATTCATGAAAAATGTAATAATATGGCCGATATGATTTGTCTCAATTACATATTTCTGGACCTCCTGCATGTTATTGCCCACGATATTCATATAAGGATTCTCCTCCCCGTCAATGGTTCCCTGCTGAAGTCCCATAAACACTTCCGTAAACTGCATAGGAGTTGCCGCCGCGCCAAGGGCATTCCAATACGCAATGTGGTACTGATTCGTCATGACACGAATTTTCTGACCTTGTAAATCGGCCAGCTGATGCACTGGTTTATTGGAGGTAAGCTGTCTGAAGCCGGCATCGGAAAAGCCCAGCATCTCAATTCCTCCCTGATTATTATATTCATCCAAAGCACTTACAAGGCCACCGCTCAGCACGGCTCTCATCTGTTCCACATTGGCGAAAAGATTTGGCATGTCAAAGACAGCGTAGGATGGTATGAAGTCAACAAGGTCCGTTGTCATGCCTGTACCGATATCGATGGAACCGCCGATAACTGCTTCCGTAAATTCGGTTGTATTGCCCAGCTGCCCTCCGGGGTAAATGTCAACCGTAATCCTTCCCCCTGACCGTTCATCCAGGAGCTGAGCAAATTTTTCAACCATCATGTAATTTATAGTGTTTTCAGCCACCGACATGGCTGCTGTCCAGTGATATTCCGGAAATTCTCCTGTAGTTCCGGACGCCGAACCATCGTCTTTTGCCTGTGCTTCTGCCTGTGCTTCTGCCTGTGCTTCTGCCTGTGCTTCAGTCTGGGAAGCTCCGGAAGTACTGCTTACTTTTCCTCCATCACTTCCTGAAAAACCGCATCCCGACAGGGATATTACCATAGACACTGCCACCATTGCTGCTAATTTTCTCATCACTATTCTCCTTTTTATAAAATGTGTTTGTTCCTAACCAGCCAGGCCAGGCAGGAACATGGATATCTGAGGGACAAATACTATTACAAGCAGAGATATTATAAATGCAATTAAGAATGGAACAGTTGCTTTTGCCAATTTCAGCATCGGTATCTTTGTCATGCCCGACGCCACAAACAGGTTGATACCCATGGGAGGCGTCACCATGCCAACTGCCAGATTGCACGTCATAATAATGCCGAAATGAATGGGGTCAACCCCGACAGCCGTTGCAATCGGCACCAGTATGGGAGTCAAAATCATAATATTGGGGATATTGTCAATGATCATGCCGCATACCAGCATAATCAGGTTCATGATTAATAAAATCACGATTTTATTATCAGATACCGCAAGTACGTACTGGCTGATGGACTGGGGGTAACGCAGCATGGTAAGACATCTGGCAAAGGAGGTGGCAGCCGCAATTACAAACAATATGTTTACATAGGTCTTTGCTCCTGACATGAATACATTTCCAAGATTCCTCAGACTTATGGATTTATAGATGCAGATGCAGACAAACAATCCGTAAAACACACTGATGACAGCGGATTCCGTAGGACTGCACATCCCCGAATAAATCGTTCCCAAAATAATGACCGGTGTCAGAAGCGCTCAAAAGCTATCCTTTAACAGCGCCCAAAATCCCCTCTGCCGTATTTCATTATAATTAGCCAGAAGCTTTTCCTTATCTTCCCCGTGCTTCCTGCAGTAATAATAACTGTAAACCATCAAACTGAATCCGATCAGAATCCCCGGAATGATTCCCGCAGTAAACAGTTTAGAGGGCGATGCGTTTGCTGCCGCGGAATAAACAATATAGGAAATGCTTGGAGGAATGATAACTCCCAGCCCTCCTGCAACCGTCACAATGGATGCAGCGAAAATTTTCTCATATCCCATGCTTTCAAGAAACGGGATGCTCATTGCTCCCACTGCCGATACAGTGGCCGGAGAGGAGCCTGAAATAGCCGCGTAAAACATACATGTAACGATAACAGCACATGGAAAACCGGCTGTCTTATTGCCGATAAAATATGCAAAGAAATTAAAGAGCCGTTCCGACAGTCCCCCCTCTGCCATAATCATGCCGGATACCATAAACAGGGGAACTGCCAGCAGCGTAAAGCTGTTCATACCGGCAAACATGCTTCGGGCCACATCCGCCGCGCCATATGGAAAGGACGGATTGATGATGCTCGGAAGTATGGACATGATTCCAAAAACACCTCCCACCGGCATGGCGGCGACCAGCAGGACTGCCAGCAGGATGAAAAAAACACCAATAGCCATTATTCCATTACCTCCTTGCTTTTCTGTCTGCAGACAATACATTTAACAATGGCCTGTATATACCGTAATATTGCCAATGCAACCGCAAATCCCATGATTCCATAGAGATATGACAAAGGAATCTGCAGCGCCGGGCTGGCCTGTTTAATCTTTGCCGCATTCTGGATAATAGTCACTGTTCCTTTCAAAAACCATCCCAGAAATCCAATCATCACCACATTGCAGGCAATCTCCAGCACACTCTGTACATGTTTTGGAAGAATAGCCGCAAATGTGTCTACTTTAATACTTGTCCCCATACGCACAGCACATGGGAGACAGAAAAATGCTGACAGCGCCAGACAGTAACAGCAAACCTCGTCCGACCAGCTGAGTGCATGGTGGAAACAGTAACGCATGATTACATTTGTAAATGACAGCAGACTCATGATTACCAGAATAATTGCCAGTATCATTAATTCGAAATTCTTATCCAGCCATTTAATACTTTTCATCTTCCCCTCTCCTTTTGTTCATCTTTTTTAATTCACTGCATTTTCTTGCTGTATTTTTATTATATCTGTAGTATAATAAGAAGTAAAGTTACTAATAATTATATTTGTAAGTAGTTTTACTACTAATAACTTTGTCATTTTGCACACTTACCACCGGGAATGGATGGCGATTTTCCATCCATCTTTGTACAGCTTGGACAAGGGGGATTTTTTATGGATTTGAAGCAGTTGGAATACATAGTCGCAATCGCAGAATGCGGGAATATATCAAGGGCAGCAGAAACATTATTCATTACGCAGTCCGGACTGAACCAGCAGCTGATTAAACTGGAAAAAGAGCTGGGTCAGCAGCTCTTCTACCGGAATAAACATTATCTGCGAACAACACAGGCCGGAAAATTATATATCGACAGCGCTAAGGAGATACTGCGCATCAAGAAAAATACATATGCGCAGCTGGAAGATTTAAAAGGCAATGTGGTGGGAGAAATTGCCTTGGGGCTCACCCATGAACATGGAATTGATATTTTCACCTCGGTTTTTCCGGATTTTAACCACAGATACCCGGGAGTTACCTTTAATCTTTTAGAGAGAATGGTGTCTGACCAGCATAATTTTCTTCTGGGAGGGCATCTGGACTTTGGAATCATTATGCTGGCTGATTCAGATAAGATAGACCTGGAATATATTAAACTCTATAATGAGAATCTGGTGCTGGGAATTCCCAAAAAACATCCAATGGCAAAATACGCCTCCGCCCCCGGAGAGCCGTTGTCCACCATTGACCTGCGTCTTTTCAGGCAGGACAGCTTCTCCCTGATTTTCGCTTCATCTACCATGCGCAAGGTGATTGACCCCCTGTTCAAGGAAGCAGGGTACCAGCCTCATATTCTGATTGAGTCTGCCATGAACCATGCCCTGATACAGCTGGTAAGCAACGGATTCTGCTGCACAATCCTTCCCCAGTCACGGGTTCTGGTAAGTCCGTACAGTACCAACTGCGCCTGGTTTCACCTGTCCTCCCGCCCTAACTGGAATATCTATGTGGCATACAGAAAAGACATGCATCTGAATGAAGCTCATCGTTACTTCATTCAGCTGGCTAAACATTATGGAAATGAGTTGGAAAAGAAATTTCTATAAACCCAAATCCTCCAGACCCATGATGCCGATTGCCATCAAATGCTGTTTTCAAAATGCCGCCTGAAAGAAGACGCGGATTAGTCCGGCTGTTAAAGGTTAAGCGGATTGTCGTTGTAATTGAGCTTCATTGTAAGTAACAGACACTAAAGCCTATAGTTCATTGGGCCTGTTACCAGGTCTTTGTCAATGGCAGACTCCATTTAACGGAAAATGGCCCATCATCCAGTTTATTAAAATTTTCTCCGGAGGTTCTGTCAGTTATCCCCCCAGAAAACTGCGGAAGCGGAATCTCATTCCAGGAGCTGCTGGAAAAAATGAAGAAACGACAGGGAACCTATGCTTTTTCTGTCATATGCAGGTAACGGATTGCATTCTGGTGAGTTGGTTCCAGCTCGATGGCATTGCTGAAGGCCTCTGCAGCCGCGTCCATGTTCCCCAGTCCGAGGTTCGCAAGCCCTATCAGATAATAACAATGTGCCCGATTCCGTTTATTCAGGTCATCATCGAAAATCAGAAAGTCCGGAAGGGATACCGCAAAGTAGCTTACCCGCATAACATCAACGATATGCTGTTCACCATAGTCCAGCAGCTTGTTGAACCTTGCCTTTGCCTCTACCGGACGGTTCAGTTTTTCCCTGGCTAATCCCTGATAGTAGATCATGTCTGCGGGCTGGTCGTTATAATACATCATTCCGGCGGGTTCATCCGTACCCGTACTGGCTTTCTCAAAGTATTCATCCGCTGCCGCCTGATTGCCCTGGAGTTCCTTTATGATACCCAAGTAATAATTTATATGATTATCCTTGCATCCCTCCAGCTTGCCTTCCCCAAGATTCTCCGGGTAGTATAGGGCCTTCTTCAGAAGCTCTTCTGCACTATCAAGTTCACCGTGTTCCATGGCTGACCGTGCCAGTTCTACCAATGCCACGGTATACTGGGTCGTAACCTTACCTTCCCCTCCTTCCCATGGATGGAAACGGTTTGCCATGATAAATTCATACGCATCTCCATAACGTCCCAATAGATTCAACATGGTGGCATACTCAATCATCAGGTCATCACGCTGCATGAAAACCTCCCTGGCTGCATCATAGTTCTTCAGCCGCTCATCGGCAGGCATACCCAGCTTCTTATACAACTGATCCAGCTCCAGGAAAATCCGGGCATCACCAGGATTCAGCTTATATGCTTCTTCCATGGCCTGTCTGGCTTTATCCGGCTCATGTCTCTTATTATAGTATGCCAGGGACAAATTCCTCCAAGTGATTGCAAAGTCCGGTTTTACCTCAGCAGAACGTTCCCAATACCCGATAGCTGTGTCGTACTGCATTTTATCGTAGTACAGATTCCCCAGATAATAGCAGGCATTGGCATCACCACTATTTTCCTTTACAGCATATTCAAGAACCAGAATGTCCTCCAGTTTATTTGGGAAACAGTAATCCGTGCTGCACTTGGACGCCTGCAGAAGGGTCTGTGACGCATCCTTTCCCATCATCCCAAGATAGCAGGCTTTGTAGTAAAACAGCATCGGCCATTCCTCACTGCATTGGGACAGGACTGCAACCGCCTCCTCATAAGCACCGAATTCAGCATAGTCACGGGCTGTCATTAGATAGTTCTCATGAAAATTCCTGGTTAGGGTATTAAACTCCTCCACAAGTCTATCTTTCTGTCCTTCGTCCACATAGGACCATTCCATCCTGGACACATAATCAAAAGGATCCACATCAAGATTCCCGGCAATCGTTTTGGCTGCTTCCTCCATCTTTCCCAGCTTTCTCAGCAGATAAGCCCGAAGTCCCCTGGCCTTCACATTATGGGCGTTTTTCACCAGTCCCTTATCGGTCATTTCCAGCGCATTCTCATAATTACCGCGTTTTGCTTCAATACAGGCCAGATAATAGAAACTCATCTCCTGCTGCTCATTGGACCAGGTGGCCTTATAGAATGCATCAAATGCATCGTCCATCCGGTTCTGGTAAAGCAGGGTCAGACCCAGGTTATAATATGGCTCCGAATTATAGGGATTTGGATTTTTCCAGGTTGCCCGCTTGATTGCCTCCCGAAAATATTGCTCCGCCTCTTTAAAACAGCCCCGGCGCATCAGCAGGCTTCCATAAGCATTGTTGGCGCGGATATCTCCCGCGTCACGCTTTAGGGCCTCCTGATAGTATGGATCCGGACGATAGGTAGCATGCCGGTATTGTTCAATATGCTGCCCTGTCAAATACAGTTCCTCCACTGTCATGATTTCTTCCGGATCCCTGGAAGCCTGGGCAGGCTCCGGCAGCTTGGGAATCTCGTTTTTAAGCGGACTATAAGACACCAGTTCCTTCCCGCCATCCATCACCTGCAGCTTAAGCCTTGTCTCATCCTCCACCGGTGTGTGAATGATAGTCTCAAAGGTATGTACAGGAGATAATTTTGCTATCTCATCCAGCAGAGTCTCATTGCCGTAAGTCAGAAGGATACGTGCCTGTGGATACTCCTGGGTTCCATACGCAGCAATCCGGATACCATCTTCTTCCACCTCCAGGTTAATAACCGCATGGATAGTTGCATTCTTCACTGCACCTACTGCCTTGTATGGCATAAAAAACTGGGTAAATGTTTTCTCTTCCATGGGCTTAAGCCATGTGAAATCCGGCTGGTTGTCAGTATATACACCAGTCATCAGCTCTATGTAAGGCCCATCCTCATCTGTCAGGTTCCTGTCCCATGCCTTTCCAAAATCCCCGCACCCCCATGTCCACTGCTTCTTGCCCGGGGATATGTGATGATCCGCAACATGCAGGATTCCGGCCTGCTTCTGATAATCATAACCGCCCACAAAGTTAAACTCGCTCTTCTCCGCCATATACGAAGTAGGTACCGGAATATTCTTATACCGCGATATATCCACACCGGCGCTGTAATCATGTTTATAATATTCACCAGTAGCAATTGGGAACCGGGATACATCCCTCTTGCCGTGATCCATGACCGCATGCACATCCGGCGGAAAAATAGACTGGGTATGGTCGTTTACTGGCACCGCCGGGTTGGCCCACCAAAGGAATGTCTGCGGAGTCGCAGTCCGATTGTACAACTGGCCCCGGATTTCAATATACGCTTTTCCCGGATACAGGGTAAAGCTGGCTTCCCCCTTTGTTCCATACATCTGGTCTACATCACAGATCCGGCACGTCTTAGAGCCGTCCTCATTCTCTATCAGCATATAATCCACCGGTGAAAATGTGGTTGGCCTATGATGCTGGGGCCAGTTGAACTCGATACCACCGCTGATCCAAGGTCCGCAAAGCCCTACTAAGGCTGGTTTAATTACATGATTATAATATACAAAGTCATACCGGTTGGTCTTATCATATGCTCTCTGGATTCTCCCTCCCAGTTCCGGCAGTACCATCACCTTCAGGTATTCATTTTCCAGCCATACCGCCCGGTATGTCTTATCCTTTTTCTCATCATAGATTTTCTCTATGGTCGGATACGGATAAATCTTGCCTGAACTTCCCTGATACACACGGCTTTCCAAAAACATGGGGTTCTTATCCGCCTCTCCTGCCTCGTATGTAGGAATCACAATGGACTCTTCCCAGAGTTTTACTGCATCCATATCAAATACCTCCTGTCATGATTGTCATCATTTTTTGTTTTTTACTTCTTGCCTATACTATATCCAATTATCTATAGAGTTTCATTATATACATTTGCCATAGAGTTTTGAAAAATTGCTCTCATATCTTGACTTATGATTTTCACCTGCTTTATAATAGAACCAGTAAGGGAGGGAGTTTTATGTTATCGACAGAGCAGGGAGTCATCCATGGTTCGGACTATTACATCTATACTCCAAGTTCGCAGGCCACTGCCATGTTTCTGTATCCCATCAGCACAGGATATTTCCGTTATCTTCCCGGATATTGTCTCAGACGGTCTTCCTATGACAGCTTCCTGATTATGTACATGCGGAAAGGAAGCTGTGAAATAGAGAGTGGAGGACGGACATACCATGCTAAGGCTGACCAGATTGTCCTGTTAGACTGCTATAAACCGCACTGCTACTATACAACCACAGGTTGGGATGCCGAATGGCTGCATTTTGACGGTTCCAATGCCCGTAACTATTTTGAAGCAATCCTGGACAACGGAATCCCTGTCATCGGTCTTCATGATACTTACCGATTTGAAAAATATCTCCACAAGATCTACAGCAGCTTCAAAGAACACCTTTCCATCAAGGAGGCGCTGCTAAACAATTATATTGTAAATATCCTTACTGAGTTGCTGATCGGACGTGATTTGGAACACTCCGTCAATGTCTCAGCCAGCATCATCGAGGATACGGTGGCCTATATCAATGAGCACCTGACTGACCCCCTGACACTGGAGGAACTGGCTTCCCAGGCATCTTTAAGTACCTTTTACTTCAGCCGGTTGTTCAAGAAGGAAACCGGCTTCACGCCCCACGGATACGTCATTACCGCTCGTGTTAATATTGCAAAATTTTTGCTAAAATCCTCCAATTCTACAATCAAAGAAATCTGCTTTGGAACCGGATTTACCAGCGAAAGCAGTTTCTGTACCACATTTAAAAAGGTGACCGGAAGCACCCCATCGGAATACCGGGAACGTATCTGCCAATAACACAGGAAGCAGTCCTTGCCGAACTGCTTCCTTCTTTACCATATAAACCAGCACTATTATTCTGCTGCTTTTCCCATTACTTCATTGTAATTCTCCGGAGTTACAACAATTGCATCCACTGCTGTTTCAAGGGGAACTTCATTTCCTCCAATTACCTCGTACAAAACTTCCACGGAACCCTTTCCCACGGAATCAGAGGAGAAGTAGGTGGCAGCTTTCATACAGGTGCCGTCAGCTCCTTTACCGTTCCACTCGTCCTTTGCCATGTACGCCCCCAGGCCTACTACACATGCATCCGCATCCAGGCCGGCACTTTCCAGCGCACGGACCGCGCCTATAGTTCCCTCTTCGTTGGCGCCGGTCACCAACCATTTTTTAATCTCCGGATGTGCCGTGATAACAGATGTTGCTGCCACGTTACCTTTATCTGTGGTTCCGTCATAATCTGCCCTAAAGATACGTTCCGATGGAAAATCAGGACAGTTGGCTGTAAAATTATCATACTCCCCTTCCGCGCGGGGTACGCAGGAAGATACCGTATCCATAGTAAGAAGCAGAAGGCCACACTGTTCATCCTCCACCAGATTGCTGTCCTTTGCATAAGCTGCCAGCCAGTCACCGTTGGTCTGACCGATGACATATGCATTGATTCCTACCCATGGCGCCAGCTTGTCACCCATATCATTTTGCAGCGCATCATCACATGCAACGACGGGAATCCCAGCCTCCTTGCATTTATCCACAACTACCTGGGACATAGTCTGATCTGGTATACAGGTCACAATGCCCTTGGCCTGGTTGGCAACCGCATTGTCAATTGCTTTCAGATACTCTTCCGGGTTCATTTTTGCATCCACATAAATGAACTCATCTCCCCGGTCCTCTACCACCTTCTTCGCCGCTTCACCCTCATCAATAAACCAGGTCTGGTCACCTGCTTTATATATACCGTAAATTACACCCTTCGCAGAAGCATCCTTGCTTTCTGCGTTATCCGTCTGTACTGCTGTGTCTGCCGCTTGGATTGCAGGTTCATCATCAAATCCACTGCATCCGGCCAATGCCGCCGCCACAGCTGCCACCATTACTAACCCCAATACTTTTTTCATGTTCATATCCTCCTGATTTCCATTTTTTATGTTTTATTTCCTTTATCTCCAGGGAACCTAAAGGTCCCCCTGATAATTCGATGCAGATAATCCTTACAGATTCTTCATGGAAGCTTCCAATAATTCCTTTTCCCTTCTCTGTTTACGGATATAGTCTGTCGTCAGTGCAAAGAGGAGCAGTCCGCCCTTTGCCACATACTGCCAGAATGTAGGAACATTGACCATTGTAAGACCAGTGTTGAAAGCCTGAATAAGAATAATGCCTAGAATCGTGCCTCCCATGTCGCCTACACCGCCGACAAAGGAAACGCCGCCCAATATAACCGCCGTGATTGCATCGAATTCCAGATTGACATTAGCCGCCGGCTGGCCGGAATTCATACGTGCCGCAAATATGATTCCGCCGATGGAACAAAGAATACCCATCATGATATAGCAGATGGTGATAATACGTTTGGAATTCAGACCCGCAAGCCGAGCCGCATCCATGCTGCCGCCGATGGCATATACGCTTCTGCCAAATTTAGTCCTAGCCAGGATGATGCCAAATACAATAATACAAAGCATCATAATCCACACAGAAAGCGGTATATTGGCAATACGGGCCTTGCCAAGTATGATGAAGCTCCGGTTGCTGATAGAAATTGGCTTTCCTCCACAGATAATATAGGCAAAACCTCTGACAATTGACTGGGTCACTAGGGGGGATGGCCGGAAAGCAGTTTAAATGTACTTTTCTCTCTGTCCTATAAGTATGTGTTCATCCATAGACGGCAGTTGAGCCAATCCTTAATATTGGGACCCATTCTCACATCCGTATCCGGCATCCCCCTCAAACTAATCTCCAATTCAAGCTAATAAAAAGTCTTCCAGAAAATAGATAATCCCCCGGTTCACTACCCAAACCAGGGGATTCATCTACACTTATGCGTTTTTTACTCTCAAAATCACAGCCAAAAATCAGCTCGTTTTTATCGGTTAATGTCATTTATATCACAACTTCAACCTCCGGGATGATTGTGATGTAGATGACACTAAAATTTATAATTGGGGCCTAACATCACTTCCCTGCCCTACAAATTTCTTTTCCCATGCTGCACAGTAACAATATCCACTTCCTTCTTCCTCTCATGAATCTTATATATGATAATATAACTATCCACAATCAGTTCCCGGTAACCGCGGTTTGCATATCTGCCAGTCTTACGCTCCGCACAGCGGTATGGATATTCCTCCAGGCTGAAAATACCTGCCTCCAAACGGTCAGCCTGCTCTTCGGCATATTCCGGAAATCTGCTCATAAATATACTGATAAATACGGTCCAAATCCCGCAGGGCACGCTGAAACATTTTGATTGCATATTTATTTTGCATACTTTCTCCTCAATCCGCTCAATGCCTCCCTGGCATCCATAAGTATGGCCCCACCTTCCATTTCAGTCTCCGCTTCTGCTATAGCAGCATCAATCTGTGTATCAGTTATCAGCCTCTCATAAGCTTCAATGCTCATAACTACAAGATCCCCATAGCCATTTTTTGTTACAAAAATCGGTTCCTGACTTTTATGGCAGATATCTGAAATCTCATTCGTTTTTCTTAAATCTGTAATCGGCATTATCTGTGGCATAGTATCCCTCCTCTCTTTGTACATAATTATATCATTATTATATACAAAATTCAATCTTTATATAAAATGATGGCCGCGTAAATTTACTGTAGGAATTAAATAGACAGAATCTGCCAACGATGTGTTTTAGACTGGCTTATTTGATCCTATTTTATTTCTTTTTCATACTTTTGGCAACCGGTTTATCCCCTGTTCATCGCCTCCTTTTCCCTGTTTTCACTAATTAATTCATTATCGCTTCCTGCGCCTGGCTTTCCGTAAAGTCCTTTTGGAGCAGCTCTCCCTTAAACTGGGACCGTCTTTTAAGAAACTTAAAAACCAGATTTACAAAGACCATCCCGATGGGTTTTATGTCAGGGTCAAACCCAATCCGTGCTCCCCTGATATCACTTTCTCCGTTACATCGATAATCTGGCGGAACAGCTTTCTCACACGGCTGCGCTCTTTTTGATAGATTGCCTGCTTTAATCCAGCTCCATCTCCTGCAATATAGATCTTTTCCAAAAACTGGGCTGCAACATGATCCTCATCTGCTTCGATATGCAGGTGCCGGATTCTTTTTTTCTCCTCCCGTTCCTGAATCGGCAGTTCGATTACTGTATCATGCACCAGGTTTTTCACCGTCTGCTTGCTTACGGAATCCATCAAACTGGCATGCTCGCCACCCTTGCGGTAGCTGCTCTCCAATGTTTCTTCCAGTATGGCTGCCGCAGCCCCCATGGTGATTCTTTGATGTCCCTCTATGCCAATCACCTCGTCCAGCAGATATACGGATTTCCCCGTCTTTTTTGATGTATAGCAGGTACGTTTAAATCGGATACTGCCCAGCGGCAGAAGCAGTTCTTTGGGCTGGCCATTCTGCTCAACTACATAGGCCTCCAAGCGTTCCGCACTGTTTTTTATGGTCTGGTCCATCGTTTCCAGTGTCTCTACCAGAATGTTCCGTGCCAGATTCAGGCTTCTTTTCATTGTATTGTTCAAGCTAACGAATTATAATAGCATTACGAGAGATATTGAGTGGGAATTACTACACAATTCAATGAAGGGAGTTTCGCCATGAATAAAGTTTTGATTATAGATGACGATAAAGAACTTTGCGCTTTGATTAAACGCAGTGTACTATCGGAAAATATAGAAGCTGATTTTTGCAATACCGGGAAAGAAGGATTGCAAAAATTAAAGGAAAAGGACTATCAACTTGTTATACTGGATATTATGATGCCTGGTATGGACGGATTTGAAACACTGGAAGAAATCAGAAAAGAAAGCAGTCTGCCGATTTTAATGTTCACATCCAAAAATGACAGTGCTTCTAAAGTGCGAGGCCTGCGGGCGGGAGCTGATGATTATTTGACAAAACCTTTTGATATGGACGAGCTGATAGCCCGTATCGTTTCCCTTATACGCCGCTACACCCGCTTTAATCAGAAGGACGGAACACCACAGCAACTTACATTTGATGGGCTGGAAATTGATCTTGAAAATCGTTCTATCACAACGGAAAATGGAACTTTTGAGCTTCCACCAAAGGAATTTGACCTGCTCTTATACTGTGCCAAAAATCAAGGAAAAATTTTGACAAAACAG
Organism: [Clostridium] clostridioforme AGR2157; assembly: GCF_000424325.1. Lineage (GTDB taxonomy): Bacteria > Bacillota > Clostridia > Lachnospirales > Lachnospiraceae > Enterocloster > Enterocloster clostridioformis_A. The sequence goes on from NZ_AUJR01000012.1 coordinate 96,022, forward strand.
CAGATATACGAAGAAGTGTGGGGAGAGGAATATTTCTATGACGACAGCAACATTATGGCGATTATCAGCCGACTTCGCAAGAAATTAGAAATAAATCCCGGAAGTCCGAAGTATATCCAAACGATTAAAGGAATTGGCTATCGCTTTAACAAGGAGGTTTGATTTTTTATGGAAACTATCGCATTTCTATCAATGATGACTGCTCTTTTATCTATTCTTACCTCCTGCTTTATGAGCCGGCGTGTAAAAAAGCAGATAGCAGAAATAACGGATGCTTTGTCTGATGTAAAAAACGGAAATGGAAATAGGCGCATTTTATTAGCAACAAATGAGCTGGTGGCCCCTCTTGCTTATGAAATAAATGAGATTATTGTGTCTTATGAAAATAGACTTTCTGTTGTTCGGCAGACAGAGGAAACAAACCGACAGCTTATGACGAGTCTCTCCCATGATGTAAGAACACCGCTTACAACGCTTATAGGGTATCTTGATGCTGCACATAAGGGAATTGTTACAGGCAAAGACCGGGATGATTATATCGAAACTGCCCGCCGGAAAGCTCATGATCTGAAAGAATACATTGATGTTCTTTTTGACTGGTTCAAACTAAACTCTAATGAGTTTGCTATGGAGATAAATACTGTTGAAGCTGCGGAATTGACAAGAAATATTTTGATTGACTGGATACCCATATTTGAGGATAAACAGATAGATTACAACATTGATATTCCCGAACAACCATTCCGGGTAAAACTTGATACAGATGGCTATATGCGGATATTGAACAATCTTATTCAAAATGTGATTGCTCACAGCCACGCGGATAAAATAGAAATAGCCCTGTCGAAGCAGGGAGGGAATATGCAAATTCTGTTAGCTGATAATGGCATAGGGATTGAAAAAGAAGATTTGAAGCGTATTTTTGAACGGCTCTATAAGTGCGATAAGGGACGGTCTGAAAAAGGAAGTGGACTGGGGCTTTCTATTGTACATCAGCTTGTAGAGAAAATGAACGGCACAATAACAGCAGAAAGCGTCCGGGGAAAAAGGACGGAATTTATTTTACTTTTTCCCTTGGTAGATTAAGGCGCTCCCGTCTTTCATGGCGGGAGCCCTAATTATTTCGGGGATCTGCATTTCAAATTGCAAGGTTAATGCAAGGTTGTGGCAAGGTTAATGCAAGATTGGCGTAATAGAATACTTTACAGAACAGGAGGTTTGAATATGGACAAAAATTATATCATTGAAACAAAAAATCTTACAAAACAATACGGCTCACACAAGAGTGTCGCTGACTTAAATATCCATGTGCAGAGAGGAAGAATTTATGGTCTGCTTGGAAGAAACGGAGCCGGAAAAACTACCACCATGAAAATGCTGCTTGGATTGACAAAGCCAACTTCCGGCGAAGTCAAAATATGGAGGAAATCTTTACAGGGGAATGAAAAGAAATTATTACCCCGTATTGGCAGTTTGATTGAGTCGCCCGGTTTTTATCCTAACCTGACTGCTACGGAAAATCTGCGTATATTTGCAACCTTGCGGGGAGTACCAAACCGTCATGCAATCAAAGACGCTTTGGATTTGGTAGGACTGCCTTATAAAGACAAAAAGCTGTTTTCTCAATATTCTCTTGGTATGAAGCAGCGGCTTGCGATTGCACTTGCCGTTATGCATGACCCGGAACTTTTGATTTTAGATGAACCTATCAATGGGCTGGACCCTATCGGAATTGCAGAAGTACGCTCTTTTATTCGTAAGCTTTGCGACGCAAGGGGAAAATCAATTTTGATTTCCAGCCATATCCTTTCAGAAATCTCTCTACTGGCTGATGATATTGGCATTATCGACCATGGCGTGTTACTGGAAGAAGAAAGCCTTGCAGAATTGGAACAGAAAAGCAGCAAACATATCCGTTTTACTCTTTCCGATACTGCACAAGCAGCAAGAATTTTAGAACGTAATTTCCATGAAAACCATTTTTCTATACAGGACGACCATAATTTACGTTTGCATAATCTCAATCTGCCTGTAGGAAAAATTGTGACTGCTTTTGTGGAAAATGGATTGGAGGTATCAGAAGCCCATACCTGCGAAGAAAGCCTTGAAGATTATTTCAAGCGTGTGACAGGAGGTGAGGGAATTGCTTAAACTGGTTAAATGCGAGTTTGCAAAATTAAAGCGAAAACCCTTGGTGTTTATTTCCCTACTGCTTTCGGTTTTGATGCCACTGGCTTACGCATTTTTTCTAGCAGATGCGGAAGCCAGCGTGGATGCCGTAAATGGCATCATGTCCAGCTTGTTCCAACTCAGTGCCTACCTGCTTTTAATGCCTTTTCTCGTTATACTGGCTTCCAACCTACTGTTTGAGGAACTGGACTATGATACTCTGAAAAACCTTTTGACTGTACCGGTTAACAGAACGAAATTGGTGCTTTCTAAAATGTTGGTTTTACTACTTTTTGCCATTGGATTTATGGCTGTTGGCGGATTTGTAAACCTTGTAGTTCTGCTGTTTCAAGGCTGGAAGCCTGTGGGTTTCTGGACATTGTTTTTAGTAGGACTTGAAGAAGGACTCATCATGTGGGTTGGTGCATTGCCCTGTGTTTTGCTGGTAATCCTCCTCAATAAAAATTACATTGTGTCAGTTGTGATTACATTTTTTTATACCATTATCAACTACATTCTTTCCATGAATGACATTTTTCTGACACAATCTTTTGGTCTGAACGCCGGAACACTGCTGCCGGGGCCACTGGCTTTCCGATGGACATTCCAGTTTTATGACCAAAGCCATCCAAACACAGAATTGGCGGATTTGCTGGAACGTATCAGCCCTTATTTTCTGAATAATGTCCAGGTATTCAGTGTCATCCTTGTGGAAGCCGCTATATTTCTTACTCTGATTGCGTTGGTCTACCGACGCCAGGAAATTTAAGGGGGTGTGGTTATGTGGAATTTACTGAAATCAGAATTGCTGAAACTACGTCGCTGTCAGATCTTCCTAGTGGGGCTTGTAGCACTCGCCCTTTGCCCATTCGTTCAATACGGAAGCCAGCTTATTGTTTCGGCGGAATACCGAAATCCGAACTTCGATTTTACAACCCTTTTAGAAAATGTTGTCTGGGGCAATACCCAGATATTCCTCCCTATTTCTCTGGTCATGATTGGCGGCTGGCTCATTGACCGGGAAGCTGCCCATGATACGCTCAAAAATATCATGACAATCCCCATTTCCATGCCAAAACTGTTAGGTGTCAAACTGCTTCTAATCGGTATCCTGGCGGTTCTGTTGGGAATTTACAGTGCAGGTGTTACCCTAATAACAGGGTTGGTGGTTGGTTTGCCCGGGTTGACTGCGGAGGTGTTTTTCCACTGTGGCACACAAGTTGTGATGGCAGCTTTGACAACCTATCTGGTTTGTATGCCCCTGATCCTGATTTTTGGGCAGATTCGGGGGGCATACCTGAGTGGTTCAATCTTGGCATTTTTCCTAGGGTATAGCATTATGTTTTTCAAAGGCGGTGCTCTGGCCAGCACATACCCGTTTTCGGCGGCACTGGTTTTGGTGGGCTTCGACATGAGTGAATATGCTGGAACAACCACAGACCCTAACCTTTTGCTGGCCGCCGCCGGGGTTGGCATCATGGTTCTGTGGGCTATGATGTTGCTGGCAATGTCCGGTAGGAAAAAAGAAATGAAGTCCCGCAGGCAGACAAACGCAAAGAAAAAAGCGAAAAGAGCTGTACGCAGGAAAGGACGGAAATGATAGTGAAGAAGATAGTTCTATCATTGTTACTAATTCTTTTGTCTATACTTTCTGGCTGTACGAAAGATGAAGTTCTCAATCAGCCTACACCAACTTGCGGTGGCTTTGATTTTCAAGGCCGCCGTTTCTTTTTGCTCTAAAGCAGAGAAATAGAACCTTTTGGCCATCCGCGGTGTGACGCCGTGCCTTTTCCACGGCTATCAGGGTTTTTCCAGTTCCTGCAGCTCCGTTTATGACAGCTGTTCGCTGTTCTGAAAGGAAATTGAGGATTCCGGCCTGTTCGTCCAGCATCCTGTGAAATACCATGTGCTTTAATTCTGTATCAAATCCTACCGGTGGGAAAATGTTAAATTCCGGGCACAACACTTCCCGTATCAGTCTGCGTGCCCCGCTTTCGGAAATGTCAGTAACAACTCCAGCACGAATGTCCAACGAGAAATTTCTCAACATACGGAATCCGATCAGTCCCATCAGTTTCCATTTGTACGCCGCAGCTTGGTTCCAGACTTTACCTTCGTGATCCTGAACGAGTGAAACACCATGTAGCACTTATGACGGCGGCACCTGAATACTGGGAAGACCAGATAGGAGAGAATTACATGCGTACAATTGACCTTTGTTGTGGAATTGGCGGAATAAGGAGAGGATTTGAATTAGCTGTTCTCTCCGCCATAATATACAATCAATGTCTTCTCACCGTTCAGGGAATAAATTTCGCCATCCATACCAGACAATTCCTCTGCAGGTTCTCCCCATCTGGCGGCAATCTTGTTGCGGCTAAAACCTGCCAATTCCTTTTCTAACACGTCCTTTGTCATTTCTCCTGCCTCCTGCAGCGCTGGAACCTCTTTTTTACTGCCGCATCCAGCATCCCCTAACGGTTCTATGGATTTTTCATGACATCTGCTTTATACTGAAAGAAAACAGATGCGGGAGGAATACCATGACAGCGATGGCTATTATTGAAAAATGCAGGGAACGTTTAAAAGAAATTCCGGAATTGCAAAAGAAATTGTCTCAGACAGAGGAAAGTGCCCGTGTTAATGCTTTCCGCCTTGAAAATTTGAATAAGGAGCAGGCCATCCTCTCTCAGATCATGACAGTAGTTGATGCGAATGAGTCCAGCCTTCCTCGATCCACGCCGTCCCGACCTTCCAATGAATTGATGGAAAATCGCCTAAAAGCCTATGCAACTGTTCCAGATATTGCAGAAGTTTGCACTGGGAAACATGATCTTGCCATTGTTACTGCTTATCTAGCCGGAAAATCTGCAGCGGATATTGGAAGGGAATACGGACTCTCTTGTGCCCGTGTCCTGGATATTCTGGATAATGTAAAGAGACGGTGTCTCTGGTATGATAAAAGAAAAAGGTATTGAGTTTCTCAATATATCAGTTCCTTGTTTTAATCACAACCCGGAGACGGGCGGATTTCCTCCTGCCATGCTCCGGGGCATTCTTCTCATATTCTGAAATCCATCATACACTGGGTCATTACTCTGCTTTTGTAAGCTGTTCTATGGACCGGCCCGCGCGGATCTCTTGTAAGGCTGTCTGATAATCCTCACTCTGTGCTGAATGCCTCCCGGCACTCTTCCTGATCGCTGCCGTAAAAATTGACAGACAACAGCTCGCCTTTTCCATAATAGCCCACATAAAAATGAAAAATCTGCAGACCAGCCTCCGTCTCCGCAGCCTCAAAGGCTTTCATGCGAAATCCGGGCAGGCTGCAGCCCGGCAGCTTGATTGGAACCGCCTCCGGCGGAATGGTCTGTAAATACGTCCGCTCCATTACCTTCGCTGGAGCCGGCTGTCCGTCTTTATCCGCATGAAAAGGCGTGATACGGACAGCCAGGGCGCTCTCTGGCGGAAAACACACTGTTTCTCCATTCTCCCCTTCCTTAGCCGTCCAGCCCGAAGGAAGCACAATCTGCCAGCCAAGCGGAAGCGTCTGTTCTGACCAGAGGTTTTCTTTCTTCCAAAACTCCTGATTGCTTCCCGTTTCATAACTCACACGGGGAAGATAGGGATATTCGGCAAAATCCTTCCTGTGTTTCCTGGCCCACGCCTTGGCCGGAGCGTAAAGAATGGCCTCAAATTCCATATCCTTGTTTAATTTCTTCCTGCCATCCAGAATCTTTTGATAATATGCCCGCCCATTGACCAAAGCCACGCACCGGGCATAGAGAAAACCATCATCGGAAAAATGGCTGCCCGCCCTATAGGCCCGCAATGCAATCTCCGGCTTGTCCAACTGGTACAAAAGCTCAGCCATCTTATCCTCAAACTGGTTCGCTATCTCCCAGGACAGTCCAATGGACAAGATAACGCAAAACCGCATCCATCTCCTGATTCCCGAACCATTTCCTCAGCATTTCCGGCCGCCCTGCCAAGTATCGCCGTTCTTCCTCTTCTATGTATCCAAAGTAATCCGGCTGTGTGCTGAAATGATCCTCTTCCTCCCCGCTGCAGAAATCATATGATCTCCGTCCAGAAAAACCTGTGTTCCCTTTCCAGTATCCGCGAACCTGCATCGTTCCGGCCGGATTTCAAATGCCGGATTTTTCGCAGGCGCGTCCACCGCCATGCGGGCCGCCGCCTCGCCGCAGCCAGGAAACAGCGCATATTGCAGAAAAACTCCCATTCCAATCCCTTCCTTCTATGTTCATGCACAGCACTCCCATAAGCCTGCCATTCAATTTTGATTCATCATGGAATCCATATGCTTCCTACAACTTCTTCTCGTTCACAATCTCCTGAACGGATTTGCTATTCGTATCTATTTTAACCGTATCAAGCATATGATACAATGGAATTCTCACAATGCTTCGCCCTATCACATCTTTCATGCGGATTCCGGCAGAAATATCTTTCATTAGCCGTTCCCTTACATGCTTCTCATCTGCCACAAGAGAAATACAATGCATGTTGAGTGTGTCGTATTGATGTCAAGGGTAGAGAAATAGAAAACTGAAAAAGTGTAGAAAACAAGGGATTTCCGAGGGTTTGGACAGTTTGGAAAAATTGTTCCGGCTCTCGGATTCTTGCGTTCTAAAAGACAGTGGGAACTGGTCAATCGTGAAAAGTTACAGAGAGCTGAGTTGACAGGATAGAAATGGGGTGTGTTGTGTAGACATGATTGTTAAAAAGAATGTTGTGTAGACAGAAGTGTTTACTCATGGGTAGCAACTGCAAAGGAGGTTCACTGATGCCTGATTATAAGACATTTTTTGAAAAGCTGGCTCAAGACCGCAACATCTCTGTGGAAGAAATGCGATCCATCATTGCGCCCGCATTGAAACTGGGATAAACGACCCTGACCCTGTGCGGCGAGCGCAATATACTCATGGTCGAAGGTTTTCAAACGTCGTACCTAATTAAAAGGGCATTGTGCGAAAAGCCTGGCAGAAAATAAAGTGGTATGATGTGAGCATCATAGGGATGAGCCAAACAACACTTTGCTCATGGCTATGAACATCAAATATAGGAGGTGCTACAATGCACGCATGGGAAGCAATTGAACAATCCTTGGATTTTATCGAGGTACACTTGACAGAAGAAATTTCAACGGAAGAACTGGCAAATACCGTCGGCCTGTCCCCTTTCTATTTCCAGCGCTTGTTCAAGCGACTGGTAAATAAACCGGTTCAGGAATATGTGAAGCTCCGCCGTTTGGCAAAGGTGATTGAGAATCGGGGTGACTCCGAACAGAGAATTCTTGATGTTGCCTTGGACTATGGCTTTTCCAGCCATGCGAACTTTACACGGGCTTTCAAGGAAACGTATGGGATTACACCCGAAGACTACAGGAGGGATTTACCAATGCTCAATACATTTGATAAGCCGGAGGTATCCATGAATTACGTCCTGGTTGATGAAGGGGTCCCGCTGGTGGCAGGCGATATCATTTTGGAAATCCAGAGAAAGTCGCTGGCGAACCCGGAAGTCTACCTTGGTCTGGAGACTGCAGTTCGTATTACTGAGCAGATTCCGGTCGGTGAAGGCACTGGCGTAGACGCGCCGGGGCAGCTTTGGAAACGGTATCATGTGGAGAAAGCCTCAATTAGGGCCAATCTCAATACCAGCGTGGAAATGGGAATGTCCCATACGGAAGATTCGGCGCAGGGCCTTTTCAATTATTTTGCGGGTGGTCTTGTCCAAAATGTTCCGAGCCAGTTGCAAGGCGGCTTCGTAAAGAAAGAACTTCCGGCAGGCGAATACATCGTTTGCAAAATTGAAGCAGAAAAATTTGAAGATTTGGTGACAGTCGCTTTGGATCAGGCTAGCAAGTACCTTTTCGGTACATGGCTACCGCACCACAACTTGGCCACGGAGCCTTTCTCTGCGGAGAAGTATTACCGAGATGTGAAGGACATGGCCTACATGGAAATTTGGGTCAAGCCTTTGCCGTTGGATAGTAGAGCCTAAGGAGGGAAATTAGGATGGATTGGAATATGCTCTATTCAAATGTAACACCGCCAACGTGGGAGCAGGTCACAGAATATATCGGTAGCCCGTTATGGGCGGACTTTAATGAGCGTATCCAGTCCGCCTACCAGATTACACCCTGCATGGAACACAGTCGCTGTTCCATGCAGGCTGGCTGGAACGTTAAGTATAAGAAGAGCGGAAAGTCTCTTTGTACACTCTACCCGATGGAAGGCTATTTTATTGCCCTCGTGGTTGTAGGAAGTCATGAGCTTACAGAGGCAGAGCTTCTTATGCCGCTATGCTCCGACTATGTGCAAACGGTATTCAAAAACACAAAAATCGGAAATGGACAGAAGTGGTTGATGCTGGAGGTACGGGATAGAGAGATTATGGAGGATGTATTTAGCCTCATCAATCTTCGAAAACGCATGAATACTCGACCTTTCTGAGTAACGTTTGTAAAATAGGGAGTATGAAAGTTTTTCTGTAAATAACTAAAAGTAGTAGGTCTTCTATGGTAAAATCTAATTATCATAAGGAGGCCTATTATTATGGCAAGAAGGGAAAAACAACCAGTACACAAAGTAGTAATGACAGAGGGCAAGCGCAACATCATCCGGGGACTGCTGGAGGAATACGACATCCATGATGCCCATGACATCCAGGAAGCCCTCAAAGACCTGCTGGGCGGCACAATCAAGGAAATGATGGAAGCCGAGATGGAGGATCATCTGGGATATGGGAGGTCTGAACGCTCCGACAGCGACGATTACCGCAACGGCTACAAGACAAAGCGCGTCAACAGCTCCTATGGCAGCATGGACATCGATGTCCCGCAGGACCGCAACTCTACTTTTGAGCCGAAAGTGGTGAAAAAGCGCCAGAAGGACATTTCGGAGATCGACCAGAAGATCATTTCCATGGGGAGTATGAAAGTTTTTCTGTAAATAGCTATCAAGCAGTAGGTCTTCTATGATAAAATCTATTATCATAAGCAGGCCTATTATTATGGCGAGAAGAGAAAAGCAACCTGTACACAAGGTAGTTATGACGGAGGGCAAAAGGAACATTGTCCATCAGTTGTTGGAGGAGTATGACATCCAGACTGCTGAGGACATCCAGGAGGCCCTGAAAGACCTTCTGGGAAGTACCCTGAAAGAGATGATGGAGGCTGAGATGGATGACCACCTCGGTTATGAAAAATCGGAACG
>NZ_AUJR01000013.1 GCF_000424325.1 [Clostridium] clostridioforme AGR2157
CGCCGAGAGATTACAGGGAAGTATCCCCGGAAAAGAGATTCACAGCATGAAATGGATGAGGGATATATTGAATCAGCAGTTAATCTGCTAGAGAAGGACATACAGTGCTTAAGTACTACACACAGGATGAGAAAGAAAGAAGTCAAGGGCTGCGCAGCAGTTCATGAACCCTTGAGTTCTTTCTTTCCCATCCGTAAAATACAGAAGCAATGGATGGATAAAAAAACCAGTAGAGTAAAGGTAGGGAACCTGGTAAAATAGGGGAAGCAAATCGAAACCAATCACAAGGGTGATTTCTGACCTTTCGTTTCCGAAAGTAAATTGACGCTGCCATGTCCAAGTGCATCATTGTACCAAAAGGCCATCTGTGATATAATTATCTCATTAAAATTTTCCCGGACAGACCGGAAACAGTTTTTGTCTCATACTGCCCGGGCGCAATCATCACCTCTCCGGAGCCTGTTTGAAAATTCATTCCCGCACGGAAAGCAATATTCAGATACTCTCTAATACATTATGAGATATCACGAAAGAAGGAAGTGTTATGGACTTAAAATTACAGGTAAAGCAAACCCAGACTTTGTCACAGCGGATGATTCAGTCAGCTGAGATTCTTCAGATGACCTCTCAGGAGCTGAATACTTATATCAATGAACTGGCATTGGAAAACCCGGTAATCGACATTGTGGAGCCCCCCACGGCAGAAGAGCAGCGCGAGTCCATCGAACAGCAGGAATGGCTTAATTCTTTCAATGAGGAGAATTACTATCTGTACCAGCGCCAGAATAATGACGATGACTACGACTTTAAATCCAGCTGGAACATAAACACGGACGACGGAGAGACCCTTCAGGACTATCTGTGGTCTCAGCTCATCACGGAAAACTTCACGGACCAGGAAACGGAAATCATCAAGTTCATGCTGGAATGTCTTGACAACAAGGGCTACCTGGAAGAGAGCATAGAGACCATTGCCTCCTACTTTGGGACCGATACCGAGCTTGTGGAAGATCTCCTGTCCGACCTCCAGGCTCTGGACCCCTCCGGCGTCTGCGCGCGTACACTGGAGGAATGCCTGAAGCTGCAGCTGGAACGCAGGAATATGCTGACCCCGGTACTGGAATCCATCATTGACAACTGCCTGGAAATGGTTGCCAAGAACCAGATTCCGGCCATTGCCAGGAAGCTGCGCCTCTCTCCCACTGAAACTGCCGGTTACTGTCAGATTATTAAATCCCTGAATCCAAAGCCGGGCGTATCCTTCAGCAGCAGGGACCAGCTCCGCTATATCATACCGGATGTGACCATTGTAAAATTCAAAGACCATTTTGATATCCTGCTGAACGAATCCATGTATCCCACCATTGAGCTTAACAGCTACTACCGCCAGATGAACCAGAATCCGGAGTCCTCCGAACTGAAGGAGTATCTGGGCAATAAAATCCGGCAGGCCGAGTGGGTGAAGCAGTGTGTGACCCAGCGCGGAAAGACGCTGATGCAGGTATCCCGGGCCATCCTTGAACACCAGGAGGAATTCTTCACCTTTGGGCCCGCCCACCTGAATCCCTTAAGGCTGGCAGATATCGCCCAGGAACTGGACATCCACGAATCCACTGTCAGCAGGGCTGTCAGCAAGAAATACCTTCAGTGTTCCTGGGGCGTATATCCTATGAACTTCTTCTTCTCGCGCAGCGTGGCTGTCCAGGGAAGCGGCAGCAGTGAAAACGGCGCCCAGTCCGTAACTGCCGCGGATATCAAGCGGGTGCTTAGGGAAATCATAGAGGAAGAAAACAAAAAGAAGCCTTACAGCGACCGCCTTCTGGGTGAAAAGCTGGCAGAACGCGGCATATCCATCTCCCGCCGGACCGTTGCCAAGTACAGGGAAGAGGAAGGCATTGCGGACGCCAGCGGGCGTAAGGAGTATGTGTAACAAAATATTCTTAGAGGCATGGCAGACCGGCCATGTCTTTTTATTTACCCCAAATACACAGGGGAGAATGCGGATTTTATATCTGAGAGTATGCCAAAAAAACCGAATTAAGTTTATTTTACTCAAAATTCATCTTGACAATATTGGAGAAATCTTGTAGAATTGTTGATGTCGCTGATGGAACAGAGCTTGTAAGGATAATTACTGATGATACCTATTTGTTCCGGATAGGCAAATGCCCAGATAGCTCAGTTGGTAGAGCAGAGGACTGAAAATCCTCGTGTCGTTGGTTCGATTCCGACTTTGGGCACTGACCGTATGACACATCGGTCATTACGCAGGTGTAGTTCAATGGTAGAACACTAGCCTTCCAAGCTAGATACGTGGGTTCGATTCCCATCACCTGCTCTGTAAAATGCGAAAAAGCCTTAGAGAGGCTTTTTTTGTTTAGCTTTTGCGGATGGTTTTTCAGTCAAACTTCAGTCAAACTATTTTAAACCAACAGACAAAAAACCTCTTGATTTATCAGAGAAAATATGATAGACTATACCACGTCAAAGTAATATCATACTTTCATGCGCGAGTGGCTCAGGGGTGGAGCACCACCTTGCCAAGGTGGGGGCCGCGGGTTCGAATCCCGTCTCGCGCTTTTTTATTTCCCGCCGGAGACTGCACTGTCAGTTCTCCGGCCTTTTGTTTCTTTCAGATCCAAAGCTTATATAAAGCAACGGGAAGGCGCCCTCACACGGACAGCCTTCCCATTTTCAAATCTGTTTTTTCTGATTGCAGGGCCGGCTCCCCGGCTTTTACTGCTTCTGTTTGACCGTATTAAGGTACTCCATGATTCCCATATGTATGGTCCAGGCCATCCTGTCCTGATATTCCTCATCCTCCAGGCGCTTGGCTTCCTTTCCATTGCTCAGGAATCCGCATTCCACTATGACGATGGGCTCCTTCACATGAAGCAGGAGATAATAGTTGTCATTGGCCTTGGCCATCCTCTTGTTGGCCTCGCCCAGCACATAGTCAAAGCGCTTCTGCAAAATTTCCGCCAGATACTTTCCCTTCTCTGATGTCTTATAGTAAAAGACCTGGCCTCCGGATACATATTCCTCATGGTAACTGTTCTGGTGAATGCTGACCACCAAATCCGGCGCTGCCTCATTTATGATTTCGCACCGTTTTCTCATGTCTGCCATCTTTTTATGACTGTCCCCAGAGCTGTAAAGCCCCTGGTCCGAATCCCTGGTGAGGATCACCTCTACGTCGGAGGCCTCAAGATATGCTTTCAGCTGCTCTGATATCTTAAGGTTAATATCCTTTTCCAGCTGACCATTTATCCCTACCTTGCCCGGATCGCTGCCTCCGTGTCCGGCGTCTATGACCACCACCGGCCTTGCCTTGTCTGCCTCCGCTGCCTGATTATGGACAGCCACCAGTGTCCCTGCCTGCCATGATATCAGTGCCACGATACAAAGCAGCAGAATCCCCATCACTGTCTGCCATGCTGAATGCTTCATCAATGGGCGCTCCCTGATAACCTTTATTCCAGTATATTCACCCGCCTGATGAAAATGAACCGGTTTTTACTCCATACTCAGAACGTTATAATCCTGTACCGCGTCTTCTATGATATATTCCAGGTATTCATACAGGATGCTGGGATAGCAGTACTCTTTCCACATGGCGTATCCGGGCTGCTTCACAGCCTCCTTCACCACCTCATACGCCCTGCCGCCATAGCATGCGGCATTGATATCCCCATATACCTTTGCCATCTGCTGCTTCTCCGATTCTGTCAGCTTCACAAATATGCTGCCCGTCTCCTCCTCCGCAGAATTCTTCATGGCGTCATAGGCCTGATTATAGAATATCTGCTTTAAAACAGGTGGGCTGTATGTGTCGAAGTTCAGCAGGTTCTCATCCGTGCTCTTGTTTTTCCTGGCCCATTTCTCCATATTAACCTTGCGTGTATAGTAATAAAATGTCTCATCCTCCATGTAATCCAGCACACCGTACTGACAGGGAGGCGTGGACAGGGAGCTGGTGACCACCTCATAGATACCGATATCGTTATTCCTCATAAAGTGCTGCACATGCAGGTGTCCGCTGAGGAACAGCGGGATATTCTCCCCTTCCAGCATCTGTATAAGCTCCTCACTGTGCTCGATGGTACAGTCATCCGCATATACCTTGCTCTCCTCCAGCAGGTTGTGATGGGCCACCGGAAGAAGAATCACGCTGTCCCGGGCAGCCTGCTCAAGCTGCTCCCTTATCCACTCATAGGTCTCTGTCTTTATCATCCCCCCAACCTTATTGCGGGGTTCATACTGGCAGGTATCCAGCATGAGCAGGCGCATGGACGGTCCCAGGTCATAGGTGTAACTGAGGGAATCGGCATCCCTGCTGCCGGCCTCTGAGTATCCGAATTCCTTATAAATACGCTCAAAATCCTCCGGCGTGGAAGGTTCTGCCGGGTACCGGTCTCCCCTGGAATACACGGAGGCGCTTGGATTATTAATGTCATGGTTGCCCGGTATAACCAAAACCGTGATACCGGCTTTCTCCACCTCATCCAGCTTTTTCGCCAGTTCTTCATGGCTCTTCTTTTCTCCCTGAAGACTTAAGTCTCCGCTGATAATCAGGGCATCCGGACTCAGAAGCTTGATTTCCTCCAGTGCGGCATCTGTTATCTCCCATACGTAATTGGTCAGTTTCCCGTCGCCGTGCTCTACCATGGACTGAAACATATCCCCCCGGTACGTCAGGGATTCTGCCAGATAATGTATATCTGTCATAAGGATAATGCGTTTTCCTCCAATCAGCGGCTCTGCCTTTGTCTCCTTTTCAACATCCGGAAAAGGCTGTATCTGCGAAGGCGCAGGATGGGTGGGCTTTTGCAGCTCTGTTTCCTGAACCGTTTCCTTTGTCTGCTGTTTTTCGGTGGTGGGTGCCACCTGGTTTCCAGTCTGTACGCTGCACCCTGCCATGATTCCAGCCATCAAGACCGCTGTCATGATTCCCGTTATCCTTGTTCTTCCTCTCATTTCCTTCCTCCGGCGTCTGAACTGTTACTATTTAACCTCTGACACAATATCCCATATGTCCGCTGGTTCAAATCCCAGCTTCCAGCAGGCAACTCCTGCCAGGTCAAACTCCTTAATCAGGTCAATCTTAAGCTTCATGGAATCTTCCTCTTCCATCCATATATACTGCTGTCCGCTTCCGCTCACAGTCTCACCGTAATACTGCCCCAAAAGCTTATCCCAGGTAAGCTCCACCTGGTTCTCCTCCACCCACTGCCTGGCATCTGATATGCCATATGCCTTGGAAGAGGTCTTCCCCTCATTTACGGTCCATACCCTGGTATAGAAGGGGACCGCATTGATGACCTTTTCCTTGGGGACCTCTTTCAGGGTATTCTCAATGCCCTCCCTCACATAGGGAATGGACGATACGGAACCGGCTTCTCCTCCTGCATAGTGTTCATCATATCCCATAACAATCACATAGTCAGCCACGATTCCCTGCTCCCTCCTGTTATAAAACGCAGTATAGGAGGATGGTACATAGTTGTCCACAGACAGCACAAGTCCCTTATTGCGGCAGGCAACCGACATTTCCCTTATGAACTGCACATAATGGGGCCCTGCCTCTGCCTTCAGGCTCTCAAAATCCAGGTTGAATCCGTCAAAGCCATAGGTATCCGCCTCATTCATCAGTTTTTCAATGAGCTTTTTTCTGGTACTGGTGGAGGACATCAGGGTCTTTGTGTTTAGATTTTTGACGCTTTCCTCCGTACTCACATTCTCCACCATGGCCCACACCTTCAGTCCCATATCATGGGCCTTATCCACGTAATCCCTGCTGGCTAGTGATGTATAGGTGCCATCGCTGGACACCACATTGAACCAGGTGGGCACAATCACATTCATCCCCCTGGCGTTGGACGCGTATTCCTCAAGGGTATTATTTCCCTCCGGCCGTGTGACCTGATGAAATCCCAGCCTTACTTTCCCGTCCATGGAAATGCTGGTATACACAGGCGCCTCAAAGGTGCTGACAGGCGCAACCTGCTCTCCTGCCTCCAGTTTCCGGTTCTCCACATATCCGATATAACCGTCCGATGTCCTGACCCTGGACCACTTTTCCATGGTTTCCAGTACATCCACAGTCTCTCCTGCCGCCGCCTCTGTGATAATCTGGCTCTTTACACCGCCCTTCACCCTGACCTGTCCTGTTTTTTTCAGCACTGCCGTGTCATAGGGCTGCCAGGAGGTGTCGATGAACACCCGCTTAATCTGGCTTGTGGCAAAGGCCTGAGTCCGGATATCCGTATAATTCACCACAACCCCAAGGGACAGGTACATCCCATCCTGTGTGACCTTAAAGAGAGGTCCCTTCTCGCCCCGGGTACTTTCGTCCGCATACACAATGGATTCAGGCAGTGCATACACCAGCAGTTTTTCGCCCTCATCCCAGTAAAAGCGCTCGTTCAGATGTTCATTTACCCAGTCCACAGGCAGGTACACCTGGCCATCCTCGTAGATTCCCTTCTCCTCCTGCACCTGGTTATCCAGAATAAGGGCCACCTGGCCGTCCTTAATACCAAATATCCTGCTCTTATCCGCCAGCTCATTGCTGGGTATGTATTTCTTGGCAAAAAGCACTCCCAGACCACCGCCTGCCAGGATAAATATGAACAGCAGAACCAGCGCCGTGATTCCGCAGCCGTGACCTTTTCTTCTTCTGCTCATCCTGTCCTCCAGTTTCCTAATGATTGTTTTTATTCTACCACAAAATAGAGTGTATGTACCAATTAATTGCTTACAATTTACAGTCATTATGGAGGAAACAGGAACAAAAGCCCGGTATGCGCCGCCTGCTTTGGCTGCACAGGCTGAGACGGTACTCATGGCAGCGTATAATCCGGGCTTTTGTTATCTGCTCTTGTTATCTGTTCTTGTTATCTGCTCTTATTAAATGTTCTCGCTATCTGCTATTGTCCGCTCATGAATCCTTATCTTTTTTCTCTTTGGGAGGGTCGCTGAGATACACTTTGTCAAATCTGAATTCCTTCAGACAGCCCTGTTCGGCGCCAACATAGTCTCCCATGTAAAAGCCCCCGTCTTCTCCCATCTCGAATATCCTCTCCCATTCTTTTTCCGGGCACTCGACTCCGTCAATGGTAATCCGAACCCCTTTGTTCTTGTATCTCTTCAATCCGTCCAGATAGGTTCTCTGGTGTTTCTTCCGGTCTCCATACTCGACATTTCTTATCATACTGATAAGTCCTCCCCTATTACCGCGGGACAGCCGGACGGCAGCACCAAGGAGTTGTTTCCGTGACATACTTTTGTGCGCCGTTTCCTTCTGTCTCTTTTTTCTTCACAAAATCCTCTCAAACCACCGCATGGTCTCGTAATCCACTGAAAACGCATCTACTGAAAGAGGAACCCTGACCAGAGAAATCCCAAACTGCCTCTCTATCTGTTTTCTGGTGTCCTCACTGCCAAAGGCAGCCGTATATATCCACCCTGCTCTGCGTCCTTCCTCCTCTGATAAAAGCTCCAAAAATGCCTCCAGCTTCCATTCGCTCAGTGCAGCCATGACAATCTTCACTTCGCATCTGAGCCATTCCGCCCTGATGGATGGTCTCAACTCTCCAAAATCAATAATGATTTCGTCATATGTTCCATCCAGACAGGACGCCAGCACGCCTGGGGCTCCCTGCATATAATATGTAACCCCGAAGATTTTGTATCTGTAGTCCGCAGAATCTGCCTGCTTTGCGGAACCGGCCTGACATATATCCTTCATGGTCTTCCATGCGCCATGGTCATTCCACTCAATCACCGCAGTCCTGCGCTGCAGGGCACTGGCCATATAATTGGCCGCCAGGACGCTAAGATGAGTCACCCCTGTTCCCCGTCCTGTTCCTGTGATTCCGACAACCCTGCACCCTTTCGCAGGCTCCCGGCTGTGTTTAAAAAAGGTTTTCTTAGAAAATCCCATCTTTTTAATAAGCCTCTTTTTTTCTTCCCTCTCCCGCCGCTGCCGGCCACGGCAGACCATAAAGACTGAAAAAAGGCATCTTCTCTTTTCTGGCTGAAAGGATTTTCGTACTCCGGCGAGACAAACAGCTTTATTCCCTTTAAAGCCTTGTCTGATTTGGTCATGGCCTTCAGTTCCTTTTGACATATGGCCCGTGTGCCCCGAAATATAAGCACACGGTTCCCGCCGCACCGTCCCGTCCAGGCCTGATTCATCCAGGATATGTACCGCCTGATGTATCGGCCGTCCCAGACGCTGGCGCTGCCTGTCCCTAATAAATCTGCCTTCGCCGCCTTTAATTCCTGTTCCGCCTGCTGCCAGTCTGTTCCATAGTCTTTCACTATGATGTCAAATCCTGTCCCTTCATCCAGCTTCACGGCAGGTCCATACCACGGCTTTAAGTAACAGCCGTTCATGGTATAGATTCCAAAACGGTCCGGACGCATACCTGCCCTTTGGGCCATGGTGACCACTGCCCGGGAGACATTATGTTCCTCATAAAGCGCCCGGTACCCATTCCTGTTCAGAAAATATACCAGCCCTAAGGCTAAATGTGTGGTGCCCGTCCCAGCCTTCATTCCGGTCAGAATCAAAATATGAGATGGTATCGCCTTCTGTTCTTTTTCTTCTGTCAGCTTCCTGGTACACAGCGCCTGAAGCGCATCCTCCACCTCTCCGGCGGAAGCGTACCGTTTCTCCATATTGGAGTCCATGCATTTTCTGATAATCCGCTCAAAAGCCTCCGATAGGGCGGCAGACTGTCCGGCGTCCTCTCTCAGGGTTCCGGCTGTCATAAAACGGAGGACTGCACCAATGGCATAAATGTCGGTCCTTTGGTCCAACATACGGTCAGAAGCATACTGTTCAGGAGCCGCGCAGCCCACTGTACCGAATCGCTTTGGGGCAATGTTTGCCCACCGGCAGCCTGCGGCATGATCAAAATCAATCAGCTTTACGGTGCCGTTGCAGATTATCAGGTTATTTGGTTGTAAATCTAAATGTAATATGGGTATTTCACACGCAGAATGCATGTAAGCTACAAGCCCGCAGACCTGCATCCCGTAACGGACTGCCTCTGCCTCTTGAATAGGCCCCTGATTCGCAATCAGGGCATATAGAGAATATCCTTCAAGATATTCCTCGATTAAATAAAAAAAATCGGAATCTTCTTCTAAATCATAAATCATGGGAATCCCAGGATGGTGCAGTTCTTTTAGCACCAATGCTTCCCTTCGGAAGGTGTCATAGTCGGCATCCCTCTTAGAAATGCGCTTTATGGCCCTGTATTCCTCCAGGCCAATGTGCACTGCCAGCCATACGGTTCCTGCCCGGCCTGTTCCCAATTTGTGCAGCAGGCGGTATTTGCCAAATAAAATGGTATTCTTTACTCACCCCTCCTTCGTCACAATATCATCTCATATTCCAATTTTACCCTTTTCCTTGTCACCTGTCTATGGTCGTTATATCTTCCATGGCTTTTCATATGCTATTTATACAACCTGAAAACATCCTGCGGCACGATATTTTTTAAATTTTTATGAAATGATTGATATTTCCACCTGTAATGTAGTATATTTAAAGTGTAGAAGTCTACTTTCGGCCTGAAGTTTCAAAAAAACACCCTGGTCCAAAGCAGATGCCACCACATTTGACACAGAACAGGAAGTGATCCTAATGAAGATAGAACGTATCAATGAAAACCAGATTCGCTGTACATTGACCAGCTTTGATTTAAGTGCGCGCAATATCAACCTGGTAGAACTGGCTTATGGAACGGAAAAAGCCAGGAAGCTGTTCAGGGAAATGATTCAGAAAGCCTCCAATGAAGTGGGCTTTGAGGCGGAGGACATTCCTCTGATGGTTGAGGCGATTCCTCTGTCCAGCGAAAGCATCATGCTGGTCATCACTAAAATCGAAGACCCGGAAGAACTGGATACCCGTTTTGCCAAGTTCTCACCTTTCACGGACGACAACCAGAATTCCCTTGTGTCGCAGTTAGCCAGCGAGTTCCTGGAAGGCGCTTCGGATTCCCTGAATTACCTGGAACCAGGTTCCGTGGAGCAGGTTGGGGATGAGAGCGCCGCGGACAGTGCCTCTGAAGCTACCGCCAAGAAGAATGCAGGTTCCGTTGCCGGCAGCCGCATCTTCCGGTTCAACAGCCTGGACCGCATAAGTGAGGCTTCCCGGGCCGTATCCGGAATCTATGACGGCGTCAACACCCTGTATAAGAAGCCCGGCACCAGACAGTATTATCTCATTGTAAAACGCCTGGACTGCGGCGACCTGGATTTCTCCCGTGTGTGCAACATATTGGCGGAGTATGCCACCAAGCTGTCAGGGGAATCCGCCAGCGAGGCATATTTTAAGGAGCACTATGAGGTCATCATTCAGGATAATGCCCTTCAGAATCTTGCCAGGATTTAAGGACGGGGCCTTACTGTAGATATATGGAAATTTTAAATATATGGAAACATTACAAAACACCCCTGCGGCCGCATTGCCGCAGGGGTATTATATTGCCTTAAATTATTGCCCTGAATTATTGTCTTAAATTACTGCCTTAAAGATTTACCTTAAATATTTACTTAAAATATGCCGGGTACTGGTTTCTGAACATCTGCTCATTCATCATCCACCGGTTCAGATGGAGTTCCATAATCTCTGCGGCCTGCTTTTTATCGCGGCGCCGTATGGCCTCCAGCAGTTTCTTATGGTCCTCAATTATCTTATGGTCCTTAACCGTTGCCACGGACAGGCTGCGAATCCTGTCATAGTGAATCGCCAGTCTCTGGCACATCTCATAGATAAGCTCCTTCCGGCAGATGGAAAACAGCTTCCGGTGCATATCATTGTCCAGCTCCAAAAGCTTCTGGGATGAACCTCCCTCCAGATAAAACTCCTGAAGTCTGATATTCTCATCCAGCCACAGCAGGTCCTCTTCATCCGCCTGGCCGCAGACCAGCTCCACGGCCGCTTTTTCCAGGACCAGGCGCAGAAAGCGCGCCTCCTCCACCAGCTCCACATCAATCAATGCAATGCGCATCCCCCTCTGAGGGAATATCTCAATGATTCTGGATTCCTCGCTGAGCTGTATGACTGCTTCCCGCACGGGCGTGCGGCTGATGCCTATCATCTGGGACATTTCCACATCGTTAAAGGGCGCCCCGGGTTCCAAATCCAGAGATATGATATTCTCCCGCAGGGTCCGGTATGCATACTGTCTGGCAGTCTCTCCATGTCTCTTTTCCTCTATCTTCATGGGTAAAACCTCCTAATGCCACTCCCCAAGCCTACAGTGACTGTATCTCCTCCCGGACATCATCCCGCAGATGCCGTATCCCTTCTGGTCCATGCCGGCTGCTCCTATGCCGTCCGTGAGCACTGCCCCCAGGATATCCAGCATGAACGAAAAGGCCGATCCCTTCCAATGCCCCGCATCCAGTGGGTGTATTTCTGATTCCCACCATGCCGATGCCGTACTGATCCGCCAGCTCCATGGCCCGGTCCGCGCAGTACAGGGCATTCAGGATGCCGCTCATCGCACCCATCCTTTGCTGCTGTATACGCCTAACGGTTCTGCTTCCGGATAGCCTCCCACAAACCATTTAGGTAGCATGCCCCAAGGGCCCTGTCATAGAGGCCGTATCCGGGCATGGACACCTCTCCCCAGATAGCCCTTCCGTGGTCAGGGCGCATGATTCCGTCAAAACCAATGTCGTACAGCGCTTTCATTATCTCATACATATCCATGCTGCCGTCTGCTGAGAGATGGGCAGCTTCCTGGAATTCTCCAGGAGCATTATACTGCAGATTGCGCACATGTGCAAAGGGAATCCTTCCTTTTAAGGACCGGATGATATCCGGGATGTCATTTTCCGGATTGCTTCCCAGGGAGCCGGTACACAGGGTGACGCCGTTAAACGGCGCGTCCACGGCTTTCATCAGTTTGAGAAGCCGCTCTTTGCCGGTAATGATTCTGGCTAATCCGAATACGGGCCATGCCGGATCATCCGGATGTATGGCCATCTTAATATCATACTTCTCACATACGGGCTGGATTGCCTTGAGGAAATACACCAGATTGTCAAAGAGACGGTCCTCATCCACATCCTTATACATGTCAAACAGCTCTTTAATGCGCGCCATACGCTCAGGCTCCCATCCGGGAAGCTCAAATCCGTTAGACTTTTCTCCCATGGACTGGAACATATTCTCAGGATTAATCTTATCAATCTCCTTCTGGCTGTAAGCCAGCACCGTGGAACCGTCCGGACGCTCCTTAGCCAGATCGGAACGGGTCCAGTCAAAGACCGGCATGAAATTATAGCACACCACATGAATTCCGGCCTGGCCCAGACGCTCCAGGGTCGTTATGTAGTTGGCAATGTACTGTTCCCTGTCAGGAGTTCCCACCTTGATCGCATCGTGTATATTGACACTCTCAATTCCCAGGACCTTTAATCCCCTGGATTCCACCTGTTCCTTCATCTGAAGGATGCGCTCCATGGGCCAGACCTCTCCGGCCGGAATGTCATACAGGGTGGTAATCACGCCTTTCACACCCGGTATCTGCCTGATTTGCTCCAGAGATACAGAGTCCACACCCTCACCGAACCAACGCAATGTCATATCCATAACTAATTTCCTCCTTGAAATATCTGTGCGGTACTTTTGTGCTTTTCCGGTTTTCCGAAAATAAATATCTTAATATACTAATATATTACTCTTTTGAAAACAATCTGTCAATACAGGAGAACATAAAAAGAACCCGGCTCAGTCATATATCCCCTGAGCCAGGATCCTCCAATCACTGTTTCAGACTATCATCAGGCTTTAGCTGCCAGAATTTCGTTAATCTGAGAAACCAGTGTGTCACAGTCAATGCCGTGTACCATACAAGCCTCTTCCAGAGACTCACCCTGGGAAGCCGGGCAGCCAAGGCAGTGCATTCCGGCACGCATCAGAATTGGCGGTATGCTCTCATCGACCTGAATAAGCTGGCCAATCAGCATGTCTTTACTAATCTGCATCTCTTTGTCCTCCTTATATTTCTGCTATAAGTATAACCAATTAATCGGTCTACCACGCTTCTACCATCATAATACGTTTTTCGGCATTTGACAAGTCCTGCATAGACTTACATATTTTTCATATTAACCATAATTATCAAGGCTTGTTAAAAAATATTATCACTATGCCCTCTTGACGTGTATACAATGTGCATAATATAATAAGTGTTGCAAAAGCAACAGCATATATCAGGTTTTTCTAGTAGACTATGGATGTCCGGCAAAACCGGTATGGCTGTGAAACATTTGGTTAACAATAGTTTTTATATATAGGTTCACGCATTTCACAGGAGGAAAAGTCTATGAGAACAGAGTGGAACACATTTAAAGGCGGTGTATGGCAGCGGGAAATCAATGTACGCGACTTCATACAGAAAAACTACACCCCCTATGACGGCAGCGACGATTTTCTGGAAGGTCCTACCCAGAATACAACGGAGCTCTGGGACCAGGTTATGGAGCTGTCAAAGAAGGAACAGGAAGCCGGCGGAGTCCTGGATATGGATACCAAAATCATTTCTACCATCACGTCCCACGGCCCCGGATATTTAAACAAGGACAAGGAAACTATCGTAGGCTTTCAGACCGACAAACCCTTTAAGCGTTCCCTCCAGCCATATGGAGGCATCCGCATGGCTATGAAGGCCTGCCAGGACAATGGATACGAGGTTGACCCTGAAATTGTGGAATTCTTTACCAAGCACAGGAAAACCCATAATGCAGGCGTATTCGACGCCTACACCCCGGAGATGAGGGCATGCCGTTCCAGCCATATCATCACAGGACTGCCGGATGCCTATGGACGCGGACGCATCATCGGTGACTACCGCAGGGTTGCCCTTTACGGCGTGGATGCCCTGATTCAGGAGAAAAAGGAAGAAAAGGATTCCACACGCACCATTATGTACTCTGATGTTATCAGAGAGCGTGAGGAACTGTCCGAGCAGATCCGGGCTCTGGAGGAGCTGAAGGAGCTCGGGCGTATCTACGGTTTTGATATCTCAAAGCCGGCTTGCGATGTTAAGGAAGCCATCCAGTGGACCTACCTGGGATACCTGGCCGCTGTCAAGGAGCAGAACGGTGCAGCCATGTCACTGGGACGCACCTCCACCTTCTTAGATATTTACGCTGAGCGCGACTTAAAGGAAGGACGCTATACGGAGAAAGAGATTCAGGAATTCGTGGACCACTTCATCATGAAGCTGCGTCTTGTAAAATTTGCCAGAACACCGGAATACAACGAACTGTTCTCCGGCGACCCCACATGGGTTACGGAATCCATCGGAGGAATCGGCATTGACGGCCGTCACATGGTGACCAAAATGTCCTTCCGTTATCTGCACACCCTTCAGAACCTGGGCACTGCCCCTGAGCCAAACCTGACCGTACTGTGGTCCACAAAGCTTCCTGAGAATTTTAAAAGGTTCTGTGCCAAGACCTCCATCGAGTCCTCCTCCATCCAGTATGAGAACGACGATTTGATGAGGGTGACCCACGGCGATGATTATGCCATTGCCTGCTGCGTATCCAGTATGCGTATCGGAAAGGAAATGCAGTTCTTCGGCGCCAGGGCCAATCTGGCCAAGTGCCTGCTCTACGCCATCAACGGCGGTGTGGATGAAATCAGCGGCAAGCAGGTGGGCCCGAAATACCGTCCCGTGACCACCGAGTATCTGGATTTTGACGACGTGATGGACAAGTACAAGGATATGATGAAATGGCTGGCCAAGGTATATGTCAATGCCCTGAACATCATCCATTACAATCACGACAGATACTGCTATGAGAGGCTTCAGATGGCGCTCCATGACAAGAAGGTGACCCGCTGGTTCGCAACCGGCATCGCAGGCCTTTCCGTTGTGGCAGACTCCCTGTCCGCCATCAAATACGCCAAGGTCAAGGCAGTACGCAATGAAAAGGGCATTGTGACCGATTATATCGTGGAAGGCGATTTCCCTAAATATGGAAATAACGACGACCGGGTAGACCAGCTGGCAGCAGACCTGGTGCACACCTTCATGAGCTATATAAAGGGCAACCACACCTACCGCGGCGGCATCCCCACCACTTCCATCCTTACCATCACCTCCAACGTGGTGTACGGAAATAATACGGGCGCTACCCCGGACGGCAGGAAGGCAGGCCAGCCCTTTGCGCCGGGCGCAAACCCAATGCACCACAGAGACAGCCACGGCGCAGTGGCATCCCTGTCATCTGTTGCAAAGCTTCCGTTCAAGGACGCCCAGGACGGTATCTCCAATACCTTCTCCATCATACCGGGCGCTCTGGGCAAGGATGACCAGATTTTCATGGGAGACCTGGAAGTGGAGCTGAACGGCTGCGGAGGCGGCTGTGAAGCACCTACCCTTTTTGAAGGGCTGGATTCCGAAGCCGGCATCGAGGAATCCTGATAAGCAGCATATAAACCATCTTCTTGAGAAAGCGAGGATTATATTATGGTAAAAGCAAGCGAATCACAGATTGATAACCTGGTGGCTCTGTTAGACGGCTATGCCCAGGAAGGCGGACACCATCTGAACGTAAATGTATTCAGTAAGGAAACCCTTTTGGATGCACAGGCCCACCCCGAAAAATATCCCCAGCTCACGGTCAGGGTATCCGGCTATGCAGTGAACTTTAATAAGCTGACAAAGGCACAGCAGGATGAGGTCATTTCAAGAACCTTCCACGGATCCATCTAAATCCTGTCTGCAAACTGCTTTGGATGCCGCCTGGACAGGAAGATTATCCGCCCCGGTCGGCATCCATGTTTCTCAGAAAGGAGCACAGCCTTATGATTGGACGCGTACATTCCATAGAAAGCTTTGGTACCGTGGACGGCCCCGGTATCCGCATGGTAATCTTCTTAAGCGGCTGCCCCATGAGATGTCTCTATTGCCATAATCCGGATACATGGGACCCCAAGGGCGGCACCCCCATGACGGCGGAGGAAATACTGAACCAGTATGAGCAGGCCCGTCCCTTTTACAAAAAAGGGGGCATCACGGTCAGCGGCGGTGAACCGCTGATGCAGATAGGTTTTGTGACAGAGCTCTTTGAGAAAGCCAAAAAAAGCGGTATCCACACCTGCCTGGACACCTCCGGCGTTACCTTTAACCCGGGTTCACAGGCAGTCATGGCCCATTTTGACCGGCTTTTGGCTTCCACAGACCTGATACTCCTGGATATCAAGCATATTGACCCTAAGGAGCATGTGAAGCTGTGCGCCCAGCCCCAGGATAATATACTGGCTTTTGCCGGATACCTGGAGAAGAAGCGGATACCCATATGGATCCGCCACGTGGTGGTTCCGGGCATAACGGACCGGGAGGAATATCTGTACCGCCTTGGGCGCTATCTCGGCACGCTTAAGAACGTAAAGGCATTGGATGCGCTGCCTTATCACGACATGGGGAAGGCTAAGTACCATCAGCTTGGAATCCCCTACCCATTAGAGGACACCGCCCCCTTGCCTCCTGCAAAGGCGGCAGAGGCCCGCAAAATTATTCTTCAGGGAATGCGCGACGAAAGGGCCCATTGCTCCTAAATTTATACAATATTCGCTGGTTTAGGAACGATTTTCCTCTTGAATAATTAGACGTTATAGTATAAAATAAAATAACAATGTAGACAAATCTTAAGGAGGTATTTTATCATGGCATATGTAATCAGTGATGCTTGTGTAAGCTGCGGCAGCTGTGCAGCTGAATGTCCAGTAAGTGCAATTTCCGAGGGAGACAGCCAGTACGTTATCGATGCTGATACCTGCATCGACTGCGGAACCTGCGCAGCTACCTGCCCAACCGGAGCTATTTCCGAAGGCTAATTAAGTATTACATAAGGGTCTCTTCCAGACGGAAGAGACTCTTTTTCATATATTCAGCATATATTATTCACAGAGCACATGGAGGAATCCAAATACCATGAAAAAACCAGTAATCGGCATAACCCCATCCCACAATACGGATAACGACGATATAAGTGTGCGCCCCACCTACCTGAGGGCCATTGAAGCGGCGGGAGGCCTGTCCATCCTTCTTCCCCTGGAGGTATCCGGGGAAGATTTAAAACAGCTGTCTAAGCTGTGTGACGGCTTTCTCTTTTCCGGCGGCCCGGACATTCATCCATTCCTTTTGAAGGAGGAAACACATACGCAGTGCGGCAATGTGTCCATGGCGCGGGATACCATGGAACTATCCCTCCTGAAGCTTGCCGTGGAAGCACAAAAGCCGGTGTTAGGAATCTGCCGCGGAGCCCAGATCATTAATGTGGGGCTGGGAGGCGACATCTATCAGGATATTCCCAGCCAGACGGAAACCGTCTTTCCCATTGCCCATAAGCAGCCCTATTCATGCTGCCTGCCTTCCCACCACGTGGATGTGCGCAGGGATACACTGCTGTACGGGATTGCGGAGGGGAAAACGGAAATCGCAGTAAACAGTTCCCATCATCAGGCGGTACGCAGGATTGCTCCCTGCCTCATAGCCAGCGGCCATGCGCCCGACGGCATCATCGAGGCCCTGGAGATGCCGGATTATCCCTATCTTCTGGCCCTGCAGTGGCATCCGGAGTATATGTGGCAGACAGACACTGTGTCCGCCAATATATTTAAAAGCTTTGTGGATGCCTGTCAGGGATAGCAGGAATGGCGGACAGCAGGAAAAGCCGGCAGCAGATAGAACCGGCAACAGGAAGGCCCTGCACGACTCACGCTGCGGAATGCTGCTTGTATCATACGGGGCCAACTTACCTATATCCTGTTCTTATTCCTGTCCTTATCTGCCTACTGCTTATTATCTATGAAATTGGTGAGCAGACGGTTCATTTTATTTGAAATTATTTTTTGCATTTGCTCTATTTTTTACTCCATATCCCAACAAAACCCCCATAAAAGTGAGGTTATGCTTGTCAGAACAGATTATGTCATGTAGAATAATACTGCTGAAATAAAAGAATGACAGCACCTGTAAATAAAGGTGTTTTCATAAAAGGAGTCTGTAACAATATGAGCATTTTAAACGTAGAGCATTTAAGCCACGGCTTTGGGGACCGGGCCATTTTCCAGGATGTCTCCTTCCGCCTGTTAAAGGGGGAGCACATTGGCCTGATTGGGGCGAACGGTGAAGGAAAGTCCACCTTTATGAACATCATTACCGGCAAGCTCATGCCTGACGAGGGCAAGGTGGAGTGGGCAAAAAACGTGAGGGTCGGTTATCTGGACCAGCATGCGGTGCTGGAAAAGGGAATGACCATTCGGGATGTGTTAAAGAGCGCCTTCGCCTTCCTTTTTGATATGGAAGAACACATGAACCAGATTTGCGATAAGATGGGGGAAGCCGGCGAGGATGAGATGGCCGCCATGATGGATGAGCTGGGAACCATACAGGACCTTCTCATGGCCCATGATTTCTATATCATTGATTCCAAGGTGGAGGAAGTGGGCCGCGCCCTTGGCCTGGCTGACATAGGGCTGGACAAGGACGTGACGGAGCTTTCCGGAGGCCAGCGCACCAAGGTGCTCTTAGGCAAGCTTCTGTTAGAGAAGCCGGACATCCTGCTGTTGGACGAGCCTACCAATTATCTGGATGTACAGCACATTGACTGGCTGAAACGCTACCTGCAGGAGTATGAAAATGCCTTCATCCTCATCTCCCATGACATCCCCTTCCTCAACAGCGTCATCAACCTGATTTACCACATGGAAAACCAGAGGCTGGACCGGTATGTGGGGGATTATGACAAATTCCAGGAAGTATACGCAGTAAAGAAGTCCCAGCTGGAGGCTGCCTATAAGCGGCAGCAGCAGGAAATTGCGGAGCTGGAGGATTTTGTGGCCAGGAACAAGGCCAGAGTGGCCACCAGGAACATGGCCATGTCCCGCCAGAAAAAGCTGGATAAGATGGATGTGATTGAACTTGCCAGGGAAAAACCCAAGCCGGAGTTCCATTTCCTGGAAGCCCGTACTCCCGGTAAATATATCTTTGAGATAAAGGATTTAATCATCGGTTATGACGAGCCTCTGTCCCGTCCTCTTAATCTGGTGATGGAGAGAGGCCAGAAAATCGTGCTGGTAGGCGCCAACGGCATCGGCAAGACCACACTGTTAAAGAGCATACTGGGCCTTACGCCTTCCCTAAGCGGCAGTGTGGAGCTGGGCGACTACCTGTCCATCGGTTACTTTGAACAGGAGATGGCCCCCGGCAATACTACCACCTGCCTTCAGGAAATATGGACGGAATTCCCCGCCTATACACAGTACCAGGTCCGCTCCGCCCTGGCAAAATGCGGCCTGACCACGGAACACATCGAAAGCCAGGTCAGGGTGCTCAGCGGAGGCGAGCAGGCCAAGGTCAGGCTCTGTAAGCTGATTAACCGGGAATCCAATGTCCTTCTGCTGGATGAGCCAACCAACCATCTGGATGTGGACGCAAAGGACGAGCTGAAACGGGCCCTTAAGGAATATAAGGGCAGTATCCTGTTAATCTGCCATGAACCTGAGTTTTATGAGGGATTGGCAACCGATGTGTGGGATTGTAAGGAATGGGCGCTGAAGTTGTCTTAGGCAGAATAAATTTGAAACAAAAAGGAATCTCCTGGAGACTACCTTTTCGGGGGTTCCTTTTTGTTTTGAATTCAGCTATAATGGCCCGCGTCTATATAATTGCTTTTTTTTACTAATAAGGATATTTTCCAATATGTCCTATCAAAACTTTTTCCCCTTCAATTCTATCATCAAACCAGAAGAAATATATCCTCAAATTGGAATCCCGCCGAGATATGAAAATGGAAATTTTAAATATGCCTTATGTGCCGGGTCACCGGTACATTCAAGTGCTTTTACACTCAGTTCCTTCATCGCCTCAGCCGCATTATGATTATGTCTCTCATATATTTCTATTGCATAATCATTCAATAATGCCAGGTTGGATACAATTGCCTCAGTGCAACTCCTAAATTGAGGTATTCTTCTCATAGCAGAAACTTACTTTTTGTATACTCCAAATGCCCCCATTTCACTTTCAGGCCCCATTTCCTTCCATTCGCGGACAAATTCCACACTTCTCCCCATTAAATGCTATAATGGAACCATCAGTACTGAGTACAGCGGCATACCGGGAAACCGCATCATTCTCACTGAAAGGAGCTGCACCCATGAACCTTAACTGGAAAACCATATTAAAAAAGGCAGGTATCATCCTGCTGTCCACACTGCTCTTCGCCCTCTGCTCCGGCCTTCTCTACATCACAAAGATGGCCGGCTCCATCAATATTACCCGGCCGGAGGACGAACCGGAACTGGCCTCAGCCATGACCAATGAAAACCTGGACACAGAGACCCGAGAAAAACTGGGCGGATACTGGACCATTGCTGTCTTTGGGGTGGACAGCCGCAACGGAAAACTTGGAAAAGAAAATAATGCCGACGTACAGATGCTGTGCTCCATCAACAGGGATACAGGGGAAATACGCCTTGTATCATTATACCGCGACACATTCCTGATGAATGACACCGCAAACAGCGGATACGGAAAACTGAACCAATCCTACTTTCTCCAGGGCCCATCGGGCAATATCTCTGCCATCAACACCAACCTGGACATGAAGGTGGAGGACTTTGTATCCTTTAACTGGAACAGCGCGGCTGAAGCCATCAACCTTCTGGGCGGCGTGGATATAGAGCTGTCCAAGGCGGAATTCTATTATATCAATGCCTTCATCACGGAGACCGTGGACACCACTGGAATCCCCTCCACTCAATGACTATGAACCACTGGTATCAGTCCATGTACCAGATGTTTGAAATTTTTTCAGACTTCATTGAAGCGTGGCTCTGCTATGGCTTCGTGGGGCTGTTCCTGCCGGACCGGGTCCGGGGAAAGGTGCCGTCTTTTATCCTGTCTCTGCTCCTGGTGGGCTCTGTCCGGGCCATGGATACACTGGGCATTCTTTGGTTTGTATTTTATATCTGTATGACCACGGTGGTGCTGTTTCAGGTGAATCTGTTTTATGCGGTATCCCTTGTAAGCTTTTATATCCTGTGCCTCTATGTAATCAATTATTTCTGTATGTCCGTCATGGGGGTCATTGCGGGCAACCGACAGTTTGCGCAGTTCATCCTGAACCAGCTGCTGCGCTGTATTTATCTGGCTGCGGATACAACGCTCCTGCTTTTATTATATATGCTTATCAGACACGCCTTTAAGGGCGGGCTGCTCTACAGTCCGCGGATGCTGTTCGCCATTTCCCTTCTGGGCATTCTGGGCATTACCTTTCAGTGGTCACCCTCCAGGATATTTCCGTGATTACCCTGTTCAGCTGGAGCCTGTGCCTTATCATGGTACTGTGCTTTATCTTTCTCCTGCTCTTTTATTCCAATTACATGAAGGAGCATGAGCTCAGAAGCATCCTTGAACTGAAGGACCAGATGGTGCGCCAGGAATATGAGATGGTCAAACAGCTTCAACAGGAACAGCAGTCCCTTTCCCATGACCTGAAGAACCACCTTTTAGTCATGGATACCATGCTGAAGGAAGGAAAATACCAGGAAGCCCGGAATTATATGGGCCAGCTGGGCATTCCCCTGGAGCGCCTGTCTCCCTCCATATGGACCGGCACCTCCACCCTGGATGTGCTTTTGAACCATACCAGAAACCGCTGCAGCCAGTCCCATATAACCTTTACCGTACAGGCGGACGCCGTTGATTTGCGCCCCATGAAGGACCAGGATATATGCAGTCTCTTTGCCAACCTCCTTGACAATGCCTATGAGGCCGCCCACTCCATGCCGGAGGGCCAGGGCTGGATTCTCTTTAAGATGAGAAAGGCCAGAGAAATGCTCTTTATCGACCTGTCGAGAAATTGAAGAGAGAAATTCCAGGAAAGGTGGGAGTGTAAAATAAAGTGTGTGGACAGGGAAGCCTCTTTTGAGCCGCAGTCCATCCCCAAACGCACAAGGGACGTGAGCGGAATCGAGGACAAGAGTGAGGATGCCTCCACTGCCCTGCAGGCCATGAAGAATCCAAGAAAAGCGGGAAGGAGAAGAAAAAATGGGCCGGAGGCCCAGGAACAGATCAAAGCCTTATCCGCACAGGGAAAAACCATAAGGGAGATATCCGCTGAAACGGGTATTCCCAAAAGCACTGTGCAGAGGCTAAAAAAGAATGTCTGATGGGCAGGTGTCCCATAATTAAAAATGGGACAGCCTGGTTAAAGTCGCCCTAAAACAAAGGTGGAGAAGAACCCTCTAAAAGTATCCTGATAACCAGGCTCATGGACTCTCCCCCATCCCCTCAGATCATCTCTCTGAAATATTTTTAGAAAAACTTACACATTTAACTTGACAAACCCCATTCTACAGTTCGATTCTGAAATCGTCTGAACCCTCGCCGTTTACCACATAATAGGCTGCATTCTGCTCCGGAGATATGTACAGCTTGATGGACTTGATTACGGTTCCCGGATGCGTCTGTGCGTATGCCTTCTCTGCCTGCGCCAGCACATCCTTTGCTGCTACCTGCCTGCCGCCGAACTCCACTACTACGCTCTTCTCAATCTCCGGTTTTACAACCTCTTTCACAGTCTCTTTTGCTGTTTCCTTTATTTCTTCCTTCACAGCTGCCGCGGTCTCCTTAACAGTCTCTTTAACTGCTTCCTTAACTGCGGGCTCATCTGCCTTCTTAACATCTTCTGCTGTCTTAACCTCTGCTGTATTCTTAACATCTGCTGTATTCTTAACATCTGCTGTATTCTTAACCTCTGCTGCCTTCTTAACCTCTGCTGTCCTGGTCTGCGCGGCGCCTGTCTGCGCTGCCGCAGCCATAGTCCTCTTTGGTCTTGCCATATTAGTTCCTCCCTTTTTTCAATCCGATTTCCAGTGTCAATGGGGATTATACGGCAGGCCCATTTTTTTGTCAATGTCGCGGATATGGAAAATAAACTGCTAAACAAAGGCCTTTATGGAAAATTTTCAAGCATATACTGACAGATTGTCATATTTCTTTATGGCATTTGCCACATTCCTGTCCGGAAATCAGTTTCCGGGCCTGTCCGGGAACCAGGCAAAGGCTCCCGACGACGGAACCATGGCAAATTCCATCATTTTCCCGGTAGACGGATGCGGAAATGCCAGCCTGCGGGCACACAGGGCCAGAGACTGGCGTCCATCCCCAAATCCCGGTCTTTTCCTTCCTCTGTCCACAGTCCCAGTTGTGGATAACCCGCCTCCATAACGTTCATCTCCGTACAAGGGAGTTGCGTGTCCGGCAAATTGTACCCTTATCTGGTGGTGCCTTCCTGTAAGCAGCTCTATATCTATTAGGGATAACATCTGCTCCTGGTTCCCGGGGTTGTTGATAACCTCCAGGACCCTGTAATTAAGAACCGCTTTTTTGCCCTTTTCATCAGACTTATCCACAATCTTCGTTGTGTTGTTTTCCTTGCAATGGCGCAGATAATCCACATATGTCCCCTGTTTATCCACAGGTTTTCCACAAACCACTGCCAGGTATGATTTTTCCATTTTTCCGGCCTGCAAAGCGGCGCTTAATGATGCTGTGGATTTCTGGTTCAGTCCATATACCATGATTCCTTCCACCGGCTTATCCAGTCTGTGGATAACCCCCACATAGGGCGGCTGGGCTGTGGATGCTCCCTGTGGACGGCTGTGGATATCTTGTGGATTATGTAGATAACGGCGTATCTCACTTACCATATCCGGCGCAAATCCCCTGGACACCTGGGACTCCAATCCCGCCGGTTTCCGCACTACTATAATATCTTTATCTTCATATAATATTGGTACCATACCTCGACCTCGCTTATCTGTCTGTTTCCTATTCAGACGATTCTAAAGGAACGCTTTTGATTATACCATAGTTTTGCCCCTGCCCGGTTGATTATATTCAGAAATTAGTTTTATGTTCAAAGTAATTCTTAAAAAGTATTGCATATTTTTAGTCTTAGGTGTATAGTATAGAATACAGACAGATGTAGTATTAAAAACTACATATCATGGTTTCTAATAAACTGTACTGTATTTTCAATAAAAGGAGGCTGGATACTATGACAGCAAATTTAAAACGCGGGATTACCAGGGTTAAGGATCCCGGAAGCGCATTGACCCACTTCATTGCTATGATTCTGGCCATCATCGCAGCCATACCGCTGCTCTCAAAGGCAGGACGCGATTCCGGACATATGCATATCAGCGCACTGGCGGTTTTCATACTGAGCATGATTGGCCTTTATGCGGCCAGCACGATATACCATACCCTGGATATCTCCCCTAAGATTAATAAGCTGCTCCGCAAGATAGACCATATGATGATTTTCATTTTGATAGCAGGCACTTATACGCCTGTATGCATGATTGTCCTGGGCGACAAAACCGGATGGACCATGCTGACCCTGGTGTGGGGCATTGCCACTGTGGGTATCTTCATCAACGCACTGTGGATTACATGCCCCAAATGGTTCTCATCCCTGATTTACATTGCCATGGGCTGGGTGTGCATACTGGCCATAACCAAAATATTAAGCTCCATGCCCAGGGCAGGCTTCATGTGGCTTCTGGCAGGCGGTATCATCTATACGGTTGGCGGTATTATCTATGCCATGAAGCTTCCATTCTTCAACTCCCACCACAGGTATTTTGGTTCCCATGAGATTTTCCATCTCTTTGTTATGGGCGGAAGCCTCTGCCACTATGTGATGATGTACCGGTTTGTGGCATAAGGTTTAATAGGAAATTAATACAGTTTCAGTAACAGCAGGCTCAACGGCAGCTTGTCCTCTGGGGACTTGTCCCTTTTATCAGATGTTCCTTCTCCGCCCTGCTCATATGTTTAATGGCATATTCCCTGCGCATGGCTTCCTGCTTTGTCTCAAAGGCCTCATAATAGGACAGCACCACCGGACGTCTGGGTCTGGTATACTTGGCTCCATTACCCTGGTTATGGGCCTTTAGACGCTTGTCCAGGTCATTGGTCCAGCCGCAGTAAAACGTGCCGTCCGCACAGGTGAGGATATAGGTATAATTCATGGATATCCCTTCCTTCCCGGTAATCAAATTCCTGACAGCAATAAAAAGGGCGTCCCATTAAGGGAATGCCCTTCCTGTTTCATTTTATCAGATAATGCCGGCTATGTAAACGGCAATAACGCCTGCAACACGTCATCACCGCCCAGGTTGCCCTGTAATCTATGATTAAAGCACCAGCTGGATGCGCGGCACAACCAGATAGAAGGTATTTTTGAACCACATCTATACGTTATTATATCGCGCATACCCTTAAAATGTGCATAAAACACATTTAATATTCCTCTAAAATCTTCTGCCGCCGCCTCCGTGGCTTCTGCCGCTGCTGGATCTGTGGGTGGAACTTCGCCCTGAGCTTCGTCCTGAACCTCCGGATGAGTGATTCTGTGTGGGCCTTGGTATGGGGGCCGATGTAACAAATTTGCGAATCAGACTGTCCCCTGAATCGCCAAAGGCAAATTTGGCATCTGCCCGGTAGGCCAGAAGGCTGTTGGCCCTCTCCCGTTCGGTCTGCTCCATGGAATACCGCCGCCTCACTCCCAGGCACACCGAGCCTGCCACCCCGGCTGATACCAGGAATGCAAACATTCCTTCGTACCAGCGTATGCTTCTGTAGATACTGATTTCCCCTGTTTCCGTGTCGTAATTATACTGTCCCCTCTGAATTCCACGGTCCACATAATACTCCACATCCTTTAGGAATTCGGCTGCCGCCCCTGCATAATCAAGGTTTCTCAGGGAATAGGCCACATCATCCTGTATCTGTTCGATTCGCCGGTCTGTGAGAATCCGTATCATATTCCCGGTGGTGGACACATAGCTCTCGCCTCCATAGCTGCCAGGACTGTCCATATAAATCAGAAACAGCACTCCGCTGGCTTTCCTGCCCGTGCCCAGGCCGTACTGGTCGTAAAAATCATCTGCATATTCCCTGGCCGCATGGCTGCCGTCATTATAAGCAGTGACCACCGCCACATCCATCCCGGTCTTTTTCCTGCACCGGGCAATCAGTTCCTCCAGCGTTCCGGCCTCCTCTGATGTCATAAGGCCCGCTTCATCGAACAGCCTACGGGCATTCTTATGGGTCTGGTCCTTATCATAGGTCTGAGCCTTGTCATATGCCCCGGATTCCTGTGCCTGGGAATCCAGTATGTTCCCTGCTCCGCTCCAGACTCCCAGCCACACCACGGCCGCCGAAACTGCCAGGAGCCTGAGCCATCTAACCATCCTTCGTCCTGTCATCCTAAGAAATACCCTCCTGTCATGAGTAATAAAAACAGCGGAAGGAACACAGAGAAAAAGAGAATTATAATCTTCTTCCTGTCCACAGGCAGCTTTCCGCAGATTTTTCCGGTCTGTCCGTTGAGGGCGAAATAGTATATCCTTCCCCTGGCCTTGTCATGATATGTAAGGGTCCATAGGGGAAGCAGGGCATAACTCCATTTCTCATCCCTTATGCCTGCCTCCTTTTTGCGCACCTGCATACTGCTGTAGCTCCCGGCCTGGTCCTGAAGGCTTTGAAGGGCGAACTGCCTGACCTCTGACTGCACGTCCAGCACAAACTGTTCTTTTTCCATATCCCGGTTCTCGGCCAGAAATCCGGAAAGATATCCCATGGAGAAATTCTCCTTTTCATTCATCCTGTAGGGGAGCACGCTTTCCACCAGCTGCCGTTTGGCCTTTCTCAGGCCATTTCTGGCCACATGGTCCACCTCCATGGTTCCCTGGCGCTTTACATCGTATATCGTTGTCTCTGTATACCTCATGCCTGCGTTATCCCATGTCCTGAGCCTGGTCCCCTGGGCGTCCAGCTCCCCGTCCACCCGGCAGCTGTAAAGCCAATACGGGAAATAAACCCCGCTCATGCTCTCAATCTGTTTCTTATTGTAAAATGCCTCCAACACGTACTTTTTTCTCCCTATCCACTGGGAAAAAATCTCCTCTGCCTTCTGCCTGTCTATCTGGAAGGGAATCACATAATCCGGCCTGAATTGCCCTTCCAGCCGTCCTGCCAGTACCACCGGATTATGGCAGTAATAGCAGAAGGTCGCCGCAGTGGTCTCATCCGTCACAATCTGGGCGCCGCAGCTGGGGCAGGTATAAAGAACCGGCTGAGCCTCAGCGCCGCCAGGTTCCCGGCCGTTCGGTTCCTGGAGCTCCGATTCCTGGTGTTTTGCTTCCCGGCGGTTCGGTTCCGGACTCAGGCGTTCCAGTTCTTCCTGGGTAAAATCAGACAGGCAATATTCGCAGTGGTATTTCTGTGAAGCCGGGTCAAATACAAGGCCGCCGTCACAGTTGGGGCATTTGTAGGTTATGGCTGCCATATTCTCTCTCTCCTGTAATCACGGCATTTACGGCCTTGGTTTACCGCATTCGCTGCAGAATTTTCCTGTATTGATGTTTCCGCAGGCACAGGTCCACGGTGTATCGGGACGGGAATGTCCGCACTCGCCGCAGAACTTGCCCGTATTGGAAGTCCCGCAGTCGGGGCAGGTCCATGCCCCGGACGGCTGCGTTCCGGGCATCTGGCCGGCCATTCCCGCGCCGCCCGGCTGTGCCCCTTCCATCTGGTTCGGCGCAGCCCACTGGCCCCCGGCCGGCTGCTCCCCCACAGGCCGGCCGCCCATCCCGGGCATTCCGGTATTTCCGGACATACGGCCCGGAGCCTGGTTCATCTGCATCTGCTGCATGTTGGTGTTGGTTGCCGCGCCCATGAAGCCGCCGCCCATCTGCATTCCCATCCCCATGCCCATAAAACCGGCCATGGCTCCGTTGTCGTTGGATCCCGCGTTTTTAAGCCCCTCTGCAATGGTGGTCTGTACATAACCCTCCCTGATTGACGGGTCGCCCATCATGGCTCCCCGGTTCCTCAGGTTAATCAGGCTCTGGGATTCCTCGTCGTAGGTAATGCTGGCAATACCCACTGCCTGTATCTCCATTCCTCTCATCCGGGTCCATTCCTCATCCAGGGTCTGAGCCATATACTGTCCCAGCTCCCGGCTCCTGGATGTGACGTAGGATATCCTGATGCCGTCTGCCGACATCTGGTTCATGGATGTCTGCAGGGCCTCCAGGAATTCTGACAGGTACTGCTCATTGATGGAATCTATTTCCACATGGTCTGCATTCTTAGGGATAACCTCAGCATAAAACTTAATGGGGTCTGTCACTTTGATGGAGTACGTTCCATGGGCCCGCAGGAACAGCTCTGCATTGTAAAAGTTGTCAAAATAGTTTACTGGGTTGCGGGTGCCGAATTTGATTCCCTTTATCTCCTGAAGGTTGACATAATACACCTTCTGGACTCCCGGTGTCACGCCGCCGAAACGGATACGGTTAAAGGATTCCTTCAGCGCCTCCCCAAACTGTCCGTTAAACATGGAGGGCATGGAGGAACGGCTGACCCTGTAGTAGCCTTCCTCCGCCGTATAATCCACTATCCTTCCGCCGTCCACCAGCATCATGAACTGGTTGGGATACACATGGATGACGGAACCGTCTGACACGATATCAGATGACCCCTTTGTATTAGCCCCCTTTCCCCTGCGCACCTGGATGCCCCGGACAAAGACGGTCCTGCCGCCCATATCATCCGGCTCTATGGCCTCCAGCCACTGGTCTGCCAGGGCTCCTCCCACTGCTGTGGTAACTGCTTTAATGATTCCCATGATTAATCTCCTTTCTTAGCTGCCTTCTTCTGTCTGCGCCTGCGCTTAACCGGCTCCACTGCCTTGATAGCCACCCAAATCATCAGCGCGGCTATGGCCAGCTGAATCACTATGCTGATGATAATCCAGTTCTTCATCACAAAACCAGTGGACTGCATCCCAAAATAACCTGCCATCTTGGCTGTGGGTGTGCTGCCTCCCATCTGTCCGTTTATGATTGTAAAAAATGTAGCCGCAGGATTGAGAAGCAGCAGATAAATCACATTTCCCGATGATGGTTTGACCACATTTTCCCCGAAACCATAGGCCGCCACTGAATTGCTTATATTCATGGAGGACAGGGAGAGTGAAAACTTATTTATAAAGTATGTCCCGGCCACCACGGCTATAAGCACTCCATAGGTAACTACTGTGGATATGGTAGACCGCTTGAACAGGGCCGAGAAACAGATTCCCAGGCTTCCCGCAAAAAAGGCCACCGTGATATAGCACAGAAGGAGAGACAGGATATCCTGCCATGTGATTCCCCCATAGACAAATACCATGGCCACCGCCGGGAAACTGGACACAATCAGTAAGAGCAGCGTGCTCAACGCGCTCATCAGCTTCCCGATCACCACCTGGGATGCCGTCATCTGGGTAGTGAGCATCAATTCCAGGGTCTGCCGCTCCCGCTCCCCGCTTATGCTGGCCGCTGTCACGGCCGGCACTATGAACATCAGCAGTATGAACTCAATGGTGGTGACAAACTCATACATATCCATGAAGCTGCTGTACTGAATGACCGCTGCGGACTCCACCTGGGCCACGGCGGAATACATGTTGAGCAGTGTGACCATGGACAGGATTCCATTGAACAGCACGATGATAAGGGGCAGCCGGATACTTCTGGAACTGGCCTTCATCTCCCGGCTATAGACCGGATTTCGCATCATAAGACATCACCACCCTTTCCTCTTCATGTTCTGTCAGCTGCATAAATACGGATTCCAGGCTTCCCTTTTCCCGGGTGAATCCGTTGACCAGCACGTCGCTGTCAATCAGCCGCTGGAGCAGCAGGGCCTCGTCCTGGGCATCCCCCGCAAACCGTACGCAGATATCCTGTTCACGCAGGGATATGGTCTGCACGCAGGGATGGCTCTTAAGAATGGACAGCGCCTTATCAATGTTGGTGAACACAGATATAACCAGCGGATTGGAGGTATTGACCCTGGACAGGATATCGTCTATATTTCCCTCCAGCACCATCCTCCCCTGGTCTATGATTCCTATATCCGTACAGAGCTCGGACAGCTCAGACAGGACATGGGAACTGATTACTATGGTCTTGCCCGATTCCTGGAGCTCCTTTAATATCTCCCTGAACTCAAAGCGGGTCCTGGGGTCCAGCCCCGATGTGGGTTCATCCAGTATAAGGATGGCCGGATCGTGAATCAGGGCCCTGGCCAGGCACAGTCTCTGCTTCATGCCCCTGGACAGTCCGTCCACGAAGAAATCCAGCTTATCCTCCAGCCCCACCTGCTCCAGCAGGGCCGTGTATCTCTTCCTTGCCACCAGGCCGCTTATGTGGTAGCAGGCCGCAAAGAATTCCATGTATTCCGACACGGTCAGGTTATCGTACACCCCGAAGAAATCCGGCACATAACCAATCATGGACTTAAGCTTTCCCAGGTCGGCACGGGCGTCCATGCCGTTTATGGTAATCCTGCCTTCCTCCGCCTCCAGAAGCCCTGTCATGATTTTAATGGTGGTGGTCTTTCCCGCTCCGTTGGGCCCCACAAACCCATAGAGGGCGCCGGTCTCCACCGTCATGTCCAGGCCGCTTAATGCATGGTATTTTCCGTATATCTTGTGTAATCCTCTTATCTCCAGCATCATTTACTCCTTCCTGTCACAGTCAGTATGGGCAGCATGATATTCCAGGTGTAATCGCCTGTGGCATCGTACACATACTTGATGGTCAGGGTATTGCCCGGGGACAGGTATGGCTCCAGCTCCTCCCTGACATAGGACTGGACATGGGTATCCATGGAATCATAGGTTCCTGTATTGTAGTTATAGAAATACATATTGCCGGCAAATGGCACCGTATAGTAATACCGCATGCTCTGCACCGCCTCATCGCTCATCTGATGGAAGGACAGCTTCTCCACCTCGATATCATTTCCCAGATAATACTCTAACATGACCGGAGTCAGGCCGTACATGCTGTTGTTGGCCGCATAATACTCACCTGAAAGCACATTGGGCTGCTTCTGGAGCGCGGACCTGTATATCATGCCGTCCTGTTCATAATTGACATCAATGGAGGAGGTCAGCAGGGTGGAACCATATGTCTCATAGTTGGAGGACTTTAAGAATACAGTCTCCTCCTTCTCATTGCTGAATCCCAGTACCCTGGCCTCTGAGTGATAGCCTGACAGATAGTTTCCCATATAGAAGGACAGGAGGTTGGTCCTCTCCAATGCCTGCACATAGGCCGCGTCCCGTATATCCTTGTCCTCCTTATAGCGGGAAGCCCCTGTGATCTGCTCTGCCATGGCATAACCGAAATTGGTGATTCCGTATATGACCTTCATGCCGTCCAGACTTACGGTCTCGCCCGGCTCCATGTGGCCAATGAGAATCATCTGATTATACAGGAGGATGGCCACATTGTCCACTTCCTGGCCGTAATTGTTGGTCAGGGTCCCTGTCACCTTACCGTCAAAGGAATTCACATCGCCTGTAAATCCCTCCTGCTGTCCGTTTTCCATGCGGCGCTCCATCATGAAGAACTTTGAGTTGAATGCGCCCACATTGTCGGACCTGACCTTGGTACCCTCCTCATCATAATGTATGGTTATGGACGGTGTCTCCTCACCCGTGAATTTGGGCAGGAGACCCATATTGTAGTAGGCGCTTCCCGTAATGGGATACAGGGTGTATTCCGGATTCAGCGTTACGGAATACGGTTTATTATAGGGGGCCCGCATGTTGATGAATGTGGTTTCCGATATCTCATCCCTGTCCGTATCCTTTATGGTTGCATAGGTGAAGAAGGGTCCTGTAAACCGCGTACTCATGCCCATGAGAAGAACCATGCCGGTACAGCACAGGGACAGGAGCCCCACGGACAGCTGGTAATACTGGCGCATTCCCCTCTGTTTCCAGAAGAAGTAGAGGCCGGGTCCGGCCAGGGCCACATATGCCACCGCCAGGGTCACGTACAGGCCCACCTTTGGAAGATTATTGATATTGCCTGTATTAATCAGTCCCTGGACTGACCAGAACTGGCTGGATGTGCTTCCGTCCATGGCGCTGGCCAGCCCGTTTATCTTATCCTCCCCCA
This sequence comes from [Clostridium] clostridioforme AGR2157, assembly GCF_000424325.1. Classification (GTDB taxonomy): domain Bacteria; phylum Bacillota; class Clostridia; order Lachnospirales; family Lachnospiraceae; genus Enterocloster; species Enterocloster clostridioformis_A. The sequence goes on from NZ_AUJR01000013.1 coordinate 32,090, forward strand.
AAAGGGTGGTGAACAGATTGTCGATATAAGAGATATTGGCCTGACAGAATTCTTCTATGTCCACAAAATCGTACATGGCCACGGCAGCCAGTCCGTTCCCCACGGAAACCGATGAGAGGACGGACAGCTCATCGCTGCCCAGCACCTCGGTGCCGCCTTTCAGCATGACATCCGTGCAGACCAGAGGGATGGAAGCGCCTTCAGGCCGGTCCACCGCGTATTCCACACCCATGTTGATGACCCGCTCGTCGGGTTGGGGAAGGGGCTGCTCCAGGAGTTCCTTGCCAAAGCCCCTCAGAGTATCCTCTCCCCTGTCACCGGTTCCTATGAGCAGAACACCGCCCTTGCGGACCCACTCCCACACAGCCTCTATCTGCTGACCTGACAGCTTTCCGGAATCAAAATCCGTTATCAGCAGCACATCCAGCTGGTCCAGGCCCAGTTCCGACGCCGGCAGAGTGGCTGCCGTCATCTCGATGGTCTTGGTCCTGAGGGTACTGTAGTTAATGCCCACGCCATTAAAATACAGAAGCTCCGCCGGGTTGTCACTGAGTACGCCGATAAAAAGCTCTGCTGTCTCCAGGTTCAGATTCAGCTTCAGACGTTTGCTCAGCACCTCATTTCCATTCTCATCCAGCAGGCGCACATACATCTGGTCAACCCTTGCCCCCAGCGATATGCTCACTGATTTGTTCACGCTTTTGCCAGGTTCAATTTCAACCGGATACTCATACCGGTATACATCATAATCCAGGTTCATGTTATATCCCTGAAAATCCGACTCCATGGCCAGAATACACAGGGTTCCCTTAAACGCCTGGCCGGACTGGCTGGACAGCTCGATTTTAAGGGGCAGGAAACGGCCGCTTTTCGCTGTATTCTGATAACCGTAGACCACGTCCATGGCAACGGGTGATTCCACGGTTTCCTCCTTGGCAGCCGTACTGTCCGTCCCAAAAGCCTGGACTCCCGGGGACTGGACAGTGACAGACGCTGCCAGCATTAAGCCAAAAAGGGTGCTTTTCAGCGCCCTTTTTATTATCTCTGGAAATATCCGCATGTTACACTTCCTCATCCTATATTCTCCGTTTAAGTCAGCTAATAGTTCCAAAATTCTCTTTATTGATGTCAAAATTTACCTGAAGCTTTACTGTGAACACAGTGCCGTCCAAATCGCTGGTCACATTGATGGTTCCTCCGTGCATGTCCACGATTTCCTTTGCAATGGCAAGTCCCAGGCCCGTACCGCCTGTACTGCTGGACCGGGACTGTTCCACCCGGTAAAACTTGTTGAATATCAGAGGCAGCTCCTCCGGCGGTATGACGTAGCCGTAATTTGTAACGGAAACAGTCACCACATCCTCCTGGGCCAGTATCTTTACCAGGACTCTTTTTCCATCAGCGCCATACTTGATGGCATTGCCAATCAGGTTGTCGAACAGACGGGCCAGCAGATTGCCGTCAGCTGTTATGATTTTAGCCGGTACATTGCTCTGCAGGTCATATGACAGATTCTTTTCCACAAAGTTCGGATATGCCTCCTCCAAAAGCTGTCCCAGCAGCTTTACCACATCCAGCTGGGATACGTGCATGGATATCCTGCCGTAATTGAGCTTGGTAAATCCAAACAGATCTTCAATCAGTTTCTCCAGGCGGCGAGCCTTTCCGTATGCAATCTCTATGTACTTATGCTGCATCTGCGCCGGTATCTTACTGTTGCCGGCCAGCAGCTCCAGGTATCCGATGATGGACGTAAGGGGTGTGCGCAGGTCGTGGGCCACATTGGTTATGAGCTCGTTCTTGGTGCGCTCCGATTCCCTCTCCTTATCCATCAGCTCCCGGATATCCTCCACCATCTTGTTAAGGTTGGCAGCCATGCTGGAGAACTCGTCATCCCCAATCACATCAATGGTGGTATTCAGGTTGCCTTCTGATATGCTCTGGACCGCATCCGATATATTGCTGATATAGCGGATATAGGGTTCCTGGAGAATCATGAAGGTCACCGCAAACAGCACCAGCCCGGATACCACATAAACCAGCACCACCGCCACATGGTAATCCAGCACAGCCTGAAGCAGGCGGTTCATACGTCCGGATTCCTCCATATATCTGGCAATCATGGACACGTTGGTCACCAGAAATATTTCCACAAGACAGGTAATGATGGCGCTGTATATAATGTTGGTGATAACCCGGGTATGGTAGCGCCTGCTCATATCACTTTTCAATTTTGTAACCTACTCCCCACACTGTGGTGATGATTTTATTCTGTCTGGTGTCCTCTTTCATCTTGCCTCTCAGGCGTCTGATATGTACCATGACCGTGTTGTTGGCCTCATATACCTTTTCATTCCACACCTTCTCGAATATCTCGTCGGTGCTGAATACCTTGCCCGGGTTGGAAGCCAGCAGGTACAGGATATCGAACTCAATGGGGGTGAGCTTGATTTCCTCATCGTCCACGATCACTTTATGATTATCCTTATTAATGGTCATTCCCTTAATGGTAATCTCGTTGTTGGCCTTCTCCCTGGAAGCGCTGTTTGGGTTTAACTGGGTGTAGCGGCGCAGCTGCGATTTGACCCTGGCCGTCAGTTCCAGCGGGTTAAAGGGCTTCACCACATAGTCGTCCGCCCCTGTTCCCAGACCTAATATCTTATCTAAATCCGTGGACTTAGCGCTGAGCATGATAATCGGGATGTTATTGTTTTCCCTTATCTTCTTGCACATCTCCAGGCCGTTCATCCCCGGCATCATAATGTCCAACAGTACCAGGTGTACCTCTTCTTTGGAAATAATTTCCAGCCCCTTGGCAGCATTCTCCGCCTTAAATACTTTATAGCCATCACTTACAAGATAAATCTCAATCAAATCCGCTATCTCTTTTTCATCATCTACTACCAGGATATTTATATCGGGCATGATGTCCCCTCCTCATATGTTAACTTATATGACCTATTCTAACATAATATATCAAGGTTTTCCTTACTTTTTTCTTGAAAAATTGTGGGAATTTCTGTTACAATACACCGGGCCTCCCTATAATGGTAATATCTTCATTCATTTGTATACTTTAAACAAAAATAGACTGAAAAATAGATTTTTTTGCAAATATTTGTGTTCTGTCACAATGGAAAAAGAAGTAAATTATGATATAATCATTTCATAAACATTATAAAAATTTTATAGACTTTCAGGAGGTGAGGATCATCAAGATAGTGACTGTCATGGACAATCTGGCAGGGGAACAAAAAGCCATGAAGGCAGAACATGGATTGTCCTTTTATGTGGAGACAGGGGATATGCGCATCCTCTTTGACTTCGGAGCAGGCAGACACGCCCTGGAAAATGCCCTCAGGCTGGGAATCCGGCCGGAACAGGCAGACGTTGCAGTGGGAAGCCACGGGCATTATGACCATGCCGCCGGTTACAGGGATTTTGTTGCGGCAGGCCTTGGCTGTCCCCTGGTTACAGGAAATGGGTTCTTTGAGGAAAAATATGCCAAGAACGGCCTCAAGGCAACCTATCTGGGTACAGGATTTGACAGCCTGTTCCTGGAGGAACACGGCATCCGGCATATGGTATGTGGGTCTGTCCTTCCCATTGGCAGGGGCTGTTGGGTCATGGGCGACATCAGACGGTCCCATGACTTTGAGACAGTCCCGGAGCGTTTTGTGATACGGGACAAGGACGGATGGAAGCAGGATTATTTTCAGGATGAGGTCTGTCTTGTGCTGGAGGACAGAGGTGAACTGGTGGTAATCGTGGGATGCAGCCATCCGGGCATCCTTAACATCCTGGATACGGTAAGGCAGCGCTTCTCCCGGCCCATACGTGCAGTGGTGGGAGGGACCCACCTGGTGGAGGCTGACCGGGAGCGCATACAGATGACCATCCAAACCATGAAGGACATGGGCATCGGACTTCTGGGCTTTAACCACTGCTCCGGGGAACTTCTCCGGAACATGATGGCTGAAAATCCGGAGATGAACACCGTGTATCTGGGCGCAGGCGACTGCCTGCTCCTCTGATTTCCTTGATGTTGGATTTTGATTCCTTTGATATAATGATTTCTTTGATTTTATGATTCCTTTGATTTTATGATTCCTTTGATTACATCAGGGATGCATCTCCTGGCAGGAGGAGGGTATGCTAGAATTTTCCAGTATGGCACAGGATTTTGTGGAAGCCACATCCTCCCTGGTGGGAGGACGCACCATCAACATCATGGACCGGGAAGGGACCATTATCGCCTCCACGGAAAAGGAGCGTATCGGCACCTTCCACCAGGGCGCGGCCGAGGTCATTGCCACGGGAAAGCCGGTCCTTATTGAGACAGGGGACCTACCCCGGTATCCCGGCGCAAAGGAGGGCTACAACATGCCCATCTTTCTGAGGGATGAACTGATTGGGGTGGTGGGCATCTTTGGATGTGAGGAGCAGATGTTAAACGTAGCCAACCTTCTGAAGGTCTATGTAACCCATCATTTTGCCCAGCAGGCCATGACACAAAAGCAGAACGTGGAGTCCGAGGTCAGAAACCGCCTTCTGAGCCTTCTGCTTCTGGGGGACACCGGGCAGATGGAAACCATTTACCAGCTGTCCGCCCTGATTCCGATCCAGCTGGCCTTTCCCGTAAAGGTCATTATGATACGGGCAGGCAAAGGCAAAAATACCAGGGAGCAGATGAACCACTACACCCAGCTCTTCCAGAACATGATGTGGCAGGGTACCCTGGACCGCTCCAGGGATGTGTTCGGCATCCAGAACAACGACTGCATCATTATTCACAGTGTTCCCAGGCAAGGGAAGGCGGACGAGGCCCTGGACAAAATCATAGCCCAGGTAGTCCGGGAGGAGGGACTCTGTATTGCTGTCAGCGGCGCCTGCGTACGGCTGGAGGACATTCCCGGCGGTATGAAGGAATCCAACACCCTGATTTCCATGGAGGGCGGACCGGTCCGTAATCTGGAGGACAGCCAGGTCAAAATTCAGTATCTGCTTTACAAGTCCCTGATTCACGGCGGTACAAAGTATGCAGAAATGCTGTACCGGAAGCTGACAGCCAGCCAGGATGCCAGGCAGGCCGAGGTCCTTCTGGTGACTGCCAGGGTATATTACCAGGAGAACGGCAGCGTGCAGAAGGCCTCCGAGCGGCTTCATCTTCACAAGAACACCCTTCTTTACAGGATGAAACGGCTGTTCCAGCTGCTGGACCTGGAAAATGAGACTCCCTTTACCAGGGAATTCCTGGTTCGTCTGATTTTCATGTATCATCCGGTAGATGATATCACTTAAACATATTTGAGGAGGTTTTAGAATGTCAGGTTTATTTATATTTTTAGTCATATTTCTGGCCGTAGTATGTATGGTATTGGCCATATCCAAATTTAACCAGCACCCGTTTATCGTACTTACGGTCATAGCCATTGCAGTGGGACTGGTGTGCGGTATTCCCACGGAGGAAGTCATCAACACAGTAAAAAGCGGCTTCGGAAACATACTTGCCAGCATAGGTATCGTAATCCTGGCAGGAACCATTATTGGGACCATTCTTGAAAAGACAGGCGCTGCCCTGACCATGGCCAACACCATCCTCAAGCTGGTCGGAAAGAAAAACAGCGTTCTGACCATGGCCCTCACCGGTTATGTGACAGGCATCCCTGTATTCTGCGATTCCGGCTTCGTCATCTTAAGCCCTATCTCCAGAGCCCTGGCCAGCCAGAGCAATGTATCCCTGGCCGTCATGGCTACCGCCCTGTCCGGCGGCTTATATGCAACCCACTGTCTGGTTCCGCCTACCCCTGGCCCAATTGCCATGGCAGGTACCCTGGAAGCTGACCTGGGACTGACCATACTGGTGGGCCTTCTGGTATCCATACCAGCCACCTTATCAGCGCTGTTCTATGCCAAAAAGGTATCCAGCAAAATTGATATTCCTGCCAACCCTGAGTACACGGTGGATGAGCTGCTTGAGAAATACGGCAAACTGCCCGGCGCCCTTCACAGCTTCTCACCCATCCTGCTTCCCATCGTACTGATTGCACTTAAATCCGTAGGCGACTTCCCCAGTGCTCCTTTTGGAGACGGCGCTGTAAAGATGCTTTTCTCCTTCATCGGAAACCCTGTCATTGCCCTGATTTTAGGCGTGTTCCTGGCCATGACCCTGGTTCCGGCCGCTGAGAAGAAAAATACCTTGTCCTGGATTACAGAAGGTGTCACCAACTCCGCAGGTATCCTGGCCATCACCGGCGCAGGCGGCGCATTTGGAGCCATCCTTCAGAAACTGCCTATCGCTGACGCGCTGAGCGCATCCCTTCTGGGCCTTGGAGTGGGCGTATTCCTTCCATTCATCATTGCAGCCCTGTTAAAGACAGCTATGGGCGCTTCCACCGTGGCCATGATTACCACCTCCGCTATGATTGCGCCTCTGATGCCTGCCCTGGGATTCACCACCCCGCTGGCAAAGGTGCTTGTCATCATGGCCATTGGCGCCGGCTCCATGACCGTGTCCCATGCCAATGACTCCTACTTCTGGGTGGTATCCCAGTTCTCTGACATGGAGACAAAGGATGCCTATAAGTGCCAGACCGGTATGACCGGGGTTATGGGTATTGTGACCATTATCATTGTGTTTATACTTTCACTGGTGTTCTGTGGTGTCCATAGCTAATGTCTGCAGAACAAACACTATTTTCCGGTTCCGGTAGATCCTATCTGCCAGGATGCGGCTTGGGCAGCGCCCTTCCCGTTCCCGGAAGCCATCGCCTGGAGGTTTCTGGCTTCATCGCAGCCATCAAAGGCCCCGTACAATAGGCCGGACAAAGGGCCGGCTGGCGCTGACAATACGATCAGGAATCCTTAATAGCAAAATGCGTCCTTAAGAACGATGATATAACTCTATAGACTGATCAAATGCATTTTTCTCATAACACATTTTCTCCTGTCCCCGGCCTACAGCACCGCATATTCTTGCATCCATTTTAGGAACGGAATAGCGGTCGAACCATCCTTCCAGCTCTGTCTTAAGGATCCTGATCTGCTCTTCAAATTCTGGATTTCCGAAGAGGTTGGTTTCCTCATCCGGGTCCTTTGACAGGTCATAAAACTCGCAGGGACTGTCTCCGTAACGGTGGATATATTTTAAACTTCCCTTTTTTATCATACGGGTCTTGCTGTATTCGTCAAATACAACAAACCGGTCTTCATATTTTTCCGTTGGATGATTGATCTGCTCCAACAGGCTTTTTCCCGGCTGCAGCGGCTCCAGCTCATATTTGCATCCTGCCAGTGACAGGATAGTAGGGAAAATATCATACTGTCCGGCCATAGCAGAACAGGTGGATCCAGGTGCTTCGTATTCGGGAACTTTAATAATAAATTGAACTTTTACGGATGAATCATACATATTTGGCGGATAGGTACCGTTTCCTTTTCCCCAGATTCCGTGCTGCCCCAGGTTCATACCGTTATCGGAAGTAAAGATGATCACTGTATCCTCTTCCAGCCCATGGACACTTAAATAAAATGGGGCCCCTTCTCCTGAAAGCCGGTCCAGATGAAATCCTGGAGATGGAAGAACCGGCAAAGGAAAAGAAAATCTGTGAATACCTTTATCTTGAGGCAGATGAGGACCATATCCACCGACAGAAAGATGGAAAGGAGCAGGGATGTTTTATCGGCAAGCTGGTCTATCTCTTTGAAGGAAAAGAAGAAATCTGTAATGGCAGGAGAAAGCTGGTGTCGCCTTTTTACTTTGGAGGGCTTTATACAGGTTCCGATATGTAGGTAAGAGTAAACTTGTGGCAGACCGGTTTCACCTGATGAAATATATCAACCGAATTGCACGGTATACATTAGATGAGTAACCATTACAAAGGGAAGGCAGGGAACTGGGAGTATATTCAAAGGGCGTTCCATGATAAGCATGTGTTAGGGTGCAGCGCAGAAGGGCATGTGAGCAGTGTTTTTTCAGAGAGGATGAGCTCACGACCGATGGGATGGAGTGAGACGGGCTCAGACAGGATGTGCAGGCTGAGATGTTTTATCCGGAACTATGGAAGGGAAAAAGTAATCGACTTGGTAAATTACCGTAGAGAACTGGAGATGGCGAGCGCTGTGTCAACAGGGACAGATGGGGTGATTGAAGAGTCGCAGCGGAAACGGTATACAGAGAAGCAAAGGGAGGTCCAACGGTATGCGGAGGCTCTGCATGGAACGCTATCAGGGACTTCCACAGTACGGAAGATCCTTGCCATTCGGGAACAGATTGGGAATATATAATCTTGCCAAAAAGAAAAGCCAGTTGTATGATTGAGAAAACAAGTCTAAAGTTATATCTTCTTAGGAGCAGTCTTTTTCATGTCAACTGACAATTCATTTACTTCATCCTTTCAGGAACGTATCGTTGACGTTTCCTTGATTAATAAGATATAATAAAAAAATACAGCAGACGGAGAGAAGAGAGTCTGTCCGAATGCAGATAGGACACAAAGAGGATACAAACTCTGACGGTGAGGAATATGGAAATATGAGGAAGAGGAAAAATCATTCGATTAAGTTACAACGCAAAATTCTTATTACTAATATGTTTTTGTTTGTTATCCCTTGTCTGCTCCTTTCTGTCAGTATCGTATCATTTATTAATACAGAGGGAAACAGAAGGCTGAATCAGTCAAAAATGGTGGTTTTAAATCAGATTAACAGTAATCTGGAAAATTATCTGTACAATGGTATTGCATATTCAGAGAGTTTTTACAGCGACTTTGAGATGAACAGGCTTATCTCAACCATCAGTTTTGGCAATGAATATGAAAAAATACAGACGAAACAGAAAGTCCGGGATTATTTACGCGAGAATAGGCGTCTTTATGCCAACGGAAGGTATAATCTGGAAATTATAGGGGAAAATGACTGCAATTATTCGACGGAAGAAGACGGGGGACAGGTGACGGTTGAATTTCCGAATCTTGAAAAGCTGAAGAAGGAAGCATGGTATGGCGTCCTGAAAGAGAAAAATAGTGTATGCTATATCCCTACATATGAAAGCAAAGAGTTTACAAAATTTGACGATTCCAGTGCATTCAGAATTGCAAGGTTAATGAGGAATTTCAATAGCGGAAGAATTATTGGGATGATGGACGTAAGCGTACCCTATGAAACGCTGGAAGAACTGCTTGGCGAAGGAGTGGAAAATGATAAACAGGATGTATTTATAATGAATACAGATGGCCGGATTATCGGAAGCACAAACAGAGAATTGGTTGGGAAAAAGATTATAAATGAAAGTTATCTGTCCAAGCTGAAGGGATACGACCATGGATACTTTCAGAGTACCAGTAATTCACTTCCCTCTCAGGTGTATTATGTCACAAATCCTTCTACAGGCTGGCGGGTCGTGATGTACGAGGAACGGCAGAATCTGGTATGGAGTCAGAATAAAGGATATGTCTGCATCATAGCTGCGACCGTAATTGAAACGTTGCTTGCGATATTCATGTCGGTGTATAATTCCAGATATATCAGCCGTCCGGTTAAAAAACTGAAACAGGATATGCGGATGGTCTATAAAGGGGATTTGAGTGTGCGTACGGAACTTTCGGACATAGACGAATTCAAGGAACTGAGTTTTCAGTTTAACGAAATGATTGATAAGATTGAAGAGCTTATAGCGCAGTTAAAAGCAAAAGATGAAGAGAAGCGGGTGCTTGAATTACAGGCGTTACAGGCTCAGATTAATCCTCATTTTCTGTATAATACTCTGGCATCTATCCGGTTTCTGTTGGAAATGGGGATGGAAGAAAAAGCCGGAGAATCCCTGTTGGCACTTGGAAAACTTCTGCGGAGGACTTTTTCAGACTATCGTGAGCTGATAACAGTCCGTGAGGAAATGCAGAATCTGGAGAACTATTTGATTCTTATGAGTAACCGTTATCAGGATACTTTTGAATGGGAAATTCAGGTATCCGATGATGCAAGGGAATGCAGGATTCCAAGGATTTCCGTTCAGCCGCTGGTGGAAAATTCTATTTCTCACGGATTCAGCGGCAAGGAGGATATGGGACATATTACAGTCAATGCTTATGCAGAAAACGGGGAACTGTTTATTACGGTGACAGATAATGGGGTTGGTGGTAATGCGGAAGAAATCCGTAAGCTGCTTATGGATTCCCTGGAAATCACACGGAAAGACCAAGTCAGCGGGATTGGCGTGAAAAATGTGCAGGAACGTCTGCAGCTCATTTTTGGCAAAGAATATGGAATGGCAGTTGAGAATGTACAGGATGGAGGAATATGTGTAACGATGCGTATACCGGTGCTTGACAAGGGAGAAGCCGGAGAGGAAATAGTAGCAGGAGAGCGGTATGGTAAAGATATTAATTATTGATGATGAAAGTATAACCAGACAATGGATTAAGAAAAAAGTAGAAGATATCAGTGCTGATTATTCTGTAGTAGGAGTATTTTCTAATGGGCGTCAGGCATTTGAATACTGCAAAAAGGAAAGTGTGGATGTTATCTTCACGGATATCCGTATGTCCACGATGGATGGTATGGAGTTCCTTAAAAATATTCTGCGATTGGATATGCATCCATATAAAGTCATTTTGAGCGCATATGATGAATTCCAATATGCCAGAGAGGCAATTAAGCTTGGGGTTCACGAGTTCCTACTAAAACCGGAGATTACCCAGAGCGAATTGAAGAGAATCCTGAAAGATGCCCAAAGTTACCTTGCCACAGAAGGCAGTGACAGCGCCCAGGGCGTCTTCCAATCAGAAAAGCAGCAGGAAATACTCAGAAGCCTTATGGATAAAAACGCTGTCATGACAGAAGAGGAAATCTCAGGCCTGCTGCTGAGTAATAAGATTATGCTTGAAGCGAAGAATCTGACTGCAATGAGTATTTATTTTGAAACCGGAAAGAATATTGAAAAATCGAAAGACTTATTTGAAATTTTTTTTGAGGAAAAACATATATGCTGGTATTTTTACCAGAGCGATTCTCAGGAATTTATGATTCTTTATAATCACCGGAATGAATGGACCCGGCGTAATCTGGCGGAGGAGTTATTTCATATCCTACAGGTCCATTTGGGCATGAAATTGTACATCGGAATAAGTGTCAGGAAGGATGGGTTGTCCAAGCTTAACTCGCTGTGCCGTCAGGCATCGCTTGCAAAAGATAACAGGCGCTTTTTTGACATACCGGGGTGTCAGTTGTATGATGAAATGCGGGTGAATAAGGAGGATAATGAAGAGGAACTGTATTTTAGCGATGCAATTAAAGAGTTATCAGAGCTTCTGGATAAAGAAAAATGCAGTGAGGCAGAAGAAAAGTCAGGTGAATTACTGGAACAGATTGGACACGCCGATTTTCTGCCCCCGACTTATGTGAAGGCACTGTGCAATGAACTGCTCACAGTATTTATGCACAGACTCTGGCGTCAGGAGTTGGAGGAAGAAGAAAAGAAAGCAATTGGGAGCATTGAATTGCTTCTGGGAGAAAATATACATACATTTTATGAATTAAACCAGAGGATGCAGAAGGCAAGAAAATACCTGTGCGATGTTTTTCAGAAAAAGTGTGTAGGGAATCGGTACTCTTCCCAGATACGGGATGTGGTAAATTATATTGAGCATCATTATCAGGAAAGGATTGTTATGGAGGATATTGCGAATTCGGTTCACTTAAGCAGGACATATCTTTCTGTGCTGTTTAAAAAAGAGACGGGCGAAAGGTTCAGCGATTATCTTCAGAGAATCCGGCTGGAGAATTCCTGCCGCTTATTGAGAACAACGAAACTTCAGATTAATGAAATAGCGGAACGGACTGGCTTTTTTGATGCTGCTCATTTTAGCAGGGTATTCAAAGAACGCTATGAGATGTCACCCTTGGAATATAGAAAGCTTGAATGATTTCGGGAAAGTGGATTGGAGATATTCCAAAGTATTATCAGAAAGAGGGCTGGAAGTTAAAAATTGTGCAAAATAAGCATGAAAATATACAAATTATTAAAAAGACCAGTATAGATAAAATAAAAATAATGGAAAATGAAAATGGTGTGCAAAGATATATGAATCTGAAACATGGTATCAGCACTCCATTTTTTTTATTATATTTTTATCATTACGGTGAAGGAGGTTTTTTTATGAAGAAAAAAATGGCAATGTTATGCGCGGCGGTCATTGGTGTATCTGCGGTACTTGGAACTACTGGCTGCGGTAATAACGGAAATGAAGAACTCGTATCATCTGCGGAGGATTCCTCTGCGCAGGACACAGATGGCAAAGTGACTAAACTTGTGTTTTTAAGGGCAGGGACAGAGAAGGCAAAAAAGAATTACTGGCAGGAAATGATTGAAGGCTTTGAGGCAGAGAACCCGGATATTGATATCGAATATCAGGAATGTCCTTATGGCGATGATTTTGAGACAAAACTGAATACTGGATTTGCCTCCGGTACTGCACCGGATATTATTAATTTTACAATGGCGTCTATGGGAACGAGAGTCCCGTTGGGCCAGTATGAATCGCTGGATAAGTATGTAGATTTATGGGAAGGCAAAGATGATTTTATGGAAAACGCCTTGAAACTGGGGACAATCAATGATTCACTCTATGGTCTTCCGGTATTTGCGGATCCCCGTGTGCTGATATATAACAAGGAAATGTTTGAAGAGGCGGGGCTGAATTCAGAGAATCCGCCATCTAACTGGGATGAACTTCTTGCAGCACATGAAAAACTGGTCAAGAAGGACGGAGACAGCGTCGTGCAGACCGGCATGGGTATTCCTACGTCCGGTTCAAATATGCATCAGTGGTTCTCTATTTTTGCAGAAGAAAATGGAGTGAAGAATCTGGTAGATGAAGATGACAACTCCATTTTGATTAACACCCCGGAGGCGGTAGAGGCAGCAGAATATATGCTTAAGCTCAAAGAGTTGGGCGTTGTTCAGTGGGACAGTACAAACAGCGACCAGAATCCGTTTAGTACCGGACTTGCAGCGATGACATTCGGGAGCGATCAGGATTTCCAGACATGGAACAGCGGAGCTTTGAAAGATAAGATTGCTATGGCATCTCCATTAAAAAATAAAAAGCAGGCAACGTTCTGTGGCATGAGCTTTCTGTTTATGAGCGGTGAAACAGAACATAAAGAAGAAGTTTGGCGTTTTATGGAATATATATCCAGCCCCGAGAATATGTGGAAGCGGTATGAAGAACTTGGAAGTGCGCCGTTGAGGGAATCTCTGAAAGATAAATTCATTGCCGAAAACCCGGAAATTAATCAGGTTATTTATGAGTCCATCAGTTGTGGGAACGGTTCACCGAAAGTCCCATATGCGAATTCCGTATACAATATCGTGAATGAATCCATGGAAAAGATTATGTATGGAGTGGATGAGCCTGGGAAATCCATGAATGACGGAGCGAAAAAAATCCAGAAAGAGGTAGATAATCTATAAGGCCGAGTATAGGCAATAAAAACATAATATGATACCAGGATTGCGAGAGCATGAAATGCGAAGCAATCCGTGTATCATAGGGGTCAAAATACCTTTTGACCCCAACATCATAATATTAACATGAAGGAGGAGGGTAATTGTGAATAAACCGGAAAAAATGAAAAGTAAAACAAAGTATGATAAATGCGCTTATGCTATGATTTTTCCAGCTTATTTTGTATTTGCCGTTTTTATACTTGTTCCTATTGGATTTGTTATTTATTACAGCCTGACGAATTTTAACTTGTATTCCGTTCCGGAGTTTGTAGGATTTAAAAATTATCTTAACTTATTTCAGGATGGGGATTTCCTGATTTCAGTCAGGAATACACTGTTTTATACTGTATTTACATTGTTTCCACAGCTTGCGATTGGCCTGTTTTTTGCTATAATGCTTTATAGAAGGTCAAGAATGATTCCTTTTTTCCGTACAGCGTTTTATCTGCCGAATGTTATGTCTATGGTGTGTATGTCAATGGTTTGGCTGTGGATTTATGACCCGACATATGGTCTGCTTAACATGGTTCTAAAAGCATTTGGTTCTTCTGTGCAGCAATGGCTGCAGGATCCGAAACTGGCAATGCCCTGTGTAATCCTGATGGGTATTTGGAAAAACTGTGGTTATTCCATGGTTATTTTCCTTTCGGGCTTGACGTCTATACCGGATTCGCTTTATGAAGCGGCGTCGTTGGATGGAGCGGGTTTTATAAAAAAATTCTTACATATTACATGGCCAATGCTTAAGCCTACTACATTTTTCCTGTTGGTAACAGGAATTGTGAACAGTTTTTCTGTATTTGAGCAGATTAATATTATGACCAGCGGAGGTCCGCTAAACAGGACGACTACCATTGTTCATCAGATTTACAGAAGAGGTTTTCTGGAGTTCAAGATGGGGTATGCAGGCGCAATGTCTGTAGTCCTGTTGTTGTTTTCAATTCTGATTACTATATTGGTATTCAAGTTTGGAAGCGGTGGACAGGATGTTGACGTATCATAAGGAGGTTTTAAGATGAAACACAGAAAAATATATCACGGAATTTGGGCTGTTGCCATGACAGCCGTCTCACTGGTCATGCTTACGCCGGTTATTATGATGTTTGTTACCTCGTTCAAATCCATGGAAGAAATTAAATCCTCGGTATTCCACCTTATACCGGAACATTTTTCTCTGGTGAACTATATCGATGCACTGGGAAGTGGAAATTGGCTCTTATATTTTCGGAATTCGTTGATTATTACGATATCTGCAGTAGTTTTTTCCTTATTATTTAATTCCATTGCAGGTTATGCGTTTGCAAGACTGAAATTCAAAGGGTCGAAGGTGCTGTTTAGCCTTCTGATGATTGGGCTTATGATGCCGGCACAGGTAACTATACTTCCTACATTCCTGATTATGGCTAAATTTCCTTTTGCAGGAGGAAATAATATTTTGGGACAGGGAGGCACGGGACTTATCAATACATTTGCAGGCTTGATTATTCCACTTGTTTCGGGTTCTTATGGTATTTTCTTATGTAAGCAGTTTTATGAGAATTTCCCCAAATCGTTGGACGAGGCAGCAGAGATTGATGGAGCCGGAAAATGGAAAACCTTTTTCCTGATATACCTGCCGAACTCTAAGGCAATACTTGCTACACTTGCATTAATGAAAGGTGTGGCGGTGTGGAATGATTATCTGTGGCCACTTGTCATGACGAACTCAGAAAGTCACAAAACGGTTCAGCTTGCCCTGACCATGTTCAAAACGGAGACTACAATCCAATGGAATCAGATGATGGCTATAGCGGTACTGATTGTTTTGCCTATGATACTTTTATTCTTATTTGCACAGAAGTATTTTGTACAGGGAATTGTTACATCAGGACTGAAGTAGACGAGGAGGTATTATGAACAAACCAAATATTATCTTTTATTTTCCGGACCAGCAGAGAGCGGATACATTAGGGTGCTATGGACAACGGCTTGACATCAGCCCAAATCTTGACAGGCTTGCCGGTGAAGGGGTTCTGTTTGAAGAAGCCTATACTGCGCAGCCGGTCTGCGGACCTTGCAGGGCTATCTTCCAAAGTGGGAAATGGCCGACAGATATTAATTGTTATCGGAATGCGCTGCCGCTGCCGTCAAATGTCAAAACTCTTGCCGATTATTTTTATGAAGCGGGATATGAAACGGCATATATTGGAAAGTGGCATCTTGCCAGTGAGAGAACTTCATATGATGCCCCTCCGATTGCGGATTATGAAAGCTGCGCCATCCCGCTTGAGAGGCGTGGGGGATATCGCGGATTCTGGCGTGCAGCAGATGTGCTGGAAGCTACATCTCATGGATATGGGGGATATGTATTCGATGAAAATATGAAGAAACATGCCTTTGACGGGTATCGTGTTGACTGCATTACTGATTATGCACTTGAGTACCTGGACCAGTATACAGGTGAGAAACCGTTTTTTATGACAATTTCCCATATTGAACCGCATCATCAGAATGACCATGGGCGTTACGAAGGGCCGGCTGGCTCAAAAGAACGGTATTGTGATTTTGAATTGCCGGGAGACCTTGCAGCCCTTGAGGGTGATGCGCGGGAAATGTATCCGGATTATCTGGGGTGCTGCAAAAGTCTGGACGATAACCTCGGACGCCTGATTGAAAAAATTAAGGAAAAGGGGCTTTATGACAATACAATCTGGGTTTATGCCTCGGACCACGGCTCTCATTTTAAGACCAGAAATAAAGATGAGCACATGACAGGCTGTGATGATTATAAGAGGTCCTGTCATTCCGCCTGTCTGAAAGTACCGCTGGTTATCTCTGGTCCCGGCTTTCATGGTGGAAAAAGGGTTCCTGAGTTGGTGAGCACCTGCAGCCTGCCAAAGACTTTTCTCGCTATGGCGAGAGTAGATGTAGGGGACAGGATGATTGGAGAGGATTTGAAGACGGTTGCAGACGGGCTGACTTCAGGAAGAACAAACAGAATATTTGCGCAGATTAGTGAGAGCCGTATGGGGCGGTGTATACGGACTGAGAAATATTTATACAGTGTCTGCGCTCCGGATTCCGACGGATGGGCCGATGGGAGCAGCAGCATCTATGTAGAAGACTTTCTCTATGATTTGAAAAAAGATCCATATGAATTGAATAACCTGGTAAAAAGCCCTGCATATTCGACGGTACGTGAGGAGCTGGCTTCACAGCTTGTTGAAGAGATGGTGAAAGCGGGCGAGGAGGCCCCGGTTATCCTGCCGTGGGAATAGGTGGCTGAAATCAGTGTGACATATATGTGCAAAACGGTGAGGCTTATATGTTGTAAAACGGTGTGATATATAAGTTGTAGTTGGAGTAAAGAAATAGTCAGTTGATAAAAAATAAATGAAAAGAGTATTGGCTGGATATTATAACATTGATTAAAGCGCTTGTCAGTGGATTAGTGGATGCCAAGGAGGATTTTTAGAAACATTTAGATACCTTCTCAATGTTTGATGAGTCTGTCCGGATACTGACAAAAAGCAATGCAGACAGTCTGATCCGTGAAAGCGGGATACGGAACACCCTTCGCTCCTGCGAACAGGTCTTGTCCGGCTTTACCAGAAAGTTTACGGAATTCATCCGTGAAAAACGTTCCGGTGAACGCCCCGAAATCCTGAAGATCAAAGAATACCTGCAGCTTCATTACAGTGAAAATATTGACCTGAACCTGATTGCAGAACTGGTAAATATTACGCCGTCCCACTTAAGCAACCTGTTTAAAAAGGAAACGGGAGTGAATTTTTCCACTTATCTCACGGATGTCCGGATGCAGGCAGCCAGGAAGCTTTTACAGTCACCGGAATTTCTGATCTATGAGGTTGCAGAAAAAACCGGATATTCCAATGCAGGATATTTTGGAAAAGCTTTTAAAAAATATTTTCTTTGATGCCTGTCTGCCTCTTATGGAGGAGATTGCGAAAAACAGAGTACTGAACAATAAGCCGGATTACTTTTACATTAAGCGAATCCCCAAGCCTTGCACGACCTAGGGATTCTTTTAGAAACGATTCTTTTCGGAACGTTTCCTAATTACTGCTCATAACCGGCTTAAACACCCTGCTCCTGGCCGGGTCCTCCTCATCTGCGGACTCCTTAGCCATAAGGACGGCCTCGCGGCAGAACTGTTCCTGGGAGTTGACCAGGACCTTGCCCCGCTTATCCTCCTTCTCGTAGCTGCCGTCCGGCTGCAGGATATGGGCCTTCACATTGTCCTCCAGCTCCACTTCCAGAATATGGATGACTTTTTCCCTTAATACCTCATCCTCCACCGGGAACATGATTTCCACCCGGCGGTCTAAGTTCCTGGGCATCCAGTCCGCGCTGCCCATGTATACCTCCGGGCTTGCGTCATTGAAGAAATAAAAGATACGGCTGTGCTCCAGAAAGTTGCCTACAATGGAGCGCACGGATATGTTCTCGCTGAGTCCCGGCACACCTGCCTTCAGGCAGCAGATGCCGCGGATAATCATTTCCACCTTGACTCCCGCGCAGGACGCCTCATACAGAGCTGTGATGATTTCCTTGTCACACAGGGAATTCATCTTGGCCATAATGTGGGCCGGCCGGCCGGCCCTGGCATGTTCCGCCTCCCTGCGTATCATTCGCAGGAACCTTCCCCTGAGCCACAGGGGCGCCACGGACAGCTTATTCCAGGCCAGTGGCTCGGAATAACCGGACAGCATGTTGAACACGGCAGTGGCGTCCTCCCCTATTTGGGGATTGCAGGTAAGTATGCCGCAGTCCGTGTAGAGCTTGGCTGTGGAATCATTGTAATTGCCTGTGCCCAGATGTACGTAGCGGCGGATTCCGTCCTCCTCCATCCTTACCACCAGGGTAATCTTGCTGTGGGTCTTAAGGCCCACCAGGCCGTATATTACATGGCATCCTGCCTTCTCAAGCATCTTTGCCCAGTTGATATTGTTCTCCTCGTCAAAACGGGCTTTCAGCTCCACCAGCACCGACACCTGCTTTCCATTGTCCGCTGCCTCTGCAAGAGCCGCAATAATGGGAGAATTTCCGCTGACCCGGTACAGGGTCTGCTTGATGGCCAGGACCTCCGGGTCCCTTGCCGCGCTGCGCACAAAGTTCACCACCGGGTCAAAGCTCTGATATGGATGGTGGAGCAGGATATCGCCCTTTCTGATATTGGTGAATATATCATCCTCATTCATAAGGGCAGGCACGGGCTGGGGCACATACCGGGGCGCCTTGAACAGTTCAAAGCCTTCCAGTCCGTACATCTTCATAAGGAATGTCAAGTCCAGGGGACCGTTAATCTCAAAGATATCCTGGCTGTTAATGGACAATTCCTTTCGGAGGATTTTAAGGAGGCGCTTATCCACATTGTCCTCTATTTCCAGGCGGATGGCCTCGCCCCACTGACGTTTCTTAAGCTGCTTCTGGATTTCCTCCAGCAGGTCCACGGCCTCCTCCTCGTCTATGGTAAGGTCGGCGTTCCTCATGATGCGGAATGGATGGGATGCCACAATGTCATAATTGAGGAACAATGCAGGCATGTTCCGCTCTATGATTTCCTCCAGAAGGATGACCACCCTCTGCTCCTTGCCGTCCTCGTCTATCTCCCTGGGCAGCTCCACAATCCTGGAAATGACCGAAGGAACCTGCACCATGGCGAATTCCAGTTCCTCATCCTCACCACTCTTCTTTTTCAAAAGGGCGGCAATGTTCAGCGTCTTGTTCCGTATCAGCGGGAAGGGCCTGGAGGAATCAAAGGCCATGGGCGTCAGGACCGGATATACGTTCTTCTTAAAATACTCGTCCGCATATGCCGCTTCTTCCCCGGTCATATCCTCATGTTCTGTTATGATGCGCAGCCCGTTCTGTCTTAAGGTGGGCACCAGGGAACGGTTATAGGTGGAATACTGCATCTCCACCAGCTCATGGGTCCTCTCGCTGATTCGGTCCAGCTGTTCCTGGGGCGTCAGACCGGCGATGTCGGGCTTGGTGTACTTTGCATGTACCATGTCCTTTAAGGAAGCAACCCGGACCATATAAAACTCGTCCAGATTGGAAGCGGTTATGCTTAAGAACTTAAGGCGCTCAAAAAGAGGGTTGCTCTTGTCCCTGGATTCGCTGAGAACACGGTAGTTGAATTCCAGCCAGCTCAGCTCGCGGTTGACATAATTCCCAGGGGCCGCGGCAAAATCAATGGGGGCTGAATCCGGCCTGGCTAAAGCTCCTGCCTTGGCCCCAACGCCTGCCTTGGCTTCAGCGTCCGCCCTGCCACCGGCATTCTGCCTGGATGAGCCGCCCTTTACCGAAGCCGCTTTTGCCGTATGGGATTTCTCCGCTTTATTTTTCTCTACTTTTGCCTTCTCTGCCTTGGTTTTGGCTGCCTGAGGCTTTCCAGCTGATTCTGCCATATCTACACCCTCCTTTTCTGTCTGAGTACCGGCCTTATGCCGAATATCTCTTCAAAGAAGTCCGCCTTCTGCTCAAAGGATGCGGCTTCCAGCGCCATATTCCCGGGATAACCAGTGGTGATTACCAGTTCATTTTCCCGGATGGCCATGCGGCAGTCCACCAGCTTTCCCCTGTGGCTGCGGTCCATGGAATTAGCCAGACGCAGGATGGCTGTCAGCTTGGCAATGAGGATAGTGATGGCGTTGCGGCTCATTTTGCTGTCCTCCTCCTGGTGTACCTGGGTCTCCAGCTGCACCTTGTCATAGTCGAAATCACGGATGTTATATCGCACCACATTGGCGATGATTTCACGCTCCAGATGGCTCAGGCCGATGATTTCCGTGGACATGATGATGTTATAGGAGCATTCGTTGGAATTCTTTATGCTTATGAACTTTCCGCAGGCATGGAGCAGCACCGCTATCTGCAGCATCAGCCGCTCCCGCTGTCCCAGTCCGTGGAATTTCTTCATGTTGTCAAAAATACCCAGGGCGTACTGCTCCAGCACCTGGTTATGGCTGGTGTGGCACTTATATCGCTTTGCAATGTTCCTGGATGCTGCCAGAATGTCGTTCTCAAAATTGTGGCTGAACCGGACCAGCTTGTTCTCGTTGGCATATTCTGCCGCAATGCCGTCACAGAGACGGATGCCCGGCACCCAGAACATCTCTGCGCCGGTCAGCTCCAGAATCCGTTTGTATACCACCATGCTCGGCAGGAGCAGGGAGGCGTATTCGCTGTTGACCCCGAAGCGCTCCTCAATCTGGTCCGTTGTCATCTGGCACATGCGGTCGTAGAAATGATTCATGGCGACAGCGTCAATCTTGTCCCCGTAGGTCTTAAGATCCAGCCTGCTGATGATATAAAGTATGTTCTCCCCGATACCAATGAGGTTTGTGATTTCCCTGTCCTTCAGGTACATCTTCCGGAAGGTAAACAGCTCATTGTCCACAATCTCCTCTATGTGCTGCTTGTGTTCCTCCACCGTGGCCGGTATCCTGTCCAGCAGCCCTCTTACTCGAAGGGTGCCCAGGGGCAGGTTCTGGGTGGTCACCAGGGAATCCTTGTCAAAAAGGGACAGCTGGGCGCTTCCGAATCCCACATCCACGATGGCGGTTCCCTTCTGGATGATTTTGTTAAATTCCGTTGCCTTGGCAGCTATGGCCTTATAACTGATGAAACGCTGCTCCGAATTACTGATGATGCGCACAGTAAGCCCTGTCCTCACCCGAATCTGGTCCAGGATAATCTGACGGTTGTGCGCCTCCCTCATGGCGCTGGTCGCATATGCCCTGTAGTCCTTTACCTTATAGGACTTCATAATCTGGACAAATTCCTCCAGTACCTGGCACATCTCCTCCACCAGCTCATAGCTTATCTTTCCCGTGCTGTAGGTATCTTTTCCAAGAGCTATTACATGGCGGACATGGTCAATACGCCGGATTCCTGTCTTATAAGACATCTCATAGATGCCCAGCTCCAGCTCAAATGAACCCACATTAATCGCCGCAAATGTCCGAACTGCCACTTCTTTCAACTCCTTATCGGTTGCCTTATAGGTTAACTCATGGTTATTATAAACGGCCTCCTCCCATCATACATCGAAAGGCGGTAAATATTATGTAAAATTTGCGTAAACGCTACTGCCTTGCCTTCAGATGGGTTATGAACTGGGCCGCTGTCCTTCCCGACAGACCTCCGTGGCTCAGTTCCCACTTGTTGGCCTCGGCAAAAAGCTCCTGCTCCGGCATGTCCAGGCCATGGCGCTCCGCCAGCGCCTTTACAATGGTTTCAAACTGCCTCTTATCCGGCGAGCCGTAGTAAATAGTAACCCCGAACCTGGCGGCCAGGGACAGCTTTTCCTGCACCGTGTCGTTGTTGTGAAGCTCGTCGTCCAATTCCCTCTTGTCGCTGAACTTCTCACGGATAAGGTGGCGGCGGTTGGAGGTGGCATAGATGAGTACGTTGCCAGGGCGCTTGCCCAATCCTCCCTCTAAAATCGCCTTCAGATATTTATACTCAAGTTCGTAATCCTCAAAGGAAAGGTCGTCCATATAGATGATGAACTTATAATTCCTGTCCTTAATCTGCTCCAGCACATCGGACAGCGCCTTAAACTGATGCTTATATACCTCAATGATGCGCAGACCCCTTCCATAATATTCATTGAGCACTGCCTTGACACTGGAGGACTTGCCTGTACCTGCATCTCCGAAGAGAAGTACATTGTTGGCTTCCTTGCCCTCCACAAAGGCTTCGGTGTTCTCTATGAGTTTCTGCTTCTGAAGCTCATAGCCCACAATATCCTTAAAATATATGTGCTCCACATTGATGATGGGGTCTATGATAACAGGCTGCCCTTCCTCCTTCTCAATGATGCGGAAGGCCTTATTGAGCCCGAATTTGCCAACGCCGAATTCCCTGTAGAATTCCACCACATGGTCCTGGAACTCCCCTGCATCCGCGGATTCCTCTAACTGCACCGCCAGATTCACAATCCGGTCCCTGACACGGCGGTTGAATACCCGGCTGTCCTTTCTGGCCGGCCTGTAATCCTCCATAAGGGCCCACAGACCGGAGGGTTCAAGGTTTCGTATATCGTAATCAAACAGGGCCTTGAAGATTCGGCAGTCCTCCCTGGCCAGTTCATCCAGGGAACCGCCTGCTGCCCCTGTTATCTCACATGTGGTGGTGTACGCGTTCTCATTGTTCGCCAGACAGAAGGCCAGGAAACAATGCCAGAGGTTACCCTCAAATCCGTACTTAACAGCCAGCTCCGTAAGGCGTCCCCCGCAGGACGCGCCGTCAGGCTCCTGCCCTCCCTGCGCGTATCCCATCAGATGGGCGATATCCCGGAACAGCTCCTGGTGTTCCAGGTTCCTGTATATTACTAAATCTTTGATATCCATGGCCTTCCTGCCTCCCTAATAATTTCCCAGAATTCTCATGCTGACAGCTTCCTCGGAGATTCCCAGCAGCGCGTTGCGGATGGCCGGGTCGCCGAGCGACCCCTCCACATCCACAAAGAACCTGTATTCCCAGCTGCGTCCCTCTATGGGCCGGGATTCTATCATCAGCATGTTCACATCGTTGTAGATAAAGTTTCCCAGCATATTGTACAGGGAGCCGCTCTTATGTAAACCTTCAAAGCATATGCTGACCTTGCCTGCATCCTTCCGGTACATGGGAGTCCTGGCAACGATGATGAACCTGGTGGTATTGTTCTTATTGTTGTTGATGGAGGACTCCAGGACCTTCAGGCCGTAAAAAGCTCCTGCCGTGGGACTGGCCACAGCTGCCTGGGATATATCTCCCTCTTCCAGCACCTTTTTGGCTGCCCCGGCCGTGTTCTCCACACTTATCTGGCTCCACTGCCTGTGGGCGCCCAGATACCCGGAGCACTGCATCAGGCCCTGCGGATGGGAATAGACCCGTTTGATGTCCTGAAGGGAGGCCTCCGGCAGGCCCAGAAGCGCGTGGTCCACAGCCACCTTTGTCTCGGCCACAATGTATATGTCATGCTTCAGCAGATTATCGTAATTGTCAATCACAGCCCCTGCCAGGGAATTCTCAATGGGAAGCACTCCGTAGTCAGCCCTTCCCTCCTCCACCTCTATCATGGCGTCCTCAAATACCGGGACGTGGTACACATCGGCATTTTCCCCAAAATACTGGAGGGCGGCCCTGTGGCTGTAGGCCCCTTCCACACCCTGATAGACAATCCGCACGCCTTCCCGCTTCAGCTGGTCCACCATGGTAAAGCCGGTATCCCCGTCCCTGCCATGCTCTGCCAGAAGGCGGTACTGAAGCCTGCGGCTGATGGTCATAATCTGCGAGAAAAGCTCATGAACTCCCTTCTTGCTGAATTCACTGCGGGCCATGGCAGCCACTGCTTCCAGCTTCTGCTTTTCCCGCTGCCCATCGTACACAGCCTTTCCTGACCCAATCTTAAACTCGGCCACCTGGCCGCACAGCTCCATCCGTTTCTCAAACAGTTCCACCAGTCTGGCGTCTATCTCATCCAGCTGGTCCCTGATTTCCTGTAAATCCAGATTCTCCATGGTTATTTCTCCTGCTCCTGTCCTTCCTTCATGTCTTTCAGCATGCCTGATATGACGTCTCTTGTATATGCCCCGGGAAACTTACGGCTTTCAGCCGGAAGCTCCTTGATATAGATAGGTGTTCCGTAGCGTATGCACACATGGCTGGGCTTTATGAAAGGCAGGTGCTGTTCAAATATCTCGGCCGTCCCCGTGATGGCCACGGGTATGACAGGGCATCCGCTTTTCTGCGCAATCTTCAGGCTCCCCTCATGGAACGGCAGAAGCTCTGCCAGCTCCTGGTTCTCATTGCGGGTACCCTCCGGGAATATCCATATGGATACGCCGGATTTTACCTTCTCGATTCCCTCCAGTATGGTCTTAAGGCCTTCCTTTATGTCCACACGGTCCAGGAAAAGACAATTGACCCTCCGCATCCAGGCGCGCAGAAGGGGTATCTTTAACATCTCCTTCTTGGCCACAAACCCGGTCAGCCCCGGAACCGTCATATAGCCCACCAGTATATCGAAATAACTCCTGTGGTTCCCCACATAGAGGACGGCCCGGTCCGACGGTATGTTCTCCAGCCCCTGTACCTCGTATGTAACACCTGACAGCTTCAATATGAAGCGGAATATCTCCTGAATCCTGCTGAAACTCTTTTCCTGCACTCCCACAGGGTCCTTTTGGGCTCTGAACTTAAGTACGGCCAGTACCGGTATGGAAAAAATCAGGTACAGTACGATAGTCAGCGCCACCAATATGATACGTATCATTGCCTTCTCCTTCATACATCATTATTTATAAGTCAAGAAATATTTATTTTCCATTATATCAAAAAGGACGGCTTAAATACAATACCTTCCAACCAGGTTTGTCATTTAATCGCCGTCCTTAGGCTTAGTGATATATTCAAACAAAAGGCCTGTCATAAACCAGAGCGGAGCGAACTTCAGCCGTATGACCCCGCCCACATTATCAGGCCACAGGGAGTAATCCCATGGGCAGATTCCTATGCCGGTAAGCCACATGCCGGTTATATATTCGGCAATGAAAATCAGCACCATATAAATCAGTCCGTGGCGTATGCTCCGGCCGGCACGGCTGAGTCTGTCCTGTCCCGCGTCCTCCAGTCCGGGAAGTCCTGTGAGCCAGCTGTCGATGAACCGGCTTATGGGAAGCAGGAGGGCCCCCATGCCGTAGATGGGAAACATGATAAGGGAAGTCCGGCCTATGAGCCTCCAGTCCCCGGCCATAAAGGAATCCACGGAGGTGAACATGACCTCCAGACACCATCCTGCAATTCCGCATCTGCAGAAATTAAGGAGTAATCCATATATTTTATTTACGTGATTGATTTGTCCTGTTTGCGCTCTCATAGCCATTAGTATGGGCCCGGGCAGCAGCCTTCTATTCGCAGTCGGCTGCTTTTCCAAAACTTTCCGGGTACCTGTGCCGGGATTCAGGATTTGACAAAATCCTCCTGGCCGGCCTCCTACAGAAGCGGGGACAGAAGACGGCTGGACTGCTCCTTAATGCGCATCCACATGTTCCTGTCCTTATACTCCTCCTTTGTGATTTCCCTGCAGTGGGGCAGGTCATTCATAAACGCCTCTTCCAGCTGGCCGGTGACTTCCTCGTCATAGATGGTGGCATTGACCTCAAAATTCAGTTCAAAACTGCGTATGTCCATATTGGCCGTTCCATAGCAGCTCACCCTTCCGTCCACCATGATGCCCTTGGAGTGGAGGAACCCATTTTCATACACATAAATCCTGGCGCCATAGTCCAGAAGCTCCCCTGCATAGGAACATGTGGCCCAGTACACAAAGGGGTGGTCCGGTTTGCAGGGAATCATCAGCCGCACGTCCACCCCGGAAAGAGCCGCAATCTTAAGACTGGAGAAAATGGCGTCATCCGGTATGAAATAGGGGGTCTGTATATAGATATGGTGCTTTGCCTTGTGGAACAGCTCCAGGTAATTGTTCCGTATATGAGGCTCCCTGGTGTCCGGTCCGCTGGTGATAATCTGCATGCAGACCATCTCGCTTACATGGTCCGGGTCCGGCCAGACAGCATGAATCTGGCCGTTCAGCCTGCGTCTGGCATACTCTGCTTCCTCCCCAAAATACCGTATTTCCTTAAACAGATTCTCACCTGTGACATAGTTCCAGTCCAGGGCAAAACGAATCTGAAGGCTGATGGCTGCCTCTCCCTTGATTTCCAGGTGGGTATCACGCCAGTAGCCGAACCTGGGGTCCCGGGATATATATTCCCGGCCTATATTAAAGCCCCCCACAAAGCCCGTGGTACCGTCCACCACCACGATTTTCCGGTGGTTGCGGTAATTCACCCTCAGGTTAAGCCATCCCAAAAAGGGAGGGAAAAATACTCCCACCTTAATTCCCGCGCGGCGCATCTGGTCCCACCGCTTCTTTGGCATGAAGCGGCCGCCCATGCCGTCACACAGGATTCTCACCTCCACCCCTTCCCTTACCTTCTCCAGGAGAATGGGGACAATGGAGTCAAAAAGCTCATCGTTCTTGATGATATAGTACTGTATGTGGATGAACCGATGGGCCTGGCACAGGGCATTTCTCAGGGCCTCGAATTTGGCCTGGCCGTCCGTGTATATCTGCACCTGGTTGTCCACGGTGAGCACGGAACCCGATGTCTCCAGGTTATAGATAATCAGGCTCTTAAAATCCCTGGACATGGAGTCCATCATTTCCTCCGGGATGTCGTCGGAGCGTATGATATCCTCCTGGCTTTTCACCGGCAGGTTCAGCCTGTCGCTGACTTCCTTTACGCGGAACATCCTGCTCTTCTTCATATCCTGGCCAAAGAGCAGGTAAAAGACGATTCCAAACACAGGGATGAAATACAGGGCCAGAAGCCAGGTCCAGACACTTCTGGGGTCCCTGCGCTGAAAAAATATGATAATGATTGAAAATGCCAGATTGATATACAGCAGATGGTCCAGCAGCCATCCCCATACCGTCAATACCGTACTCCAGATTATTTCCATTTGACAGCCTCTCTCCTAGTTTGCCTACCCGTTTGCCGTACTAGCCTTCCGTTATATTCCCTTCATAGTCAATGTTCAGTTTCACGGTGCTGTGACGGTTCTCATATCCCAGACTGAGCAGGCGGCCGGTACCTAAGTCCACCTCCATGGAGATGATTCTGGCCTCCTTCTGTCCTCCGGATAAATAGTCCTTTAACGGCCCGTCGGAATTACTGAGGTCCAGGTTCATGAGCCTGCGTAACTGTGCTCCTTTCAGCTTCCCCTTCTCCCTCTCATCATTCAGATAACGCTGTACCGCATCCACGCAAATCAGGGCCTCTGTTTTTGCCGTTGCCTTATGGGCAGCATTAATATAATTCACCATATTAGGCACCGCGATGCACAGCAGTATGGACAGGATTGCAACCACTGCAATCAGCTCCACCAGGGTAAATGCGGAATTTCCCTTTTTCTTCATGTCCTTTTTCCTCATCTTACACTTCCTGTCATATGCCGCCGATAATGGCTCATTGTACCACATATGTGGCTTAATTTCCAGACTCAATCTTGCCCTCCCCGGTATCGCCGTAATAATAGGCCTTATAGATCTTACCGTTTATCTGGCCTTCCCAGTAGGCGCTGTTATCCTCTTTGTCATAATGGTACTCCTTTGACTCAGACATCTTCATTACGCCCGCATCTATCATGTCCTGCTGCGCCTTTCCCAGGGTATAGTTTGACCTGGCATTGGATATGGCTACCTGCTCCGCTGATTTATCCTGGATTCCCCGGTAGGAAGGCACTGCTAGGGCCACCAGTATTCCCAGTATGGCAATGACACAAATCAGTTCCATCAGCGTAAATCCTTTGGTTCTCTTCTTTCCCTTTTTCATATGTATGTTCATTATCATGACTCCTCTTTTCTTTTGTACGATTGCAGCTCCCTACTGGACAGAATACAGTATCTTCTCAGCCTCCTCCATGTCTGTCTCCCCGCGGGCAGCCATCCTCAGGACATGGTTCCTGATAGGCATGGAGCCTTTCTGTTCCTGATATTCCCGTATGGACAAAAGTGGTTCATTGTCAAGTATCATGGCCTTAATCTGTTCATCCACATCCATCATCTCATAGACCGCGGTCCTTCTGACATACCCTGTGCCGCCGCAGAGAGGACAGCCCGCAGACCTCCACAGCCTGTCTGGAACATCTGCCCTGCGCTCTGCAAATATCCGGCGTTCCCGCCCATCCGGCTCATACGGTTCACGGCAGTTGGGACAGAGCAGCTTCACCAGTCTCTGGGCCACGATGCCGGACAGGGAAGCCGCCGCCATATAAGGAGGAACTCCCATATTGCGAAGTCTGTGGATAGTAGAAGCGCAGTCATTGGTATGAAGGGTGGACAGCACCAGATGCCCTGTGATGGCTGCCCTTACTCCGATGGCCGCTGTCTCCTCATCCCTCATTTCACCTACCATGATCACGTCCGGGTCCTGCCTTAAGATGGAACGCAGGGCAGACGCAAATGTAAGACCGGCTTTGGGATTGACCTGGACCTGTGTAATTCCCTCCATGATTTTCTCTACCGGGTCCTCCACCGTGACTATGTTGATTTTCTTTTTCACCATACGGTTCAGGGCAGCGTACAGGGTAGTTGTCTTTCCGCTTCCGGTGGGACCTGTCACCAGGACCATGCCGTGAGGCGCCTTAAGGATATGTTCAAATACCGTTCTCTGTTCTTCCTCCATTCCCAGACGCCTGATATCCATCAGCGAATTATCCCTGTCATTTCTCAGCAGTCTGAGCACTGCCTTCTCGCCGTAGATGGAGGGCAGTGTGGAGATTCTCAGGTCCGTGGACACCTCGCCCCGCTCATAATGGTATTTTCCATCCTGGGGAAGACGTTTCTCAGCTATGTCCATGCCTGCCATCAGCTTAAGCCTGGTTATCATGGGACGGTGATATTCCATTTTAAGTGTAGTATGGACAATCAGGTCCCCATTGATTCTGATGCGGATGACCAGGTCTTTCCTTCCCGGCTCCACATGAATATCACTGGCATTTTTATGGAAGGCATCCTCGATGACCGCGTTGACCATGCGCACCACAGGAGCGCTTTCCACCCGCTCCATGAAGGACAGCTTTGAACCAGATCCTTCCGGTGCCGTACCCGGCGTCTCCATTGGGAAATATGCATTCTCTCCGTATACTTGCTCCGGCGCATATCCATAGGCTTTTCTGAGCGCCTTCCTCAGCTCCTTCTCCGGTGCTAGCACAGCCCTGACCTCCTTGCCGGACAGGGTGGCCACCTCATCCAGCACATCGGGAGACACCGGATAGGCTGCTGCCACCAAAAGACATTCCTCCTCAAATCTCATGGGAAGAATCCGGTTCCTCATGGCAAAGGACGGCTCAATCACGGCGGCTGCCTTGCGGTCAGCCCTGAGAGGGCCGGAAGGCGCCACCTCCATATGGTCCCTGACAGCTGCACAGGTCAGAAGGGCTGCCTCAGTAACATAACCGAATTCTGTCAGTATTTCCTCAATGGAGCGTTCCGGCCTTCCCTCCTTAAGACGCATGACGCGGTCCATCTGTCTCCGGGTCAGATATCCCCTGTCAATCAGCAGGTTTTCTATGGGTATTTTATCTGGCACTATTGTCTCCTCTCCCTTCCATATGGTATACTTTCGCCAGACAGCAGATTGTGATGGAAGCGAGGTAATACCATGGTTTTTATCTATTTTGTATTTTACGGACTGTCAGGCGCAGTGACAGGCAGCTTTCTGAATGTCTGTATCCTGCGCATACCTGAAAACCAAAATTTCGTGACCGGGCGTTCCCACTGTCCTGCCTGCGGACATGTGCTGGCTTTTTACGATATGGTTCCCGTTCTGTCCTGGCTATTCCTAAAGGGCCGGTGCCGGTATTGCAGGGCACCTGTTTCCATGCAGTATCCGGCTGTGGAGCTTCTCACTGCATCTTCCTTCATCCTATGCCTCCTGTCAAAAGGGCCAGGTATGGGTTCAGCCCTTATGTGCATGTTTTCCGGTATTCTCATTACAGCTGCATTTATAGACGCACGGCACATGTATATACCTGACGGCATCCATATCCTGATTCTGCTGCTGTCCTGTATCTCACTGGCAGCCGGATCCGGCCCCTCCCTTATTAACCGGCTGAGCGGTTCCCTCCTCACAGGCGGTTTCCTGGCTCTTGTAAATCTGCTTAGCCGGGGAGGCGTTGGCTGGGGTGACGTGAAGCTCTTTGCTGCCAGCGGTCTGCTGATGGGCGCCGCCCCTGCCATGACAGCCCTTCTGATGGGCTATGTCACAGCAGGACTTTGGTATGCAGTTCCCCTTGTGCGGGGAAGGATTGGCCGAAAGACACAGATACCCATGGCCCCGTTTTTTGCAGTGTCCCTGATGATATGCGGTCTTTGGTTCCGCCAGCTGTTCCTGTGGTATCTGGGCTTATTCCGGTAAGGGATGACGCCCTTCTATTTCTCATGGTCAGCCGCCCTCATAATAGCGGTATACGCCGTTTCCGTTCAGATAAACTTTCACTTCCGGGCCGTCCCCTCCGCCGGATCGGTACGGTCTGCGAATAACCATCACCGATCCGTCCCGGTCATCAAATACAATGTCCGCCATCATGGAAAAGCTATAACCGCTGCTTTCCACCCTGGTGTGGACCGTGGCCAGAGATTTAAGGGGATGCGCTGTCAAAGTTATGTCAATCGTTGTGGAGCTGTCTGCCGCGGTGTCATCTGTCGTGAAACCGTCTGCCGCGGGGTCATCCGCTGCGGAATCATCCATTACACCGGAATCCCCGTAAGCTCCCTTTCCACGGACCACATATTTCTTGTTTCCAAGTGCATGGTACAGATACCGTTCCCAGCGAATTTCTTCCTCTGTGGCCATATCTTCCTCCGAATCAGATTCTTCTGCCTTAAGCCCCCTTTCTTTCCCTTCCTCTGTCTCTGCATCTTCTTCGTCCATCATTGCGTCAAATTCTTCCCTTAACCTGTCGCAGTCCTCCTGAAAACTCTGCCAGATCAGGTTCATGGCCGGGGACTCCCCACTGCTTACTGCCTCGCAGAATGAACGGTGAATGGTCTTGGCGGAGAGCTGGGCCTCCATATAGCGCCTTCTGCTCAGGGCAGCTTTCATATTGTACCGGGAAATAGCCATATAACCGCCGGACAGCACAGCCAAAAGCGTCATGAGCAGGACCACATACATCAGGCTGCTTCCACGGGTATTCCCATTATTTTCTCTTTCTGTTCTTCCCCTGTTCATCATGTCCTGCCTTCCCAATCCATGGTATAACCATACATGGAACCGATGACCGCCTCCTGCTCATATATAACATCCCCGTCCTTCTTCACCTTTATGCTCACTTTGGCCCTGGTATTCTTAGTTCCGCTAAAATCCAGCTCTAATTCCATACCGCCCATTTTTGTCACATCCAGCTCCTCTGCGGAGATACTCGGCCAGTCCTCCACCGGCGGCAGTTCTTCATAATATGACTCGCCCTCCTCCAGGTCCGGAATCTCCTGTCTGTTCCTTACATAGTAAGATATCACGCCTGTATCCCGGGAATCGCAGAAAAATACATAGCCGTACCTCAGCTTTTCCTCCAGACCACGATAGGCCTCGCTGCACATTGCCTTTGCCTGGGAAATCCGGTCCCAATCGTAATACAGCTTCATCTGCGGATGGATGAAACCGGAAATAAATACAGCCAGGACAGCAGCAGTGAACAGTGCCGCCACTGTCTCAATCAATGTAAATCCGCTGTTTTTCTTCCCTGTCCTGCTTCCTTTCGCCATATACTCCCCGCCTTTATCTGTGCCTGTAAAATGTCATATGGTTGCCTGTATCCTCCCCCGATTCGGTGATTTCATATTGTTCAAATATTTCCCGGACCTGGTTATCACCATACCTCCCGGCATTCCGGCCTCTTTCCTCCAGGCTGAACTCCACCGCAATGGTCTCTCCGGTAGGGTCGCCCTCTCCTTCGCCGGCCCGGGCGCTGAGGCTATAATTAGACTGTTCCAGCCTCTGCTCCCTGGACAGCTGGCCGGCATTCGCAGCCGTCATCATCAGAAACCCTGTACAGACAACTGCCAGGAGGGCAGTTGACACCACAACCTCAATCAGAGAGAAACCTCCCCTGGATGACCTGCTATCCGATTTCTTCATAATAATATCTGACCTCCACGATTCCTTTCATTCCCTGATACGTTTCCTGTCCGTCCTCTCCGCTCTCATACACAGCTTCCACATCCATAAAGCTTACCAGAACACTTTTCTGTTCCTTGTATATTTCATCTGAAAATGTCATCACACCCTTTGCGTCCGGACATTCTATTTCCATGGTAATGACTGATTCCTTTACCGTCCCGCCGGCCGGCCCGTTTTCCGGGGCTTCCTTCCCGACGTCCTCCGGGTCATCCACCTCCGTGTCATAGGGAAATTCTGCCACAACAGCCTCGCCTATACTCATACGGCATATGCTAACCCCTGCCCTGGCTGCCATGGCCTGCAGGCTTCTGTCCATGAATGTGTCATCAATATCCCGGTAGAAGAAATCCTCTTTATTCCTTAAACTTTCCCACTCCTTTAACTTCTGCTCCAGCTCCTCATAGTGGCTCAGGTAAAATTCCATTCCCTCCATTTCCTGCTTCCCACTTTCCATCAGTTCCCTGGACTTCCGGTATCCGGCGCGGCACGGCCAGATAAATACTTCCAACGCCACAGCCCAGATGATGATGGTGAACAATACGCCTATGAGAAACCGCTCCCTGCTACTGAGCTTCATCCTGTCCTCCTGTTCCCAGAGTTCCGTAAACAGTCGCATATACCCGATCCGTCTCCCTGTCCTCTGCCCTCTTTTCCCACAGGCTGTGTCCTACCTGCCTGAAAACCCCTGAATGTTCCACCCGCTTAATATAGGCCGGTACATCCTCAGAGCGCTCCATGGACACCACCATCTGAAGGCAAGGCCCCTTACCGTCAAAGGAAATGGATTCAATCCTCATATCCGGATCCATGGCCTCAGTAAATGCCCTGAATCCATCCATGCCCAGCAGATTCTTCCCGGCTAACAGCGCCTTCGCTGCCCGGGTCTTCTCCCAGGCATCCGACATTTCACCTATTCTTTCTTCCATCTGCATGGATTCACGGACACGGGTCTTGCACTCCGGTCCTTCCATCGCATACTCTGTCCGGGCCAGTTCTTTCCCTGCCGCATGGTTCAGATAGGCAGCGTGAAGGGACAGGCCTGCGGCAGCCAATCCGTTGGCAAGCAGGAACAAGGCCCAGCCCCTGGTCATAAACGGCCCGTGGCCCAGGAGGGAGTTCTCCCCATCCCCATATCCCAGTTTCTCCAGTTCCAGCGCCTTTCTCTTTCCCTCCAGGGAACCGGCCACACAAACTGCCAGACATATGGCGTCCACTGGTTCCGGCATCCTGACACAGCAGGGGATCTTGAACCTTTCGGACATATATTCCGCTGCCGCCTCCGCATCAGGAATACAGGAGGTCATGATGACCATACAATCCGGGACAGGTATGTCTGCCGCTGCGGCGCAGTCCTGTATCAGTCCTTCCACCTGCTCCGCCATCTCTTCACAGAGCATGTCCAATGCTCCCTCCCGCAAAAAACAGCCGGCCTTCAGGCCTGTCATGCGGCATGCCAGGCAATGTCCGCCTGACAGCACATAAAAGCCCATGCTGCCCTGGCTCACATCCAACAGAAGAACCCGTTCTTCCCGCCAGAGTTCCCTGGCCATAAGCGCCATACAGTCAGGCAGGACCAGGACACGGCCGCATATCATTTTCCCGTCCTCCAGTGCTTTCTTATACGCATCCAGACTGCGCTGTTCCATATAGTAAGCGGTAACAGCAGCCATTGTCCTGCCGGTTTTCGCCCTCAGATCCAGGGCCACCGCATGGTTCCCAAAGCCTGCGTCCAGCAGGGACATTTCATTGACTGCCATCCTTTTCATGGCGTTCTTTCCTGCCTTTGGAATGGTGCAGCTCTTCATCTTCACATCCCGTCCAACTATCAGATTGACCCGCTTTCCCTCCATGCCGTGTTTTTCAGCCAGACGCGTCAGGGCCGATGCCACATCAGGCACCGGCTCCACGAATTCCCAATCCACTATTTCAAGGCGGCGGTGGCTGCCGCAACCCGGACACCGTTTAAACCTGCCGCGGACATACCATATCCTGTCCTCTTCCAAACATATGTAATATTTCATTTTTTACCTCTTACAGCATCGACGAGTACATGTTAAATACAGGCATCATGATGGCCATGACCACACTTCCCACCACCAGGGCAAGTATGAGAATCATGGCTGGCTCCAGAAGCGCAATCATCTGGTTGACCGCCCTGGCTGCCGCCTTTTCATAAAAACTTCCCGCATCCTCCAGCACCATATCCAATGCACCGGATTCCTCTCCCGCTGCCACCATGGAGATGAGCACCGGCTGGAACAGATTCAGCTCCTCCAACGCCTGCGACAGCATCACACCTCCTTTTAAGCTCTCCGCGGCCTGGGCCAGCCCTTTCTCCACATATGAGTTTCCCATTACCCGCCCCACCGTGTGCATGGCATCCAGAATTCCAATCCCGCTTCCGTAAAGCACGGCAAAGGCAGATGCAAAACGGGATGTATATACGGTTCTTAAAAGTTTTCCTATAATTGGAGTATACAGCACAGCCCGGTCTGCCTGCAGCCGGACGGAAGGACATTTTAGAATCCCCTTGAACAGGGCCATCAATACCAGAATAAGCATAATGTAAAGAAACCCGCTGCTGCGGAGGCTGAAACTGAGCCTCATCATCATCCGGGTCATCCAGGGCAGTTCCTGCTCCTGCAGCATGGAGGCAAACTGCGGAAGAACCATGGTCAGCATAAATACAGCCGCTATCACGGTAATGGAAAACAATATGACCGGATAGGTCATAGCCGCCCGCACCCTTCCATTTAACTCTTCCTCCCGGCCGTAGTACTCCGCCATCTTATGAAGCAGTTCATCCAGTCTTCCGCTGGACTCGCCCGTGCGCGTCATATAAACCAGCAGATTAGGAAATACTCCTTTCATCTCCTCCATGGCCTCTGACAAGGTACGTCCCTTATGAATGCTCTCCCTGAGTCCGGCAAGGGCCGCCTTTAGAGTCTTATCCCTGGCAGACCCGGCACTCACCTCCAGGGCCCTGGACAGCGGCACTCCGGCTGTCAGCATGGCTGCTATCTGTCTGCACAACAGCGGAAGCTGTCTTTGGTTCAATTTTGCCGGAAGAGCCGCGGACGTCCTCTCCTGGGAACTGTATTCATAGCAATAGAGTCCCTGGGATTTGAGTATGGCAAAAAGAGCCCTGCCGCTGTCTGCCTCCTCGGTTCCACAGTGAACTCTGCCATCTTCACTTTTCGCCTTGTATCTGTAACGCGGCATGGCTCCCTTCCCCTTTCCATAACGGTTTCATATGTACAAAACCGGCTTTATCTGATATATGTCAGACAAAGCCGGCCGCAAAACACTTATATATGATTTATTAACGGAAAATATTCTGAGCCGGCTCATATTGGTAGCCAATACCAGACAGTACAGATATAATCCTGGACTTATCCGCATCCAATGCCTGGCACATCTCGTCCAGAGAACTGTAATTGTCACGGAGCTGTGTGTTTACATAACTCAGCAAAATAACTGGGTCTTTCGGAATGGTACTCACAATTTCTACCTGCTTTCTATTACCTCATATTGATTCAATTAACATCAAATACCCTACATCTAGTCCTATTCCTGCTATAGGTACTCCGGCTTTCAGCAGAAACGATTATATCACCTGCAAGTAACGTTTTCAACATAAAGTTAGGGTATTTTCCCTACTTTTTTCGTCATCACCGGAAGTTGATTGAATTATGTTTCTCTATTAGAAGTATTCTGAAAAATACCTCCTATTTTATGGAAAAAATAAGGGAAAGAACCTGTTTGCGCAGATTCCCTCCCTCACCTGTATCTTCATTATATACTTATCTAAAATCATTCCACATATGCAATCAGCCGTGTTTTGTCCTCATCCACATCTATGACAATGGTGCTTCCTTCACGGACTCCGTCACCCAGTATAATTCTTGCTGCCAGGGTCTCCACATTCTTCTGGAGATAACGCTTCAGGGGACGGGCACCATATGCCGGGTCATATCCCTTATCCGTAACGAATTCCTTGGCTCCCGCTGTCAGCTCTATGGTCAGTTCCCTGTCAGCCAGACGTTTATTCAGGTCAGCCACACAGAGATCCACGATTCTTCCGATATCCTCCCTGGTTAACGGCTTGAAGAGTATGGTTTCATCCAAACGGTTTAAGAACTCCGGCCTGAAATGGGCGCGAAGCTCATTCATCACCGCGTTTTCCACCTCCGGCCTGATGTTTCCGTTTTCATCAATTCCCTCCAGCAAATACTGGGATCCGATGTTGGAGGTCAGGATAATGATGGTATTCTTAAAGTCCACGGTCCTGCCCTGGGAATCCGTGATACGTCCATCGTCCAGTACCTGTAAGAGTACGTTGAACACATCCGGGTGGGCCTTCTCCACCTCGTCAAACAGTACCACGCTGTATGGTTTGCGGCGCACGGCCTCTGTCAGCTGTCCTCCCTCGTCATATCCCACGTATCCCGGAGGCGCTCCGATAAGACGTGACACGGAATGTTTCTCCATGTACTCACTCATGTCAATCCGCACCATGTTGGATTCGTCGTCAAACAATGCCTCTGCAAGGGCTTTGGCCAGCTCCGTCTTACCTACGCCGGTGGGCCCCAGGAACAGGAAGGAGCCAATTGGCTTGGTGGGGTCCTTGATGCCTGCCTTGGAACGGATGATGGACTGGGTCACCAGCTGCACGCCTTCATCCTGGCCCACCACACGTTTGTGAAGAACCTCATCCAGATGCAGGGTCTTGCTTCTCTCGCTCTCTGTCAGCTTGGCAACCGGGATTCCGGTCCATTTGGATACGATTCTTGCAATCTCATCCTCTGATACGCTCTCCCTCACAAGGCTTAAGTCCTCATTCCGGATGCGTTCCTCTTCCGCCTGCAGCTCCTTTTGAAGCTCCGGCAGCCTGCCATACTGCAGTTCCGCCGCCTTATTCAGGTCATACTTCTGCTGTGCGTCCTGAATCTCCCTGTTTACGCTCTCTATCTCTTCCCTGAGGGCGGAGAGGCGGTCCACACTGGCCTTCTCATTCTCCCACTGGGCCTTCCTGGACGCAAACTCATCGTGAAGCTCAGCCAGCTCCTTCTGGAGGTCAGCCAGACGGTCCTGGCTCAGACGGTCTGTTTCCTTCTTAAGGGCTGCTTCTTCTATCTCCATCTGCATGATTTTCCTGGACATCTCATCCAGCTCCGCAGGCATGGTATCCATCTCTGTCTTAATCATGGCGCAGGCTTCATCCACCAGGTCAATGGCCTTATCCGGCAGGAAACGGTCGGTAATATACCGGTCGGACAAGGTGGCAGCGCTCACCAGAGCAGAGTCTGTTATCTTCACTCCATGGAACACCTCATAGCGCTCCTTAAGCCCCCTCAGTATGGATATGGTATCCTCCACCGTGGGTTCATCCACCATCACCGGCTGGAATCTTCGCTCCAGCGCCGCGTCCTTCTCTATATACTGGCGGTACTCATTGAGGGTGGTGGCGCCGATACAGTGGAGTTCTCCCCTGGCCAGCATGGGCTTTAACATATTGCCCGCATCCATGGAACCCTCTGTCTTGCCTGCCCCCACAATGGTATGCAGCTCATCGATGAACAGAATAATCTGCCCGTCGCTCTTTTTCACCTCTTCCAGCACAGCCTTCAGACGTTCCTCAAATTCACCTCTGTACTTGGCTCCTGCCACCAGGGCGCCCATATCCAAGGCAAACAGCTTCTTATCCTTCAATCCGTCCGGAACATCCCCCCGCACGATTCTCTGGGCCAGGCCTTCCACCACGGCTGTTTTGCCCACGCCAGGCTCACCGATGAGCACAGGGTTATTCTTCGTCTTACGGGAGAGGATGCGGATAACATTACGGATCTCGCTGTCACGGCCGATTACCGGGTCCAGCTTCTGGTCCCTGGCCCGCTCCACCAGGTCATATCCGTATTTGGCTAATGTGTCATAAGTCGCCTCAGGATTATCGCTGACCACCCTCTGGTTGCCCCTTACAGTAGAGAGTGACTGAAGGAATGTCTCCCGGGTTATGTTATATAACTTAAATAACGCCTTAATATCCTTATTCGGATGCTTTAAAAGAGACAGGAACAAATGCTCCACGGATACATATTCGTCACCCATGGCCTTTGCCTCGTCCTCGCCGCTTATGAGCACCTTATTCAAATCACTGCTGATGTAAAGCTGGCCGCTGCCGCTTACCTTGGGCAGACGCTCCACTGCCTGCTTTGCCTCGTTGGAGAACATATCTCCCTGTATCCCCATCTTTGTAATCAGCTTAAGAATCAGGCTGTCCTCCAGGGTCAGCAGGCTGTACAGAAGGTGCTGCTCATCAATCTGCTGGTTTCCGTATTCATATGCCAGCTTCTCACAGTTCTGGACTGCTTCCATTGACTTCTGAGTAAATTTATTAATATTCATTGCCCATTCCCCTTTCTTCTCTGCCGCCTCTGACCAGATTGCCTGTGTGAATCCTCCGGGAGCAGCGGCCTACGGAATTGTGCTTTGTCGCCTTTGTTCTAGTCGTACTATAACACATGTTATCAGCACTGTCAAGGGTCGAGTGCTAATTTTTTTAAATAAAAATGCCGCGGCACAGACGTCATTTATCTGTGGCCGCGGCCAGCCGCATAATCTTTACTTCACGCCGGTAGCTGTGATTGTCTTGTCCGTAAGGGTACCCTTGTAGATAATGGTTGCAGTATCCCCTATCTTCAGTTTGTCAAACATGCCTTCTTTTCCCAGGAAGGTAAACAGGGTATTCTCAGGGTCCACTGTGTCGATGACCACATAATCCGCCCCAACTTCTGCCACCTTGCCGGAAAGGGTATTGATTTTAGCGTCTTCTGAATCCATGGCATCCTCAGTCACAATTTTGGTTGCCACCGGTTTGTCGGTATCGTCTTCCAGGTCCCCGTAGTAGGTCACATCCGCCTGTACGCCGGACTTGATGCCGTCCTTTGATACCTTCTGTGCGATCTTGGTGTTAAAGGTATATGTACCCTCGTCCGTGGTCAGGGTCAGGGTATTGTCGTCTGCCTTCTCTATGGTTCCCGTGACAATGGCATCCTCCTCAGCGGCTGCTTCTTCCGCTGCCTCTGCCGCGGCAGATGTAACGATGTCCACTGACTTTGCCTTGGTTGTGTCTGCGGAAAGCTCTCCTGCATATGCAATCTCTACCTCATCACCTTCTCCAATGGCATCCGCACCTTCAATCTTGGCCTCAGATACATCAAACTTCGCTTCCTTGCCTGCGTCGTCCTTAACGGTAACCACCTTATCAGCTACCTCTCCCACGAAACCATAGAAGTACTCCAGTTCCATATCATCTTCTGCGTCTGCTGATTTCTCTGTCTCAGTCTGTGCTGCTGTAGTAGTTGGGGCCGCTGTAGTTTCTTTATTGCCGGAAGAACAAGCTGTCATCCCCAATGCAAGCGCCAGGACTGCAACTGCCAAATAGTGTCTCTTCATAATAATCTCCTCTTTTCTAAATCATGCTATGTCATATGATATGCCAGGACGGGCAGCATATTCCCCCTGCCGTCGTCCACGTTACATATTACTACGAAAAACACTATTTTACTATGACTTTTTCTTTAATTTTTCATAAAATTTAAATACTCCCCATTTTTTTGATGGACTCTGATACCAGTTTTCTGAAGAGGGGAGCCATTTTATCCGATGCCTCCTGGACCTCCCTGTGGGACAAAGGCGCGTCTGTCATACCGCAGGCCAGATTGGATATACAGGAAATACCGCATATCTTCATGCCCATGTGATTGGCCGCCACTGCCTCGCAGGCCGTACTCATGCCCACTGCATCCCCGCCCAGTATCCTGCACATCTTTACCTCATACGGACTTTCATAGGCAGGTCCTGTGAGCTGTACATATACCCCCTCCTGTATCCTGATTCCAAGCTCAAAAGCAGTTGAACGGATGATGTCCCTCAGGTCCTCATCGTATATGTGGCTCATATCCGGGAACCTTGGTCCCAGCTCCTCCAGATTCGGCCCGATGAGCGGGGAGGGGACAAAGCAGGATATCTGGTCCTTAATGAGCATAAAATCCCCTGCCCCATAATCATAATTCACTCCGCCCGCCGCATTGGTCAGAAAGAGGATTTCCGCCCCCATGAGCTTCATAAGCCGAACAGGAAGGACCACATCTGACATGGGATAGCCCTCATAATAGTGAACCCGTCCCTGCATCAGCACTGCCGGAACCTCATTTATGCGGGCGAACACAAACCTGCCCTTATGGCCGGGTACCGTAGATACAGGAAATCCCTCTATATCACGGTAATCAATGGTTGCCTGGATTTCCAACTGCTCTGCATAGTCGCCAAGGCCGGATCCCAGCACCAGGGCCACCTTAGGTTCAAAGGGAATCTTATCCTTTATGCTGTAATAGCAGTTTCTCAGCTTGTCATACACAGGATTTGTCATATCTGTTCTCCTTTTCTTACGGGAGCTTATCCCTCCCTTGTTATGTGAAGTATATCATACCTGAGCCATAGGGCTCAACCTTTTATGCGGGGCAGGCATCTTCTTCGGTGTTCCCGCCGGTTCTGCCTGTACCACACTGCCAAAAGGGCCAGCAGTCCCACGCTTATGCCTATGAGCCCCGCCCCAACTGTTATGACAAAACCGCTGCGTACCCAGTACCAGAGATTTCCCTCCCTGCCTTCACCCTGAACCTCCGGTACAGGTACATGGTCTGCCACTTGAGCCGCTTCCGGAGAGACGGGAGAAACCGGGGAAACCTGCCTGTAAACCATTTCCAGTTCATGTGTTTCCGGTTCTGTCCAGCTGACTTCCCCCTCATATGCGGCCTCATAGTCTCTTAGGAGCTTTTGGCCCCAGACCATGGCCTGGCGGCACATTCTTCCCTCCTCATCCTCGTATGACTCCCCTGACCAGTCTGCGGAGAGTATGCGGTACTCCAGAGGAGACAGCCCCATAAACTCCAGCAGCTGCCCTCCCATGGACACGCAGGTCTCTAAGACCGCATCCCCCGGTATGACCAGGGAACCTCCATGATATTCATCCGCGCCATAGGCGTGGAAGGTGACAGGTGCCGTAAATCCATCCTGCCATTCCTCCCTTACAATCCGGCTTTCCTTCAGGAACAGGGTTCCCTCTGCCTGATTTCCCGATACATCCTCTTCCAGGGAAATAGACTCGGGAATCTCTTCAGCTCCTTCCACACCGGTATACACCATCCTCCGTTCCAGACGCTGGCTGACATCCTGTCCCGGAATCGTCAGTATCTCCCAGTAATCCAGCCTGTACTCCTTTCCATCGCCGTCCCAATACCGGTCAGAGGGTTCCTGGAATTCCCCATCCTCTGCCGTCTCCACGTTCCGGGTAATCCGAAGCTCTGGGCCGTATCGTTCCCCTTCCTCCGGTTCCTGTTGCGGCATGGCCAGCGCACTGCCTGACAGCCAGAAAACAGCTGCCGTCACGGCAGTCACAGCAAATACAGCCCTGCCTATTTTCCCCCTTATATTTATCCGTTTTTCCAACGGTATTCTTTTCCCTCTATCTGCCATAAGCATTCCTCCCGGCTATCTGCCATTTTACAAACTGTAGGAAAACAGAATACAAATCATATGTATATGTCAAGGTGCATAAATGAAAACCGCCTGCTAAAATGGGAATCACGGGTTTCAGAAGGAAACCTCGTCTCTGTGCTGATGCACAGCCAGATGTCTGAAGAAAACAATCTGTGGTCTTATTATACATAACCTGAGAACAAGAATCAAGGGCAATTCCCATATTATTCTCCTCATATGAAACAGTTCAGACAGCGCTTCTTCTTGACCGAAAAAAACCGGTCCCGGTCCTCCATTGACCGCGGGCCGGACAAAA
The DNA here is from genome assembly GCF_000424325.1 of [Clostridium] clostridioforme AGR2157. Classification (GTDB taxonomy): domain Bacteria; phylum Bacillota; class Clostridia; order Lachnospirales; family Lachnospiraceae; genus Enterocloster; species Enterocloster clostridioformis_A. The sequence goes on from NZ_AUJR01000013.1 coordinate 74,196, forward strand.
ATACGGTATCCCCTCTCCTATAGAAGGAATACCGTATTAAACTTATCTGTCACTGCACTGTCAGATGAATCACGGTCTGAACTGGCTGTACTTGTGTCCGGGAGCAATTCCTCCCCTGTAGGCCGCCAGCTCGCTTACTGTCACCAGCTGATATCCCCGTGCTGTCAGCTCCGGAATCAGCACCACCGCCGCATCTGCTGTCGTACTGTAGATATCATGCATCAGTATGATATCCCCATCCTTTACCTGGCTCAGCACGGTGTCAATGGTCCTCTGTGCATTCCTGTGCTGCCAGTCTCTGGTATCAATGGACCACATGATGGCCGGCATACCCATGGAGCCCAGCACGTTGAGGGACGCTGCATCGATATATCCGCCCGGCGGGCGCATGAGGACAGGTGATACGCCGCAGACAGCCTGGATCTTCTGGTTGGTGGCACCCACCTGGCTTACGATTCCCTCCGCACCGATTTTAGTCAGATATTTGTGGTCATGGGTGTGGTTGGCAACCTCGCATCCCTGGTCCGCCATCCGCTTGATGACGCCTGCATTTGCATTAACATTGGAGCCCAGCATGAAGAAAGTTGCCCTTCCTCCATTGGCCTGCAGGCTGTCCAGTATCCGGCTGGTCACTGATGTCTTAGGTCCGTCGTCAAATGTGAGGGCAATCATGGGCCTGGACGGGTCAATCCCATGGGAAACCACCGGGTCCGCGGGAATCCCTGCACCCTTAGCCGTGATGGAAGCACGTATGCCGTCCACCCTGAGACCTGCACCCTCCTGTCCGGCGGATGCGCCATTGGCTGCCCAGTCCGTCCAGGATCCGTTCTGAAGTACTTTATAGTATAAATCATATCCGGCTGCTCCGCCGCCAGTCAGTTCCATGCGTATGGACTCCAGAGGCATGACGCCTTCCGCGCCGCCTGTCTCAGCTCCGTCCTCTGCCCAGGAGAGCCATCCGGAACCGCTCAGATTCACCTGATAGCGTATGCCCACCTGCGTACCGGCCGGAATATTAATCAGATTGGCCCTTATGGCCGTGACCCACGAGTTGACCGGGGCCGAACACATATTGTTGTCAGCCGTGGCCGCGCTCCATCCCTGCTGCAATATGAAAGCGCTGTAGTTTACCTGGAGGGGCTCCTGGCCCTCCGGCTGGGCTGGCTGGCCGTCCGGCTGCGCTGCCTGCCCCTCCGGCTGTACCGCCTGACCCTCCGGCTGTACCGCCTGACCCTCCGGCTGGCCTGCCTGGCTATCGGTCTGTGCTGCCACTCCCGGCCCTGTCTGGGCCGACTTTGCCGCACCTACCCCCGTGCTTCCGGCCAATGCCGTCATTCCCTGCATACTTAAAATAATTCCGGCTGCCACAACAGCAGCCAGAATCTTTGACTTTTTCCCACATCTGATCATTCACATTCTCCTTGCATCTTATCTTTATTTGAGGAAATGACATCCTCTCCGAACACGGTCCTGCATAACATCACATATTCCTTGAAATACAGGTGGTCCTCCAACTCCTTCAGAGCATGGGCTATCCCCCAATAATACCGGGCATGCTTCCGCTTATCCTTCTCGTTAAACCGCTGCCATATGGCATCGCCCACCACCAGATAATCTCTGGCCGTACAGCGCATATTGCTGAGCTTGTCCCCCAGAGCCAGTATCTTAATCTCCCTGGAAGCCGTGCAGAGATGCCTGACCGTACGGGTCTTTCGCTCCTGCCAGCTGCGGCTTTTATCTTCGCTCTCATCCACTACCAGATCCGCTACCCTGGGACCAAACGCGTCCTCCAGTTCTTCCCTGGTAACTCCTGCATCCTCCATAACATCATGGAGCAGGGCTGCCGCAATGATTTCCTCATCATCCGTAAAGGCGGACACAATCACTGCCGTCTCCATGGGATGCGTGATGTACGGAATCTTCGTGCCCTTTCTGAAAGCTCCCTTGTGTGCTTTATCTGCAAACGCAGCCGCTTCTCCAATCATAGGTCTAACTCCTTCTGTGATAGCACTATTTATATTCCTTATGTACCTCTCCTTTTGATGTCAGGAATCATACCTATCATACCATATTCAGCCGGCATTTTGAAGGGTATTGTGGAATCTTTGCCATTTTCCAAGTTAAACTTGTAAGAAAAGAGAATTTCTGATATGCTATAGAAGTATTTTTTCCGCAATACTTAAGGAGGATAATTCATGGATCGTCATTCGTCATATTCGGCTCCCCGCAGCGAACGTGCTTCCGGTTCTTACGGCGGCAACCGCGGCAGGAGCAGTAAACGCAACACCTATAATAAACGTTCATGGAACGATAACAGAAAACTGCATACCCTGGTATTCTACATACTTCCCTTTATTTTAATCAATCTGGTCATATTCATCCTGGCCACATCCACACCCAAGATAGAGTATGATGCGTCTGACACCAGGGATTACCGCAGCGTAGATATATCCATCCGCATACGTTCCCTTCTCCCTATACGCGAGATGAGCGTCACCATGGAATCCCAGCCCCTTGAAATGGAAAAGGAAAAGGGAGTCTACACAGCTACCCTGACCAACAACGGGACCCTGCAGATATATGTGAAGGGCTGGAACGGAATGTCTGCCAGACTGTCTGACACCATTCAAGCCCTGGACGATATGGCACCTACCATTCAGGAAGACTATGTGATGGAAAAAGGAATCCTTACCATCACGGCGGAGGACAGCCAGTCAGGTATTAACTTTGATGCTGTCTATGCCACGGATGAAGATGAAAAGACCGTCAAACCCAGCCATATTAATAAAGAATCCGGAGAGATCACCTTCCCCATGGATACCCAGACCCTTGTGGTGTTTGTGGAGGATTACGCGGGCAATACCATAAAGAGCTCCTATACCAGCCTGAAGGACGGCTTAGACCTCAGCAACCGTGACACGGAATTCCCCTCAGACGGCACCAACGGCACTAATGGCAGAGGCTCCAAGGGATCCGGCACGGATAAGGAAACCAGTAAAGCCAAGGAATCCACCAAGGCCAAGGAATCCACCAAAGCCAAGGAATCCACCAAGGCCAAGGATTCCACCAAAGCCAAGGAATCCACCAAGGCCAAGGAATCCACCAAGGCCAAGGACTCCACCAAGGCCAAGGAATCCACCAAGGCCAAGGATTCCGCCAATGCCAAGGAATCCACTAAAGCCAAAGAGACCACTAAGGCCGCAGAAACCACCAAGGCGCAGGAATCAACTGCGGCAACAACGGCTGCCCTGTCTCCCGCCGTCCCGCAGGCACCATCGCACACTCAGGCATCACAGGCACCGTCGCCCACTCAGGCATCACAGGCACCGTCGCCCACTCAGGCATCACAGGCACCGTCGCCCACTCAGGCATCACAGGCACCGGCGCCTGATAACGGCTCGGGAGATAACGTCACCATCGTACCCCTGGGCTGACACTTATCTGAGTCTATCTGTAAAATATCAATTCAATAATAAGACCATGACTCCCTGCACGGAACCATGGTCTTATTTTTACTCAATATTCTATTCCATATTTTATCCAAATCCTGTCACTGTCTTCCCGCATCCATGATATCGTCAATGATATCCACATATTCAGAACAGTATTTTTCGTACATAGGGGCCGCGGCTTCCTGGAACCGTTCTTTTTCCCTGGCATCCAGTTCCGTCACCACGCAGCCTGCTCTCCTGACCCTGTCTTCTGAGGTCTTCTCACGCTCAGCCCACAATTCACGCTCATACAGAGCCGATTCCTGGGCACAGTCCCGTATAATGTTCCTGTATTCCTCCGGCAGCTTATCCCAGGTGGACTGGGCTGCCAGCTGAAGCTCCGGAACCCTGTTGTGTTCGTCCAGGGTGAAATATTTGGCCACCTCATAATGCCTGGTGGACTCATAAGAAGGCCAGTTGTTCTCGGCCCCGTCTATCACCCCTGTCTGCAGGCCTGAATATACATCCCCAAAAGCCATGGGCACCGGCGCGGCCCCCAGAGCCTGAATCGTATCCATCATCAGTTCAGATTCCTGGACCCTGATTTTAAGTCCCTTCATGTCGTCCAGGGACTCAATGGGCCTGGCCGTACTGTAGAAATTACGGGCGCCCGCATCATACCAGGACAGCGGCACCAGGCTGGAACCGCCGAAGGAATTCATGAAATCCGTGCCAATCGGCCCCTCCAGCACCTTCCACATGTGCTCCCGCCCCGTATACAGATAGGGCATCTGAAGTACATTCAGCTTGGGCACGAACTCGGCAAGGGGCGACAGGGATACCCTGGCAAAATCCACACCGCCAAACTGCAGCTGTTCAATAACCGTTTTCTCGTCTCCGAGAACACCGCCGGCATTGACCTGTATCTCCACCCTGCCCCCGGTCTTTTCATATACCAGCTCTGCAAATTTATAAGCTCCCTGGGTGGTGGGATAATCCTCCGCCTGATTCTCAGCATATGTCAGGACGAACTCCGGAACTGTCTTCTGTGCCGTACCGTCCTTACCGCTGCCTGCGCAGGATGCGGCCAGAATCATGACAGCGGCGCAGGCCATCAGGTAAATCACATTTTTTCTCAAGCAGCCGTCCCTCCCTTCGGATATATCATACCCCAGTTACCAGACCCGGTCAAGGCAGGCCTTTCCTTTAATTATGCACAGTCCTGCCTTCCACCTTTGAGGCGGCATAACGGTAAAATTCTTCTTTCTCATTTCCAAGCACACGGTTTGTAAATACAAATCCATGGGTGGTATCGCTGAATACGATAATCATGGCAGGTTTCCTGGATATCCGTTTCACAGACTTCCACGGCAAATCTGATGTATCATTTCCCACCCGAATGTGAAGCCCATTGTCGTCAATGGTAACCTGGGTGTCCTGGGTAATCCCCGCCGCCTGTTTTTTTGCCTTGGCATAAATCATCAGCGGCTGAATGACTGTAAAAAGGCAGCAACCCAGAACGATGAGGCACCTCATGAGTCCCTGGGCCTGGTCCCACCTGGAAAATCCCAGTGCAAAGGCCGCCACTGTAAATATGATATTGCAAAGTCCTGCCAGAGAACCGTATATATAATACATGGAAAGCTGCCATAAATCCCGCGCCGTTGTCCTGTATGTGTATGTGTATCTCATTCATATGCTCCTTGTGCGGATGTCCTGAATCTTAACAGAGTGGCGACAGGGCCGCCACTCTGAGATTTCATTATAACACGAAAAACGATTTTCCCGTATCCAGTAATTAATGGGCCAGTACAGATGGAAGCCACATGCTGACAGACGGAATAAAGGTAATCAGCAGCAGAGTAATAATCATACACAGGTAGAATGGAAGCGTAGCCTTAACCACCCGCTCCATAGGCACCTTGGAAACCGCAGAGCCAATGAAAAGAACTGCACCAACAGGAGGTGTCAGAAGTCCGATACCGCAGTTAAGCACTACCATGATACCAAACTGAATCGGGTCCAGACCGATGGATGTTGCGATGGGAAGCAGGATGGGGGTTGCAATCAGGATGATTGGCGCCATATCCATGATACATCCAAGTACCAGAAGAATCAGGTTCAGCAGCAGGGCCAGAAGAATGGGGTTATTGGTCATGCCTGTGATTGCGCTGGCAGCCAGATCAGGCACATGCAGCTGGGTCAGGCAGTATCCGAAAATACTGGATGTGGCAATCAGAATCATTACGATAGACAGGGTGTCCACGCTGTCTCCCAGTACTCTCCAGACTCCCTTCCAGTCCAGTCCCTTGTAGATAAACACGCTGACAATCAGGCTGTAGATAACAGCAACCGCTGCGGACTCTGTGGCCGTAAACACGCCTCCTACCACGCCAAATACAACTATCAGCACAGCTGCCAGTGCCCAGAAGGAAACACTCAGCTGCTTAATCAGGTTGATGATGCTGAACTTCTCGCCCTTCGGGTAATTGCGCTTAACGGAAATGATATAGGATCCTATCATCAGCGTTACGGCCAGCAGTGCTCCAGGAATATATCCTGCCAGGAAAAGGCTTCCCACGGATATGCCGCCTGCCGTGGTGGCATAGATGACCATATTGTGGCTGGGAGGCACCAGCAGTCCCTCACAGGATGAGGTAATGGTTACAGCTGTTGAGAAATCGTCATCGTATCCCTGGTCCACCATCATGGGAATCAGGATGGAGCCAAGGGAAGCCGTATCTGCTGATGCGGAACCTGAGATACCGCCAAAGAAGTAGGAAGCGACAATATTAACCATTGCCATGCCGCCCCGCATCCAGCCAACACATGCATTGGCCAGTGCAATCAGCTTTTCGGAAATACCGCCTGAACCCATCAGGCATCCCATGGTGATAAAGAAAGGAACTGCCATCAGGCTGAAGGAGCTGATGCCCTTTACCATCTGCTGGCAGATGGTGGTCAGGTTATGTCCCTGGAACAGAAGGCAGAACACAGATGAAAGCGCCACCGCATAGGCGATGGGAAAACGCAGGAATACCATCAGGAAGAAACTGCCCAGCAAAACCAGAATTGCCATGCTATTTGCATCCATTACTCCATCCCCTCCTTTACAAAGAAGCTCTTAACATGATTATATAATGCCTCTACTTCGAAAACCAGCATGGCCACGCCGGCCAGAGGCACCGGGAAATACATCCAGAACCTGGAGACCTTAGGCATGCTCACATATGTACCCTTTGAGCCGATTCCCGTGGCATACTTCCAGCCCACCGTAATCATAATGACTGCAAGCACAAGCACTGCCAGGTCTGCGATGATATCCAGGCTTCTTACCAGCTTGGGGGGCAGATACCGGTCAAACGCGGTCATGCGTATATGGGCGCCCCTTCTGATGGCAAGAGCTGCCGAAAGCACTGCCATATAGGACATACAGGTCAGAACTACCTCTTCACTCCACGCAGGGTCGGGAATGAACGAAATGTACCTTCCTGCCACAGCCATGCTTGTGATAAGGATATCCACTACCAGAAGCAGCTTGCAAAGGAACAGTACGGCCCTGTATGTCATATCATATGCAGGCCTGATTTTATCAATCTTTTGAAATATTACAGGCATATTGATTCCCCTTTCAAGAACTACAGGCACAGAGTTTATTCATTTGCCCTGTGCCTGTCTGATTGCCGTTTATTATTTGTTCATGTCAAGAATCTGCTGATACAGTTCAGCCTGGTCCTTTGTAGAAGACTCGATGATGTCTTTACAAGCATCCTGCCATGGCTTGATATCAGGAACCTCAACCACGTTGACACCCTCAGCCTTCAAAGCATCAAGAACCTCATTTTCCTTATCCTCGGAAATAGTTCTGTTGAACTGAGATGCAACCTTGCCGGCTTCCACCAGGATGTTCTGCTGCTCTTCTGTCAGCTTATCCCAAGCTTCATCCGTGATGATAACCTGGATTGCGCCCAGTGTATGGCCGTCCAGAATCAGGTTTGGAGCAACTTCCTGGAATGCGTTGGACTTGTAATTAGCGATTGGCTGCTCAGCACCGTCCACAACACCGGTCTGAAGCGCGGAGTACAGTTCGTTGAAGGAAACAACCGTTGGGCTTGCGCCAAGGCCTTCTACCATACCGTTCATAATCGGGTCATTGGACACACGCAGCTTCATGCCCTTTAAGTCGTCTAAGCCCTTAACCTCCTTAACTGTGAAGAAGTGACGGAAGCCTTCCTCGCCGTAGTACAGGCCTCTTACGCCAAGTCCGTTGTCATGCGGTTCAATGAGGAACTCAGGAGCCAGCTCGCTGTCAGCAAACTTCCAGAAGTGGTCACGGTTTGCAAATGTATAAGGAATGGACAGAAGCACGGACTTCTCAGCGCCGTAGCTTGTCAGGGCAAATGCGGAAATACGGGAAATATCAATGGTGCCTCCGCCGCCCAGCATGGTATCCAGAACGTCGTTCTCCGAACCAAGTACACCGCTGGCCTGCAGGTCAATCTTAATCTTGCCGCCGGACATCTCCTCAACGGTCTCCTTAAACTTAGAATCGGTCTGTCCAACAATGGTATCCAGTGGGTTAACCTCTGCCATAACCAGGGTAACCTCCGGCATGTCGCTGGTATCAGCTGCTGCTTCGGTCTTAGCCTCCTCGGCAGCATCCCCCTCTGTCTTTGCGGCCTCTGCAGGTGCCTCAGTTGCTGCGGGAGCTGCTGTGGTTGCTGTATCAGGGCTCTTTAAGCCACAGCCTGCCAGGGAACCAGCTACCATTGCTGCACATAATGCGGTACTAATCCATCTTTTTTTCATGAAACGTGTCCTCCTCTTAATACCTTTTTCATGCTTTCGCATAATTTTTTATGTTTTCTTAACGCTTATTTTATTATAAGAGTATTTCACGTTTCTGAACATAGTAAATTTTTGTGAATCATAGTAGTATTTTAACTTGTTTATCATATCCATTTATGCAAAATTACATATATCATCTTTATACAATCTTTATCCCTTCTGGAAAACAGACAATCTGTATTCCGTGGGACTCTGACCCGTTATGCGCTTGAACACCTTTGCAAAGTAATTGGAATCGCCATAGCCCACTGCTCTTCCAATCTCCTTCACATTGACCGTTGGCTGTCCCAGCATCTTCTTGGCCTCCTTTATCCGGAACTGTGTCAGGTAGGATGTGAAATTCTGGTCGAAACACTGCTTGAACAGCTTGCAGAAATAAGCCTCTGAATAATTCATGGCCCTTGCGGCATCCTGCATGGAAATGTCAAACATATAATTCTCATGTATGTACTGGCTGATTAATGACGTAACCTTAGACAGACGGGCATGTCCTCCGTCCTCCGGCTCCTCTGTGTCCGGCGGCGCGGGAATCTCATTTTCATCCTCATCCCCTTCACCCTGCCGGTGCTGCCCTGCAATATGCATGGCCTCCTCCACCACCAGCATCAGTTCCTCCTCGTCGTAAGGCTTCAGAAGATAATCCAGGGCCCTTACCGTGATGGCCTTTTTTGCATAGGAGAACTCGTCAAATGCTGTCAGGAATATGATGCAGCAGTCCTTGTCCGCCTGCCGAATCCGCTGGGCAGCTTCTATGCCGTTTATGCCCGGCATCTCAATATCCAGAATAACAATCTGTATCTTCTCCTCCTCATAGATTTTAAGGGCTTCCCTGCCGTTGGCTGCCTGGAATATCCGGCATCTGTCCCCCAGATTTTTCTGCAGCGTCTTATAAAGGACCTGTCTCTCAATCATCTCATCATCCGCAATCAGTAAACGTAACATTGGCTCCCCCCTAAATCTTCTGATAGTCCTCTTCCCGGGCGGCAGGCAGGATAATCTGTACCACGGTCCCCTTGCCTGCACTGCTGTAGATTCTCAAATCCCCCTCCTCATACATGGATTTAATCCTCTGATATATATTCCCCAGCCCAATGCCCACCCTGGCTGTCCGATGCCCATTAAGTGCATCCATAAGCCGTTTCAGCGTCTCTTTATCCATACCAACGCCGGTGTCAGCCAGGGAAATGACTATCTTATCCTTCTGTTTCCATATCCTTAAAAATATCCGTCCCCCCTCTTCCTTCCTGGCTATGCCGTGTATGATGGCATTTTCCACCAGCGGCTGAAGGGTAAAGGCCGGTATCATAGTCTCGCTGCCGTCCACCTCCAGCCGGAAGTCATGACTGATACGGCTGCCAAAACGCATCTGCTGTATGTACATATAGTCCTGCACCACCTTAAGCTCCTGGTCCAGAGGCACAATCTGCTCTGAGGTCTTAAGATTATAGCGGAAGAGATTTCCCAGGCTGGATATCATCCGCTCAGTTGTCTGGGCTTCCTCCAGTTTTGCCATGCAGGATATCATATTCAGAGTATTAAACAGGAAATGCGGATTAATCTGGCTCTTAAGAAGTTCCAGGCGGGCTGCGTCCAGACGTTTCTCCATCTCGATACGCTCCACCTCCTCCTTATGAAGGCGCTCCGCCATCTCATTTTTCTCCTTCAGGGTATTGATATACCCCTCTGTGGCATGTTTCATCTTATTAAATGCCTGGACCAGCTCTCCCATCTCATCCCGGTTCTCCACCACCAGGTCCTCGCCCCCGAAATCATTTCTGGCTATCTCCCTGGAACTGTGGGCCAGCTTTACCATAGGGGCAATCAGGGTATTGGACAGAAGCTTGGTCAGGCAGATGACCGTAATAATCATCAGGACGGAACAGGCCATAATCATGTAGGGAAGGTCATAGAGGAGAGGGACCTTTTCCTGATAGCTGCGCTTTCCCTCCTTCAGGGTGGACTGCATCAGCCTTCTGGCATAAGTCTGCAGATAACCCTGCATTCCATATACCCTGTACAATTGCATCACAAATCCGTCATCCGACTGGTCCATGTGAAGGACCTGGTCCCGGAAATACTGGTAGCCTTCATAGCCATTCTTAATATTCCACGTCCTGGCATACCGCTCTGGTCCAATGACATCATAGTCAAAGGGCAGGGCGTCTATACTGCTCTCCGTCTTAAAACAGGCCAGCCTGTATTGCTTTGCATTCTCCCAGGACCGCTCCCTCACATAGAGTTCAAAGGCATCCGCTTCCTGCTCCATGGACTCCTGCACATCATAGCAGAGGGAATTGTCATTGAGTATCACGTTAAAACTCTCCAGGGAGAAATTCATGACCAGCATATTAAAGGCAATGGACAGACCCATCACCAAAATGACAACGACGGAAAATGCACCCAGCTTTTTTTTCAACGATATTGAAAGCCACTGATTTTTAATATAAGAAAACATACCCCACCCCAATCGCACCAGAATGTGTCTGAAACCTGCCTTCTTCCGGCTGTTTGTTGAGTCTGCGCTCTGCGTAATCGTATCATACGTCCTTCACCATGCCATCCCTCCGGGAATGCCCACGGCCCGGTCAGTGTCTTTCGCCATTATACCATATAATAACAGGGAGCGCAAAGCCCCCGGCCTTGCGCTCCAGTTATTCCCAATCACCTATTCTGTTTCGCTATCTTCGGTTTTTGAAGCGGTTATCTGCCTCTGGTTCTTCTTAGTTGTCCCGATCTGCTTCTGGCCCTTTTTTGACGTGCTAATCTGTTTCTGTTTTTCTTTGGACGTGCCTATCTGCTCCTGCTTCTTCTTGGATGTGCCTATCTGCTTCTGCTCCTCCTTGGATGTCCCTATCTGCTTCTGAGCTACCTTGGATGTGCCTATCTGCTTCTGGGCTTCCTTGGATGTGCCTATCCGCTTCTGGGCTTCCTTGGACGTGCTTATCTGCTTCTGCTTTTTATCTGCTGCTTTTTTAACCCCAGGCTTCTTTGCGTCAGGTTTTACGTTCTCTTCCACCTGTGTGCATGTGTAGATGCTGACACTCATTGGCGGTATATAGACTTCAATGGAATCGTCCTTCTCATCCCATTCCAGCTTCCGGGATGTCTTGGCACGCCCGTTGATCCTGCCTTCCCCGCCAAAGTCCCTGGCATCGGTGTTGAATATCTCCTTATACTTGCCGTGGAAGGGAACGCCCACACGGAATTTCTCGTGCTCCATGTTATCAAAATTGCAGATAAAGAGAAGGGTTTCCTCATTCTTCCTGCTTTTTCGCAGGAATATAATCATGCTCTCATTCTGATAGCTGCAATTAATCCACTCAAAACCATCGGGATCATAATCCATCTCATACAGGGCCGGGTGCTCACGGTACAGCCTGTTAAGCGCCTTCACATAATTCTGCATGTTCTTGTGAACGGGATACTCCAACAGTCCCCACTCCAGGGACGCGCCCTCATTCCATTCTGCCACCTGGGCGTATTCCTGACCCATGAACAGCAGCTTCTTTCCGGGATGTCCCATCATAAAGGCATAGGCAGCCCTCAGGTTCTCGGCCTTCTTTTCCAGGGTTTCACCCGGCATCTTGCCAATCATGGAACCCTTGCCGTGAACCACCTCATCGTGTGAGAATACCAGCACAAAGTCCTCACTGTAGGCATACAGCATGGAAAATGTCAGCTCCCCATAATTGTTTTTCCTGAAAAGGGGGTCGCATCTCATGTAGTTGGTGAAATCATTCATCCAGCCCATATTCCACTTATAATTAAATCCCAGGCCGCCCTCTTTTGGATCGCCTGTAATCATTGGCCATGCAGTGGACTCCTCCGCGATGATGACCGTGCCGTCCTTTCGGCCCTTGAATACGGAATTCAGATGCTTCAGGAACTCCATTGCCTCCAGATTCTCATTGCCGCCATATATGTTGGGCACCCATTCGCCGTCATTCTTCCCATAGTCCAGATAGAGCATGGAAGCAACCGCATCCATCCTGATTCCGTCCGCATGATACTTGTCCGCCCAGAACAGCGCATTGGCAATCAGGAAATTGGACACGCCAGGACGGCCGTAATTGTATATCAGGGTGCCCCAATGGGGATGGGATCCCTTCCTGGGGTCCATATGCTCATAGACGCAGGTGCCGTCAAACGCAGCCATTCCATAGGCATCCCTGGGGAAATGGGCCGGTACCCAGTCAAGTATGACGCCGATTCCCTGTCCGTGCATATAGTCCATAAAGTACATGAAATCCTCAGGAGCGCCGTAACGGCTGGTTGGAGCATAGTACCCTGTAACCTGATAGCCCCAGGACTCATCCAGAGGATGCTCCATCACAGGCATGAGCTCCACATGGGTGTATCCCATGTCCTTTACGTATTCCGCCAGCCTTGCGGCCAGCTCGCGGTAATTATAGAATTCGGAACCCACCAGGTCCTGTCCGTCCTCATCCTTGACCGTCTCCTTGCGGATCCAGGAGCCCAGATGGACCTCATATATGTTCATGGGCTTGTCCTTTGTATCTGTCTTTGCCCTCTGAGCCATCCATGACTTGTCGTTCCATTTGTATTTATCAATATCCCATACAATAGACGCGTTGTTGGGACGCAGCTCTGCATAGTTTGCATAGGGGTCTGCCTTCAGCATGGGCTCCCCTGCCCTTGTCTTTATCTCATACTTATATATCTCACCTTCATACAGGCCGGGAATAAACAGCTCGAACACACTGCCGTCCCCTTCTCCCAGGCGGCGCATCTGATGGCGTCTTCCATCCCAAAGGTTGAAATCCCCCACCACGCTGACACGCATGGCGCATGGCGCCCACACGGAAAAGTACACGCCGGATACCCCGTCAATGGTCATGGGATGGGCGCCCATCTTCTCATAAATCGTATAGTGGATCCCCGCTGCAAATTTCTTTAAGTCTTCTTCCCGGTACTGGGGAGCAAATGAATAGGGATCATGGAGTTCCTCCGTCACCCCGTTGTCATAGGTGACCACCAGGGTATAGGGCGTTTTGCTCTTGCGTGGTATCAGCGCCGCGAAAAAACCCGCCTCGTCCGCCAGCTCCATGGGATACTTCTTCCCGGTCGAGGAAATCTTCACACTGATTTCAGCCGCAGTGGGTACCAGCGCCTGAATCAGAAGTCCCTCCTCTGTCAGATGAGGTCCCAGCATGGCATGGGGATTGGATGCCTCCGAATACACCAGTTCTTCAATCCCTGCCCAATCCATCAAATCATATAATTTCTGTTCCATATATTTGCCCCCTTGTAAGTTTATTTATTCTCCGGTCTGATATCAGCACGCCTGCTGTATATCCTACTCCTAAAGGGTATTTGCCCTGTCAGCAATATTCTGTCTGAAATTAACCACATCATGCTCGTATTCTTCATCCATAAGGGGAGAAGTAATCATGAAATCCGCGCTGGCCTTGTTATTTGCAATGGGGATGTCATAGACCTGGGCAATCCTTAACAGAGCCTTAACGTCCGGATCATGGGGCTGCGCTGTCAGCGGATCGGAAAAGAAAATCACAAAATCAATTTTTCCCTCCACAATCTTGGCCCCAATCTGCTGGTCTCCGCCTAAGGGGCCGCTGTTATACCCCTTTACAGGCAGGTTGGTTGCATCCGTAATCATACGGGCCGTTGTGCCGGTCCCGCACAGGAAATGCTTGGACAGTATATCCTTATGCTCCCCGCACCACTGTATCAGTTCCCGTTTCTTCTGGTCGTGGGCAATCAGGGCAATGTTCTTTTGTTTGCGTATTGTCATAGGTAAATAATCCATTTTCATCTGTCTCCTTTCAGTCTGTCACTTTGTTGGCGATGGTTCCTATCCCTTCTATGGTACACTCCACCACATCTCCCGGAACCAGGAATTTAGGCGGGTCAAAGCCCATGCCCACTCCTGCCGGGGTTCCGGTGGCAATAATGGTTCCGGGCATTAAGGTCATGCCCTGGGAGAGTTCGCTTACAATGTGGCTGATATCAAATATGAGCAGTTCCGTATTGCTGTCCTGGCGAAGCTCGCCGTTCACCCTGGACTGTACCTGTACTTTGGGCGGATAGGACAATTCATCCACAGTGGCTATGCATGGTCCCATGGGCAAAAAGCCGTCCAGCCCCTTGCCGAAATACCACTGCTTATGCCGTGTCTGCAGGGTTCTGGCGCTGACATCATTGATGATGGTATATCCGAATATATAGTCCTTTACATCTTCCTCCCTGATACGGGATGCCTCGCGGCCGATGATTACTGCCAGCTCTGCCTCGTAATCCAAATCCGATACAATATCTCTGTGGCTGGGGATGCCTGCCCCGGGATCCGTGGCCCGGTTCACCCGTTTGGAAAAATAGATGGCATAGGGTCTTTCCCCGTCAAAGGCCTCCTTCTTAAATCTGGCCGATTCCTCTGCGTGAGCCATGTAATTGATTCCCAGGCAGATAACATCCTGCCGCGGGTGGGGAATCGGGGCTAAAAGGCTTACCTCCCCAATAGGGGCAGCCCCCCTGATTTTATACGGGTCCTGGCCGGACGCATATTCCAGCAGCTGCTTCTCCGAATCGCTGATGTTCTCTATCAGCTCCTGCATGGTCTTATAATCCATATCCAGGGTATCAAGGGGATAGACCCAGCTTCCGTCCCTGCTGATGACTCCAAGTCCGGATTTGTGTTCGATTTCATATGTAACTAGTCTCATAATGCCCTCCTGCTCATACCATGTGTATCTCATGTTTACTCTACCACATTTTTCCGAATTTTTCTACGATTTTGCCATTATTTCAGAAATTGCCCTTCCCCCGATTAGGGTCCTTCTGCCTAATAAATGGATTCCCGGAGTATCTTATGTATCTGGATTACCAGGGTAGGCAGGAAAGCGGCCGCCGCCAGGGTGGTAAGCTGGCTCAGGCTTAAGTCGGCTGCGGCAAACATGATTTGCAGACCCGGCACAAAGAGCACTGCTGCCAGCAGAACCACGCCCAGCTGGAACGCCATGACACTGTACAGGTTGCTTCCCAGCCCCAGACGTATGATGGAATGGCTGCTCCGGCAGTTGAATCCGTGGAACAGCCGGGCCAGGGTGAGAGTGGAAAATGCCATGGTACAGGCCCTTCCCGCACCGCCCTCATGAAGTCCGGTGGTATAGGCCCACATGGTGGCTGCCGCAATCAGGGCTCCCTGGACCAGGATATCCCGTATAAAGGAAGCAGTGAGGATGCCCTCCTTTGGATTTCTGGGCGGCTCCTTTAACAGCCCTTCCTCCGGGGGCTCCATTCCTATGGCTATGGCCGGCAGGGAGTCCGTTATAAGGTTGATGAACAGCAGATGCACCGGCTTAAAGGGCAGCGGCAGGGACAGCAGAGATGTATATAATACGCAGAAAATCCCTGCCATGTTTCCCGACAGGAGGAACTGGATGGAATTCTTTATGTTCCTGTATACATTCCTGCCATTGGAAACCGCCTTTATGATGGTGGCAAAGTTGTCGTCCGCCAATATCATGGATGCCGCATCCTTGGACACCTCGGTTCCCGTGAGGCCCATGGCCACGCCGATATCAGCCTTCTTAAGGGCCGGGGCGTCATTGACGCCGTCTCCGGTCATTGCCACGATGTGTCCCCGGTTCTGCCATGCCTTCACAATGCGTATCTTGTGCTCCGGCGACACCCTGGCATAGACTGAAATGTGCTCCAGGCTCCGGTTCAAAGCCTCCTCTTCCATGCTGTCCAGCTCAGCCCCTGTCACCGCCATGTTTCCCGGCGCAAAGATGCCGATCCGCTCTGCTATGGACATGGCAGTCACTTTGTGGTCCCCTGTAATCATCACAGGACGTATGCCGGCCTGCCTGGCACTGGCCACTGCCTGGCGTGATTCCGGCCTGGGCGGGTCCATCATGGCAGTGAGGCCCAGAAACACCAGATTATCCTCCAGCCTGCCTGACAGGGATGAGCGTTCCTGGCTGTTTCCTGCTTTCGTCCCGGCAAAGCCGGAATTACCGTGCTCCTTTCCTTCCTCATTTAAAGGACGGCATGCAAAGGCCAGGACCCGGAGTCCCCTGGCAGACCAGCGGCTGTTCTGGTCCAATATCCTCTGGCGGTCCGAGGACGACAAGGTCCGGCTGGGTATGGCTGCCTCTGTCCCCTGGTCGGCTGCCTCTGTCCTCTGGTCGGATGCTCCTGTCCTCTGACCGGCTGCCCCTGTCCTCTGACCGGCTGCCGGATTGGCCAGGCGGGTGCATTTCTTGAGCAGCACATCCACAGCCCCCTTGACAAAGACGATATCGCGGCCTTCTATCTCATTTATGGTAGTCATGAGCTTGCGGCGGGAGTCAAAGGGAATCTCCCCCTTTCTCGGACTCTGGAGCCGGACCTGTTCCGGGATAAGCCCCGCCTCCCTGGCCATGTTGAACAGCGCTGTCTCCATAGGGTCCCCATCCTGGCCGGAGGCGTTGTTATTAAGAACCGCAGCCATAAGCAGGAGCCTGACATCGTTCCTTCTTGTTTCATTTTCCAGCCATGACGGCTGCTGCTGCGTATGGTTGATATACACCTGCTCCACATCCATGCGGTTCTGGGTCAGAGTTCCTGTCTTATCAGAACAGATCACGGAGACGCATCCCAGGCTCTCCACCGCCTTCAGATCTTTTATGATAGCCTGTTCCCTGGCCATCTTCTGGGTGCCCATGGCCTGGACAATGGTGACGATGGAGCTCAGTGCCTCGGGTATGGCCGCCACGGCCAGAGCCACGGCAAACATCAGGGCATCCAGCACCGGTTCCCGGCGGTACAGGCTGAGCAAAAACACCAGGCCGCAGATGGCGATGATGGCAATGGCCAGATGGCCGGAGAACCGGTCCAGGCTCACCTGAAGCGGAGTCTTCTGTTCCTTGGTGCCGTTCATCAGGACGGCTATTTTTCCGATTTCCGTGTTCATTCCCGTGGCTGTAACCACTGCCACGGCGCGGCCTGAAGTCACCAGGGAGCCGGAAAATACCATGTTGGTCCTGTCGGCCAATGCCACGGTTCCCTCCCGTGCCTTCACCGCTCCGGTGTGTTTCTCCACCCCCAGGGATTCCCCTGTAAGGGAGCTCTCATTGACGGTCAGCCCGTACACTTCCAGCAGTCTTCCGTCCGCGGCCACCATATCGCCGGTCTCCAGAAGCAGTATATCCCCCGGCACCACCAGGGCGGACGGTATGGTCATGCTGCGTCCGTCCCGCAGGACCCTGGCTTCAGGCGAGGAAAGCCGTTTTAAGCTGTCCAGGGATTTCTCCGCCTTCTGGTGCTGTACAGTTCCCAGCACCGCATTTAGCAGCAGGACCGCAAATATGACCATGGCGCTCTCCGGATCCCCTGTGAGCATGGACACTGCGGCTGCCCCGATGAGGATGATGACCAAAAGGTCCTTGAACTGCGCAAGAAATACCTGCCACCACTGGAGCCGTCCGGCCTCCTCCAATACATTTTCCCCATATTCCTTAAGACGCTGCTCCGCTTCCCCGCTGTCAATTCCCTGCCTGCCGGAGTCCAGTCCGGCCAACACCTCTGCCTCCGGCTGTTCAAACCAATCTGCCATCTGTCTCTCCCCTCTTACCGAATTCATGGTTCTTATGGGCCTGCGCTAAACCGCACCTGTACCAATCGCACCTAAAAATGCTCCCGGAAGCGCATGCGCACGCTGGTTCCGGGAGCACTCCATAAGAGTACCCACTCTAAATCTATGAATTAGTAAGAAT
This sequence comes from [Clostridium] clostridioforme AGR2157, assembly GCF_000424325.1. Taxonomy (GTDB): domain Bacteria; phylum Bacillota; class Clostridia; order Lachnospirales; family Lachnospiraceae; genus Enterocloster; species Enterocloster clostridioformis_A. Next base: position 92,212 of record NZ_AUJR01000013.1, read on the forward strand.
CATTATGACCGGCCGTACTCAGCCGGGGGGAGAAAGCTTTACAGCCTGTCCTTTAAAATCAGTCCCTGCTGCCGAAAATCATACCGAATGCCACCTTATAGCCTTCCTCCAGGGAATCTGTCTCCACATATTCTTCCCTGGTGTGGGCCCCTGCGCCACGGAAGCTTCCCACGCACACGCTTGGAATTCCCAAAGACAGAGGGATGTTGCAGTCCGTGGAACCGGCGTGGTGCTCCGGCGCCTGTCCGGTCATCTCCTCCACCACCCTGTGAGCCCAGTCTGTCAGGGCCTGTTTTTGTTCCGGGTCCACCTGCCCTTCGCAGGGTCTGACCCCGATGACCTTAAAGGATACATCCATCCCCTCTGCCTTTGCCCGGTCAAACACCTCCATGAACTGCCGTTCCATATATTCCAGGTTCTCCCTCCGGTCGGAACGGAACTCATACAGCATCTCGGCTTCCTGGGCAATGGTATTGACCGATGTCCCTCCTGATATCATGCCTACATTATAGGTAGTCTTTCCGCCCTCCGGCACCCGGATTCCATACAGCTTCCCCACCAGGGACGCCAGTCCCGCAATGGCATTATCATTTCCAAAGTCATCGTAGGAATGACCGCCCCGGGTGCGGACCCTTACCCGGAAACGCTTGGAACCAACCGCCCTGTCCACGATGCTGGAAAGAGAGCTGTCAAAGGTACAAAAGCGCTCTATCCTGTCACCGAAGTCCTCACAGATTTTCCGCACTCCCTTCAGGTTTCCCAGCCCTTCTTCCCCTGCATTGCACACCAACAGAAGTCCGGGGGCATCCTCCCTGCGGATTTCCCTCCACTGGGGGGAATCCACATGCTCGGCTATATATTTCCCCGCCAGCAAAAGACATACCAGACATGCTGTGTCGTCCCCCACGCCGGGACAATAGATACGTCCATCCTCCACCCTGAGGGGAAGTTCGCTCTCATCGGAAAACACCACATCCATATGGGCCATGAACACCTCCACCGGCCTGTCCTGCCTTACATCCGCCGGATACACCACATTAAGGGCCTGGTCAATATATACGTCTCTGGCGCCCTGGGCTTTAAGCCAGTCTGAACAGAATTCAGCCCGCCTCTCCTCATGATTTGAGGGCGCCGGTATCCTGGCCAGCTCCAGAAGAAGGCTGTAAGCCTCCTGCCTGTGGTTCTCTATATACCGTATCATTTCCTCTGACAGTATCATTTGCTTCCTCTTCCTTTCTTTCCCCTTTTCCTGCTGCCTTTCCCCTGGAAGCTTTCTTCTGTGCGGGAACCTCCTTTCCCATGAGAACCACGATGGTCCTTGCCATGATCATCATGGACTTCTGGTTCTCCAGAACCGGTTCACCGCCCCGGGGATACATGCCGTTCACCTGGTCCTCGTCCGTATTAAAGGCTGTATGCCACTTAAAATCCTTTGGCAGGTTGGGAAGGGCGAACTCATGAGGTTCCCAGTGCATGTTAAATGCAACGTAGAAGTAATCGTCCTCTCTTCCGTCCGGCTTCTTACCATATTTTCCGCAGTATAATATGCCCAGCTGGCGGAGGAAACGGTCAAACATGGGACACCAGGTCTTAAGGCCGTGGTAGGACACGTCCGGCAGACCCACGGAGCGGTAATCCATCAGAGCCGGCTCCTTCTCCATATGGAACACTGAGTGCTCCTTTCTGAATTGAATCACATGCTTTACAAATTCATGGATGCTGCTGTTGGAGTTTAACAGTCCCCAGTTAAGCCATGATATATCGTTGTCCTGGCAGTAGGAGTTGTTGTTTCCCTTCTTGGTACGGCCAAATTCGTCCCCCATCATGATCAGAGGGGTTCCCTGGCTCAAAAACAGCATGAGCAGGGCATTGCGTATCTGTTTCCTGCGCATCTGCATGATTCGTTTCTTTCTGCTGGGGCCTTCCACACCGCAGTTCCAGGACTGGTTGTAGTCTGTTCCGTCCCGGTTATCCTCCCCGTTGGCCTCATTGTGCTTTGTGTCATAGGATACCATGTCCATCAGGGTAAAGCCATTGGTATTGGCCATGTAGTTGATAACGCCCACCTGCTGCGGATTATGCCGGATGTGGTATACCAGGCGGTTAAGCTGGTCCTCGTCCCCCTTCAGAAAGCTGCGCATATCCATCATGAACCCGTCATTATATTCTGCCAGATGCTTTACCTGCCCCGGCTCCACACCGTCCCACCCGGGCGCGAACAGCTTCAGCCTGCTGAGGTAAGGGTCCTCTCCCAAAAGCTTCACTGGCGCATAGCCCACCAGGCGGACGCCGTCCACATGGTATTCCTGAGCCCAGAAACGGACCGCATCCAGCACATAGGAGGGCGCTTCCTTCCCGTCAAAGAACAATTCCAGGACCAGTTCCAGTCCTGCCCTGTGCAGGGCCTTCACCATATCCTTAAACTCCCGTTCTGGCTGCCTCACAGGTCCGCTGCTGTAGGCACACTTGGGCGCAAAATAATACCCCCTGGTATATCCCCAGTAATTCAGCTTTCCGTCCGGTTTTTCAGCTGCAAAGGGGCTTCCGTCCACACGCTCCGGGATGATTAACTCCTCAAACTCCACCGGGGGCATCATCTCCAGAGTGGTGATTCCCAGGTCCTTGAGATAGGGAATCTTATCCGCCACGCCCTTAAAGGTTCCCCGGCTGGCCCCTTCCACGCCAGACGAGACATGTTTGGTAAATCCCCTGGGATGGAGGTGGTAAATCACGCACTGGTCATAAGGGATGCATGGAAGGATGTCATCCTCCCAGTCGTACGCGCTCCCCTCTGTATCCACCGGTGTGCGCACCGGCTTGTCCAGACGCGCGAGGCTTCCCCAGCGCTCCATCCCCGTAAACTTCCTCCCGTAAGGGTCCGGCACCTGCTGTCCGTCCACCTCGTACACATACTCCAGACCGGAAAAATCTCCCAGCACAGTCATGCTCCACACATCTCCTGTTCTGGCATTTACCGGAAACACGATTCTCCCCTTGGGGCTTTTCGCACCTTTCCTATATAAAATAACGGCACAGGTCTCTCCCTTAGAGGAGAAAGAAAAATGCACCCCTCCAGAGACAGCAGTCGCTCCCATCGCATATATCCTTCCATCATTCCTGTCTATCCGGAATCCCTTCATCATCGCTGTTACCGCCTTTCCTAAGATAATCATTCCTTTATTATCAATAGCTCAAGTGGATTTTCTATTCTGAACTGTATAAACACGATATACATCCAGCGCTTCATTTTTTCCTCCAGCTGTGCTTCCTTGGCGGACTTTTCCTCCATCAGCTCATTGAGCCTGGTATAGTTGGTGGCAGATTTTCCAATCTCCTGTTCCAAATCCCCGATGGACTGTTCCAGATCTGCGATGTCTGCCTCAATGGTTTCCCATTTCCGCTGTTCCTTAAAGGAAAGCTTGCGCTTCTTTTCGGCTTCCGCCTGCTTCCAGTTATTCCGGTTCACAACGCGGGGCTCGTCCATAATCTCCATCCCTTCCCCGCAATCCCTTGTAAACGCTGGACTCAACGGTATACACAACTGGATTTTTTGTCCGTTTTCATATTCTTTATCCATTATAATGTAAACTCACAAATTTTTCCATCATTATGTTATGTTTAACGCAAATATTATTTCGCTTGTTCTCTGCCTCCAGTGCCTCCTTCTTCTGCCGGAGCAGCTCGATCTCGCTGTTCATCGCCATATCCAGAATATTTCTTCTTGGATCAGGCATCTCGACCTGTTGTTCCAACGCCCGGCTGATTTCTTTGCGGACAACTGGATTCTTATAAAAAAATCCCCTCGACAATCATTATTACAGAGCAGGCGCTGCCTGGGCAGTTGTCATTACGCTGATGCCGGACAGGTACAGGAAAAAATATGATGCCGCAGGCAGGAAATTTTTAGGAACTTGTAGACTTTTGAGAAAGTTTAATGTTAATATAGGCAAGGACGGATAAAACAAGGAAAGTGTCCTCGCGGCGCTGCTAAATTGGCGGCACACAGAATGAACTGGGAGGCTTATCATGCGAAAGTACAGAATGACAATGGTGGTCTGTTTCGGTCTGCTGGTTGCAGCAAGCGGCTGTGTATCCGGGAATTGCGGGACGGTTCCTGCGGAAACGGTGCGCGATGTACAGAATCAGGCGGCATATGAGGAGATGCTGTCCGAAGAAATGACCGACGAAGCTCTTAAAGTTGTGGAAGAATATGGAATGGGCAAGAGGAAACGGCAGCGCGCTGCTGCCATTTTACGGTCTTTATAATGTAAATGGCAGGCAGGGATTTTCCAGCCATGTAAAGCCAGACTGATACACCGTTTTTTCTCTGTCAGTCTGCGGCGGCGTTTCCGGTCAATGGGGAATGCCTCTCCGCCATTTCCTCTTAGGTAATCCTCCCGGAACAGACTTTCCATGATTCTATCACTGCTCTGCAATCTTCGCCGCCAATTCTTCGAGATACATCCACCGTTCCATCTTCTCCTCCAAGGCAGTTTCCAATTCTTCTTTATCAGCCATGAGTTGATTCAGCTTAACAAAATCATGAGCAGATGCCTCGATATCTTTATCCAATGCTACGATCCTCTCTTCCAAGTCTGCCATATCAGTTTCAATCGTCTCGTAGTCCTTTTGTTCTTTATAGGTAAACTTCAACTTCTGCGGTCCACGGGTACGCTGTCCTTTTTCAGCCGCAGGAGCATTCGTTTTTACTGCCGTTCCAGTCCTTGTTTCCTGTTCCGCACCTTCCTCAGCAGCTTTTCGGATTGCATAATCTGTATATCCACCTTCATACTGCCGCAGCTTGCCGCCTTCCTCAAAAGCAAAGATGCGTTTCATGGTACGATCTAAAAAATAGCGGTCATGGGAAATTGCAACTACAATTCCTTCATAACGATCCAAGTAGTCCTCTAAAATCGTCAAAGTTGCTATATCGAGATTATTACTAGGTTCATCAAGTAGGATCAGGTTAGGAGAGGAACTCAAGACTCTCAGTAAATTCAACCTTTTTTTCTCTCCGCCGGATAATTTCCCAATCGGGCTATACTGTTTCTCCGGTGGAAATAAAAACCGTTCCAACATAGCAGATGCCGACAATACTCCATCTGCAGTCTGAATATACTCTGCAGTGTCCTTCACATAATCAATGACCCGCTGCTCCGGATTCATATAAGAAAAATCAATGTCACTTTCCCGGCTGTCATCTTTTGGTTTTTCTGAAGCAATCTCTTGGGCATAATACCCCATCTTCACTGTCTGCCCGACAATTACCTGACCAGAATCCTGCGCGATAATTCCAGCAATAATCTTCATCAATGTAGATTTTCCGCAGCCGTTTGGACCTATAAATCCCACCCTGTCTCCTTTTAAGAAAATATAAGAGAAGTCATCAATCAGCTTTCTTTCACCATAACTTTTACAGATATGTTCCAATTCTACTGTCGTTTTTCCCAATCTTGTAGAAATGGAGCTTAACTCCACCTCCCTGTCCTGCACTGGAGCCTGCCTGTCCCTCAGTTCTTCATACCGCTGGATATGCGCCTTCTGTTTTGTAGAACGCGCCCTTGCCCCCCGGCGAATCCACTCTAACTCAACCCGCAGGATCGATTGGCGTTTACGTTCGCTTGCAGCCTCCATTTCCTCACGCTGTGTCTTTAACTCCAGAAAACCAGAATAATTCGTTTGATAACTGTATATGGAACCCTTGTCAATCTCCACAATCCGGTCGGTCACACTGTCCAAGAAATATCTGTCATGGGTTACCATAATCAGCGCTCCTCTCCACTTTTTCAGGTAATCCTCCAACCAATCCGCCATATCATTATCCAGATGGTTTGTCGGCTCATCTAACAGGAGGATATCCGCAGGCGATAATAATACAGAAATCAAAGCCAAACGCTTACGCTGGCCTCCCGAAAGCTGTCCTGCCGGTTGTTCAAAATCCCTGATTCCCAAACGTGTCATCATTGCCTTTGCATCACTCTCAATCGTCCATCTGTTCTCATCCGACACATTTCCAGACAGCACACACTCCAGGCTTGACATTTCCGGGTCGAATTCCGGGTGCTGCGGCAAATATCGGATCACTACATGATTAGCGATTGTAATCGTTCCTTCATCCGGCTCCTCCTTCCCAGCCAGCATTTTCAGGAGCGTCGTCTTTCCTGTTCCATTGATACCAATTACACCGACCTTCTCACCGTCCTGCAGAGAAAACGACGCATGTTCAAATAATTTGCGTTCTGTATACGCTTTTGTTATGTTCTCTATATTAATCAGATTCATCGACTATGCCTTTCTTTTTATCTTTCTATCCATTATACAATAAATTAAAAAAGCAGTCATCTACTTTGACCACCCTCTACCCTACGCTATTACATTTTTCTTTATTTCTGTGTATATAGTTCCTACTTACGCCTCTAATATCACGCTATACATGATACACACTCATTTAGAGGGCTGGAGTTTACATCCAGCAGTATCACACTGGGCGCCTCCATTAGGATTCGCAGCAGGTAAAGCCTCCGCCTCTCCCCGCCTGACAGGCTTGGGACTCTGCGAATTCCGGAATCTGGGACAGATAGCGTATGTAGAGGCTGCGGCCCCTTACCACGCTGCCGCTGTCCGCATCTTCCAGGCCCGCAACAATCTTAAGGAGAGTGGACTTGCCCGTACCGTTGATGCCAATCAGACCTATCTTCTCCCCCTTCTTATTCAATCACCAGCTCCACCGGACAATGGTCTGAACCCATGACCGTATTGTGGATGGACGCGCTTACCAGTCTGTCCTTAAGGCTTTCTGATACACAAAAATAGTCGATACGCCACCCTGCATTCTTGGCCCTGGCGCTGAAACGGTAGGACCACCAGGAGTATATCCCCTCCAGGTCCGGATAGAAATAGCGGAACGTGTCCACAAAGCCTGCTGCCAGAAGGTCTGTGAACTTTCCCCTCTCCTCATCGGTGAAGCCGGCATTTTTCCTGTTTGTCTTAGGATTCTTAAGGTCAATCTCCTTGTGGGCCACATTCAGATCCCCGCAGAATACCACCGGCTTGTTTTCTTCCAGTTTCTTAAGATATGCCAGGAAATCGTTCTCCCATTTAATCCTGTAATCCAGCCTTGCCAGGCCGTCCTGTGAATTGGGGGTATAGCAGGTTACCACATAATATTCAGGGAACTCTGCCGTAATCACGCGTCCCTCCGCATCGTGTTCCTCCATGCCGATGCCATAGGACACGGACAGGGGTTCCTCCTTTGTGAACATGGCTGTGCCGGAATATCCCTTTTTTTGGGCATAGTTCCAGTACTGGTGATAACCGGGCAGGTCCAGTTCAATCTGGCCCTCCTGAAGTTTACTTTCCTGTATACAAAATACATCTGCGTCCGCTTCCCTGAAAAAATCCAGGAAGCCCTTACCCACACAGGCCCTGAGGCCGTTTACATTCCACGAAATCAACTTTGTCATTTCTTTATGGCTCCTCTCCTGAACATGGTCCGGGAATAGGTTTCCCGGTATGTTCCTGTGTCATTTTTAAACGGCTGTCTACTCCGGATATACAAGCCTGGATTCCGGAAACTCGTCCACATGGTACAGTACATCCAGGTACTTCCCAGCCAGGAATCTGGCCATACCCAAATTCATATCCAGATAATTGCCGCAGTCCTTTGGTGATGCCCCAGGCACCTCCCCCTCAAAATCCCGGATGAACTCATACATCTCCACCATCAGGGGCAGGATATCCGCGGACTCGTAGTCCCCTGCCAGCAGCAGATAGAATCCGGTCCTGCACCCCATGGGGCCAAAATAAATGCACCTTTTGCCAAAGGTACCATGATTCCTTAAAAAGGTTGCCCCCAGATGCTCAATGGTATGCATTTCCGCGGTGTTCATCACCGGCTCCTCATTGGGCGAGGTCATCCGCAGGTCGAAGGTGGTCACAATTCCTCCTTCCACCTGGTCCTTCCTGGATACATAGATTCCAGGCTGCAGCTTATTATGGTCAATGGTAAAACTTGTAATCTTTTCCATGTCTGTTCTCCTCTCAATACGTTCCATAATATTCGTTCAGAATTTTGGCACATGCCTCTGCTTTTCTCAACCTTACATCCCCTTTCAGAACGACTGAAAAGGGGCAGGATTTATCCATCCTGCCGCCCTGTCACTGCCACTATATTAATCATCTGCCTCTTCACTCTCAGTCAGTGTGAAGGTAAATCTCTTACGTGCCATCTCGTCGCTTTCAAGGTACTCGTCGTAGGTGGTAATCTTATCAACCAGCCTGCCGTTGATGATTTCCATGATACGGTTTGCAGTGGTCTGCACAATCTGGTGGTCACGGGAGGAGAAAATCATCACGCCCGGGAACTTAATCATACCGCGGTTCAGAGCATCGATGGACTCCATGTCCAGGTGGTCCGTAGGCTCATCCAGCATCAGCACATTGGCCCCGGATATCATCATCTTGGACAGCATGCAGCGCACCTTCTCGCCTCCGGAAAGGACCTTCACCTTTTTCACGCCGTCCTCGCCGGCGAACAGCATACGACCCAGGAAACCGCGGACATAGGTTACGTCCTTCTCAGGGGAATACTGGGTCAGCCACTCTACGATGGTGTCGTCGTTGTCAAACTCGGCGCTGTTGTCCTTGGGGAAATAGGCCTGTGAGGTGGTAAGGCCCCACTTATAGCTTCCCTCATCCGGCTCCATCTCACCGGACAGAATCTTAAAGAGCACGGTCTTGGCCCGCTCATTTGGTCCTACCAGGGCAACCTTGTCCTCGCGGCCCAGGATGAAGGAGATATCGTCCAGTATCCTTTCGCCGTCAATGGTCTTGCTTAAGTGCTCCACGGTCAGGACCTCGTTGCCAATCTCGCGGAAAGGGCGGAAATCAATGTACGGATACTTGCGGCTGGAAGGACGGATGTCGTCCAGCTCAATCTTCTCAAGGGCGCGCTTACGGGAAGTGGCCTGCTTGGACTTGGAAGCATTGGCGGAGAAGCGCTGGATGAATTCCTGCAGCTCCTTAATCTTCTCTTCCTTCTTGCGGTTGGCTTCCTTCATCTGCTTGACAATCAGCTGGCTGGACTCTACCCAGAAATCGTAGTTTCCTGCGAACAGCTGGATTTTCCCATAGTCAATATCAGCTATCTGGGTGCAGACCTTATTCAGGAAATAACGGTCATGGGATACCACGATAACTGTGTTCTCAAAGTTAATCAAAAACTCCTCCAGCCACGCAATGGCATCCAGGTCCAGGTGGTTGGTAGGCTCATCCAGAAGCAGGATGTCCGGGTTGCCGAACAGGGCCTGGGCCAACAGTACCTTAACCTTCTGGGCGCCCAGAAGGGAGCCCATCTGAGCATAGTGCAGCTCCGGCTCAATACCAAGTCCGTTTAAAAGGCTTTCAGCATCTGACTCTGCCTCCCATCCGTTCATATTGGCGAATTCACCCTCTAACTCAGCGGCCTTGATGCCGTCCTCGTCCGTGAAGTCCTCCTTCATGTAGATGGCTTCCTTTTCCTTCATTATCTCATACAGTCTCTTATTGCCCATGATGACCGTATCCAGGACCGTGTACTGGTCATACTTAAAGTGGTCCTGCTGCAGGAAGGACAGCCTCTGTCCGGGGGTAATGATGACATCGCCGCTGGTAGGCTCCAACTGGCCTGACAGGATCTTAAGGAATGTGGACTTTCCGGCACCGTTTGCGCCGATGAGTCCATAGCAGTTGCCCTCGGTGAATTTAATATTCACATCCTCAAACAATGCCTTCTTGCCCACGCGAAGAGATATGTTGCTTGTACTAATCATGTTCGTTACCTTTCTCTTAATCTGTTCTGTTGTTATTTCTAGTAAAAGAGGGGTCATGTACGGCCCCTCTCACGCTGTTTACTCAATATCAGATTGTACAGGGAAAACACTTATTTTGCAAGGGTTTTTCGCAAAATTGTGGCGGCAGCCCGTCTATTTCGTTCCTTTGATCTCCACCGGATAGTTTACTCCCTGGGAATTCACATAGGTCACGGTCACCTTATCCCCGCTGTCGCCTGCCAGGGCCCCTTCCTCTATGGGGCAGTTATCCTTTAGAAAGCTTAACTCCTGGCCGTCGTCTGTCTTCATGGTAAAGCTGCTCATCGCGTTAGACGTGGTGGTGCCTTTCTCCGTAAGGATACTCCACTCCTCCTGTTCCGGAAGAGCCACCACCAGGGTCACGTCCTCCAGCTTGCCCAGGGGCTCCCCAATATATGCAATGGCTATCTGAACATCCTCCTCAATCTCCACCTCCACATCCCGGATGTCCGACTGACTGATATCATAGTCCTTGCCGTCGTCCGCCTGAAGGGTGAACACCGAGCCGTCCTCTGACACCTTTGTGACGGTTCCCTGAAGCATATGGTATACTTCCTTTGCCACAGCCGCCTGCTCCGTGGTCTCCGGCGCTTTGGTGGTCTCCTCAGTGGAAGCCTGGCTGGTAACTGTCTCTGATGTCTCCACTGCCGGTTTCCTGGCACAGCCGGTTCCCAGTACCATTGCCGCAGCCAGAACGGCAGCTGTTATAATTAATGAATGTCTCTTCATATTACGAATCCTCCCATCTTATATCAGATTACCTATGAAGCTTACCATCATATCCTGTTAATTTCAATAAAGATTCCCTTAATTTTTCCGGTATCATAACCAGTACCCCGGACAATCTCATGCCCAGAATCCCCGGCAGATGCCGAAGACACAGGAGTATGACAAGACGTCTGGCTGTGGACGACAGTTCCATGGCAGTTCCTTCCTTTTTTAAAAGTATACCCTGGACTTCCTTAGCCCAAACTTCCTTGGGAAAAACTTTCTTGTAACGCCAGTACCAGATGCTATAATTACCCCTTGCTACACCACTAAAGCTATAATAAAAAGAACCACATATCCGTGGTTCTTTCTGAGAGGCGACGACCGGAATCGGACCGGTGATAAGGGTGTTGCAGACCCGTGCCTTACCGCTTGGCTACGTCGCCATATTAACCTATAAATGACCCCAAGGGGATTCGGACCCCTGTTACCGCCGTGAAAGGGCGATGTCTTAACCGCTTGACCATGGGGCCTTGCATATATAAATTAAAAACTCCCCGAGTAGGACTTGAACCTACGACAGCGCGGTTAACAGCCGCGTGCTCTACCGACTGAGCTATCGAGGAATAGGTTGATGCTCTCCGATTCCTTATTATACATTATAATAAAAAATTCATCAAGTACCTTTTGAAGATATTATATGAAAAACCTGCATTATTTATGCAGGTAATACATACCTTCAAAACCGCATATTGAATTCCGATTGTTCCACAAACCTTTTCTTCCCTTAACCTTTTGGATAAGCCCTCGACCGATTAGTATTAGTCAGCTCCGTACATTACTGCACTTCCACCTCTAACCTATCTACCTCGTCGTCTTCAAGGGGTCTTACTCGCTTTCGCGATGGGATATCTCATCTTGAGGGGGGCTTCACGCTTAGATGCCTTCAGCGTTTATCCCGTCCAGACTTGGCTACCCTGCCATGGCCTTGGTAGGCCAACAGGTACACCAGCGGTCTGTCCATCCCGGTCCTCTCGTACTAAGGACAGCTCCTCTCAGATATCCTGCGCCCGCGCCGGATAGGGACCGAACTGTCTCACGACGTTCTGAACCCAGCTCGCGTACCGCTTTAATG